>NZ_JBMVQZ010000001.1:0-634329 GCF_049537155.1 Limisphaera sp. 4302-co
CCCGGGAGACGTGTTCGCCCTGGGGAACATCGCCGCCGGAACCTTGATCCGCGTGGGCTACGCCAGGCCCATGAGCAGCGGATTGGCCGGCGTGCTCGGTATCCTGGACGGTGACGGGAGCGTCCTGGCCAGCGGGCTGCCCGGCGTGACCAACGTCGAATACGTGGTTCCGCCCGACGCCGGAGGAAGCTATTACGCCCGGATCCAGGCCGGACCCGCCGGTTACCGCGGGGATGGTGAGCACGCACTCCTGTTCGACGGAAGCAACGATTATGTGGACCTCGGGGCCTGGTCGCCCGGAAGTCAGTGGACGGTCGAGGCTTGGGTGCGACCGAACAGTTTGCCGGGCGGTCGAAGGGCCATTGCCGGCGGCCTGGCACAGTGTCGTGACTGGGGCCTGGTCATGCAGGACGGCCGGCTGGGCGTGGTGCTGAGGCCGCCCGGAGGCTGCAGCCAGACGGTCACCGCAGATACGCAGGCCGTGCCGGGGACGTGGTATCACGTGGCGGCCACCTGTGATGGGCTGGCGGCCCGACTCTACATCAACGGACAGTTTGTCGCGGCGGCACCCGTGGATTCCAACTACGTGGCCACCGCACAGGGAACGCGCATCGGCGGAGACATCTGCTGCGGCGAGTACTTCCCGGGTTACATTGACGAAGTGGCCATCTGGGACCGGCCCCTGACCGGTGAGGAAATCCAGGCACGTCTCGCAGGGCCGCTCACAGGAGGTGAGCCGGGCCTGGCCGGATACTGGCGGTTCAACGAAGGGCAGGGCACGGTGGCAACCGACAGTGGTCCGCAGGGCCGGAACGGCACGTTGCAGAATGGCGTGACCCGGGCCGGCCTGGGGCCCTCGGACGCCGGAGGACCCGGATTGGACGCCCAGTACCTCCTCCTGTTGGAGCTGGCCGATGCCGCACCTCCGCAGATCCTGAGTGATACGCTGCCCGCGGAAGGAACGACAATAACCAACCTGTTCCATGGCTTCACCCTCGTCTTCTCGGAAGATCTCGATCCCGCCACGGCCAACGACCCGGAGAGTTACGAACTGCGCGGCGCGGGTCCGGACGGGCAGCTCAACACCACGGACGACCGCCTCTTTACCGTGACTCCGACGACGACCTACAACAGCGGCTCGACCATTGCGTATCGGGTCGTAAACGGGCCGTTGGGGCCGGACCTCTACCGGTTCACCGCGAGGACGGCCCTGCAGGACCGCGCAGGCCGGCCCCTGGAGGCACCCTGGACGCGCCAGTTCCGCATCGCCCAGGTCGCCGGGTTCACCACCGAAATCGAACCCAACGGAGATTCGGCTTCGGCCACGCCGTTGGTCCTGACCAATGCGCAGCCCGACCTGTTCTCCGGTGGCGGACGCGGGTTCCTGCTCAACAGCAGTGATGCCGATTTCTGGCAGTTCGAGGCCCTGGCAGGGGACATCCTGGTGATCGCGGCCCATACTCCCGGGAACCCCGGCGGGAGCGGACTCTACTACACCCTGTACCGGCCCGACGGCAGCTCGCTGGCGGGCTGGTACGCCGCCAACAACGGACTGTTGCTGACGCCGCCGATCACCCTGACCAACGATGGCACTTACCGACTGCGGGTGACCTACAACTGGAGTTATTATGGCGAATACAGAATCCGGGTCTCTCTCTATCGGAACGGGTTGCCGGTGGAAATCGAACCCAACGATTCGCAGGCCCAGGCTTCCACGCTCGCCTTCAGCACCAACGGTACGAGCCGCACGGCCAGAATGGCCGGCTCCGTTACCACGGACGCCGACCTCGATTACTTCGACCTCGGCACCATCGAGGCGGGGCAGACGGTCTTCGTCCGTACCCGCCAACCGCTCGGCAGTCCGTTGCTGCCCGTGGTCAGCGTCTACCGGCAGGACGGCTCGTACATGACCGAGGCACCCGGTGGACGGCCCGGCGATGGCGTGGCCGAGGTACGCATCGAACAAACCGCACGATATTATGCATTGGTCCGATCGCAGGTCGGTTCGGCCGGCGTCATGAGCGAGTACATCTTGGATGTGCTGGTGGTGCCCACCGCCGAAGTGGTGTATCCCAACCTGCAGGTCACGGCCCTGGACATCCCGGTCACCAGCGGATTGCGCAGTGGAGATCCGTTCTCGTTCGCCTTCGCGGTGACCAACATCGGATCGCAGGCCACCGCGGTCGGCATATGGTACGATCGGGTCGTCCTCTCGACCGATCCCGGTCTGGACGAGACCGATCTGACGTTGGGTCTGATCCCGCACACGGGCGCCCTGCAGCCGGGTGAAGGTTACGTCGTCTCCACCACGGTCAACCTGCCGCACGGTATCAGCGGTTCCTGGTACCTGGTGGTCAAGACCGACGACACCGACACGGTCAATGAATTCCTGTTGGAGGGCGACAACGTCACGGCCAGCGAACAACCCATCGAGATCGCCCTGGCCGACTATCCGGATCTACGGGTGGAAGACCTGCAGCTCGGTGAGCCCGATCCGTCCGGGACGCGCACGCTGCGCTGGACCACCGCCAACCGCGGCTCCGGCACGGCCCCGGCCGGGTTCAGGGACCGCGTGCGCGTGCGGAACCAGTCGACGGCCACCACCGTGTTCGAACAGTCCTACACCGTGGAGACCAACCTGCCTCCCGGCGCCACGGTGGAACGCCAGATCGGTTTCACCGCCACCGCACCGGGTACCTACCTCGTCGAGGTCATGACCGATGCCGAACGCGAGGTGTACGAATTCGACGGCACCAGCCATGAATCGGCCGAAGCCAACAACGTGGCCCAGACCGGCTTTGCCATCACCCGGGTTTACACGCTCACGCTGACGGTCGTGCCCGCCGGGGCCGGCACCGTCACCGGCGGCGGCAGTTATCCGGCCGGCACCCTCGTGACGGTCCGTGCCACCCCCATCACCAACGAGGCCCCGTACATCTTCCGTCACTGGGCCGAGGGCGGCATCATCCGCAGTACGAGCCCCGAGTACTCGTTCAACCTGAACGGCGACGTCACCCTCACCGCCGTGTTCGGCCTGCCCCGGTTCGAGCTCTCCGCCACCAACGAGCCTCCGGATGCCGGTTCCGTCCAGGGCACCGGGACCTACGCCTGGGGTTCGACCAACACCCTGACCGCCGTGCCGGCCTACGGATACCGGTTCAGTCACTGGACCGAAAACGGGCTTACCGTGGGCACCAACCCGGTGTTGACCGTGGTCCTGTACAGCAACCGGTTCTTCACCGCCCACTATGCCGAGGCGCACCTCGTCCATGTCGTCACGACCGAAACCTCGCCCGCCGGGTTGGCCACGGTCACCGGCGCCGGCATCTACACAAACGGCCAGACCGGCACCTTCAGTGCACCGCCTGCCGTGACCAACGAACCCCCCGATTACTACGTCTTCCGGCGCTTCCTGATGAACGGAACGCCATACGGTACCAACGCCACCTTCCAAAAAACCTTTGCCACCACCGATCCCACCAACATCCTCCTGGTGGCCGTTTACGAGAAGGTGGATGCCACACCGCCCGTGCTCGGGCCCGTCACCGTCACGCCCGGCGTGGTCACCGCCACGATCACCTGGACCAACAGCGAACCCGTCACGGCCCGCGTGGCCTACGGTACCAACACGACCTACGGCCTGACCAACAGCGTCGCCCAGTTGCGGACCCAGCACAGTTTCGTCCTCACCGGTCTGAACCCGGCCACAACCTATCATTATCTCATCACGGTGACCGACGCGGCGGGCAACCGCACGACCTCCGCGGACCGTACCTTCACCACGCTGAGCCCGCCCGACCTGGTGCCGGGTCAGGTGACCGTGCCGGACAGCGCCCAGGCCGGCAGCATGATTGCCATGGTCTTCAACGTGACCAACCTGGGTCCCGGCACCGCCCTTGGCCCCTGGCACAACCTCGTGTTGCTGTCCCCGAATCCGGATGGATCCGGTGCCGCGCCCCTGGGCGCGGTACGCTTCGATCCCGGTCCCAACGGACTGGCGGCCGGCGCCTCCCTCACCGTCACGCAGCAGGTGATCGTGCCCGACGTCGGCACCGGCCCGCGTTGGTTCGGCATTCAGCTCGACAGCGCCGATGTCCTCTACGAGGTCAACGAGGCGAACAACGTCGCCTTCGCCTCCAACGCACTGAACATCGTCGCCACCGACCTGCGGGTGACCCGTGTGGAGGCACCGGCCACCGCAGCCTTCGGCCAGACCATCGCGATCACCTACGTCGTCACCAACGCCGGTAGTGCCCCGGCCCGGGTCACCTGGGCCGATCGCGTGGATCTGTCCGCTGCCGTCAACGCACCCGGGACACGACTCGCCACCGCCCCGGCACAAACGGTGCCGTTGCCGGCCGGCGGCAGCTACACCAACACGATTCAGGTCACCCTTCCGCTCCAGCCCAACGCCGTTCCCGGCAACTACTACCTTGTCGTGCACGCCGACCACGACAACGCCGTGCCCGAGGCAAGCGAGAATAACAACCGGGGTTCGGCCGCCCTGGCGCTCACTCTGCCTCCGTTGCCCGACCTGGCTGTCGAACAGGTCGTGGCCCCCACCAACGCCCTGCCGGGCGACACCGTGACCCTGATCTACACCGTCACCAACCGCGGCGCCGCCGCTGCCGGTCCCGGCTGGTCCGAGACGGTGTACCTCGCCACCGACCCGGCCGGCGCGGGGGCCGTGGAGCTCGCCACCCGCGCGTACACAAACACCCTGGCCGCTGGTTCGGCCCTGGTGCGCACCCAGTCCGTGGTCGTGCCCCCCGGCGGCGCGGTGGGCCCGCTATGGTTCCTTGTCTGGGCCGACAGCCGGGAGGAGATCATCGAGTCGGTGGAGACCAACAACGTCGGCGTGCCGGCTCAACCCACCGAATTCCCGGCCACGCTGAGCCTTCGGTTGAGCGCAACCCGCGTCAGCGAGGGCGCCTCCCAGCCGGTCACGGCCACCGTCACCCGCAACGGCAGTCGCGCCGCACCCCTGGAGGTGACCATCCAGAATGGCGATCCCTCCGAGATCACGGCCCCGGCTCAGGTTACCATTCCCGCCGGGCTGGCCTCGGTCACCTTCTCCCTCTCAGCCCTCGTGGACGGCGTGGTCGACGGACCGCAGACCGTCACCGTGGGAGTATCGGCACCCGGGTACCAGCCGGCCCAGGCCCAACTCACCGTGCTGGACATCGACCGGCCGCGGCTCTTCTTGAGCTTCACCACCAACCAGGTCTGGGAAGGGACCACCCTCCGGGGTGTGCTCTCGCGCGATGTCGCAGACGAACCGCTCACCGTCAGCCTGGCCAGCTCCAGCCCGGCCCAGCTCGGCGTTCCCGCCACCCTGACCCTGGCCGCCGGTCAAAACAGCGTCACCTTCGACGTCTCCGGCCTGGACGACACCGCGCTCGAACCACCCATGACCATCGCGGTGAGCGCCTCGGCACCGGGCTATTTCGGCGCCACCGCAGAGGTGACCGTGCTCGACGACGACTGGCCCTTGATCACGCTCGAAGTCACGCCCAACCCGGTCAGTGAGGGCGCCGGTCCGCAGGCCGCCAGGGCCCGGCTCATCCGAATGCCGCTCGCTCCCCGGGCCGTGGAAATCGAACTCGAATCGAGTCATCCCGAGTACCTCACCGTGCCCACCCGCGTCACCATCCCGGCCGGCGAAACCAACCTCACCTTCTGGATCGCCGCCCACGACAACGACCTGGTGGACGGTAACCGCGAGGTGACCCTCCGACACTGGATCCTGGCCACCGGCAGCCGAACCCGACTCGCCGAGGGCGTGCCCGCCGTCGTGACCGTCACCGACGATGACGGGCCCACGCTCCGACTCGAACTGGATCGCCAACTCGTCCCCGAGGGGCGCACCCACGTGGCCAACCTCATCGTCCGTCGCAACGCGGGCACCAACACCGACCTCGCCGTCACCCTCACCTCCAGCCACACCAACGAGGCCGTCGTGCCCGACCAGGTTACCATCCCGGCGGGCCGGACCGAGGTTGCCGTCCCCGTGGACAGCGTCGAAGACGGCGTGACCGACGGGAACCAAACCGTCACCCTCACCGCCACCGCACCCGGGTTCACCGCCGGTTCCGCCACCCTGATCGTCTCAGACGTCAACCTGCCCGATCTGGTGATCTCCGAAGTGCAGGTGCCCGCCGTGGCGGAAACCGAATCTTACGTGGACATCACCTACACCTTGCGCAATCAAGGTGACGTGGATGCCCCCTCCAACGCCATCGTCCAAAGGGTCTACCTCTCCTCCGATCCCGTCCCGGGCGATGACGTGCTGGTCTCCCAATACACCTTCAACGGCGGGATCCCGGCCGGCTCCGGGTTCACCCAAACCCTGCCGATTCGCTTGCCTCAAACGTCCGGACCGTACTGGGTCATCGTCGTGGCCGATGCGCAGGACGGCGTGGTCGAGGTGATCGAGGACAACAACCTCACCCTCTCGAGCACGCCCATCCAGGTGCGCCCGGCCTACAGCGCCACCGTCTCCACCCCGCTCGAGGTTGCCCCGGCCGGCACGCCCGTGCCCTTGACAGGCGAAGCCCGCCGACCGGACGGCCAGCCGGCCCCCTATGCCCTGGTCAGCATCCATATCAAGGTCCGGGATACCGTCCGCACCATCGCCGCCCTGACGGATGTGCTGGGTCGGTTCAGTACCACCTGGGAACCCCTGCCCGGAGAAGCCGGCTTCTACGAGATCTCGGCCGGGCATCCGGGCGAGCCCATGCCGCCCGCCCAGGACAGCTTCTACCTGCTGGGTCTGAAAGCCTCGCCCGAACGGCCCTCCATCCGGCTCAGCGAGGGCAGCAGCGGCGGCGGCGCGGTCACCTTGCAAAACCTCAGTGACGTGCCCTTGACCGGCCTCACCGCCACCATCCTCAGTCAGCCGCCCAACGTGGAGGTCAACCTCACCTTGCAGACCAACTACCTGGCCGGCGGCGGCACAGTTCCCCTCGGATACGGCGTCTCCGCCCTGGACGCCTCTTACACGTGGGGATACGTCCAGATCCGCATCACCAGCGCGGAAGGTGTCTCGCTCGACCTCCCGCTCCGCGTGGACATTGATCCGCTGGTACCGCGCCTGGTCGCCTACCCGGGCCGCCTGGAGGGCGGCATGAAACGCGGAACCAGCCGGAACGTCAGCTTCCAGATCGTCAACCAGGGCGGACTGGAAACCGGCCCCCTCACCGTTTCGCTCCCTCCGGTGCCCTGGATGCGCGTGCTCTCCCCCAATCCCATGCCGTCGTTGGCCCCCGGCCAGACCAACGTGGTGATCCTGCAGCTGAACCCGCCGGAAAACATCGAGCTGACCATGCACCAGGGCAGCCTGGCCATCAACGGACCCACCCACGGCATCTCCGTGCCTTTTGCCTTCCGCGCACTCTCCGAGGCCAGGGGCGACCTGCTCATCCACGCCGCCGATGAATTCACCTACTATGCCGAGGGCTCGCCGCCCCTTACCAACGCCACGGTGCGCGTCTACGACGCCGTCAGCCGCGCCCTGGTCACCAACGGAGTTACGGATCTGCAGGGCCGGTTCTTCGTACCCGCACTCCAGGAGGGTTACTACGACCTCGAACTGGACGCGCAGCAACACAACCCGCACCGCAGCACCATTTTCGTCGAACCCGGGATCACCAACGAGGTGACGGCCTTCCTTTCCTACCAGGCCGTCCGTTACACCTGGACCGTCGAACGCATCGAAATCGAAGATCACTACCGCATCACCATCGAGACCGAGTTTGAAACCGTGGTGCCCAAACCGGTCGTCACGATCGAACCCGGCTCGCTCGACGTGAGCGACCTGCGCATCGTCGGCCAGACCAAACAGGTCAACCTGACCATCCGCAACCACGGCCTCATCGCCGCCGACGACGTGAAGCTCTCCTTCAGCGACCATCCCTTCTACTCCATCGAGCCACTCATCAGCGATCTGGGGCGCCTGCCGGCCAAATCCGCCCTCACCATTCCGGTCACGCTCCGGCGCATCGGCGATTTCACCAACCCGGCACCGGCCGGAATCCGTGCCGCCGCAGGTGTGCCGTGCGGCATGAACGGCCAGGTCACGTACGCCTTCGAATGCGGTCCCTTCAAGGTCCCCGGTGGGGCGCCGGTGGGTGTCAGCGGCGTGCAGGGCGATTGTGGTGGTGGTGGCGGCGGTGGCGGCGGCGGTGGCGGCGGCTGGGGCGGTTGGGGCGGCGGTGGCGGCGGTGGCGGCGGCGGCGGCGGGAGCAGCAGCTACAGCGCGCCGTCCATCAACGTCAAGGTGCCATGCGATGCGCTCTGCTACGTGCTGGCCATCGCGGGATGCGTGCCCGGTCCCGTCGGATGCTTCTTCGCCGGGTTCAACTGCAGTGTGGGATTCGGTAATGCATATACACCCGGAGAAACCGCTTGGGCCGCGGCGGATTGCGCCATGAATCTGGTCGGTTGCTTTGGCGGTCCGATCGGAAGCGCCGTCTCATGCGTCTACTCACTGTTAAGGTGCATCCAAGGCAGCCTCGGGCTCGCTCCCGAAGTGGCCGCCGCCAACGGGCCGCAGGACCAGGCAACCTTCTTCCTCCGCGGTGTCGAGGCGAACCTCCGCCTGTTCGAGGAAATCGTCGGCACCACCTCCGACGTCTGGATCAACGACCAGACCGATCAACGGCTCGCGGAATGGTGGGCCCGGTTCATGGCGGCCGCGGCAGAGGGCTCCGAAGAGGGCCGCCGCGTCAGCGAGTCCGAACGTCAGGACCTCCTCACCGGTGTCCTGCCGCCGGGCGTCCCCTTGCCGGAAATCCAGCGCGTCCTCGACCGGTGGAACCGCAGCGTGGACAACTGGACCCAGGGTATCTGGCGACCCGCCGACGCCCCGCCCGGCGCCAACCTCGACTTCATCGACGCCGAGATCCTCTACGGCCGCGTCCAGGTCGTCGGCACGTATCAACAAGAAGCGGTCAATCGCGGATTCGCCGATCCCCTGGATGCCCTCGTCGAAACCGTTCGGCAGCGGCTCCAGGAAACCGAGGGCGGCGGCGTGTGTGCCAAGGTCAAAATCAAACTCGACCAGGAGGCCGTGCTCAGCCGCGAAGCCTTCCGCGCCACCCTGGACATCGACAACTCCACCGGCTTTGCCGTCGACAAAATCCGGGTCATCATCCGGCTCACGGACGCCCGGGGCAACGACGCCACCGACCTGTTCGGCATCCGACCCCCCGAACTCACCGGGCTCAGCGACGTGGACGGCAACGGCCGCGTCCCCGGCGGCAGCAAGGGCACGGCCCGCTGGGTCATCGTGCCCACCGTGGACGCCGCGCCCACCGAACCCACCGTCTACTACGTCACCGGTGAGTTCCGCTACGAGTTCAACGGTGCCCAGGTCAACGTACCGCTCACCCCCGTCCCCATCACCGTCAATCCAACGGCGCGGCTGACCCTCGATTACTTCCACCAACGCGATGTCTACGCCGACGACCCGTTCACCGACGTCGTCGAGCCCAGCATCCCCTTCAGCCTGGCCGTCATGGTCCACAACTGGGGCGCCGGTGCCGCACGCAACTTCCGCATCACCTCCGCCCAGCCCGAAATCGTCGAAAACGAAAAGGGCCTGCTCATCGACTTCAAGATCATCGCCACCGAGGTGGCCGGCCAATCCATGACCCCCACACTCACCGCCAACTTCGGCGACATCCCACCCGGCGGCCGCAGGATCGCCCGTTGGCTCCTCACCTCCACCCTCCAGGGCCTCTTCGTCAACTACAGCGCCACCTTCGAACACCTCGACGGTCAGGGGAACCCGCGCCTCTCGATCATCGACGAGGTCCGCATCCACGAAATGATCCGCATGGTCCAGGCCGGCGGTGCGTTCGAGGACGGCCAACCCGATTTCCTCGTCAATGACATCGTGGACAGCCGCGACCTGCCCGACACCCTCTGGTTGAGTGACGGCTCGTCCAACGCCGTGGCCGTGGTCACCAACGCCACCGTTACCGGCACACTCGGACCCGGCAATCTCCAGGTCACCCTCACCGCCAATCTGCCGCCGGGTTGGGCCTACCTCCGCGTGCCCGATCCCGCCGACGGCGCCTACCGGCTCGTGGCCGCTCGGCGGTCCGACGGCGTGTTGCTGCCCGCCACCAACGCGTTCCCCAACGTCTGGGTCACCGACCGAACCTTCTTCGGCATGGGCAAACGACCCAAATGGGAGAACGTGCTGCACCTGCTCGATCACGACAGCACGGGTGAATACACCCTCATCTACGAGCCCTTGCCCGTCCGGGACACCGAGCCGCCCACCAGCACCGTCGAAGCCCTGCCCGCCCAAAGCCGCTCGGCCTTCCTGGTCCGTTGGAGCGGCCAGGACAACGAGGGCGGCTCCGGCATCGTCGGTTACGACATCTACTACAGCGAGGACGGCGGACCGTTCCAACGGTGGCTCACTGTCACCCCCACCACCGGCGCCATCTTCCAGGGCCAACTCGGCAGGCGGTACGCCTTCTACAGCGTGGCCGTGGACGCCGCCGGCAATCGCGAACCGCTCCCCGCCGCGCCGGACGCCGAAACCGTCGTGGCCCTCGAAAACCGGCCGCCGGTCTTCACCGCCCAGACCAACGTCACCCTCTGGGAGGGCCAGACGCTCAACCTCACCCTCAACGCCACCGATCCCGACGGCGACGCCCTCACCTACCAACTCGGCCCGGGCGCGCCCGCCGGCGTCGTCCTCCAGCCCAACACCGGTTTGTTGACCTGGATCACGGCAGAACCCCAGGGACCCAGCACCAACCTCCTCACGGTCATCGCCACCGACAGCGGCACACCGTCGCTCTCGGCCACGCAGAGCTTCACCGTCATCGTGCTCGAGTCCAACACACCGCCTGTGCTGGCCCCGCTCACCAACGCCGTCATCAGCGAAGGCTCGCTCCTGAGTTTCACTGTGACCGCCACCGACGACGACCTGCCGGCCCAACTCCTGCGGTACAGCCTTGACGCCGGTGCGCCGGCCGGGGCCACCATCGACCCCACCAACGGCCTGTTCCGATGGCGGCCCACCGAGTTCCAGGGCGGCACCAACTATCTCATCCGCGTCATCGTCACCGACAGTGGCATTCCCAGCCTCAGCGCCACCCAGAGCTTCGTGGTCACCGTGGTGAACACCCGGGCCGACTTCCTCCTGCATGTGGGTGAAACTGCCGTGCTCACCAACACCGGCGGCGCCATCCCGCTGACCCTGCAGTCCGGCACACCCCTGTCACGGCTCACCTGGACCTTCACCGTCA
The DNA here is from genome assembly GCF_049537155.1 of Limisphaera sp. 4302-co. NCBI lineage: Bacteria > Pseudomonadati > Verrucomicrobiota > Verrucomicrobiia > Limisphaerales > Limisphaeraceae > Limisphaera > Limisphaera sp. 4302-co. The sequence goes on from NZ_JBMVQZ010000001.1 coordinate 11,271, forward strand.
CACCCGGCCGCATCACCAACCTGCGCCTCACCAACCTGGCCCCGGTCGTGGGCGCCACCGCCCTCCTGCCGCTCGATGGCAACCGCTACCGGCTCGAAATCCAGCCACGTCCCGATCAGTCACTCACCGGCCACGTGCGACTGGCCGACCTGGCCTTCGACGCCACCACCAACGAGCATTCCGCTGTCGTCTGGATTTCCGGACAGGAACTCGTCGGCGCCCGACCCGCCGCACCCGCGGCCAACGGCCGCGCCGGCGTGGGACGGGTCTTCATCGTCGGCACCGAGCCGATCCTCGACCTGCAACGTGCAGGGACAGGGCAGGGGACCCTTGCCCTCTATGCCCTGCCGGGCAACCTCTACACCGTGGAACAGACCGATCGCCTCCGCGGTGGATCATGGCGTCCGGTCCTCACCGTGACACCGACCGGCCTGCGGACCCTCCTGGACACGCAACCCCTGCAGGCTCCGAGCGGGTTCTACCGGGTGCGCGTGGGTGAGGCGATCCCGCTGTTGACCATCCGGCAGGAGGGCGCTCAGGTCACCATCGAGTGGTTGGCACCCTGCACCGGATGCGAGCTCTGGCAGAGCGCCTCCATCGGGCCCGAAGCCCTCTGGACACGCAGCGAGGTGCAACCGGAGCTGGTGGGCGACCGTTACCGGGTCACCCTGCCGATCCAGAATCAGACCCTATTCTTCCGCCTCCTCCGTCCGTAACCACCGGGACACGGAGACTACCACGGAGGAAGTTGTAAAAAACCACAGAGACACAGAGATCACGGAGAAAGAAAAAACAACAGCAGAGCTCTTTATGCCCTTCGTGCCTCTGCGGCTCGTACAGAAGGGAAGATCCCTGTGTTGTTCTCCGTGTTCTCCGTGTCTCTGTGGTTGAAAAAAGAAAACCTCTCCGTGGTCTCTCCGTGTCCCCGGTCTCTCTTTGGTGGATGAACAAGTCAGAAGCTCTGTGCTTCCTCTTTGTTCTCCGTGTGTCTGTGGTTGTCGACCACGAAGACGGAAAAAGAGAATTAAAAAACCACGGAGACACAGAGGTCACGGAGAAAGAAAAAACAACCGAAGACCTGTTTATGCCCTCTGTGCCTCCGCGGCTCGTAGAAAAAGGAACATCCCTGTGTTGTTCTCCGTGTTCTCCGTGTCTCCGTGGTTGAAAAAAGAAAACCTCTCCGTGGTCTCTCCGTGTCCCCGGTCTCTCTGTGGTGGATGAACAAGTCAGAAGCTCTGTGCTTCCTCTTTGTTCTCCGTGTGTCTGTGGTTGTCGACCACGAAGACGGAAAAAGAGAATTAAAAAACCACGGAGACACAGAGGTCACGGAGAGAGAAAAAACAATCGAAGACCTGTTTATGCCCTCTGTGCCTCCGCGGCTCGTAGAAAAAGGAACATCTCTGTGTCGTTCTCCGTGTCCTCCGTGTCTCTGTGGTTGAAAAAAGAAAACCTCTCCGTGGTCTCTCCGTGTCCTCCGTGGTGAATTAGCGCGGGTGTTCAGCGAGCCAGTACCGGATCGCCTCCGCGTCGGGGTGGCCCGGTTCCAGCGCCAGCAGACGTTCGTAACATTCCCGGGCCCGGTCCGGCCGGTTCAGTTGTTGTGCATAAAGATTCCCCAGGGCCAGCCAGGCGCGCGTGTCGTTGGGATGACGGCGCAGCAAGGTCTCGAGTTCCTCCGCCGCGTCGAGCAGATAACCTCCCTGGCGCAGCGCCAGCGCGAAATTGTAGCGTGCATCGCGCGAATCGGGCCGCAGCGCCAGGGCGAACTCCGACGCCCGCAGCGCATCCCGCAACCGACCCACGCGCAGGGCCGCCAGGGCGAAATTGTAGTATGCCTCGAAAAATGCGGGATTCGCCTCCAGAGCCATCTGATAGGCCTGCAACGCGTCCATCAGCCGGTCGTCCCGCTGGGCCTCGAGTCCCTTGGCGAACCAGGCGTTCCCCGTGTTGGCGTCCCCGGGTTGAGGCCGGGCCGGCCGGAGGTACGTGTACCTCGGGATGGCGCCGGTCGCAGGCGCCGGCCCTGCCTGCGTACGATCCGACCGTGCCGGGACGGCGACCTGGGGCCCGCGTGCGGAATCCGTCGAAGGTCGCGCGGCGGAGGCGCTTTCTGCGACCCTTGCGGCCTGGGCTACCGTCCCGGATGCGACGGAACCGGCGGTATCGGGCAGGGGCGTGGGCCTTGGACTGCGCTCCTCGGTACTGCGGAGCCAGCGTGTCGGGTTCAGACGTTCCCACCAATGGGCCGGGCCGCGTTGGACCGTCTCCCGCCCGGCGTTCTGCGCCGGGCCGACCACCTCCACCACCGGCTCGGACGTTGTCGGCCGCGGCTCTCCTGCAGGCGTGGCAGGCGTGCTGGGCGTCGTGGGCGGTGGGGCCGGGACCACCGGAGTGGCGGGCGGCAACCGGACCACCTCACGCGCCACCGGTTCGGTCCGGCCCGGCTGCCCACCCGATGCCCCCGGACCCGGCGTTGGAGGCGTTTCCGCGCCGGGACGGCCGGGCTGGGATTCTTTACGGGCGACCGCCCGTTCCTGTTCGGGCTGCGTTCCGGCCACCGGGCTCGTCCGCGTCCGCTCCCGCCCCGTCGCTGCCTGGCCACCCGCAGCCGCCGTTCCGGTCCCGGGCGGGCCGCCCGCGCCGGCCCATGGCTGGGCACGGGCCGGTTCGGAGACGGTCCCGGGACGGCTTTCCGGCGGTTCCGACTCCGCCTGCGCCCGGGTGACGTTCGTCGGGACCGCCGGCTGGAGTGGCTGGCGCGCTGCGGCGGCGGCCAGACTCTGTTCCAGCGCGTGTGCAACCTCCAGCACCTCTGCGTAATCGGGCGGGGGCGGTTGGAGCGCCAGGTACTGCCGGTACTGTTCCAGTGCCGCCGCCGGGTTTTGCGCGTAGCGGTGCAGCGTCACGGCGAGGTTGAGTCGGGCCACAGGATCGTTGGACCGGACCTGCAGCGCCGCGGTGAAGGCGCGTACGGCCTCTTGAACCCGGTTGCGCTGCAGCGCGCACAAACCCAGTCCGTTCCACGGCCGCGGATCTGTCGGCGCCAGCTTTTGCATTTCCCGGAAGGCCCGTTCGGCCTCGCTCGTCTGCCGCAGTTGCAGCGAGGCCAGGCCCAGTCGCCACCAGGCCTCGATCCGACCCGGATCGCGGAGCGTGCAGGCCAGGAACGCCGAACGCGCGGATTCGAACTGGCCCGCCTCGAGGTACAGGCAACCCAGGTTGTACCGAGCCTCCAGGAGGTCCGGATTCAACTGCAACGCACGCACGTATGCCATGGCGGCGTTGGTCAGCCGGCCGGCCCGGTGACACGCCACGCCGTACTCGTTCCATGCCACCGCGTTGGTGGGCAACCGGGCAACCGCCTGTTCCAACCGCGCCAGTGCACGCGACAAATCGTCTGCGGCCAGGGCCTGTTGCCCTTCCCGAAGCGCCTTCACCCCGCCCGGTGTGCACCCCGCCCCCAGAAACCAGACCATCAAGCCGACCAGCAGGAGGCACCCGGGCGCCGACCGATTTTTCGTGGCCGCCATCTCCGCCGGTGGTAACATCCCCGCCTTCGAAGTGTCAAGAAACGCAGGCCAGCTTTTGACAGCGATCGGTTCGATCCTCCTCCTGATCGCCACCGCGATGATTGCCGGGCGGACGGCCCGCGGCGCACCGACCCCGTCCGGGTCCGCGCCCTTGACCCGCATCGTCGTCGTTCACGACCCCCGCGCACAGGACGCTTACGTGCCGCGACCCGATCTGGTCCGCCGGATGATGGATCGGGCCGTGATCCGCTGGACCGGCGCACCGGACCTTGCCGCCGCCTGGCGCAGCCTCGTCGCCACCGGCGACGTCGTCGGCATCAAGGTCCATTCCGTCCCCGGCCCCATCTTCGGCACACGCCCCGCCGTGGTGGAGGCCCTGGTGCGCGGCCTCATCGAGTCCGGCGTGCCGCCCACCAACATCGTTGTATGGGACAAGTACCTGCGCGATCTGGAAAAGGCCGGGTTTGACGACCTGGCCCGGCGCCACGGCGTGGAGCTGGCCGGCGCGGCCGATGCCGGCTACGACCCGGCCGTCTTTTATGAATCGCCCCTGCTGGGCACGCTGGTCTGGGGCGACCTCGAGTACGGCCAGCACCAGCCCGGTGCGGGCCGAAAATCCCACGTCACCCTGCTGCTGACACGGCGGATCACGCGGCTGATCGTGGTCAGTCCGATGATGGCGCATCCGGAGGCCGGGGTGACCGGGTTGTTGTACACGCTGGCGCGGGGCAGTGTGGACAATTTCCAGCGGTTCGAGGGTGAATCGGCCCGGCTGGCCCGGGCCGTGCCGGAGATCTGCGCCCTGCCGCCGCTGGCCGATCACCTCGCACTGTGCGTGGTGGACGGATTGTTGTGCCAGTACCTGGGGGGCAACCGGGGGTTGCTGCACTACTCCAGCGAACTGAACGAAATCCGGGTCGGACGCGATCCTGTGGCGCTGGACGTACTGTCCCTGCGCGAGATCGAGCGCCAGCGGCGGATCCTGGGCATCGCACATCCTCCCGTGAGCCGGGAGCTTTACGACAACGCGGCGCTGTTGGAACTGGGCATCAGCGACCCCACCCGCATCGAGGTCATCACCCTCAACGACTGACCGGCGCCAAGCCACGGAGCCACGGAGACCGCCACCGGGACGCGGAGAAGCGCGGGTAAAAACCACGGAGAAGTTGTCAAAACCACGGAGGCACAGAGTTCACAGAGAGAAAACACAAGAACATCTCTGTGGCATCTCTGCGTTCTGCGTTCCGCCGTGGCGGATAAAGAAAGTACATCTCCGTGTCCTCCGTGCTCTGTGGTTAAGAGGAAAAACAATATTTCCGTGTCGTTCGCGTTGCTCCGTGGTCAAGAAGAAAAAGAAGAGCTCTGTGTATCCTGTGTGCTCCGTGCCTCCGTGGTTGTGAACCACGGAGATCCGAAAAAGAGAGATCTGAAAACCACGGAGGCACAGAGTTCACAGAGAGAAAAAAGAGATGGAAAGAAAACCTTCTGTCTTGTCCGTGTCCTCCGCACCTCGGTGGTGACAAGACAACACAGCGGAAGAAAGAAAAACCACAGAGACATGGAGATCACGGGGAATGCAAAAAGGGAAAAGAAAAAACATGTTCAAGGTGTCTCCGTGTCCTCTGTCCCTCTGTCGTGGGTAAAAGAAAAACGAACTTTGTGGTCTCGGTGTCTCGGTGGTTGAAGAAAAAGGGCCGCCGAAAGGCGGCCCCTCTTCGCACAACTCCTCCGTGATGCTTCTCCGTGGCTCCGTGGTGGAGGAACGGGAAAAACCTGCGTGGGGTTCTCCGTGGTCAGCAGCGGGGAGCGGCTGTTGCGCGTGAACGTTCGTGGAGCGGGTCCGGTTGGGTGGTGCGGGCCACGGGCCGGGGCTGGACCGGGCCGCACTTTTCCAGTGCCTTGGCCCAGGCCTCTGCCGCCAGTTCGGTCTGCAAATCGAAGATGCGCTCGGGTATCGATTCCGGCGCCTCGAACTCGAGCTCCAAACCGCCCTGGTGCGGCAGCCGGACCACGGCCCTGCGGACGGGCACGGCCGGCGTAGCCGGTGCTGTCCAGACGTGTTCCCGGCCTGCGGGACTCCGCAGACGCACACGGGTATAACCCAGCTTGCGGAGGAGAAAGCCGAATTCCTCCCACATCCGCTCCGGACACCGTGTCCGTTCGGCTTCCAGCTCGAACCACTGACTGAGGGCCAGTGCATATCGCGCGGCCTTGCGTACTTCCAACGTCGAGCCGAGGAAGCGGCCCAGGGCAAACCATTCGCGAGCGAACTGAAGTCGGCTGGCCGCCAGAATCACCAAAAGGACCAGCACCCCCAGAAACAGCGGTGCGGTTCGTTCCCCGGCCCAGAACACGCCGAAGGCCATCAAGAGCGCCACGAGGGAAAACCCGTAGAGCACCAGAACGGTTTGCCGCTGATTGAACCCCTCGCCGAGCAGTTTGTGGTGGATGTGTTGCCGATCGGGCCGGAAGAGGGGCAGGCCCTTGAGGCCGCGCCGCAGGATGGCCAGCGAAGTGTCGATGATCGGCAGGGCCAGCGCAAAGAGGGGCGCCACGAGCGCGGCCGCCACGGTTCCCTTGTGAGAAAGGCGCATGGCCAGCAGACCGGTCAGGAAACCCAGGAAGTAGGCGCCACCGTCGCCCAGATAGATCCGCGCCGGCGGGAAATTATACCTCAGGAACGCGACGAGCCCGCCTGCCAGCGCCGCCGCCTCCACGGTGGGAAAGACCGCCCCCGTACTCCACCCCACGTAGGCCAGCAGGGCCAGCAACATCAGCGAAAGGCCACCCGCCAACCCGTCCAACCCGTCAATCAGGTTGATCAAGTTCGTGAATGCCACCAACCAGAGCACGGTGAGAGGGATGCCCCACCAGCCAAGCGACACCACATCCTGACCGAAGGGGATGCGGAACAGTTCGATGCGTCCCACCAGAAAACACGCTGCCAAGCTGATTACCACCTGTCCCAGCAACTTCTTCCGTGCCCCGAGCGGACGCAAATCATCCCAAAAGCCGAGTCCGAACATGGCCAGACTCGTCACCACGATGCCCCAGTTCTCGGCAATCCGATCCGGGTGAACCGGTAGCCACACGTGGGCCGAGCACGCGGCCAGGAAAAAAAGCAGCGCCAGCACCACCCCGCCCGCACGGGGAACCGGCGTCACGTGGGTCTGGTGAAAGGAAATCCCCCGCCGTTCCGCCCACGGACGGAACCAGCGGATTACGAGCGGGTAAACCGGCCACGCCACGGCCAGACCCGCGCCCGCGTACAACCACACCGCCCACGCACCGAGCTTGTACGATTCCACCTCCGACATGGACATTCCCACGGCTGAACCACTCAGCCGCCTTTGGCGACTCCGGTTCGAGCTGGATCTTCCGAAGCCCCTTCTACCGCAGCGGCAGACCGGTGATCAATAGAAAACTCGGTGAGTGCAGAAACCGTCAACCTGCCCACTACAGCAGCGTGCCCGAGCACTCGTCCGGCACAGGGCGGGTGCAACAACATCCGTGGTTTCGCTATGTGGATGTCCTGCGTGCGCGCCGCGTCTGCAGACGAAAAAGGCCGCCAAAGGCGGCCTCTTCCAAACCGGAACCTGTTCCGTCCTTCATGAACTCTTTGCTTCCGGGGCACCGATTGCGCGGGTCTCGTTCCGTCTGTCCGAAAAATCGTGTTGGATCATCCGTTCGAGACCTTCCTGCAGGGTGAACGGCCGCACGAATCCCGTCCGTTCCACCCGCGCGGTGTTGACGGTCGTTTCCGCGCAGAATTTTCGGACCCGGATGCTGCTCCATGGCAGCGGCCTGCCGAGCACCCGGGCGAGCCCGTCCGCCAGATAGCCCAGTCCCAACCCCACTGCGTAAGGGAGGTGAATGCGGGCCGTCCAGTGACGATCGCGTCCCAGTGCCCGCCGTGCCAGTCCCACCAGCTCGGCGGTCGTGAGATCCGGCTTGTCGGCGTAGTTGAACCGGTGCAGGCCTGGGGGTAGGTCCAGGCACCAACGCAGGAAAGCCGCCACGTTCCCCACGTAGGCCATGGACTTCCGATTCCGGCCCCTGCCCACCATCACAAAACGCCCATCGGCAATCTGGCGAAGCAGATTGTAAACATTGCCGCGATTGCCCTCACCGAAAACCACGCACAGCCGGACGACAACGGCGCATCGATCGGGCGCTGCCGAAGCCCAGGCCTCGATCAATCGTTCGGCCTCCAGCTTGCTGCGTCCGTATTCGTTGAACGGAGCCGGCGGGTAGTCCTCGTCGGGCTCGCGCACGTCAAGCGGATAAACCGCCACCGTGCTGGTGAACACGATGCGTTTACACCCCGCTTCTTCCATCGCTCGGAGCAGATTCTCCGTGCCCCGCACGTTCACGTCGTAGTACCGCTGCACGGGCCGCACGTCGTCGCGATGCTCCGCTGCCAGGTGCACCACGGCGTCGGCACCCGCGACGGCTCGTGTCAGCTGCTCGGAATCCGCCAGATCCCCTTGGACCGCCGGACCCGGTTCGGGACGCCGGTCGAGGATGCGAACCGCACGCCCTTCCGCCTTCAGCAGTTCGACCAGCCGCCGGCCAATGAAACCGTTTCCTCCAGTGAGTAAAACGCTCATAAACCTTGACGTGCCAGGCTGCGCTCGGCGGCTTCCTCCCACCGGGGGAGCGCCTTGCCGTGCTTGGCGAGGACCAATCGGTACACCTCCCAGGTCCTTTGGAGCATCCGATCCACGGTGAAAAACCGCTCGTATCTTGCCCGTCCAGCTCTACCCATCTGCAATCGCAACGACGGATTTTGGATTAACTGCAAAAGTCGGTCTCGGAGTGCGACTGCGTCCCCACGGGGGACGAGAAAGCCTGTTTCACCGTCGGCAATGGCCTCGCGGGTTCCCCCGACGTCCGATGCCACGACCGGCAATCCTGCCCGCATGGCCTCGAGGACACTCAAAGGCAACCCCTCCCAATTGCTGGCCAGGACGAAGATCTGACACTTTGCCAACACATCGGGCACGTCCCGGCGGGTTCCGAGGAACCGCACCTTGCCCTCGAGCCGCCTTTGCTCTACGTACGTCCGACAGGCGCCTTCCGTGGGGCCTTCGCCCACGAACCAGCATTCCCACGAAAGCTCCCTGAGCGCAGTCAGGGCTTCTACAAGCAGCCTTTGGTCTTTCGGCCGCGAGAAACGCCCGACCATGACAATCACTGGCGGTTCCCTGGCTGGACAGGCTCTGACGCTCACATCCGGGACCCCGTTGTGCACGGTCCACACCGGCGCCCCGTGCGCCACCCCGTGACGCAGCGCAAGCCTTTTATCGTATTCAGAGACGGTGATGATCCCGTCGCCCACCCACCCACCAATCCACTCAAACCCCAGCGCCAGCCACCGCCGCGCGAGAGGCGTACCAGGAGTGAAGGCGAAACCGTGGGCCGTGAAAACAGACGGAATCCCCAGCGATTTGGCCGCCAGACGTCCGATCAGGCCGGCCTTCGACGAATGACAGTGCAGCAGATCCGGCTTCAACGAGCGCAACACACGCCTGCATATGAACAGGGCGCGCAGGTCGTGCAAGGGCCGGATCGGTTGCGTGAGCGGCGGAAGGAGGATGAGCGGAATCCCTAGTTCCGCGAGCTCGCTGCGCAGCCAGCCAGGGCCGTCATCGCCGCCGGCAAGCACCTGAATATCCAGCAGCCCTCTGAAACCACGCGCCAGATCCCGCAGATGAACCTGCGCCCCACCGGCCTCGGTTCGTGTGATGACTTGACAGACTCTCATGCCGGACCCGTGCATTCGGATAATCGGTCGGAGCACTGCTCACGTAGTGCACGTCTCACCGTACCAGGCCGACTCCACTCCAGCTCCAGAGGCCGGCAAGGTGTTATGAGGACCGCCTCCGAGTTCGCTTCTACGAACCGAGAACAGGCCAGCCCAATCTATGACTGGAACACTACAGGCCACTACCTGCTACCATATGCCGAGCTGATCTCTGGGGAAGCAGCGTTTGCCCAGCCATTGCAAAGGCTCCGACAAGCGTCAGGGACGGCAGCCACCGGAGAAGCACAAGTCACTGGCGGGAACCATTGCGTTGCTGGACGACGGGGCCAAAGGGAAGGACCTGCGCCGAGACTTCGGTTCCAAAAATAGGCGTGCACCGCTTCTTCCAGAGTCTGGTGCGGGAGGGTGTATTCGAACAGCTGTTGCAGGAGGCCGGGCAATTGGTGGAGGAGCGCGGAGAGTATCGGCTGTAGGAATGCTTTCCGGATGCTGCGTTCTGTCCGGCACGTGGTGGAGGCGACGGGATCGGGCGCACGAAGGTGGGCAAGGGGGTGAAGATCCTCATTGCCGTGGACGGCCGGGGATTGCCGATTGCGGTGCAGGGCTGTTCGGCCCGGCCGCATGAGTCGACTCTGGCGCAGGGGTGGTTCGATTTCATGCTGACGAAGGAGGTCGCGGAGCGGGTGGTGGGCGAGAAGGCTTGGGAGAGCGATGCACTGGACCGGGCGTTTGCGGCGCGAGGCATGGAGCTGATGGCGCCGCACCGGAGCAGTCGTCGGCCGGAGAATCGCACGCAGGACGGCCGGTCGCTGCGGCGGTGTCTTCGGCGATGGGTGATCGAGCGCACGGTGGCCTCGCTGCGGCATTCTCGGCAGCTGTGCATCCGGTGGGAAAAGCCCTCGTGTTCATTTCTCTGCACCAGGGGAAGACGGGGTGGGCGACAGACCGCTCCCACACAGTGCCTTGGTGGAGGCCGGCTGTTGTGGTCAGCGCGAGATTAGCACTTTTCTCGTGCTCGAGCGGCCTAAGGTAGTTAGTGTCCACATACGTGTTGAGGCACAGCGTTCTAACTGGCCGCTTTCTTTTGCATGTTCCGAAGGAAGACGTGCGCATTGCGCGTTGGCTCAATGTGTACAAAATGTTCACGAGTCAGTTCTATGCCTGCAGACCAAGGGGAGGACTTTGACCTACACGAGCCTTTAAGAGGTTGGGTCGTTTGGGACTTGCGGCGGCGGAACAGTCGCACAATGGATGGTACCGATCTTCTGCAAACCGGGCCAGACCGTAAAGCAGACCCATCCCGATCCACAGTGTCCAGTTCCTCAAGCTGTAGGTGCCGAGGCTGTACACAAGTGGGGCAATCGCCATTATCTTGAGGCCCGGCCCTGGGAGTCGGAGCCACTGCTTGAGCCAGAACAGCAAAAAGAACAGGGATCCTGGTAAGCCGTACGAGAAAAGAAGGTTTGCTGGTGTGGAATGAATCTCACCGGTGAACCAGCATCGCATGTACCACCGCCATTCTGCGCCCTCGCCGGCTCCCGTTATGCACAGGAACGGGTACTTGTAGAGCCGGTCGTACCCGCGCTTCTCGAGCTCGAGGCGCCAGTCTGTTTCCTGGAGACGCGCAAGGGCATTAAGAGGGACATCGGCAAGGACGCTCCGGATGGAATCGTAAGCGGCCGCTGTGACGATCAACGTCGCTGCTGCAACCGCGACAATGGCGTAAATGCGCGTGAGCGCGGCTGCGAATCTCAGGGATGAGGCAGCGAGGAAACCGTACCCGAGAATGGCTGTTGCCATCCCGATGGCACCGGACCGAGAAGCGGCGTAAAACACACAAATCGAGCCAGCTACCAAGGCTGCGAAGCCATCAACGAGGCTGCGACGGTTCAACCACGCTTCAGATGTGATGACGACGACCGTCCATACCACCCAGTGAGAAAGTTGGTTGGGGTCATTGAAGGTGCCGGTGGGGCGTTGGGCTTTCCAGCCTGTATACCATCCCGTGGTAACCATTGCGGTTTCCATTAGTAGAAACAGCCATAGTGCCAGCCTCAATAACAGCAGGAACTTCTTCGTGTGCGCTTGGCCGTTCTGGTCGACAAGAGTCCACACTGTAGCATTCCATACAAGGAAATTGAACGGGTAGTAAAAAGCGGAGAGAAGTGTCTTTGTGTCACGATAGAGAGCGAAGACAACCAGATTGACAACGACAGCATATGCGGCGAAAGCCAAACCGAATAAGTGTGGTTTAAATCGCCACGGTTTAGCCCGGAAAAACAGGAGCGCTGCCGGCAGGGCGGCGATGGCGTGACCTATTTGAGGCAGGCCGCTTTGCCAGAGATAAAGCGGGCTGATGGCGATTGCAAGGGCCAACAGTATTTGTGTGATCATGCGTCAAGTGATGCGGGAGAACGTACTTAGCGTGTAGTAAAATCCTTGGTAAAGCCGTTGACGAGCTTTCGCGTGTTCGTCATTAGGCAGTTGTGCGTTAAGTTATGGATACACCGTTGGAGTGGTTCTGTCCGCGTAATCGCGACCCTGCCGAGAGCCCGAGGCGCGGCCGCCCTCGGACCGGCAAGGGCAGGGTACTGGTGGGCATCTTATGGTCGTTGGCAACCTAGCCAAATGGAACGAGCTCGCGCGACGGTTTGGCTCCAAAAGCGGCGTGCTGCGATTGCTCCAGCGTCTGGTGCGGGAGGGTGTATTCGATGAGCTGTTGCAGTAGGCCGGGCAATTGGTGGAGGAGCGGGGGGCCAGGCCTCCAGGGGGACCCCAATGCCCCCCAGAAGGACCCCCTTTTCCGGCCGCACCAGACCTTGGGAGACGAACTCCTTGAGGTCGTCCGGATTGAGGAAGAACACCTTGTGGGCGAATGCGAAGCTTAAGCGATAGAGGGTTTTGAGGGCCGTCCTGACGACCCGTTTCTTCAGCGTTTCCTCCCCGGGGTGAAGGCGAAGCCCAGACCCTCTACCACAGCCGCCCGCAGAGGCACCCGCGCTAGGCCCGCCGCCAGGATGCCGTAGACGTTGGGCTTGGGCTGGAAAGTCAAAACCACCTGGGGACTTAAGTAGAGGAAAGAGAAGCTTAAGGCAGCCAGAGTTCTGAGGTCTCCAAGAGGGTTCACGCCCGTTCGGTCCAAGGGGTAGCTCTCCACTTTTCCTTGGGAAAAACCCTCCACGGTCCGCCGTAGCTCGGGTGTCCAGTCCGGAGCGAACAGGGCAAGATCATGCCCTTGTTCCCTTAGGTACTTTACCAGGGGACCACGAAAGTGGAGAAACGTGGGAGCATATGGGGTGACAATCGCAATCTTCATCACCGAAGCCCCTTGGCTTGGCTGGGAGGTTTCGGACACTGCTGAGAGGAGCTGCGGAGCCGCGCTCCCACAGACCAAATGACTGCCACGCCCATCCAAAAGTGTGCGTTGCGCAGGTTGTAAATGCCGACGCTGTAAAGAAGTGGCGCGAGAAACAGCAGTCGCATCCAAAAGTACGGCAGCGTTCTCCTTGCCCTAATCAAACCAATCAGGAGTAATGCAGCCCCGGGAATTCCATAATAGAAGGCCACTCCTGCAGGTGTGGAATGTATCTCTGCTAAAAAGGAGCATTTTTCAGCCCAACGGTCGTTGGCCCCTTCGCCTGCCCGCAGAATTAAGTAATCCGGATATTTCCACATGCGATCGTAGCCGCGCTGCTCCAGATTGCCTGCCCCCTCAAGGATGCCTTCGTTGATGCGGTCCATATAGAACTGAGCTTGGTTAATCACCTTGTTTGCTCATTGAGTTGCTTCGTTCTCTACGAGGCCTAACGACAGGCGTGTTAAGACCACGCTACCGATTAACCCCAAGCCTATGGCCATGAATTTGAAAGAATCCGGGGCCGAACCAGATCCCTCGTGTAGACCAAAGAGATGCGTGCTAAAATCAATAAAAAGCCCAGTAGACCTGAGCGAGACTCTGTAGCCAGCAAGACTACACCGCCGAGGATCACGGCCATCAACGTTGAGACCGCCAGTTGCCGTCTTATAGCGTACTCGGTCGTGATAATGTTGATAAGCACCCACAAAGTCCAGTGCGCTGACTGATCGGGGTCGTTGAGAGTGCCTGCAAAACGCACGCCGTCAAAGTATCTGCCTTTGCCTGAGATCAAGAGGAGCAGCTTAAGACTTACAAGAACAATAAGGATGTGCCTAGTCTGCTTCAGGGCGACTTGAGGGCTGTTTATCAGAGTGTTTTGTGTTGCCCAGAGTATGCCGACGTCAAATATGTAGTATTAGGCACTTAAAAGTGAGTGTGTATCCAAATACCGCATGTACGTTAAGACGTTCACAACTGCAGCATAAACCGCAGACCCAACAAGCGCTTCAAGTACATTACCAAACCAGCGGAAATTTGGGCGAAAGGCGTTTCCAAGAATCAAGGGAAGGCGCAGAACATGAAAGGGTTGCGGAAGGCCGCTTTCCAACACGTAGAGGGGAGAGGCGATAAGAGTATGGTAGAAGAGAGCGATCAGTATTGTTGACATATCCGGCTCTTCTCAGTCCCACCCCGGAACGGGAGTTTCCCTTATGGCCTTCAAAATCTTTAGCGCTTCTCTCCGGTCCCTTTCTAGCAAGGGCTGGAATGCTCGTCTGGTTTGGAAACCCTTTTCCAAGCGGGTCCGCTCAAGAAACCATGTTACTAGCTCCTTTCCATAAGAAAGGATGATAAGGTGTAAACTGGGTCCCCATCCCACAAGGCTGGGCCCGTACTTGCACATCACTTTTCTTTCACTACGGTAACCGGTCCTGAGGGTCTGCCCTCGAGGCACCCCGAACCAGCGGTAGAAATAAAGAGGCTCGGGGAGCACGTGGACCTTCGAGGTCCTAAACGTCCGCACGAAGAGTTCCCGGTCTTCGGCCCGAGGGTAGTCCAGGGAGTAAGGATGGGCTTCAAACCAAGCCTTGCGGGCGAGAAGCGAGGCATGCAGAAACCCACCCCGCGCCAGGGCCTCCCGCGCCGAGGGCTGGCGACCCGGTAAGAGGGCTATGGGCTTGTCTTCGGTGTCAATGAGGTACGCCCCCGAGGTCACCCCGTCCACCTCTGGGTTCGCTTGCAAAAAGGCTATCTGTTTTTCCAGGCGGAAGGGGTGGATGGCGTCGTCCGCGTCCATCCGCGCCACCAGTTCGCCATTCGCCAGACGCACGATCTCGTTCAGCCGGGCGGGCAAACCTTTGTTCTGGCTATCGCGAAAGACGCCGACCCGGGGGTCCTGAATTGCCATGGCTCGCTCGTAACTGCCATCTGTGGATCCGTCGTCTATCAAGATCAGCTCCCAGTCCGGATAGGTCTGGGCGAAAACCGAACGTACGGCGAGGTCCAGGTAAGGCCCTGGGTTGAGAAAAGGTATACCGATGCTGACCATGGGCACGGGCTCTATGTTATCTCACTTAACGAGTCATGCACATGTTGACGCCAGCACCTCGCCCAACAGCAAAAACCACTGGTTGGCAATAACCTCCTCTGATAAACGTGCCTAGGAACCCGGTGGAGGGAGCAGCGGAGTTTTTAATTCTTCAAGAATGCCTCGGGCAAGTGCGTGACAATCCTCTGCCGGAACCAGCTTACCCCATTTTGCCCCTTCTAGAATTTTCCGCGGGCCAGAGGGACAGTCGGTAGCGACGACAGGTAGCACTGCAGCTAAAGCGTCAATAAGCAGGGTTGGTAAGCCTTCCCAGCGGCTCTCAAAACAAACAGGCCACCTTGTGCTACGTGTGCAGGAAGGTTGCGCGTAAATCCAGGCATAGTCACGTGTGTGACGATACTAAGTCCTGAGCTAACCTTTCCAGCTTTGCTCTTTCGGAGCCTTGGTCCTAAAAAATCAACCGCACTCATCTCTCTTTAAGCACCAACGATAACGCGCGTAGGACAATGTCAAAACCTTTTACCACACCCAGTCTCCGCGCAGCGACGATGACTGGGCTGCCGCCGCGAAGGAATGGGTGATCCACAGATGCTTTCATATTATCATCCTCCATTTGGGTAGGAAATCTGCACACGAAAGACGTCTAGGCGGCTTAAAAGCGATCTTTTCATTTGTTCTAGTAGTTGAGCGTTGGGATTACTTAGCTGATCATAGGCAAGAGCAAGACCCACATCTTTAAATTCATTCAGATCGTAGCTTATGACAAGGTCACTTAAACCGCTAAAGCGCGGATCTTCATGGAGTCTGGGATGCACAAGGACCACAGGGACTCCCAGAGAAGCTGCAGGAAGAGCCACATGAAGCCTAGAGGTCAGGATAACAGAGGCGCTGGCCATCGCCTGTAATCGCATTTCAGCAAGGGTGAGCCGCAATAATGGTGAACTTGGAACAAACGGCCTGTGGAGTGCTAGCAACATTTTATCAGCGCGGTTTTTTGAAAGCAGCATTTTAAGTATGCCGAAAATTGGCGTGCGGGCGAGGAGGGTCCGAACCCGGGTCAGGGTTGTGGCTATCGGAGAGATTTCCTGGCTTAAGGTTGATGCGCTCCGGATGATTTCCCTTGGCACATACTTGAAAGCGTTCTCGTGTAAGTCAATGATGAGCGGTCGAAACTTATCCGGCTTGCAATCCCGGGTGAGCCAGTTGGAAACCGTTAAAGTGAGGCACCCGGAAAAGTAAGCTTTGAGCCCAGCATGCTTTAGCAATTCCACCGTTTTTAAATCCCGCGCGCCTATTTCAAACCGGGAAAGGTACTCCACCACTTCTGGACGAAAAAACTTGTCAGCTATTTCGGGAGAGATATGGACAGAAATGAAAAAGGGAACCAGGGTTGAAGGGGGAAGCCAACGCGTGGGATTGTAAGTGTACCACCCATTTACCACTACAGCAACTCTTTGCCCAGGGTCAAGGCGGAATGTCTGAGGGTACCACCAGTCAAAGGTATCCCGGTCAAGGACGGCGTCGACCGTTCCCCAAAATTTCCAAACAGGCCAGGCCTGGATATCGTCCCCGAGATTGCTTGTCTGGGCCATTAACAAAGCCTTTAACATGTTTATCCCCCGTTTCTAATCTGTTTGATGGTACCTATCACTAGATAGGCACCCGATATGGCTTGTAAAAGAAAGAGCAATGTCAAGCTGAGCAGTGCTCCAGGAAGCCCCATTTTTATCGGTAGAATGGTGGCGAGGAAGAGTACCAAAGCAGAGGATGAAAGGTGAAGGGCAAGTACGCGTTGTGGTCGATTTAGGGCTCTCAAAGCTGTGCCCATCATCCCTGCTATCCCCAACAAAACGGGAATGGGAGCCAACAAAGAAAGGTACAAGGGTGGGATGCTTGCGTATTGATTATCGAAAAGAGCTTGCAGAGCAGGTTGCCCCCAGATGACTGTTGCCAACGAGAACGGTGCGGTGAAGGCAATTGCCAGGCCTGTAGCCGCTTTTAGGCGAAACACGAAAGCGCGAGGTTGAACGCTTACCGGCGCAAGCGAGGATAGAGCCAGTTGGCTAAGGGCTGCGGCGATCAGGTTTATAGGCGTATAGAGCAACGCCAGCACTCGTAGACGTGCAACGTCCTCAATACTGTGCGCAGATGCAAGTGTCCAGTATGGCAGATTGCCGGCCAAGCCAGAGAGGGCAAGTGCGGGAATGACCCACCTTCCATAGGAAAAATGAAGAAGAAAGATGTCTTTTTTGTTGAGAGCCATGTTTTGTCGTATACAGAACGGCTTGAAATGACGTACAACGAGAAGGCTCCCCAGTGAGCCCAGAAACACAGCCAAAAAAGCGGTATCGCTTTGAAGAAGGGAGCATTTGTGAAGCAAGAAAAGGGTTGGAAGAAAAATTCCGGTATACAGGACACCGCCCAGTGCTGCCAAATGCGGAGCGGGGAAGACGTAAACAGCCCGGCGGTAAAAGGTCAGCGTGAGCCAGGACGGAAGGGCGAGAGCTATCGCTAAGCTGGTGTAAAGCCATTCCTTGGCTCTCAGTATTAAGAGCGCCAGTGCAAATGCCGCTGTTGCAAGAGCTGCCCCAAAATAAAGTTGCAGCTGAAAAACCCTTCGGAAGTAGCCAAGCGTGAGTCCCTGGAAACGACTTTTGCCGTAGACAACCACGGGTTCACCCCAGAGGGTGACGTGCAAGCTGGCTGCTACGGCGAGGAAAGTGCTGGCCAAAGCGAACAAGCCATATTGATCCTGGGTCAGATGCCTGGCCAAAAAAACTTGGCCTGCAAAGCTGGCAAAAGCAAAAATGGTTTGTTCTCCTGTGGCGGAGAGGAAGAATCTGGCAAAACTCAAAACTTGCACCTGCCGCATGTCCCGCATAAACGCTGACCCCCTCCCCCTGCGGCCACAGACCCAGGGGGTGGGGCTCCAGCAGGGCGACCTGCGCCACGAACTCAGGCAAGAGAAGCTTAGCTCGCCCGCTCCCTGGCCTCCCGCCAGCTTCCCTTCCCGTCCATCCTCACGCAGTGTGCCAGCAGGTAGGTCAGAAGGCAGAGCGCCAGAAAACGGTGCAGCCCCAAAGGCGTGCGTTGCGCGAACTGCCCCAGGAAGAAGTGGCTTTTGATGCCGCGGAAGAAATGCTTTAAAGTGAGGCGCCTGCTCGCCGACACAAGCAGGCTCCGGAGCTTGGCAGGAAACGTGGCCACCACGTACCGGCGCTCGCAGCCCCTTTGGGGCAAGGGATAGCGATACTAGGCCACCCGAACCGGAAAGGAAAGCTCCAAAAGTGGACCCGGCTTCCCTGACACCTGAGGCCGCAAGCCTCCCGCTCCCCGCAGCCTGCTGTCCTGCCGCATCCTCACCACCGCTTCAAAACCCGAACCCTTCACCCCGAAAAGGAACCAGGCGGCGCGAGTCACGCCGCCAGGTTTAACTTATATGCCGCGTCCCCGGCCACCCGTATGCGGAAGGCCCGGCGCATCCAAAGGGGCGGAGAGGCCACTACGCTTGGAACCAGGAGAGAGGGGCTTTCTGCGGGCAGGACCCGGAAGCGGTCTCGCTTCCCAGGGTGACCAGGGCCAGGACCACTGAGAGACGGGGCTTGGGGCCCTTTCTCGTCCTCGGCCGCTCCTGGGTTCCCGGGACAATCCGGAATGCGTGCGCAGAACCACTCAAGCCGCCTGGCTGTAAGCTTCGGGACGACACCACCTTACCCGTGTCACGCAGATGTGTCAACAGTTTTGGGATAGGTTTTTGGTTTTATAAAACCACAGGGTCAGAGAGGACACAGAGGAAAAACACAGAAATGTTTTCTGATTTCTTTTCGAGATGTCGCGGAAGCAAAGGGAACGGCGCAGGCATGACCACAAGCAAGCCTGCTCATCTCTTTTTTTCTGAATGTCGTGCCCATTGGCTGCTTGGGACCGTCGCATTCTAAAAGTGCCCGCCGACAAACTGCATCGTCCCGGGGGGCCTCCTGGTCGGTCGGTGTGCGCGAAGCGTTCAAAATCGGCCTCCATTCGCCGGAAATCCCCTTGAGTTCTTCTCAGTGAAATATCTCCGTGTCCTCTGTGCCCCTGTGGTTTATTCATGAATCTCTCTCTGTGTCTTGGTGGTGTTCCACCGGGCCTCTGTGGACTCCCTTTCCCTGTGTGCGATCCTGGCCCTCTATCTCCTGCAAAACCCTCTGTGGCATTGCTGTTGGAAAGAAAATCGGGGAAAAGCCTCAGTGTATTCCTCCGTGTCCTCTGTGCCTCTGTGGTTTATCTATAAATCTCCCTCAGAGTCTGCGTGGTGTTCAACTCTCCGTGTCTCCGTGGTTCAAAGGGCGGTGGCGAGGGCGTGAACGACACGGTCCTGGTCGGCCTCGCTCAGGAACGGATGCATCGGCAGGCTGAGCACCTCGCGCGAGGCCTGCTCGGCCACGGGAAAGTCGCCCCACCGATAGCCCAGATCTCGGAACACGGGCTGTTCATGCAGGCACTTGGGATAGTAAACCGCCGTGGGAATGCCCTGTTGTTTGAGTTTGGCGGTCACCTGGTCGCGGTTGGGGACGCGGATGGTGTACTGGGCGTACACGTGGGTGTTACCGGGCGCCACCGCCGGCACGGCATGGGGCAGGTTCAGCAAAGGCCGCAGTGCGGCATCGTACCGACGGGCGATGCGTTCCCGATTGCGGAGTTCCTCGTCGAAATGCGGCAGTTTGGCCAGAACAACGGCGGCCTGGAGGGTGTCGAATCGGCCGTTCATTCCGACCAGGGTGTGGTGGTGGCGTTGGAGTCCCCCGTGGTTGCGGATGGCGCGCATGCGGTCGGCCAGCGCGTCGTCGTTGGTGAACAGTGCGCCGCCGTCGCCGTAGCAACCGAGCGGCTTGGCGGGGAAAAAGCTCGTGCTGCCGACGGTGGTGACGCCGCAGCTGCGGCGGCCGTGTCGGGTGGCGCCGAAGCTTTGTGCCGCGTCCTCGATGACCGCCAGGCCATGTCGGGCGGCGATCTCGTTGATCCGTTCGATGTCGGGCATCTGACCGAAGAGACTGACCGGCATGAGGGCGCGTGTGCGGGGTGTGATGGCCGGTTCGATGAGGTCGGGATCGATGTTGTAAGTGTCGGGTTGGATGTCCACGAAGACGGGTCGGGCG
The DNA here is from genome assembly GCF_049537155.1 of Limisphaera sp. 4302-co. Classification (NCBI taxonomy): domain Bacteria; kingdom Pseudomonadati; phylum Verrucomicrobiota; class Verrucomicrobiia; order Limisphaerales; family Limisphaeraceae; genus Limisphaera; species Limisphaera sp. 4302-co. Next base: position 31,108 of record NZ_JBMVQZ010000001.1, read on the forward strand.
CCGACCAACGCGATGGTTTCGGCGGTGCTGATCCAGGTGAAGGGGGTGGTGATGACCTCGTCCCCGGGGCCGATGCCGAGGGCACGCAGGGCGATTTCCAGGCTGTCGGTCCCGCTGGCGGCGGTGATGCAGTGTCGGACGCCGACGTACCGGGCCAGCTCGGTTTCCAGTTCCCTGACCTCCGGGCCGAGGATGAACTGGCCGTGCTCGAGCACGGTCTGGATGCGCCGCTGGATTTCGTCGCGATAGGCCCGGTACTGTGCCTGGAGATCAATGAATTGCATGGGAATCACCACAGAGGTACGGAAACCACCGAGACAACGGAGATGTTCTCATTTTTCAACCACAGAGACACGGAGAACACAGAGAGAAACACAGAGATGATCTTGTTTATATGACCCGCAGAGGCACGGAGGGTACAGAGAGCTTTTCTGTTGTTCCTTCTTTCTCTGTGAACTCTGTGTCTCTGTGGTTCTACAGTGGTTTTTCTGTCTCTGTGGTTCCTTGTATCGTGTTCCCGGTGTCCCGGTGGTCCAGGCGACGGAGGCGGTGGCGGTTGATTTATCAGGGCGCTTGGGGCGTTGAAGAGGGCGGACGCCAACGCGGTCGGTGCCAGATCCAGACGGCGTCGTGCAGCAACATGCGCCCGAATCGTGTCTCGGGATCCAGGGCATTCCATTCCTCCGGGGTGAGGACAACGAGGTCCACCGGGACGGGGAGGGTCTCGACCGGCCAGGGACGATGCCGTTCCGCCGGATCGGCGTGTGCGTGCTCCACGATGAGCAGGAGGTCCGCATCGCTGCCCACACCGAAACGCCCTGTGGCGAGCGACCCGAAACAGGCGACGGCCAGAAGCTCGGGATGCGTCCGGGCCTGCTGATCCGCCCAGTCGCGAACGGCGGTGCGGACCGTCTGCGGGTCAGGCCAGACGATCACGGACGAATGCAAGGATCTCACCGGCATATTGCAGGGCCAGTTCGCTTTGCAGGGGACCGTAATGCTCAAATGGCGGCCCTTCCGGATGGCCATTGGGATAGCGCGTGGGAACGTAGTAACCGTCAAGGACACGCGCCTTTTCCAGCAGATCGGGCCCCGGTCGAAGGGGCTCCGGAAGCTCCTGGATCAGACGTGCCACGACATGGCCCCAGGCCTCCTGTCCGTGGGCCAGATGCAGGGCGTTGACCGCCTTCTCAGCCGCCTGATGAGCGGCGAAACAGGCCCACTCATGACATGCAGCGTCGCGGGCCAGGCGGGCCAGGTTCAGATCCCTTTCGGCCTGGCGCCACCAGTCCAGTGTGCGCGTGCTCATCGAGGGAGGACAGAGAGAACCCCGGAGATTCTGTCTTTTTACTCACCACGGACACGGGGAGACCACGGAGATGTTTTCTTTTTTTCAACCCCGGAGACACGGAGAACACGGAGAAAACCACAGAGATGTTCTTTCTTCTATGACCCGCAATGGCACGGAGAGTACCAAGAGCTTTTCTGTTGTTGTTTTTTCTCTGTGACCTCTGTGTCTCTGTGGTTTTTAGCTTCCTTTTTCCGTCTTCGTGATGGGCAACCTCGGAGGCACCGAGGACACGGAGAGACCACGGAGATGTTTTCATTTTGAACCACAGAGACACGGAGAACACGGAGAAAACCACAGAGATGTTCTTTCTTCTATGACCCGCAATGGCACGGAGGGTACAGAAAGGTTTTCTGTTGTTCCTTCTTTCTCTGTGACCTCTGTGTCTCTGTGGTTTTACAGTGGTTTTTCTGTCTCTGTGGTTTCTTGTATCGTGTTCCCGGTGTCCCGGTGGTGCAGGCGACGGAGGTGGTGGTCGAGGATCTGTTCGAAGCTGATCAACTCGCGCAGCAGGGCATTGTACCGGCCGTAGGGATCGGCCTCCGTGCGGCAGAGGAGTCGGTACAGCTCCAGTTCGGATTCACCCGGCAGGGGCTGGAGATCGGCGGGCCAGAGACCGGCCTGTTGCAGCCGGGGCCGTGCGATCTGACAGAGCCAGGCCGAGGCAGAGGGTCGGCGCGCCCGCAGGTCCTCCAGACCGCGGCGAATGTGATCGAATGCCGGGAGATCCTCGAGGTCCTCAAGTCGCACCACGACAGTACTCCTCGACGATCCGGCGCAGCGTGGGGATGTCCACGGCCGGGTAACGGATCAGTTGCGGTTCGATCTGCCGGAAAAGCTCGTGCAAACGTTGGGGCTGGATCCACCCGTGCCTGCGCATGGCCTCGATGTCCTGCAGATCCCGCTGATGACGGCGATGCAGCTTGGCGAGGGCCTGGGCATAGGGATCGTAGTGGTAGAACTGGATGGGTCCGTGCTGGGCGATCCAAAGCGAACGGTCCTGCCAGCCGGGGAGGGGAGGCAGGAACTGGTCGGGAGCCGCCAGCTCGACGTTCAGGCCCAGTCGGTCCTTCAGTTCGGCCAGTGCCTCGTAGAAACCGGCCGGTTCGGGGTCGGCCTTGAGATCCACGTCGACCGTGGTTTGACGCCAGCCGTACCATACGGCGGTGGCACCGCCGGCGAGGTAGATCCGGCCCGGACCACGCACGGCCCGGCCCAGGGCGATGACAAAGGCCTCGAGTTTCGCCCGATCCGTCTCCGCTCGCATGGTTCACCACTGAGACACGAAGATTCTCCGATTCTGTTCACCACGGAGGCACCGAGGACACGAAGAGACCCCGGAGATGTTTTCTTTCTTTCAACCACAAAGACACGGAGAGCACAGAGAAAACCACAGAGATGTTGTTCTTTCTACGACCCGCACAGGCACGGAGGGTACAGAGAGCTTTTCTGTTGTTCTTTCTCTGTGAACTCTGTGTCTCTGTGGTTTTTGGCTTCCTTTTTCCGTCCTCGTGATGGGCAACCACGGAGGCACCGAGGACACGAAGAGACCACGGAGATGTTTTCTTTTTTTCAACCACGGAGACACGGAGGACACAGAGAAGAACACAGAGATGTTCTTTTTATGCGAGCCACGCACGCACGGAGGGCACAAGGGGCTTTTCTGCTCTTTTTCCCTTCTCCGTGGACTCTGTGTCTCTGTGGTTCTTTTCACTTCTTCTCCGCGTCTTTGTGGTTTTCAGAATGTCGTCTCCGTGGCTCCGTGGTTCAGAGGATACGGCGGCGGATGCCGTCCTTCAGCACGGGCACGTTGAAGTTGATGAGCAGGCCGAGTTTCCAGCCGCCCAGTTTCATGTAGGTGAGCAATTGGGCTTCGTGGATCGGTTCCATCCCGGTCACGGCCTTGATCTCCACGACGAGGGCGTCGCGGATCACCAGGTCGGGTCGGTAGCCGCAGTCGAGCCGGACGTCCTTGTACCGGACAGGCAGCACGTATTGTCGGACGTAAGGGATCTGGCGCAGGTCCAGTTCGTGGGCCAGACAGGTTTCGTAGGCGGACTCCAGGAGGCCGGGGCCGAGGACGCGGTGAACCTCGATGGCCGCGCCGATGACCTGTTCGGTCAACTGATTGATCTCTTCGATGTTCACCTCGGAGACAGGAAGGTTCTCCGATTCTCTTCACCACAGAGGCACCGAGGCCACGGAGAGACCCCGGAGATGTTTTCTTTCTTTCAACCACGGAGACACGGAGGACACAGAGAAAAACCCAGAGATGTTCTTGTTTATATGACCCGCAGAAGCACAGAGGGCACGAAAAGCTTTTCTGTTGTTCTTTCTCTGTGAACTCTGTGTCTCTGTGGTTCTACAATGGTTTTTCTGTCTCTGTGGTTTCTTGTGACGTCTTCTCCGTGTCTCGGTGGTGCAGGGACAGGCTGCCGCCCTTGGTCGTTTTGCCGCTTTTTCCGGCAAAGACCGTCTGGCCGTCGGTGTTGCCTGTACCCGGCATGGACCGGGTGCAACGGGCTTTCGGACCCGTCGCTTGATCGGTCCCGGCCCCCGTGTTGGGGATGGCCGGGCACCACCATCGTTTCGTGCGGGTGCCGCCTGCGTGCCGGTTCAACCGGCCAGGACCCGCTGGATCAGCGGCAGCAGCCGCCGGCCGTTCCGGCTCCAACTGCGGAGGAGCCGGATCCGGTTGCGTGCGTGATTGCGCTGCTCCTCCGGCAGGGATTCCGCCAGGGCGCTGATGCGGTCGAGTCGCTCCTCACCGTCGCGAAGCCGGGGTTCGACCCGTTCGCGGAGGAACCGGCCGGCCATGCGGCGCAGTTCGGCCACGGCCTCGTAATGGACGCGGCGGTCGTCGGGCGACTCGATCTTGCGCACGGCGCCGATGGCGTGGAGGAACCGGAGTCCCTGACTGGCCGAGCCCTTGCTGATGCCGAGTCGTTGCACCAGTTCGTCCATCGGCATCGGGCGTGGCGCGATGAACAGCAGCCCGTAGATCTGGCCGAAGGAGGCGGGCTGACCCAGCAGACGGGAGAGCCGGACGAAAAAGTCCACCACCTCCCGCTCCAGCGGGCTCAGGCCGTTGCGATCGCGTCGGACAGCGGTATGCGACCGCGGTTCAGCCCCCGTTCGACGTGTCACCCACACGCGGTCCACGCTAGGAAAGGCCGGAAAAAGTTCAAGCGGAAATGAACAAAAATCGTGAACGCCCCGTGGGGAGGACACGGAGGTGGCGGGAGGTCACAGAGGGGAGGGAGGACGCGGAGGGCTGGTGGGGGCGGAACCACCGAGGCACAGAGCATAAGTGATATCAATAAACCACAGAGGCACAGAGGACACGGAGGAATGCGCAGAGAGCTTTTTTTCTGCTTTTTCCCGAGAGGGCACAGAGCCGGAAGCAGGACGCGCGGAGGGGGCGAGATCCAGGGGAGGGCCAAGGTGCGGGCAGAGATCACGGAGGTGGCGGGAGGTCACAGAGGGCCGGTGGTGAGGAAACCACCGAGGCACGGACGATAAGTGATATGAATAGACCACAGAGGCACAGAGGACACGGAGGCATACACAGAGGGCTTTCTTCTGATTTTTTCAGCGGCTGAGCAGCTGGGCGTCAATGGTGTCGGTTTTGGCCAGCAGGCCTTCGGCCCTGGCGAACTGGCGGACGCGTGCGGGCTGGACGACGGAGACGGGGATGGCTGCGGTGTGGAGGGTGCGCAGGACGGGTTGTTCGTAGCCTCCGGTGCCCTCGCAGACGACCTGCAGGGGCTGGCCTGTGGCCTGGAGGAGGCGGGCCAGCCGGCGCAGACCTGCGGGGCTGTGGGGCAGCGGGTGGAGACGACCTTGCAGGTGCAGCAGCAGGGAATCCTTTGCAATGTCGAGGCCGACGCAGGTAATGTGGGTGGCGTTCATTGCGACTCGTTCTTGTAGATGCGGGCCGGCCTGCCTGCGGCGGGCCGCTCTGTCAACGGTTCGAGCCAAGCAACGGGGCAGCGGTGGTTCCTGCTCTGTACAGGCTTCCGGGGCCGGCTGGTCCCGGAGCTGAGGCACAGGTGGAACTGGCCGCTGCCGGTTGGGATGCCGGCAGCAGCCGGCACCCCAACGCCCTGTCCCCACCCGGGACCCGGGCAAAGTCCACACCGCCCACCTTGCAGCCCGGGACTTCACCAAGAAGGATACAAGGCAAGGAGGAGACAGAGACAAAACACAGAGACGTTGTCTGGATGTTACAAGTGGACCATGCGCTGCATCCTCTTGCAGGGCATTTCATGCGGGGCGCATGTGGGTGTTGCTGGCATGGTCAGCATTGCGGGTCTGTTGTGCCGACCGGTTACTTGCCCGGCCCGACGGGGTTGGTTTCTTGAGACGTTTTTTCCTCTGTGAGGATCTCTGTGTTCTCCGTGCCTCTGTGGTTCATGGTTGAGATCCTTTCGAAGGCTCTGTCTTGAATTCCGTGTCTCCGTGGTTTTTAAAACTCCTTCGGCTTGGCGGGCACGGGGGATGGATCGCGCGGGAGGCGGCGGGTCGGGAGCACAAAAAAGGGATGGCCATTGCGGCCATCCCCGAGGGTGGGGGTGGTGGAACTGGGAGGAAAATCGTCAGGTTTGGGTCCCGGTACGGCAATTCGTCACCGTCAATTTTCGCCGGGCAAAAGCCAAAGTCAAGCCGGCCAAAACCCCGATGGCCCATGTGGAGGGCTCGGGCACAGCCTCGACTCGCATGCGTTGGGGATCGTTCAGGTCCGGGCTGCTCCATGCCCCGCCGCTGTTGACGGTGAAGGTGAATTCGCTGGGGAAACCCGTGCCGGATTCGGAGTCGGTATAGCCCCAGCGGAGGGTGCTGCGGGCATCGGGTCGGACCACCACGTAGTACGTGGTGAACGGAGTTATGGAGACGTTCAGCCCGGTGATGCTGACGACGTTGTCGGTGTCGGGCGTCGTGGGATTGGCCCATCCGCTGGCCAGGGTCTCCACAATGGAACCGGGCGTGCCACCCGAGCCGTTGGCGTCCCAGAGTTGGACGCTGAACGTTCCGTTGTTGCCGCCGTAAAGGTTCAGGTGGACGGCTTCCAGGGCGGTATAGGAACCGCTGGAGAAGGCTTGTCCGGCCCAAGTGCTTTCGCTGAGGCCGATCGAGGCAGCGAAGGGTTGGTGCAGGCTGTCGGCGATGGGAACCCCTGCCCGGCCTGTGGTGGTGAACAGCAGCAGAGCCAACGCGCCTGCCATTGATGCAAATCCGTTTGCCATGCCAGTTGACAACCGCCTTTGTAATGCAGTTGCCTTCGTTGTCAAGGGCCGTTTCCAAGGCGTGAAGCCGTTGGGGCGAGGCGGGCGCCGACGGCCTTCGTGTGCGACGGCCCCGGGAGAGGGGCTGTCAGAAAAGGAAATTGGTGCCGATGGAGGGAGTCGAACCCCCACGCCCTTTCGGGCACCAGATTTTGAGTCTAGCGCGTCTGCCAATTCCGCCACATCGGCACCCTGACGATCGTGATCATACACATTCTGCGCCGGTTGTAAACCCCCTTGGGGAGGGGGTCACGGCCGGCGGGCCGGTGTGTGGGGAACCACCGAGAGCGCCCGAGGGGACCCATGCACCGCGGAGACAGGCAGGGACGTGTTCCGCCTCCGCGAAGGGCGCAGATGGCTCCCTAAACACAGGCACGCTACAGCGAATCGAACTCGGAGACCACGGAGATTTTCCTTTTTTACCCCACGGAGACACGGAGAACACAGAGGAGACACAGAATCGTTTTCCTTTTCCTCGGTGACCTCTGTGTCTCAGGGGTTTTCATCTCTTCGCACTGTTTCGTGGGTCGTGAACCACAGAGGCACGGAGTTGGATTCGTTGTTCTTATTTGCTCTGGGTGGTCTCCGTGGTTTGTGAGAAGGTGTTGTCTGTGTCCTCCGTGGTTCAGCGGCGTTCCATGCGGCGGCGGGCGGCTTCGAGGATCTTCCGCTCGCGCGGGGTGAGGCTGTGGATGCCGTGGGCGGAGATTTTGTCCAGGATGGGATCCACCTCCCGACTCAGGAACTCGTCGGAGGTTAAGTCGTCCGGGAGGTCGGGTTCGCCGCTGCGTCCCGCAGTCCGGAGCGGGCCGGCCACGCGGTAGGTGGGTCGTGGGACCGACCTGCGATGCCATCGAAGGCGAAGACGCGGTAAGGAATCATAAAGCCCCCACCGGATGTAGGCGATGCCGGCGAACATGCCACCCAGATGCGCGGCGTGCGCGATGCCGTCGCCGGGGAAGAGGAGTCCGAATCCGGCCAGGAGTGCGCTGATGAGCAGGAGGTATTTGGCGCGGAGGGTGAGGGGCAGGACGAAAAAGAGCAGGAGGGTGAGGGGGCGCTCGGGATGGATGGTGGCGAAGGCGGCCATCAGGCAGAAGGCCCCGGCGGAGGCACCGAGGACGGCGCCGCCGAACCAGCGCGGGGAGATCAGCGCGGCCAACACCTGCAGCAGTCCGCCGAGGAAACCGCCCAGGAAGTAGAGTGTGAGAAAGCGGCGGGGCCCGAGTTCTTCCTCCAGGGCACGGCCGAAGACGTAGATGACGAAGGCGTTGAGCAGCAGATGGAGCAGCCCGCCATGCATGAACTGGAAGGTGAGGAGCTGCCAGAGGTAGCCCTGGGCCAGCCCTTCGAGGCTGAGGGCGAAGAGGGCGTCGGTGGGGAATCGCGGGAATGCGCGGTACAGGATGTTCTGCAGCAGGAAGGCGACGGCGTTGGCGATGACGAGCCACACCGCGGCGGGCCAGCCGGATCGGTAAGCCGGCGTGGTGCGCATGTAGTCCCTGTCGTCGAGCATCTCGGGGGGAACGTACCGTTTTTGAAGCGGGGAGGCAAACCGGTCGAAGGGGAGGGCGAACGGTGAGGCACGCGGTGCCGGCCGGGGACGGCGCGGGCCTGATGGGCGTGTGTTGACATCTCCGCGGTGGGGGCGTGGGGACGGGTTCTTGCTCGGCTTGGGCGGGTTGGGTTAGATTGGGTGCGCTGCGGCCGGAACGAAGGGAACCGCACGGCATGGCCGGTCTGTGGCGAGGGATCGGTCGGGCGCCGTGGGTGGACCGGCCGTTGACGTGGGCGATCAAGGGGGCTGCGACGCTCCTTCGCGTGAAGGGAAACGAATGCACATGATCAAGAAGCCCTGGTTCCGTCGGGCACGGTGGATCGAGCTCGGGTGGTGGTTGGTCGTTTTGTGCGGGGGACACGGTTTGGGGACGGCGGGTGCGGTGCAGGGCATCTTGCGCGAGGTATGGGAGGGGATTGGCGGTACGGCCGTGGCGGACCTGACGAATTCGCCGGCATTTCCGAATCAGCCCACATCCACGAATCTGGTGACGGATTATTTCGAGGCGCCGGTGGACGTGCTGGACAACTATGGGCAGCGGATGCACGGCTATCTGATCCCGCCGGTGACCGGGGATTACACGTTTTGGATTGCCAGTGACGATCAGGGGGAGTTGTGGCTGAGCACGAATGAATCGCCTGCGAACCGGCGTTTGATCGCGTGGGTGTCGGTCTGGACGGGATCGAGGGAGTGGGGCAAGGAGCCGAACCAGCAATCGGCGCCGGTGCGGTTGGAGGCGGGTCGGGCTTATTACATCGCGGCGCTGCAGAAGGAGGGCGGGGGCGGCGACAACCTGGCGGTGCGGTGGTTGCGGCCGGACGGTGTGGATCAGGGGCCGATTCCCGCGCAGTACCTGCTTCCGTACGGGATTGCGCTGCGTGCGCCGGAGATCGTCAGGCAACCGACGAACACGACGGTGACGGAGGGTGGGACGGCGGTTTTCGTGGTGGAGCTGGCGAATCCGGAGATGGTGACGTACCGGTGGCAGCGGAATTTCGTGGATCTGCCGGAGGCCCGGGGACCGGTGTTGGAGTACGGGCCGGTGCGGTTGGGCGATCACGGGGCGCAGTTCCGGGTGATAGCCAGCAACAGCGAGGGAAGTGTGACCAGTACGGTGGCCGTGTTGACGGTGACGCCGGACACGGTACCGCCGGCGTTGCTGGGGGCGCGGAATGAGGGTCGGACGCGGGTGCGGGTGTGGTTCAGCGAACCGATGGCGGCGCCGGGGGCGACGAACGCGGCGCATTACCGGCTGGACCGTGGGCGGTCGGTGTTGACGGCCGAGTTCGGTGCGACGGCAGCGGAGGTGGTGTTGACGACCTCGGAGCTGACCTACGGGCAGACGTACACGCTGACGGTGAGCAATTTGACGGATCAGGCGGCGACGCCGAACCCGCTGCCGGCGGGGTCGCAGGTGGTGTTCACGGCCTATGAGTTCGTGCCGCAGGACGTGGGGAATCCGGCGTTGGCCGGTGAGACGGTGAGTGTGCCGGGCGGGGTGGATGTGCGGGGCAGCGGTGCGACCATCGGCGGGACGTCGGACCAGTTTCACTTTGGGTGGGACGAGCGGCAGGGGGATTTCGACCTGGAGGTGCGCGTGGCCGGTTTGAGCGTGCCGGATCCGTATGTGCGGGCGGGGTTGATGGCGCGCGAGACGTTGGATGCCCGTGCGCGGTTTGGTGCGGTTTTTGCCTCGTCGGTGCAGTTGGGATGTTTCTTTCAGGCGCGGTCGGCCCAGGGGGGCACGGCGACGGTGACGGCCCCGCGGGGCGGTTTTCCGGTGAATTATCCGTACACGTGGTTGCGGTTGCGCCGGGAGGGGACGGTGCTGACGGGTTATGCCTCGTGGGACGGCCAGGTTTGGACCCAGCTGGGCACGGTGGCGTTGAGTGGGCTGTCGAACCGGTTGTACGTGGGCCTGGCGGTTTGCAGTGACACGACCAATGCGGTTGCGCTGGCGCGGTTTCGTGATTTCGGTCCGACGCGCAGCCTGTTGACCGGGACGGTGAGGCGGGATCGGGAACCGGTGGGACCGTCGAGCCGCACGACGGGTCTGATCATCAGTGAGATCATGTATCATCCGACGAACCGTCCGGACGGGCGGAATCTGGAGTTTGTGGAGCTGCACAATGCGCGGTCGGTGTTCGAGGAGCTGACGGGTTGGCGGCTGGCCGGGGACATTGCGTACACGTTTCCGGACGGGTTCACGTTGCAGGCGGGCGAGACCGTGGTGGTGGCGGCGGATCCGGAGGCGATTCGAACCGTGTACGGAATCACGAATGTCCTCGGCCCGTACACGGGTCGGCTGCCGAACGACCGGGGGCGTGTGGTGCTGTTGAACAATGCGGGGGCGATCCGGCTGGCGGTGGAGTATTCGGACGAGCCGCCCTGGCCGGCGGCGGCCGATGGCGCGGGGCATTCACTGGTGTTGGCGCGGCCGAGTTACGGGGAGATGGACGAGCGGGCGTGGGCGGCCAGCGAATTGCGGGGTGGTTCGCCCGGCGAGATGGATCCGGTGGTGCCGGCGCCGGAAAAGGCGGTGGTGATCAACGAGATCCTGGCGCACACGGACGATCCGCAGCTGGACTTCATCGAGTTGTACAATCATTCGAACCAGCGGGTGGACTTGTCCGGGTGCATTTTGACAGATGATCCGACGACGAACCGGTTTCGGATCCCGGACGGGACGTTCATCGAGGCGCGCGGGTTTTTGACATGGGACCAGAACCAGTTGGGGTTCGCGCTGAATGCGGGTGGTGAGACGGTGTATTTGATTTCGTCGAACGGGCTGCGGGTGTTGGACGCGGTGCGCTTTGGCGGGCAGGAGAACGGTGTGGCCAGTGGTCGGACGCCGGATGGCAGTCCGTGGATACGCCGGCTGGCGTGGCCGACACCGGGCAGTGCCAATGCGCCCCGGCGGGTGGAACCGGTGGTGATCAACGAGATCATGTACCATCCGATCACGGAAGAGGACGACGACGAGTACATCGAGCTGCACAATGCCTCCGGGCAAGCCGTGGACGTGGGCGGCTGGCGGTTGCGGGAGGGGGTGGAGTTCACGATCCCGGCGGGGACGGTGATTCCGGCGGGCGGGTATTTGGTGGTGGGGCGGAATGTGGAACGGTTGCGGTCGCGGTACCCGCAGTTGAACGCTGGGAACAGCGTGGGGGATTACACAGGCCGGCTGAGCAACGGGGGTGAACGGCTGGTGCTGCAGAAGCCGGATTGGGTGATGACGACCAATGCCCTGGGGGAGGTGAGCACGAACCGGATTTGGATCACGGTGGGGGAGGTACGGTACTGGGACGGAGGTCGTTGGGGGCAGTACGCCGACGGGGGCGGATCGAGTCTGGAGCTGGTGGATCCGCGGGCGGATCCGATGTCGCCGTCGAACTGGGCGGACAGTGACGAGAGGGGCAAGGCGTCCTGGACGACGCTGTCGGTGACGGGCCGGTGGGACAACGCCAATGCCAACGTGGCGGCAAACCGGTTGTATCTCGGGTTGTTGGAGGCGGGCGAATGCCTGGTGGACGACGTGGAAGTGCTGGCCAACGGGCAGAACAATCTGGTGGCCAACGGGGGGTTCGAGAATGGCAGCACGGGCTGGTTGTTCAGTGGCAACCACAGCACATCGCTGGTCGTCTCGACAGGGGCGGTGAGCGGGGCCAACTGCCTGTATGTCCGCGCCAGCGGGGATCTGGACACGGGGCCCAATGCGATTCGCACTTCTCTGAGTTCGGCCCTCACTGCCAACGCCACCCATGTGATCCGGGTCAAGGCGCGCTGGCTGGCCGGGTCGCGACAGATCCTGTTGCGGGTGCGGGGCAACGGGCTGGAACTGGCGGGGGATTTGAACGTGCCGCCGAATCTGGGGACACCCGGTCTGCCCAACAGCCGGCGGGTGTCGAACGCGGGCCCGGCCATTTACGACGTCCGGCACGATCCGCCCTTGCCGGACGCGAACGAACCGGTGCGGGTGACCTGCCGGGTGGACGATCCCGACGGCGTGTCGTTGGTGCGGCTGCGGTACCGGGTGGATCCGTCCTCGTCGTTGAGTACGTTGACGATGGTGGACGACGGGACGCGGGGGGACGAGGTGGCGGGCGACGGTGTGTACACGGCGCAGTTGACGGGTCGCAGTGCGGGCACGCTGGTGGCGTTTCGGATCACGGCGACCGACCGCAACGGGGCGACGAGCACCTTTCCGGCGCGCGCGCCGGAGGAGGAGTGTCTGATTCGGTGGGGGGATCCGGTGCCGTTCGGGACGTTTGCGCATTATCATCTCTGGTTCACGGCGGCGACAGCCTCGGCGCGGACGGCCGGTCTGGACAACACCTGGCGGGATTCGACGCTGGTGTACGGGAACCATCGGATCATTTACAACACCGGTTTCCGTGACAAGGGCAGTCCGTATCACGCTGGGCAGGGTGACATTGCGGCCAACACCCCGGCCGACGAACCGTTGCTCGGGGTGCAACGCCGGGTGTTTGCCTCGACGGGCAACGGCGGGTCGGAAGCGACGGGCATTCGGAGTCAGTTGGCCGCGTGGTATGCGCAGCAGTTGGGCATTCCATACCTGCACGCGCATTACATGCGGCTGTATTTCAACGGGAGTTTGTTCCGGCCGGACATCATGGAGGATTTGGAGGAGCCGGATCACGAGTACGCGGAGCGGTGGTTCCCGGCCGACGGCACGGGCGATTTGTACAAGATCGCCGTGTGGTTCGAGTTTCAGGACAACAACCGGGACTTCAACGCGACCAGTGCGACGATCGAACGGTTCGTGACGCTGAACAACCAGTACAAGCTGGCGCGGTATCGGTGGAACTGGCAGCGGCGCACCCGCGACGGCGACGCCAACAATTACCGGCAGTTCTTCGATCTGGTGACCGCCCTGAACGACACCAGCACCAACTACACCGCCGGGATCCTGAATCTGGCCGACATGGAACAGTGGATGCGGGTGTTGTGCTACGACTTTGCGATGGGCAACTGGGACGCCTGGACCTACCGGATCGGCCAGAACATGTATCTCTACCGGCCGGTGGGGGGCAGATGGGTGCTGATTCCGTGGGACATCGATTTCACGTTCGGTTTGGGGGACGGGACGACGGCGCCGTTGCGGGGCGGGCACGACAACACGATGAACCGCGCCTACGCGAACGCGACCTTCCAGCGGATGAACTGGCGCGCCTACCAGGACACCATCAACGGTCCGTTCCGGCCCGAACGGTTCCAGCCGCAGATCGATGCGCGGCGTTCGATCCTGTTGAAGAACGGGGTTACCGGGCTGGCGCATCCGTCGGTGATCACCTCCTGGATCAACACGCGCCGGACCTTCATCCAGAGCCAGCTCAACGTGGTGGACAGTCCGGTGTTGGCCATCACGTCCAATGGCGGGAACAATTTCACCTCCACGGTGCCCACGGTGACGCTGGACGGCGTGGCGCCGATCGCGGTGGCGACGCTGATGGTCAACGGCGTGCCGCAGCCGGTGACCTGGACGGGTGTGCGGACGTTCCGGATGGTGGTGCCCCTGACCGGTGTGACCAATGAACTGCGTGTGGTGGGATTGGACCGGCTGGGGCGGCCGGTGCCGGGGGCGGAGACGAGCATCACGATCTATTATCCGGGCGAGGTGCCGCGGCCGGAGGATTACGTGGTGATCAACGAGATTCATTACCGGCCGCGGCCCGGGGAGGAAGGTTCGGCGTTTCTGGAACTGTACAATCGGTCGGACACGGCGAGCTTCGACCTGAGCGGTTATCGGCTGCAGGGGGTGGGTTACACGTTCCCGGCCGGGTCGGTGATGCCGCCGGGGGCGTACTGGGTGTTGGTGGGGGATCGGGCCCGGTTCGAGGCCGTTTATGGTGGGGGTGTACCCATCTTTGACGTGTATCCGGGCGGTTTGGACGACGATGGCGAGCGGATTGCGTTGTGGCGGCCGGGTGCGGAGCCGGGCGTGGAGGAGCTGATCACGGACGTCCGGTATCGGAACGTGCCGCCGTGGCCGACGAACGCGGCCGGGGGCGGTTCCTCGCTGCAGTTGATTGACGCCGCGCAAGGGAGCTGGCGTGTGGGCAACTGGTGGGCACCGCCCACGAATCACGCCGACCGCGCCACGCCGGGTCGGCCCAACGCGGGTGTGGAATCGCTGGCGCCGTTCCCGGACGTCTGGATTAACGAGGTGATGCCGGTGAACCTGACCGGGCCGGCCGATGGCGCGGGCGACCGGGATCCCTGGATCGAGCTGTACAACGCGGGCGAGGAACCTGTGGATCTGGGCGGGCTGTACCTGACCGACGATTACGGGAACCTGTTGAAATGGGCGCTGCCGGCTGGGACGACCATCGCTCCGCGTTCGTTCCTGGTGATCTGGTGCGATGGGGAGCCGGGCGAGAGTCGGCCGGGCGAACCTCATGCGCCCTTCCGTCTGGCGCCGGGCACGGGTCGGGTGGCGCTGACGCGGCGTCAGGGTTCGGCTCAGACACCCGCCGTTGTGGACCATGTGGAGTACGAGCAGCTTTCGGCGGATCGGAGTTACGGAAGTTACCCGGATGGCGAGCCGCGGCGGCGCCAGCCGTTCGTGCATCTGACGCCCGGTGGGCCGAACAATCCGGAGATGCCGGCCGTGCAGGTGCGGATCAACGAGTTCATGGCCGGCAACAGCCGAACGATCGCCGATCCGGCCGACGGTGATTACGATGACTGGTTCGAGTTGTACAACGCGGGGACCAACGAGGTGGATTTGTCCGGGTATTATCTGACGGACAATTTGTCGGATCCGACGAAGTACCGGATTCCGGCCGGGGTGCGGATCCCGGCGGGCGGGTTCCTGTTGGTGTGGGCGGATGAGGAAACGGGCCAGAACGGGCTGGGACCGGGCCTGCATGTGAACTTCAAACTGAGCCTGGGCGGCGAGGAACTGGGCCTGTTTGCGCCGGACGGTTCGGTGGTGGACAGCTTCGTATTCGGCCCGCAGAGCGAGGACGTGAGTCAGGGTCGGTACCCGGACGGTGCGGAGCTGCCGTTGGTGGAATTGACGCGGCCGACCCCGGGCGGTCCGAACGAACTGGCGGGCGGGAACCGGCCGCCGTACTTCGATCCGATCCCGGACCAGGTGGTGGACGAGGGGACTGAACTTCGGTTCGTGGTGCACGCGACCGAGCCGGATGCGGGTCAGACGGTCCGGTACGAACCCGGTGAGGGGATGCCGCCTGCGGCCACGTTGGATCCGGTGGGCGGGGAGTTTCGCTGGACGCCGGACGAGAACGACGGGCCCGGCCAATACCGGTTTGCCATTGTGGCGCGGGACGATGGGAATCCCTCGCGGAGCGCGGTGTTGTGGGTGAACGTCACGGTGCGGGAGGTGAATCAGCCGCCGCAACTGGCGCCGGTGGCGGATGTAACGGTGGACGAGGGTGGTCTGTTGGTGTTGGATCTGGAGGCCACGGACCCGGATCGGCCGGCCAACCGGCTGACATTCGCCCTGGTGAGCGGGCCGGAGGGCATGACCGTCTCTCCGGGCGGGTCGTTGGTGTGGTCGGTGCCCGCGGGGCTGGGGGATCAGACCTTTGCGGTGACGGTGGCGGTGAGCGACGACGGCCTGCCGCCACTGCGGGCGGAGACGACCTTCCAGGTGCATGTGCGGGAGGTGCCGAATCCGCCGGAGATCCCGTTCATACCCCCGCAGCAGGTGGATGAGGGGACGGTGTTCGAGTACGTGGTGACGGCGTGGGATCCGGACGATCCAGCGGCGCCGTTGCGGTTCAGTTTGGATGTGGCGCCGCCCGGCGCGACGATGGATCCGGGCAGCGGGCGGATCGTGTGGCCGACCGGCGAGGCGGACGGACCGGCCAATCACGTCTTCGTGGTGCGCGTGACGGAGGAGACCCCGCCTTACATGAGCTCCACGCGGACGTTCGGTGTGTGGGTGAACGAGGTGAACCAACCGCCGCGGCTGCTGCCGCTGCCGGCGCTGCGGGTGCGCGAGGGCGAGCCCTTTGCGGTGCGTGCGCTGGCCCAGGACGCGGATGATCCGCCCCAGAACCTGCGGTTCGACTGGCTCGGCGCGCCGCCGCCGGGTGTGGCATTGGATCCGGTTTCCGGCTGGATTGCAGGGGCGGTGCCCTACGACTCGGGTTTGACCCAGGTGCTGGCGGTGTTGCGCGTGTTCGACGACGGGCCCGGCGCGCTCAGCGCCACGCAGGCGTGGTCGCTCCGGATCGAATCGCGTCCCAACCTGGTGCTGAACGAGATCCACTATCGTCCCGCGCAACCGGGGACGGAATTTGTGGAGGTCTTGAACCGGTCGGCGTTGCGGACCGAGGCGCTGGACGACGTGTGGTTGTTGGGCAGCAATCTGGTGTATCGGTTTCCGGCCGGCAGCCGGCTCGCCCCGGGCCAGACGGTGTTGGTGGTGCGGAATCGGGCGGCGTTCGAGTCGTCCTACGGCACCGGGTTGCCGGTGTCGGGCGCGTGGACGGGCTCACTGGGTGCGGCTGGCGACCGGTTGCAACTGGTGCGGCGGCGGGGCGACGGAAGCTGGGAGATCCTGAACGAGGTGACGTACGAGGCGGCGTTGCCGTGGCCGCAGGCGGCCAATGGTGGCGGGGCCTCGCTGCAGTTGGTGGATGCGGCGCAGGATTCCTGGCGTGTGGGCAACTGGGAGGCCGTGCCGCCCGCGCCGGCGCAGCCGTGGATCCTGTTCACCTGGACGCAGTTGTGGCGCTATGATCAGTCCGGAGTGGACCTGGGCGAGGCGTGGCGTGCGCCCGGGTACGACGACCGTGCCTGGCCGGCCGGGCCGGGTCTGTTGTACGTGGAGGACAGCGATCTGCCGGCGCCCAAGAGCACGCCGCTGACGTTGGGCCGGCTCACCTATTACTTCCGGACGTCGTTCAACCATCCCGGGCCGGTGCTGGGCACACGTCTGGTGGCGCGCCTGGCGGTGGACGATGCGGCGGTGGTCTATCTGAACGGGCAGGAGGTGCTGCGTGTGGGACTGCCGGGCGGGGTTCCCATCTTCTACGATACGCTGGCCGAGCGAACCGTGGGCAATGCCACCGTCGAGACGTTCGAGTTGGACAGCCGGTATCTGCGGCGCGGCGTCAACGTGGTCGCGGCGGAGGTGCACCAGGTCAGTCCCAACAGCAGCGACATCGTCTGGGGGATGGAACTCGAGCTGGTGCCGGTGGCCGAGCCCACCACGCCCGGCCGGACCAACTCGGTGGCCACCGCGTTGCCGACGTTCCCGCCGCTATACCTGAACGAGGTCGGCGTGGTGAATGTGACCGGTCCGGTGGATGCGGCGGGCGAGCACGAGCCGTGGGTGGAACTTTATCAGGCGGCGCCATGGCCGGTGGCGATGGACGGCTGGTACCTGACGGACTCGCTGACCGATCTGACGCGGTGGGCGTTCCCCTCGGGCTACACGGTGCCGGCGTTCGGGCTGCCGCTGGTGTGGATGGACGGCGAAGCGCAGGAGGGCACGTTGGACTCGCCGCATGCGAATTTCCGGATTGCCCAGCCGGGGTTCCTGGCGCTGGTGCGCGAGCAACCGGGCGGTCCGGCCGTGGCGGACTACGTGCGCATCCCGGTTTTGGGGCCGGACCAGACCCGCGGTTCGATGCCGGACGGCCAGGGGCTGGACCGCGCGATCTTGTCGGAGCCGACGCCGGGTCGGCCGAACGCGGCGATGGCCGTTCCACGATTGGAAGCGCGGCTGACGCCGGACGGGGGCCGGTTGGAGTTCGTGTGGCCGACGCAACCCGGTGTGCGCTACGTGTTGGAGGCTGCGGATGATCTGACGGCGCCCCGGTGGCGGCCCGTGGCGGACGTGGTGGCGCCGGGCGAGTCGCTGGAGTTCAGCGAGCCGCGATCGGCCGGGCAACGGTATTACCGGCTGGTGCTGCCGTGAGCGGCGGGCGTTCCGGGCAGGTCGCGTTCAGGGTTTCGCCGGTTGGTTTGCCGCCTGCAGGTAGATGGCCTTGAGGTACTCGGCCTCCGGGAATGCGGCGGGGTGGTCGGGGGGCTGGGTGGTGAGGCAGAGCTCCCGCCAGCGCGTGCGCGTGTGGCGCAGCGTTTCACGGACGAGCTCGAAAAATTCCGCGGGCCGGAGGTGTGCGGTGCAGGAACAGGCCACGAGGATGCCGCCTGCGCGGACCAGACGTGCCGCCTGCCGGACGAGATGGCGGTAGGCGCGGAGGGCGGCCGTGCGTTCGGCTGCCTGCCGGGCCAGGGCGGGTGGATCCACCACGACGAGGTCGTGGCTGGCTGCGGGTGCGCGGTTCAACCACTCGAAGGCGTCGGCGCGGATGGTGTGGTGGGTGGTCCGGGGGTTGGGGAACTGCGGGCGGTTGAGGGCGAAGTGGTGACGGGCTGCTTCGAGGGCGTGGGGGTTGAGGTCGAGGTCGGTCACAGACACTGCGCCGCCGCGGGCCGCGTAGATGGAAAAGCCGCCGGAATAGCTGAACAGGTTGAGGACGGCCCGTCCCGCGGCGAGGGACTCGACCTTGCGGCGGTTTTCGCGTTGATCGAGGAAAAAGCCGGTTTTCTGGCCCCGGAGCACGTCGGCCTCGAAGGTCAGACCGGATTCCAGGAAGGGGACCGGTTGGTCCAGGGGCGGTCCGTGGAGGACGGTTCCGTCGGCGGGAGCCCCGCGTTGAGCTGCCAGTGATTGGATGTTCCGGCTGAGGCGCAGCACGAGGTTCCGTGGATGGAACAGGCCGGTGATCCAGGATTGCAGGGACTCGAGCCAGGGGAGCCACGCTGTGGTGTAGAGTTTGAGTACGAGGACGGGGCCGTAGCGGTCGAGCACGAGCCCGGGCCAACCGTCGCTTTCGCCGTGGACGAGCCGGTAACCGGTGGTTTGTGAGTCGAACAGGGCGGCACGTCGTGTGGCGGCCTTCTGAAGGCGCTCGCGCCACCAGGCGTCGTCCACGCGCACGGGAGTGCCCTGATGCAGCAGTCGAACGCGCAGGGGCGAGTGAGGGTCGTAGAGTCCCAATCCCAGGAAACGGTTGCGTCGGTCGTAGAGTGCGGCCAGTTCACCGGCTGTGCCCGGCCGGTTCTGTTTGCGGATGCCCTGGTCGAAGACCCAGGGATGTCCGGTGCGGACGGCCTCTTCCGCGGCGGGTTTGAGGTGGACGTGGAGGAGGGCCGTGGACCCGGAGGTTCGGTGCGGGTCGGTCAGGCTGCCGCGGACAGGCCCGGGTGATGGGTTCATGGACCGTGCGGCGTTCATGGTACGAGCACGGCGGCGCCGTGGAGGCGTCCGGCGCGGAGGTCGTCCAGTGCGCGATTGGCTTCCTCGAGCGGGTAGGTTGTGACGGTGACTTCGATGGGCACGGTGGCGGCGAGCCGGAGGAACTCGATGCCGTCGCGGCGTGTGAGATTGGCCACGGAACAGAGGGTTCGTTCGCCCCAGAGGTCGCGGTACGGGAAGGCGGGGATGTCGGACATGTGGATGCCGCCGCATACGACGGTGCCGCCTTTGCGCACGGCGCGGAGTGCCCGGGGGACCAGGGACCCGACGGGGGCGAAGATCAGTGCGGCGTCGAGAGGTTCGGGCGGGAGCTGGTCGGAATCCCCGGCCCAGACGGCGCCGCAGCGAAGGGCGAAGTCCTGGCCGGCGCGGTCGCCGGGCCGGGTGAAGGCGAAGACGCGGCGTCCCTGGTGCCGGGCGACCTGGGTGATGAGGTGGGCGGCGGCGCCGAAGCCGTAGATCCCGAGGGTTGCGGCCTCGCCGGCCTTGCGCAGGCAGCGGTATCCGATGAGCCCGGCGCAAAGAAAGGGGGCGGACCGGACGGGGTCGAGTCCCTCCGGCATGGGCAGGCAAAACCGTGCGTCGGCCACGGTGTACTCCGCGTAGCCGCCGTCCACGGTATAGCCGGTGAAACGGGCCCGGTCACAGAGGTTTTCGTGGCCGGTGGAGCAGTAAGGGCAGCAGCCGCAGGTGCCGGCCAACCAGGGGATGCCCACCCGTTGGCCGGGCCGGAGTTCGTCGACGTCCGGGCCGGTGGCGACGATCTCCCCGACGATTTCGTGTCCGGGGATGAGAGGCAACCTGGGTTCGGGCAGTTCACCGTCCACGACGTGCAGATCGGTTCGGCAGACGGCGCAGGCCCGGACGCGGACCAGGACCTGGCCGGGGCCCGGTTCGGGCCGGGGCATCCGGACCGGTTGCAGCGGCTGGCGCGGTGTCTGCAGGAGCATGGCGCGCATCATGGGGAACAAGATGCTGCAGGCGGGCCGCGGGGGAAAGGGCCCGGCGGCGAAGGGGCGGCGGGGAAGGTTTTTGCAGCGTGCGGTGGGGATCCGTGGTGGAGGGCGCGCGGACGCGTGACGTGGGAGGAAACATCATTTGACCGTGGGAATCGGGCTGCGTAAGCTGGGCGGCCGGTTGGGGAACCGACCGCTCATATGAGGCACACGATATCTGTGTTGGTGGAGAATCGGTTTGGCGTGTTGACGCGCGTGGCCGGCCTGTTCAGCGGCCGGGGTTACAACATTGACAGCCTGAACGTGGCGCCGACGCATGACGCGACCGCCTCGCGGATGACCATCGTGACCCGGGGTGACGACGCCACGTTGGAACAGATCGTCAAGCAACTGCAGAAGTTGCCCGACGTGATCGAGGTGCGGGACTTTCGCGAGGGGGAGTATGTGGACCGCGAACTGGTCCTGGTGAAGGTGAAGGTGGACTCGTCCACGCGCGCCGAGGTGATGCAGATCACGGACATCTTCCGGGCCAAGATCGTGGATGTACAACCCAAGAGCCTCACGATCGAGGTCACGGGCGACGAAAGCAAGGTGGAGAAATTCGTCGAGCTGATGGAACCGTTCGGGATTCTGGATCTGACCCGGACGGGCCGGGTGGCGATGCCGCGGAACTGAGGGACCGCCCCCCGGGGGCGGGTGCCCGTCGGCGGGATCCGTCGGTGGAAGAAACAGGACAAACGTTCTGGCAAGGAAGGAGAAGGAGTCATGGCAAAGATTGATTTTGGCGGCACGATCGAAGAGGTGATCACGCGCAAGGAGTTTCCGATGTCCAAGGCCCGCAGGGTGCTCAAGGACGAGACGATTGCGGTGATCGGCTATGGTGTGCAGGGGCCGGCGCAGGCCCTGAATTTGAAGGACAACGGCTTTCGGGTGATTGTGGGGAGCCGGCCGGACGGCAAGGGGTGGCAACGGGCGGTCGAGGACGGTTGGAAACCCGGCAAGACCCTGTTCGACATTCCGGAGGCGGTGGAGCGGGGGACGATTGTGATGCTTCTGGTGGCCGATGCGGTGCAGAAGGAGATCTGGCCGGTGGTGAAACCGCGACTGAAGGAGGGCGATGCGCTCTATTTCTCCCACGGCTTTGCCATTGCCTATCAGAAACTGACCGGCGTGGTGCCGCCGCCGTTTGTGGACGTGATCATGGTGGCGCCGAAGGGATCGGGCACCTCCGTGCGCCGCAACTTTCTGACCGGTGCGGGCATCAACTCGAGTTTTGCCGTGGCCCAGGATTACACGGGTCGGGCGCGCGAACGCTGTCTGGCGATCGGGATCGGCATCGGCTCGGGTTATCTGTTCCCGACCACGTTCGAGCACGAGGTGTTCAGTGATCTGACCGGGGAACGCGGTGTGTTGATGGGTGCGTTGGCGGGGATCATGGAGGCGCAGTACGAGGTGCTGCGTGCGCACGGTCACACGCCGAGCGAGGCGTTCAACGAGACGGTGGAGGAGCTGACCCAGTCGCTGATCCGGCTGGTGGACGAGAAGGGCATGGACTGGATGTACGCCAACTGCTCGGCCACGGCGCAGCGGGGTGCGCTGGACTGGAAACCGCGGTTCAAAAAGGCGGTGCTGCCCGTGTTCAAGGAATTGTATGAACGGGTGCGGACCGGCAAGGAGGCCCGGCGGGTGCTTCAGGCCTGCGGGAAGCCGGATTATCAGAAGCAGTTGCAGGCGGAGTTGAACGCGATGCGCGATTCGGAGATGTGGCGTGCGGGCGCGGCCGTGCGTGCGTTGCGGCCCAAGGAGCCGGCGCGCAAGCTGGGCAGGAACGTCAAGGGCATCTCGGGTCGCGCCAGCAACTGAGGCACGGTCCACCGCTGGATTGGTGGCCACCGTTGCCGGTGCGCTGGCCCGGGGACGGTGCGGACGTGTGTGGGTTCTCGATTCGGGGACCGGGCGGGTTGGAGGGCCGCCCGGTCCTTTCAGTGTGGCAAAGCTCATGCAGGGCCCGGTGCTGATTCGGGATGTCTTGAAGCGGTGCGCGGCGCAGGGGCGTCCGGCGATCTCGTTCGAGTTCTTCCCGCCCAGGAACGAGGCGGGCGAGAACCAGTTCTTCCGGGAGGTGTTGCCCCGGTTGGCGGAGCTGGCCCCGGATTTTTGCTCGGTCACATACGGGGCCGGCGGGAGCACGCGTGACAAGACGCTGGCCATCGTGGAGGCGATCCAGTCCCGGCACGGGCTGCCGAGCATGGCGCACCTGACCTGTGTGGGTTCCTCGGTGGCGCAATTGCGGGAGATCATCGAGCTGGCGCGGCGGCGCGGGATTCGGAACATCCTGGCGTTGCGGGGCGACCCTCCCCGGGGCGAGTCGGGCTTCAGCCCGCCTCCGGACGGTTTCACGCATGCCTGGCAGTTGGTGCGACTGTTGCGGGAGATGGATGATTTTTGCGTGGGCGTGGCCGGGTTTCCCGAGGGGCATCCGGAGTGCAAGGCCGGCAAACACGCCGACTGGGACCATTTGAAGGCCAAGATCGAGGCCGGCGCCGACTTCGTGATCACGCAGTTGTTTTTCGACAACGCGGATTTCTGGGAGTTCCGGGACTATCTGGTGAAGGCGGGCGTGCGCGTTCCGTTGATCCCGGGGATCCTGCCCATTCTGGGCCTGCAACAAGTGGAACGGTTGACGCGGCTTTGCGGGGCGCGTGTGCCGGAGGCGTTGCACCGCCGGTTGGAGGAACTGGCCCATGACGAGGAGGCGTCGGTGGCCTACGGCATCGAGTACGCCACCCGGCAGTGCGAGGAGTTGCTGCGAGGGGGCGTGCCCGGACTGCACTTTTACACGCTCAACCGGGTGCGGTCCACGCGCCGGATCCTCGAAAACCTCGGCCTGACTCGAAAGGAGGCGTCATGACGCGGGAACAGGCATGGGCGTGGTTGTGCGAGTGGGTGCAATCGGAGTCGTTGCGGAAACACGCACTGGCGGTGGAGGCCGCGATGCGTCGTTATGCGGCACGGTTCGGGGGTGATGCGGAAGTCTGGGGCCTGGCCGGGCTGCTGCATGACCTGGACTATGAGCGTTTTCCTGAACCACCCGCGCACACGCGCGAGGCGGCGCGGTTCCTAAGGGAGCGGGGCGTGGACGAGGAGATCGTGGGCGCGATCTTGTCTCACGCCAGCTGGAACCGGGAGGAATACCCGTTGGACCGGCCGATCCGACGGGCGTTGTTCGCCGTGGACGAATTGTGCGGGTTTCTCATGGCCGTGGCCCATGTCCGGCCGGAGCGCCTGGAGGGACTGCAGCCTTCCAGCGTTCGCAAGAAGCTCAAGCAGAAGTCGTTTGCCGCGGGGGTGAGCCGGGAGGACATCGAACAGGGCGCGGCCTGTCTGGGGCTGCCCCTGGACGAGCACATTGCCGAAGTGACGGCCGCGCTCCAACAGGTGGCCGCGGAGCTGGGCCTGGTGAACCGGGCTGCGGGCTCGGCCGAATGATGGGCGGGGTCCTTGCCCCGGAGCCGGCACGCGGTGGGCATGATGGTGAATCACCGATACCGGCTGGCAGCGGGCCACCGGGTGTGGCAGGGTTCGGGCAGGATGAGGGCGGTGCGGGCCATCCTTTGTGCCTTGCTGCTTGCGGGGGCGGCGGCGTCCGGAGCCGCGCCAGAGCGGCCTGCGGAGTCGGCGCCACTGCCGGGTGTGGCCCTGGCCAGGGCGGTTTCCGAGACGACCGGGCTGGCGATTTCGCCGCTGTTGGGGGCGGGCGCGTACGGGGCCTACCGGTATTGGCGTACTGCGCCGGAGTTGCGAGACCGGCTTCCCTGGTACGCCCGGCCGTGGTTCTGGGTTCCGGCGTTGTTGTTGGTCGGACTGGCGGCCTTGAAAGACCTCTGGGGCACCGGCACACCGGCGATTTTGAAAAAACCCCTGGACGTGGCCGAGCTGCTGGAGAACCAGTTGAGTGGCCTGTTGGTCGGGGGCGCGATTGTTCCGCTGTTGTTGCTCACGCCGGCGGGAGCGCCGGACAGCAGCCTGTCCGCGGGAATGGGGCCCCTGGCGTGGATCGAGCCGCTGTCGTGGGCGGGAAATGCGGCTCTGCTGGTCGTGCTGTGGGTGATGTTCGCCGGGGTCTTTCTGGTGTTTCATGCGATCCAGGTCCTGATTGTCCTGAGTCCGTTCGGCGTGGTGGACCTGATGTTGAAGATCGCGCGGGCGGGGCTGCTGGGCACGGTGGTGGCCGCCGCCTGGGTCCATCCCTGGCTGGGGGCGCTGTGGTCGTTGGTCATCGTGCTGGTCTGCTGGTGGGTGGCTGGTTGGGCCTTCCGACTGACCATCCTGGGCACGGTGCTGTCGTGGGACCTGCTGAGCGGCGCGCGCACACGTTTCACGGTGAAGGAACCGGGGCCGATCCTTTTCCTTGCCCAACGCGTGGGCGGGGTGCCGGTCCGGACGGCGGGACGGCTGGTGCGAACGGACAGTGGCGGTTGGTTGTTCCGCTACCGGCCGTGGGGCCTGGGACCTTGCCGGGAGGTGCCGCTGCCGGAGGGGAGGTACGAAGTGGGCCGTGGGCTGGTGTTTCCGGAGCTTCTGCGTCTGCAGGGCGACGAGGCTCGGTCGGTGGGCTGGTGGCCGCCCAGGTGCCGAGGTCATGAAGCCGACCTCTGCCGGTTCTACCGATTGGACGGTGTTCGGGACACCGTGTGGCGGCGGGCCTGGTCATGGTTCCGGGAGGTCGTGCGTGGCGGGGTCCGTTCCCTGTCGGTGGGGACCGGCAGTTGACGGCCTGACCGGCCTCGACGGCGCCGCGCGGAAGGAAGGCGGTTGACACTTCGCACTGTCGGAGGTAAATACAAAGTAGTGACAATGCATGGGCGATGGCATGACGATTGAACCGGAATGGAGTTCGATTGGTCCAATCCGCCCTTCGAGTTGAACCGTTCTTTGACCCAGCAGGAGATCGAAGAATCGTTCGAGGATCCTTTTGCCGTTCGGTTGATGCCGGATTCGAATCGGTTTGCCGCGCAGGCGCGGTATTTCAATCTGGGGATGTCGGCGGCGGGTCGTGGGATTTTCAGTGTGTACCGGACGAACGGGAAGTTGATCCGGGTGATTTGCGCGCGCCCGTTCGAGCCGGAGGAAGAGGTGTTTTACCGGCGCAAGATGCATGAGAGTTTGAACCTCTGAGGTTCCGCCGGACCAAGGACCGGCGGGGCGGTGTGAGGACCGGTGTCATGCGGACGTTTCAGTCCTGGGAGGAAGTGCCGTTGTTCGACAGCGAGTCGGCCGAGGCCGAGTTCTGGATGGAGAACCGTCCGGACGTGCGACTGATGGAGGCGGCATTGGTGAGCAGCCAGCAGTGGACCGACTCGGTGACGATCACGTTGCGGATGGATCCGCGGATGCTGGCGCGGATCAAGCGGCTGGCCCGGTCGCGGTACCTGAATTACCAGAGCATGATCAAACAGTGGTTGAGCGAGCGGTTGGAGCAGGAGCTGCGCGACCGCCCAACGAACCGGATGCCATGAACGTGAGCGTTGTTGTGGGTGGAAGTCGGACTGTTCGTGCCTTCAGTCTGATTGAACTGTTGGTGGTGATCGCGATCATCGGTGTGCTGGCGGGTTTGTTGTTTCCGCTGACCGGTGCGATCAAGGCGCGGGCCGTGCGGGCCAAGGTCCAGTCGGAACTCTCCCAAATCGCGGTGGCCATCGAGAACTACCGGGAGCATTACGGCCAGTATCCGCCCGACACGCCGACCAACTCGCCGGTGTGGCCGTATGTGAACCCGTTGTATTTCGAACTGACGGGCACGCGGTATCTGCCGGACGTGCGGGTGTACGAGACGCTGGACGGGACGGTGCGCATTCGGGACACCGATCAGGCGTTTGGGGCCGTTTTCGGCACGGTGGGAGGCCGGGCGGCGGTGCGTGGGTTCCTGAATTGCACGCGCACGGCCAACGTGGACGATGCACCTCCGGCGCGGGCGTTTCTGACCGGGCTGAAGCCGGCGCAGATGCGGGAGGTGACGTTGAACGGTCAGACGGTGCGTTTGTTGACCTGCTCGGTGAACTGGCCGCAGAATCATCCGTTTCAACCGATTCCGGCCGCCCCGGGCGTGAATCCGTGGCGTTACGTTTCCAGCAACCCGACCAACAACCCGGGCGGGTTCGATCTCTGGGTGGACGTGATCATCGGTGGCAAGACCAACCGCATCGCCAACTGGGGGCCGAAGGTGCAGATTGTCCCCTGACCGTGCGATGCCCAACCTGGAACGACAGATGCAAATTGTGAAGCCAACCCTCGGACGGAAGCCGGGCCGCGAGCTGGCGGTGGCCTGGGAGGAGACGGTTTTTCGACCGGCGTTGCGGATGGTTTCGGATCGCTTGCGCCGGCGTTCGGGCCCGAGGTGCCGGCGCCGGCGGACGATCGGACACGGCGGGCGGGCGCGAACCTGCGCCGGGTTCACACTGGTGGAATTGCTGGTGGTGATCGGAATCATCGCGATTCTTGCCGGGTTGTTGCTCCCCACCCTGGGGGCCGCCAAGCGGAAGGCGCTGGTCAAACGGGCGCAGGTGGAGATCACCGACCTGGTTCAGGCCATCCGCCAGTATGAATCGCTTTACAGCCGCTTCCCGGTTTCCACGGAGGCCCAGCAGGCGGCGGCCAAACTGACGCCTGCCGACGATTTCACCTATGGCGGCCAGTTCCGGCGTCCCAACGGCCCGCCCTTGAACGTGGGCACACCGGGTTACACGGCCGGTTTTCCCGGCGTGGCGCAGAATGCCGAGGTGATTGCGATTCTGATGGATGTGGAAGGATTTCCTTCCGGCACGGCGGTGGTCAACCAGGTCAACCAGGGACATCGCCGGAATCCACAACGGCAGAAGCTGTTGAATCCGCGGGTGGTGAGCAATCCGGGTGACCCGGGCGTGGGCCCGGACGGTGTGTACCGGGATCCGTGGGGCAACCCGTACGTGATCACGCTGGACCTGAATTATGATGAGAGTGCGCGCGACGCGTTTTACCGCTCGCCGCAGGTCTCGGCCGATCCGGCCAATCCGGGTCGCGGTCTGTACGGCCTGGTGCGCAAGACCGTGGGGGGACAGACGTTTTACGAGTCGCACGATCCCATCATGGTATGGTCGGCCGGGCCGGACGGGATGGTGGATCCGACGCGCAGGGCCAATGAGGGGGCCAACGCGGACAACATCCTGAGTTGGAAAGAATGAGGCTGATGCGCTGCCTTTGCCCATTTGCCGTTGCGCGCGGGCCGGGAGGGGTTCCCGGGCCGTGCCACCGGGCGTTTACGTTGCTGGAGCTGCTGACGGTGCTGGTGATCATGGGCATTCTGGCGGCTCTGACGGTGCCGGCGCTGAAGAATTTCGGGCAGGCGGAGGCGCAGGTTGCCGGCACCCGGCAGCTGTTGGACGATCTGGCCCGTGCCCGGCAGGTGGCCATCAGCCAGCGGACCACGGTGTATGTGGTGTTTCTACCGGCGTCGTTTTGGTTGGACGCCAGCGCGCCCGGGAACGGTGCGGCGTGGAACGCGCTGTCGGCGGATCAACGGGAGCAGGCGGTCAAATTGTTCGACAAGCAACTGAGGGCTTACAACTTCGTCACGGTGCGCAGTGTCGGGGATCAGCCGGGGGCGCGGCATCCGCGTTATTTGTCCGACTGGCGGATCCTGCCGGATGGCGTGTTCATTCCGCCGTGGAAATTCACTTACAACGGGCCGCCGATGCGGATTGCCGATCCGGCGCCGCCTCTGCCCGCCGAACGGTACCATGTGGTGCAACCCTTCCGATGGACGCGGCCGGAACTGGGCGTTCCGTTTCCGACGGCCCGGGGCTCGACCTCCTTCCGGCTTCCCTATCTGGCGTTCAACCATCTGGGGCAACTGGTCTCCGAGGAGGGTCCGGGCGGGTTCCAGGACGCTTCCATCCCGCTGGCCCGCGGGAGTGTGACGGCGGCGTATGGTCCGGACGGGCTGCCGTTGCAGCAGCCGCCCTCGGTGACCGAGAGACCGCCGGGAAACAGCACCAACGCCTTCAACCTGGTTCATGTGGAATGGCTGACCGGGCGGGCGCGGGTCATCCGACAGGAGGTGCGATGAGGACGCGGTGGACAGGCTTGCCGGGCCGGGGGGGAAGCAATGGCGCAGGGCAGGGGCGGCTGCGCCGGCAGGGCTTCACGATGGTGGAGATCGCCCTCAGCCTGGCGATCATCGGGTTTGCGCTGGTGGCGATCGTGGGGGTGCTGCCCGTCGGGCTGCAGACGCAGCAGGAAAACCGGGAGGAGACGATCGTTCTGCAGGATGCGCAGGTGTGGCTGACAGCCTTGCAGGGCGGTGCGCGCGGGTACGACGACCTGACCAACTGGGTGGAGCGGATCGAGGTTCACTGGGCGGATTGGGACATGAACGGCCGGCTTCTGGGCCAGGGTCGGGACCTGTACACACCGACGAACTCGGACATCACGAGCGTGGATGCGCCGCCGTTTCTGCCGTTGACCAACGGTGCGACCATTGTGGGCGTGCTGGGGACGCCCCGGTACATTTACGTGCCGGACGTCCATCGTCCGGCCGGTTTCCGCAGCAACCATGTGGTGGCGTATGTGCGGGCTTTCAGCGGCCCGGCGGTGGAGAAGCCGCCGCAGGACGATCCGGCGGTGAACGAACTGGCGTTCCGGTACCGCATGGTGACCGAGGTGGTGCCGTACCGGGAATGGGACACCAACTGGGTCGCGTTCGACCTCCAGGGGTTGCCGCCGGCGGAGGCGGTGCAGCGGTCCAATTACTGGTGGGTGGTCCGCAATCTGCACGTCAACCTGCACGAGGTCCGTCTGCTTTTCCGCTGGCCCGTGCGGCCCAACGGCGAGACGGGGAACGGGCGCCTGGTGTTTCGCGGCGTGATCGGCGGGGTGCGGACCAATCTGGGGCCGCTGCATTTCTATGAACCGGGCATGTTCGCGAGGTACCCATGAACGTGTGGCACGCCACTGATGAGAACAGGATGTGGGGCCGGACGGGTGGGGCCCGGGTTCGGGCCTTTTCGCTGATCGAAATCCTGGTGGTGGCGGGGCTGTTGTCGGTCATCATCCTGGGTTTGGTGGCAATGTTCGGGCAGACCCAGCGGGCGTTCCGCACGGGTCTGGCGCAGACGGACGTGCTGGAGTCGGGCCGGCTGGTCGGCGACCTGTTGCGGCGGGAGCTGGTTCTGGTGACGCCCTCGGGCCTGCCGAATGTGGCCAATTTCTATGCCGAGATACCGCCGCCTTTCGTATACCAGCCGTTGTTGCAGGACCTGCCGGGAGGGGAGCAGCGGACGAACGTCCTGATGGACCTCTTCTTTCTGACCCGGGAGAACCGGCGGTGGAACGCCATCGGTTACCGTGTGGGCAGTCCGGACGCCGGGGGCGGGGTGTTGTACCGTTACGCGGCCACCAACCTGGCGCCGGAAGAGTTGCGCGCGCAGTTGTTGGCGTTTTTGAAGACGCCGCTGACGAATCTGAACCGCGTGGCCGACGGCGTGGTGCATTTCCGCGTGCGCGCGTTCGACACGAACGGCGTGTGGATTCGAGAGGATCTGCCCAACGACCCCAACCACATCAGGAGCGATGTCCGGCTTTCGGGGGTGGTTCCGGGTGAGGTGGGCCTGTATCTGTTCAAGAGCAATGCCATCCCGGCGGCGGTGGAGGTGGAACTGGGCGTGGTGGAGCGACGAACGTGGGAACGCGCCGCCTCCATTCCCGATCCGGCGGCGCGGCGCGAGTTTCTGAGGCAGCAGGCGGGTCGCACGCATCTGTTCCGGCAATGGGTGAAACTTCCCCTGGTCGATCCCTCGGCCTACTGGGATTGGGAGACACGATGAAACCGAGTCCTTGGAATGCGGACCCGCTGGAAGGTTGCGGGGCGGGCGCCGGTGCCGGCCCCCGGCTGGTGCCGGGTTCACGGGTGGGGTGGTCGCGGGCCGGGAACCGCGGCGTGGCGCTGGTGGTGACGGTGATCCTGATTTCCGTGATCACCTTTCTGGCGGTGGCGTTCCTGGTGTTGACGCAGCGGGAGCGCGGGGCGGTAAGCACGACGGCCCAGCAGGCGGTGGCCCGGCAGGCGGCCGAGATGGCGTTGCAGCGTGCCCAAGCGGAACTGCTGGCGCCGATCCTGGCCTTTACCAATCTCTCCGCATATGACCTGCGGGTGTCCACCAATTACATCAACCCGCTCGGATTCAACCCCGCGCAGCGGACGGGCCCGCTCACGCCGGCGCTGCGCAGCTGGGCGACCAATGTAAGTTACGTGTATGCCGACGGCCGCCCTCTGAACCAGGACGATTACCGTCAGAACCTGGCGAACCTGTTGTATGCACCGAGGCCGCCGGTGTTCATCACCAACGAGGACGGCACGGTGGATTTCCGGTATTACCTGGACCTGAACCGGAACGGCCGGTACGACACCAACGGCTGGCAACCGGTCATCCTGCCTTCGGGCCGGTATCTGGCCGTGGACGGCGCGGAGACGACCAGCCTGAGCAACGCGGTTTTCCAGTACATGATCGGCGATCCCGAGTGGGTGGGGGTGTTGGAACGGCCCGACCTGCCGCACTCGCCCACGAACCGTTTCGTGGCGCGGTACGCCTGGATCGCCGTGCCTGCGGGAAAGACACTGGATCTGAACGCCATTCACAACCAGGCCAAGATGCTGAATCCGCGCTGGGACGGGTACATCCGGAACATGGGTGTGGCACCGTTCGAGATGAACCTGGCGGCGTTCCTGGCGGATCTGAACACGAACCTGTGGAATCTGGGCAATCTCTCCGGGGCGGAACCGCCGTATCCGCCCTCGGTGCCGTATCTGTACAACACGAACCTGACGCAGCCGAGTCGGGGAACGGCGTTTGACGACGCGGTTGCGCTGCTGTCGTACCGGTACCGGGGCAGTTACAACAATCTGCGCACCGTGGCGCAGTTGTTCGGTCCGGCGGGCGTGCTGGTGTTCAGCACGAACCGGGTGGACGACATGCTCAACGGGCCGCTGCTGACGGGGTTGTTTCTGCCGCCGGTGGACAACGACGGATTGCGGGTTTCCTTTGGCTGGCCCGGCGCGGAGAGTCCGCAGGCCTTTTTCGACACGCAGGACCTGTTCGATCCCAACAAGACCCGGGCCGGACCGGCGGGCACGGTATCGTTGAGCGACCGGCTGCTGCAGGCCGGGACCAAGACCAACACCTACGACCGCTACACATTCTACCGGCTGCTGGCGCAGTTGGGGACCGATTCGGCCCCGGTGCCGTCGGACCGCATGCATCTGACCTTCGACAATCTGACGCTTCGGAATCCCACCACGGGGGTGCTCAGTCCCACGAATTTCTATCCCTGGCATCCGCCGGCCTTTTTCACCAACGCGGCTGATCGGATGTTGCGGGCCTACACGGCCGAATGGCTGCGGAGCAGTCCGGCGGACTATCTGCTGACGTTCGGCACCAACCAGCCGTTCGGCATCACCAACATTCCGGTGTGGGTGAGCAACCGGTTCGTTTACACGCCGTCGGTGCATCGGTTGCTGCAACTGGCCGCGAATTTGTATGACGCGCAGAACACGAACCGGTGGCCCACGGTGTTCCGGCCGGTGTTCAGCCGGCAGGGACCGGACGTGTGGATCACCGGTTATGAAATGGTTGCGGGCGATCCCCGCGCGTATCTGCGGCCGCCGGTGGACATTCAGGAGGTGGGGCAGGGGCCCGACCAGAGGATCAACGTTTACGGTGTGCCATGGGTGGTGGGGGTGAAATCGGGCCTGCCGAACTTCAACGAATTCGCCATGCAGACCGTTTTCGACGTCACGCGGAAGGTGAAGATCCGCAAGCCCTCGCTGCAGGCCCGGCCGGACCAGTTCCAGACCAACCAGCTGTACATCATCAGCCTGACGAACGTGCTGGCGGCCGAGTTCTGGAACTCGTACCGTGCCGATTTCACCAATCCGGTGCTGGTGCGGATTTCCGGGGACGTGACGATGGTGCTCACCAATGAGTTCGGCCCCATGCAGATCACGCCCGGGTTTTCCCTGACCAACCGGATCCTCTTCAGCGCGTTGACGAATCTCACCCGTTGGCCCGGCTACCGGAGTCTGCAGAGCCCGGACCCAGCCTCGTTCGTGGTGCCGATTTACACGAACATCACCTTTGTCCCGCCGGCCTTCTGGTATCACAACACGCCCAACCTCGACACCAACCTGCTGCGCTTTCCGGAGATGCCCGGGTTCCCGGTGCCGCGATTCGGGCTGGTGGTGCGCGCCCGGTTGCGGGCGGTCATCCAGGCGGACGGTCCCTCCGGGCCGCTCCTGGACTATGTCCAGCTCGACCGCCTGGAGGAGTTCCGCGACCTGGCGGCCGAGTTCAGCCGGACGCGCACGGACGATCCGAACGGACTTGCCTGGGGACTGCTCTGGGACACCAACCGCGTGGGCGGCAACACGGTCAACCATGTGACGCGGGGGATCGTCTATCAGATCCGGATCGCCCTTGGTGAATACGGCGGCAACACCGTGGACTGGACCAGTTACGGGTTGCCGCCCGGGATGAGTCGGGACTGGGAGATTGACGCGTTCCGGGCCTTTCTGGGTCTTTCTCCGCTCCGGTTTGCGAACATGGTCAATACGAATCTGGAGCATCAGGTGCCGTTCACGCCGTCCCGCCGGATATCGCGGCATCATACCTGGCAGGCGAACGATCCGCTGGTGCATTATCTGGCGAGTGATCTGCGGTACTGGCCGTCCGAGGAGGAGCTGCGCGACGAGTCGGTCAAGCCGGGCGTGCCGGTGCAACTGCTCGAGAACATCGGCCGGCTCAACAAGCGGTTCCGTCCCTGGGGCGGCAACCCGCTCGGAAGCACCGATCCGCA
Source organism: Limisphaera sp. 4302-co (assembly GCF_049537155.1). Classification (NCBI taxonomy): domain Bacteria; kingdom Pseudomonadati; phylum Verrucomicrobiota; class Verrucomicrobiia; order Limisphaerales; family Limisphaeraceae; genus Limisphaera; species Limisphaera sp. 4302-co. Next base: position 64,406 of record NZ_JBMVQZ010000001.1, read on the forward strand.
CGCGTTCGACATGTCGGTCAAGGATCCCGGGGTTTGGTCGTCGGACGACTGGGTCTTTCCCACCAATGCGTTTCCTACCATCGGATGGGTCGGCCGGGTGCACCGCGGCACGCCCTGGCAGACGGTGTATTTGAAGGCCGCGCAGATCGCCGCCGGGGCGGCCGGCCTGGGTTACTGGGCGCGTGACTGGACGGGGAACACCAATCTTTTCGACGCCCTGAACATGTCCCCGCCGCAGGACCGGCTGTTGTTCGACCTTTTCACCACGGCCTATGACGAGGTTTCCTCCAGGGGGCGGCTGTCGGTGAACCAGACGAACCTGGCCGCGTGGTCGGCGGTGTTCAGCGGTGCGCTGGCCCTGACCAACGCCCTGCCGGATTCGGAGGTGCGCCTGCGTTGGTTGCGGGATCCGCAGCGCACCTGGTTGAGCGAACATCTGCGGCCGGTTCCGATCCCGCCCGCCGGGATCCATGATCCGTATGACACGAACACCTGGTCGCCCGTCGTGCGTCTGGTCAACGGGATCAACCGCACGCGGTCATTGACCAACCTTTTCCCGCGGCAGGTGTTCGAGCATACGGGTGACATCCTTGCGGTGCCGGAGCTGACGGAGGCTTCTCCGTTCCTGAACACTTCGGGTCTGCAATTGCAATACGGCCTGACGGATGGAGCGGTGGAACGGTTGCCCGAGCTGGTCCTGGGTTTGTTGAAGGCCGACGAGCAACCCCGTTTCGTGGTGTACGCCTACGGGCAGGCGTTGCAACCGGCGCCCAACTCCCTGATCCGGAGCGGGCCGTTCCTGGGGATGTTCGAGAACTATGCGATCACCGCCGAGAGCGCCGTGCGGGCGGTCATCCGGGTCGAGGACGCGCCCGAGCATCCGCGCGCGGTGGTGGAACAGTTCAACTGGCTCGATCCGAACTGAGGTCGGGCACGGGATGGTCAATCGTGGCTTGCAATTGGCGGTGGTTGTGGGAGTTTGAGATGACGTTGGCTTGAGGAGTGTTGTATGTCCAAGCGACCATCCTTCCGGTTCTTGCTCAGCCTGTTTCTGTTCGGGCTGTCTGCCGTCCTGTGGCAATGGGCCGAGCAAAGACGAGTTTTGATGGATCGCTCCGCGCCAGCTTCAGTGGAGAGCGGCTCCGGCGCGGTTCTGGACGTGACTCCGCGCGCCTTGCGGCCCGAGCTGGGGGAGGCTGTCTGGGCCCGGCGGGCATTGGTCGCCGGGATGGTGACCAACCGGGCATTGCTTCGTCTGACCAATGCCGCGCATGCCGCTGGCGAGTGGCTCCGGCTTCCCACGGCCATCTTGTTGGAAAACGCCCTGGTGGACACGGCGGCCGGCCCGGCTCCGGAACCGCCGCGGCATCTGCGGGCTGACGGAGATCCCGGTGCCTACATTGTGCAACATCGTGCGGAGAATCCGGCGGTTGTACAGGCCGCCCTGCGGATAGCCGGTGCCCGCGTGGTGGCCTACATCCCCAACAACGCCTACCTGGTGCGGGCCACGGCGCAGGTGGTGGACAAACTGCGGGGACACCCGGACGTGCGCGCCATTCTGCCTTACGAGCCCTATTACAAGTTGCGTGGTGACCTGCTGCCGCGGGCGGTGGCGCAGGTGCCGCTGGGATTGGGGGATCGGCTCGAGGTGGCGGTGTTCGAGGATGCGAGTGCGGAGGCCCGGCGGGCGCTTGCGCAGATCGGAGCCCGCGTGCTGGCGGAGGAACCCTCGCCGTTCGGACCGGTGTGGACGGTCGAACCCCCGCCGGAGCGGTGGCTCGATGTGGTGCGGCTGCCGGAGGTGCAACTGGTTGAGTCGGCCACGTACCGGGTGCCGGCCAATGACCTGGGACGGGTTCGCATCGGTGTGGCGGAGACACCCGTGGCGCCGGAATCGTGGATGGGACTGACCGGGACCAACGTGTTGATCAACGTCAATGATTCGGGCGTGGATGCCTCGCATCCGGATCTGGCGGGTCGGATGCTGGCGGCCATTCCCGCGGTGTTGACGGACACCAACGGGCACGGGACGCATGTGATCGGCACCATTGCCGGCAGCGGCGTCATGTCGTCAACCGTGACGAATGCCAGCGGTTCACCGATGCCGGGCGTGACCGGTCAGTTCCGCGGGGTGGCGCCGGCGGCGCGGGTCTTCGTGCAGCCGGTGGGGATCGAGGAACGGCCGGGTCGTGCCGGCGGGACGCCCATCCTGCCGGATTCGGTCCTTCAGGAGACGGCGGCACGGACCAACGCTTTCGTCTCCAACAACAGCTGGCATTACGCCGGGCGGACCGGTTACGACCTGGCGGCCGCGCGATACGATGCGGCCACGCGCGATGCGCTGCCGCTGGAGCCGGGCGCGCAACCGCTGTTGTTTGTCTTCGCGGCCGGCAACTACGGCGGGGGAAACGGTTCCGGACTCGGGGGTGAGGCGGACTCCATCCGGTCGCCGGGCACGGCCAAGAACGTGATCACGGTGGGGTCGCTGGAGCAACCGCGCAACATCACCAACGAGGTTGTCATCTGCCAGCCGTTTGACACCGGCACCAACACGATCGAGCTCTGCGTGACCAACGCGCCCTGGAGGGAGGACACCGACAGCGACGATCAGGTGGCGGCCTCGTCCAGTCGGGGGAACACCGGGGTGGGTGTCGAGGGTGAGTTCGGCCGGTTCAAGCCCGACGTGGTGGCGCCGGGCGAGTGGGTGGTCTCGACGCGCTCCGGGCAGTGGAACGAAGACGAGTATTACAATCCCACGAATGTTTACCAGGACGAGTTTACCGGTCTGACGATTGCGCCGGGGGCCATCAACCGGTACGCCGTCTGGGTCCCTTACAATGCCGTGCAGTTGGAGATCGAGGTCCTGCCGCATCCGGACTCGCCCGTGCCGTTTCCCGATCTGCCACTGTTCGTGCGTGCGGGTGATTTCCCCACGCCGGCTGACGTGGCGGGGACGAACCGGGTGACGATTCCTCCGGACCTGACCCCCGATCTTTCGCCCCGGGACACCAGTTGGAACATCGGGGTGGGCAATCCGACGGGTGCCTACGTGACATTCAACCTGCGGATCCGGGTCTCGACCACCAACGACCTGGGCAACGAACTCGATGTGCGCCGGGAACTGAACGATGCCCTCGGCCCCTGGTACCGTTATGAAAGCGGCAGCAGCATGGCGGCGGCGCATGTGGCGGGCACGCTGGCCCTGATGCAGGAGTATTTCGAGCAGCGCGGATTCCGGCCCAGCCCGGCCCTGATGAAGGCGCTGCTCATCAACGGTGCCCGCTCGGTCAATCCCATTTATGACCTTGAGGTGCGGACGCTCCACAATTACCAGGGCTGGGGCAGGGTCAACCTCCCCACGACCCTGCCTCCGGTCCTGACCAACGGACTGCCGTCCCGACAGGGGCCGCTGGTCTTCTTCGATCAGAGTCCCACGAACGCGTTGGTGACCGGTGACCGGCACGTGCGCCTGCTGACCCTCACCGAGGAGGCGCGGGCATTGCCGTTGCGGATCACGTTGGTCTGGACCGACCCGCCGGGCAATCCGGCCGCGGGGGTCAAACTGGTCAACGACCTGGACCTGGTGGTGACCAACCTCGACACCGGCGAGGTGTATTTTGGCAACGACATTCCGGGCGGCAGCGATTTCACCCAGCCATGGAGCACGAACGAACCGCCGCGGATGGACGTGGTCAACAACGTGGAGAACGTCTTTCTGCCGCCGCCGTTGGGGACGAACTACAGTGTGACGGTCGTGGGCCGGCGCGTCAATGTGAACGCCGTCAGTGAACATACGAACAACATCGCCCAGGACTATGCCCTGGTGATCTCCAGCGGGGACGGCGACCTGGAGGACGCGTTCACGGTGTCCGATCTGACGGCGAGTGCCTCCGCAGCGGCCACGTTGCGCCAGACCACGAACACCTTCAACCCGGACACCACGCCCGGGTATGCCGGCGTGCTTCTGCTGGGCGAGCGGTTGGGCGCGAACCCGCCCCTGCTCGGCATCACCAACGGACTGGCATCGCAGTGGAGGTTCTACGTGTTGACCAACACGCAGAACTACACCAACGCGGCCTTCGTGACCTTCCTGCCTCACACGCTCTCGATTCCGCGGATGGGCGTGCATGAGGCGGAGGTGGAAAACGCCACGCGATTGGAGGCCGACATTGATCTCTATGTGTCGCTGAACCCGGCCTTGACGAATCTGGATCCGGTGGCCTTGGCCACGGCCGATCGTTCGCGCGGACGGGGCGGGACGGAGCTGATCGTGTATTCCAACGCCGTGCCGGGCGGTGTGTATTACGTGGGTGTGAAGGCGGAGGATCAGATGGCGTCCGACTACGGGTTCCTCGGCGTGTTCAGTCTGCTGCCGTTCAGCACGCTGGAGGATGGGAACCAGATCGTCCGTGGTTTTCCGGTGCCGGCGGTGGTGCCGGACGGTTCACCGGCGGCGCCCGGAGCGGCTCTGGTGTTCGGCGTGGCCACCCTGCCGATGCAGGCGCGCCGGGTCATTGTGACCAACGTGCTGACCCATCAGAACTTCGGAGACCTGGTGGTGAGCCTCAGCCACAACAACCGGTTCGCGGTGTTGCGGAACCACACTTATCCCGCGATTCCGCCGCCCCTGACGGCGCTGACGATTTACGAGGACCTGCAGGAGGGGGACATCCCCGGTGCGACACTCTCCGACGGGCCGGGCAGCCTGCGCGAGTTCGTGGGCGAGGAAGCCGCCGGTTTGTGGGTGTTGCAGGTACTCGACGACGCGCTCACCCAGACGGGGCGGGTGGATCATCTCTCGTTGCGGATCGAGCCCCTGCGGTTGGATGAAACCAATGCGTGGCGCGGGATCCAGCCCTTCAGTTTCCGGTATGAGGTCGTGGATGTGCCCGAAGACGCCACGAATCTGACGGTGTGTGTCACGACGACCAACGCGCCCGTCGAATTGTATCTGCGGCACGGCGACTTCCCGAGCCGGACGGAGTACGATCATTACCTGCCGATCCCGGTTCCGGGTGCCTGTCTGAGTGTGGACCGCAGCAGCACGCCGCCGCTGCGCCCGGGGCGGTATTACATTGGCGTCTACAATCCGCAGCCGTTTGCGCAGTATGTGCAGATCGCGGTCCGGGTGGACCGTGACCCGGCGGGCATCCGGCCGGTTCTGTTCACCTCGGACGAGGAGGTTCCGTTGCCCGATGATGCGGTGGCGTATGGGACGCTTGTGGTGACGAACCGGGGGCGCATCGCGTCGGTGGAGGTGGGGTTGCGTGTGGATCATCCGCGGGTGTCCGACCTGGCGATCACGCTGGTCAGTCCCAGCGGTACGAGGGTCCTGCTGAGTGAGGCCCGGGGTTGGGCCAGCACGGCCGGCATGGGCTCGACCTACTGGATCACCAATGTGGTGCCCGTGGAGTACAGCGGCGGGCCGGATCCGGTGACCAACATCGTGGACACGGGGGTCAACCATGGCTCCGTGACGATTGACTATGATTTCTTCACGCTGCCGGATCGGATGCGGGTGTATTACGAAGGTGAATTGCTTGCCGACACCGGATTGGTCGGTGGCACGGGCCGGTTGAATCTGGAATTCGGTCCGGGAACCTCGACCCTGGTCACGGTTACCGTCAACGAGACCGGCAATCTGCAGACCAACACCGAATGGCGGTACACGCTCAGTTCGATCCGCGAGATCCACAATTATTTGATTTTGACCGAGAACACGAATCTTGCCCCGGTGCCGATCAAGTTTTTGAGTCCGCCGTTCGCGCCGCCGACGAACCGGCTGGTGACGTTCCTGGGGGGGTTCGAAACCGATCCGCCGGGCTGGTATGATCGCGGTCGGGCGGTGGATGGCTGGACGAATGCCGGTCCGGGCGCGGTGATGGTGGTGAGCAATGCCGCGTGGGCGCACACGGGCAATCAGTTTCTGAGCCTGCAGGGGGGCACCCTGGTTCGAACGCTGCCGACGGTCACGGGCCGCAATTACCTGTTGCAGTTCGTCACCCGGCGGGCGTCCCCGCTCACGGGCATCATCAGTTGGTGGCCGGGGGAGGGCGACGCACGGGACGTGGTGAACGGATTCGACGGTGTCTATCTCGGAGCTGCGGCATCGCGCTTCACAAACGGCATGACGGGGACGGCCTTCGGGTTCGACGGCGTTGCGGACGCGGTTCGGGTCCCGTTCCGGCCGGCTTTCCAGGTACGGACGGGGCTGACGGCAGAGGCTTGGGTTTATCCGACGTCCCGTGGGACGTTTGACGACATCCTGACGCGGTGGGGTGCGCTTGGCAGCAATGACCGGAGCTTCGGGCTTTCGCTGGATCCGATGGGGCGTCCGTATCTGGCCATCAGTTTCGACGGGTTTGACTGTTCCTCTCCATGCATGGCCCGCTCGGGCAGTCCGGTTCCCTTGAACGCATGGACTCATGTGGCGGGCACCTACGACGGGACATACATTCGATTGTATGTGAATGGAGGCCTGGCTGCCGAGACGTACCAGCCGGGCAGCTTGTGGCCCGGGAACAATGACCTGGTGATCGGCGGAGAGGCGGACGGGACTCAACTGGCATCTCTGTTTGCCGGGTTGATTGACGAACCGGCGTTGTACAACCGTGCGCTGACGCCGGAGGAGATCCGGTTGATTTATGAGGCGGGACCGAGAGGGAAATGCGCGCTGCCGATGCCGCCGGAGGTCTGTCCCGGTGTTCCGGTTCTGTCGGCGGCGGTCGCGGGCGCCGTGACCAACACGGTCTGGAGTGCGAGCACCAACTGGGTGACCAACACACTGGCCTTTACGGCCACGGGCCCGGCCACCACGGTTGTGCTTCAGAGTCCCCCGGAGGGTTCGCAGGTCTGGTTGGACACCGTCTCCCTGACCGAATTTCCGAGCCCGCTGTATGCTCAACCGGAGGAATCGTTGCGTGCCCTGACGGGGGAGGAGGCGTCGGGTGAGTGGCGGTTGGAGGTCTGGGACATGCGCGCGGGTGCGACCAATCCGGCGCCGGTGCTGCGGAGCTGGCAACTGCGGTTTGTATACTTGAGCGACTTCGCTGTCCCTAGGCGGCTGGTGAACAACGAAGCGGTGACGAACACGCTCCCCGCCAGCCAGATGATGTTCCACGTGGTGGAGGTGCCGGGATGGGCATTGGCGGCCACCAACACATTGGTGACGGCCTCGGCGCCGGTGAACCTGTGGTTCAACCAGAACGAGGTTCCCTACGGCACCAACGCCGGCGACATTCTGTTGCTCTCGCAGAGCACCGGCGGCGCCTTCACGCTCACGGCCGGAAGCACACCGCCCCTGGTGCCGGGCCGGCGGTACTTCCTGGGTGTGGAGAACACGAATGCCACCCCGGTCTCCTACTCGTTGCGAGTGGACTTCAACGTGACCCCGTTGACGAACGGCGTGCCGCTGTTTGGAACGGAAAGTCCGGGCATGGGCCCGAGGTATTTCAGTTTCAATGTATCAGCGGCTGCGGCGGCTTTGTTGGTCCGGATGACGGAACTGACGGCCAATGCGGACCTGGTGGTGCGCCGGGCCCCGCTGTTCCCGACCTTGTCGGCGTATGACTACGGCAGTTTTCAGCCCGGTTACACCGATGAGGAGGTCGTGATTTTGACCAATTCGGTTCCCGTGCCATTGACGCCGGGCACGTGGCTCATCGGCGTGTACAATCGGGACACGGCACCGGCTTCCTACACACTTGTGGCACTCGAGCAGGCGTGGACCGCGCCGATCGTCACGCTGACCAACGGCATTCCCTACCTGGGCACGGTGGCCGCGGACGGCACGGACTACTTCCGGTTCGTGGTCCCGCCGGATGCGCGGCGCGCTCAGTTCGACGTGATGGATCCCACCGGGGACGTGGTCCTGGTCGCCCGGAAGGGCTGGCCGCCGGCCACGTTCGACAACTTCGATTATCTGAGTCTGAACCCGGGTCGGAGCGATGAGATGATCGTGGTGTTCGAGGATTCGGATCCCGTGCCGTTGACGCCCGGTGAGTGGTACCTGTCGGTCATCAATGGCCCTGGTTCGCCCGTCTCTTACGCGGTGCGGGCGAGCGCGTGGCCGGAGACGGGCCGGCCGGTGACGATCACGGGGGCGGCGCTTGTGGGCACCAACCTCTGTCTCTCATGGTCCGCCTTGCCGGGTGTCCGGTACCACGTGGAGGGCAGTGAGAATCTGGAGGCACCGATCTGGTTTCCGGTATCGCCGAACCTGACACCGACCAACACGCCGGCCATTTGGTGCATCCCGCTGCCGTCGGCGTATCATTTCTTCCGCGTGGTGGATGGGATCCGGGTGGAACCCTGAGGATTCTCCTGCGCGGGCAGATGAGCCGGAAGCACATTGCGGTTCTTTGCGCCAATCCCGCTCTCGACGTGGAATGGCGCGTGGACGGTGTTCGTCCGGAGGAAAAGAACCGGATCCTGGAAGAGCGCTGCTGGGCGGGCGGGAAGGGGGTGAACGTGGCCCGGTGGCTACGGTGGCTGGGTCTGCGGGTCCGTCTCGTGCTACCTGCGGGAGGTGCGGAAGGACGGGAACTGGCCGGTGCCCTGCGCCGGGAGGGCATTCCCTGCGAGGTTGTCGAGGTGGGGGCCGCGACCCGGGTCAACGTGCTGGTTACGGACCCCTCGGGCCGGCAGTGGCGATTCAACCGGTCGGGTCCGGAGCTCCGTGCGCGCGAGTGGCGGGCGGTCGTGGAAAGGTTCGAAGCTGCGCTGGAGGGTGCTGCGCTGGCGGTGTTGTCGGGGAGCCTGCCACCGGGTGCACCCGCGGACGGATACGCCGTCCTCCTCGGCCATGCGCGCAGGGTGGGCGTGCACACCGTGCTGGACTGCGACGGTGAGGCCCTGCGGAACGCGCTGGCGGCCGGGCCGTTTCTGGTGAAACCGAACGGGGAGGAGCTGGCAGCGTGGTGGGGAAGGCGGTTTCGCACGGAGCAGGGCGTGGTGCGCGCAGCCCGGGCGATGTCGAAGGTTTCGGGCGGTTGGGTGCTGGTGAGCCGTGGTCCGGACCCGGCGTGGTTGATCCGGGCCGAACCTTCGGCGGCCCACCGGGCGCGGCCTCCGGAGGTCCGATTGCGCAACCGATTGGGTGCCGGCGATGCCCTGGTGGCGGGCGTATGCCGGTCGATCGTGGCCGGGGAAGGGCCGGAAAGGTGGCTCCGTGGCGGTTTGGACACGGCGGCGGTGTGTCTGGGTTGCGAGCCGGGTCGGCTGCCCGCAAGGCCGGCGGGGGAGCGGCTTCGGAGGGCCGGTCTGCGAACCTGAAGCCTACGGGTTCGCCCTGCCGGGACCGTTCGACTTCCTGACATTTGGTCCCTTCGGGGGTATGGTTGGAGTGTATGCGGATGCTTGGCGTTCCCATCCGGGCGCTGGTGGGCTGGGTCATGAGTGTTTCATTCGTGGGTTGCGCGCCTCTGGACGAACCACCGTCGCAGGCGGAGCTGCGCCGCCGGATGGTGGTGGAACAACTGAAGGCGCCGGGCCGGGACATCCGGAATCCCCGGGTGTTGCGCGCGATGGAGAAGGTCCCGAGGCACGAATTCGTGCCCGAATCCGTGCGGGCGCATGCCTATGAGGACCGGCCCCTGCCGATCGGGTTCGGCCAGACGATCTCCCAGCCGTTCATCGTTGCCTTCATGACGGAGCAGGTGGATCCGCAACCCGGTGAGAAGGTGTTGGAGGTGGGCACGGGTTCCGGTTATCAGGCGGCTGTGCTGGCCGAGATGGGTGCCGAGGTGTACACGATCGAGATCATCGAGCCGTTGGCGGAACGTGCGCGGGCCACTTTGGAGCGGCTCGGCTACACCAACGTGCACGTGCGAGCCGGGGACGGTTACCTGGGTTGGCCGGAGGCGGGCCCGTTCGATGCGATTCTCGTCACGTGCGCGCCCGATCACGTGCCGGAGCCGTTGATCGAACAGCTCAAGGACGGGGGCCGGATGATCATTCCCGTGGGCCCGCCCGGGATGCAGGAGCTGGTGGTGCTGCGCAAGAGGGAGGGGAAACTGGAACGTCGCGCCGTGCTGCCGGTTCTGTTCGTGCCGATGACCGGTCCACGGGCTGGATCTTCCGGACGCTGACCCGGCTCTCGCGGGTCCCGGCGACAGGGTGGAGGAAGCCGTGCAACGAAACGGCCCGATCCGGCGCCTTCACGACGCGATCGGGCCGGGGCAATGAGACGGAGAACGGGATCAGGCCGCCGGCAGAGCGTTCAGCCGCGTGCTCAAGCGCGACTTGACCCGGGCGGCGCGGCGGAGGGGGATGACGCCCGCCTGGACCGCCTTGTCCACGGCGGAGACGCAAGCACGCCAGGCCCCCTCGGCGGCCTTCCGATCGCCGCTGTTCAATGCCGCCAGATACGCCTTCTGGAGGCGCTTGATGCGCTTCTTGTAGACCAGGTTGCGGCGTCGCCGCCGTTCGCTCACTCGTACCGCTCTTGCTGCGGATTTGGTATTCGCCATATCAGGTTGGATCTCTCCTCAGTTGTCCAAGTTTCGAGTTCCACCAGCCTACCGTGCGGCAACCGGTTGTCAACGGCTTGTCGCGGGCCAATGGCGGAAGGCGGTCGGTTCCACGGCGGTGCGTCCCGGGCGGAGAGGAGTTGGGGACGGCTTGGCCGGTCGGATCGGTCGGGAAGCGAGGTGTTGACGGAACCGGCACAGGGGCACGGGAGCGCAGGGTTGCTGGTGGGGGCAGGGACAAGGGGCAGACGCGGCAATGGTGGCGGCGAGGGGAGGGCCCGGCCGTACAGCCCGACGGGTGAGGGAACCCGCTTTCCGCCGACCGGTTTTCGGCGTCGGACGGTTTGTTTGGGCGCCTTCGCGGCACGGGCTGCCGGCGCGGCCGGGGTCACTTTGATCTTTTGCCGGGGTTCGATTTGGCTTTCTCTGGCAGACTGTGCAACGGGAGCAACTCAAGGACGTCACGCGGATGGTGGTCAAAGTGGGCACCGGGGTGTTGACCGACAGCCGGCGGCAGCCGGACCCGGCCCAGATGGAGCAGCTCGTGGCCCAGATTGCCGAGCAGCGCAAGGCCGGGCGGGAGGTCCTGCTGGTGACCAGCGGCGCCGTGGGCGCCGGGATGGGTGTGCTCGGGTACGAAAAGCGGCCGACCGACCTCAGCGAACTGCAGGCCTGCGCCGCCGTGGGGCAGTCGCGCCTGATGGCCGTGTACGAGAGGCTTTTTGCGGCCCACGGACTGGTAGTGGCGCAGGTCCTTCTGACCCACGACGATCTGGAACATCACGAGCGGCATCTCAACGCGCGCAATACGCTCGTGACGCTGCTTCGCCACGGGGTGGTGCCGATCATCAACGAAAACGACGCCGTATCTTTCGCGGAGATCAAGTTCGGCGACAACGATCGTCTATCCGCCCTGGTCACCGTGCTGCTGCCGGCGGATCTGCTGGTCATCCTGACCACGGTGGACGGGGTCATCGAGAACTTTGGCAAGGCCGATCCGCGGACCATCCCTGTGGTCGAGAAGATTGACGCCGCGTTGGAACGGATCGCCCGGGGGACACAGAGTCCCACGGCGGTCGGTGGCATGGCTTCCAAACTCGAGGCCGCCAGGATCGTGATGCGTGCCGGCATTCCCATGGTGATCGCTTCGGGTCGCAAGAAGAACGTGCTGCAGCGCATTCTTTCGGGAGAGACCGAGGGGACGCTGTTCGTGCCGGGACCGACCCGCCTGCGCGGGCGGAAGCGTTGGATCGCGTTCTTTCATCATCCCAAGGGTACGTTGTACGTGGACGACGGTGCCCGCGCCGCCCTGCGCGAGAAGGGCAAGAGTTTGCTTCCTCCGGGGGTTGCACGGTGCGAGGGAGATTTCGATGCCGGCGAGGTCGTCAGGATCTGCGACCTGGACGGGACGGAATTCGCCCGGGGACTTGCGTCCTTCAGTGCCGAACAGATCCGCTCGCGCCAGCTTCGTGGGGTGGAGGTGGTGCATCGGGACAACCTGGTCCTTCTTTGAGGCCGGCCGGCTGACGTGCGTCGGGTTCGGTGTGAAGGGTCCGTATCTTCGCCTGGCCGGGTTGGTCCCTTGTCCGGGATGAACAGGTGAGCAGGCAACGCGGTCCGGGTGGTGGCGGAAGGACGATGCGTGCGAGGGGGGATTGGTCGCGGAACATCAGGCCGGACAGCCGGGGCGGGTTTGCGGCGGCGGGGTCACGGACGGCTGCCGGCGGGTTGACCCGGGTCAGGGCGGGGTGTCACGATATGGGCGGAACTTGAACCAGGAGTCCGGCACACAAATCAGAAAGACACAGGTGAGACCATGAATGCGAACGGTAACGGTGGCATGACCCGGCGGGCGTTTTTGCATCAGGCGACGGCCTTTTCGGTGGGGTTCACCGTGGCCGCCGGCCGGTTGGTGAGGGCGGCGGATGCCGGCCGGCCCAAGATCCCGGTGGGCGTGCAACTTTACTCGGTGCGGGAACTTTGCGCGAAGGACTTGGCCGGTACGCTCGCCCAAGTCGCTCGAATCGGTTACAAGGGTGTGGAGTGGGCCGGGTACCACAATCGTTCTGCAAGGGAACTGCGGAAGATGCTGGATGATCTCGGCCTGGTCACGTGCGGGACGCACACACCCTACGAAAGCATCCTGCCGGACAAGCTGGAGGCGACGATCGAGTTCAACCAGATCCTGGGCAACCGGTTTTTGATCGTGCCCTGGATGGAGGGCCGGTCACGGGAGGAATGGTTGGAAAAGGCGCGGCTGTTCAACGAGGTGGCTGACAAGGTGCGTTCCCGCGGGATGTACGTCGGCTATCACGCTCATGCGCATGATTTTCAGAAATTCGATGGTCAGACGGCGTGGGACCTGTTTTTCGGCAACACGCACCCCGACGTGGTGATGCAGCTGGACACGAGCAATTGCATGGCCGGCGGGGCGGACCCGGTGGAGGTGCTGCGTCGGTACCCGGGGCGTGCGCTGACCATCCACATCAAGTCGCATGGGGGCGGTCCGGAGGCGGTTTTCGGCGAGGACAAGGTCAACTGGCCGGCGGTGTTCGAATGGTGCGAGACCCGGGGCGGCACGCAGTGGTACGTGGTCGAACACGAGACCAGTAAGGACCCCATGGACGCCATTCGCCGGGCGTTTGCCGCCCTGCAAAAGATGGGCAAGGTGTGAGACTCGGCTGCTCCCGGAGAGGGCGCGGAGGCCCCGGTCCGGGTGAGGGGGAACGGCCCGGCCGGTGAGACGATCCCTTTTCGAGCCTGCTCTGGAGAGCCGCCGGCCGAGTGCGGCCAACGTCCGGTTGGATTGCGGGGGAGGGGGCTACCGGGCGGCCAGGGCTTCTTCCACCGCTTGGATCATTTCATCGGAGTCGGGTCGCACACGGGATTCGAAGCGGCGGAGGATGCGTCCGTCACGACTCACGAGGAACTTCGTGAAATTCCACTTGATGTCGCCGGCGAAGGGCGAATCGGGCCCGGCCAGCCATTGGTACAGCGGGTGGCGTCCGGGTCCGTTGACCTCGATCTTGCTGAACATCGGGAAGGTGACGTCGTAGCGGGAGGTGCAGAACTGTTTGATTTCCTCGTTGCTGCCGGGTTCCTGGTTGCCGAACTGGTTGCAGGGGAATCCCAGCACCACCAAGCCGCGCTCCTTGTACTTCCGATAGAGCTGTTCGAGGGCCTCGTACTGCGGGGTGAACCCGCATTTGGAGGCGACGTTGACGATCAGGAGCAACTTGCCGCGGTAGGCGCCGAGGGTGGTTTCCCTGCCGTCAATGTCCACGAGCTTGATGTCGTAAGGGTGGGAGGCCGGACCCTGGCCGGCGCCGAGCGCCAGTGCGCTCAACATCAGGGGCGTGAGGAGGAGAAATCGTTTCATGGGGCGGAATATGGTGGGGCGGCGGGGTGGTGTCAAACCGGGGCGGGCCCGGCTGCCCCGGCGGCACGGCCTCAGGCGGCAGGGCAACGGGCTGGCGACGGGAACCGTCCGGTTTCGTGTCGGCTTCGGGTACCGGCGCGGGGAATGGGCTGGCCCCGGAGCCGGGTCGGAGCCATAAGAAGGGGCATGAACGAACCGCGGATCGGGATTATTGGAGGCACGGGGCTGTACCAGATCGAGGGTTTGACCGAGCCACGCTGGGTGCGGGTGCGCACACCGTTTGGCGATCCCTCGGATGCGCTGTTGGAGGGCCGGTTGGAGGGCCGGCCGGTGGTGTTTCTGGCGCGCCACGGGCGGGGACACCGGTGGCTGCCGGGGGAACTGAACCACCGGGCCAACATCTGGGCGCTGAAAAAGCTCGGGGTGGCGTGGATCCTGAGCGTCAGCGCCGTGGGCGCGTTGCAGAAGCGGTATCGCCCGTGTGACCTGGTGTTGGTGGACCAGTTTGTGGACCGGACCAAGAAGGGGCTGGAACACACGTTTTTCGGCGGTGGCATCGTTGCGCACGTGGCCTTTGCCCATCCGGTTTGTGAGGAACTGCGGCGAATCATTTTGAAGGAGGCCCGCGCGGCGCGGCTCCGGGTCCACGACGGTGGTGCCTATGTCTGCATCGAAGGCCCCACCTTCAGCACGCGGGCCGAGTCGGTCACCCATCATCGTCTGGGTTACGATGTGGTGGGCATGACCAACCTGGGCGAGGCACGGTGCGCGCGGGAGGCGGAGATCGCCTATGCGACGATGGCATTCGTCACGGACCATGACGCCTGGAGCGACGAGCAGGAACACGTGACCGTGGAGATGGTGTTGGACAATCTCCAGCGGAACGCCGAGACGGCGCGAAAGTTGATCCGGCGGGTGATCCCGAAGATTCCGGAAAAGCCGGGTTGTTCGTGTCATTCGGCCCTGGAGAACGCGATTCTGACGGATCGCAAATTGTGGCCGCCGCAGACGGTGCGGCGGCTCCGCCCGTTGTTGGAGCGGCTGTTGAAGTCGCGCTGAGGAGAAGCCGAGGGCATGCCGGGCGGGCGTGAGGCCGGCACCGGCCACCCCGGTGCCGCGGGTTCAGGCAGTGGCGGTTGCCGGATCCCAGGCGCTCCCGACGGGGAGCGGCAGCTCGACCGGCAGGGCGGAGGGTTTGCGGCTCAGGCATCCGGCCAGGAGCCGGGCGGCGCGCAGGCTTGCGCCGGGCGGGCCGAGCCGTTTCCGGACCTCTGCCAGGGCCCGGTGCAATTCGTCCCTCCGGGCGGCGTTTTCCCACAGCTCCACACTCGCTGCGGCCAGGCGCCGGGGCTCGGCCTGGCCTTGTATCAACTCGGGATAAACCGGGCGGCCGAGCAGCAGGTTGGGCATGGCCAGATGGCGTACGTGAACGAGATGCCGGCCCACCCAATAGGTCGGCGGGGCGGTCCTGTAGAACACGACCGCCGGCAGGTCCGCCAGGGCGCATTCGAGGGTGATGGTGCCGGACTTGGTGAGGGCCAGGTCGGCCCATTCGAGCACCGGACGGGCGGGCCCGACGTCCACGGGGATTTCGGCGGGCCAGCCCTGCTGGCGCAGCGCCTCGGCGAGGGCACGGTCGGGAACGGCGCAACGTCCCTGGAGGCCGGGCCACTTCTGCTTCAGGATGTTCCAGGTCTCTGCCAGCAGGGGACCGTGCCGGCGGATTTCGTCGGGGCGGCTTCCCGGCAGCAGTGCCAGTCGCGGCGGGCCGGAGGTGTTTCTCCGGTGCGGTTGGGCGGGGGCCTCCGACCACCGGTCCACCAGCGGGTGTCCCACGTAGCGCACCGTCAACCGGGGCGCGTGGCGGGCGAACCATTCGGGCTCGAACGGCAGGATGCTCAGCAGCAGGTCCAGGTTTTCCTCCATGAGGTGTGCGCGGCCGGGGCGGGAGGCCCACACTTGGGGCGAGACATACTGGACGAGCACGGGCCGCCAGGGGTGAAACCAGTCGCGCCGTTTGCGCAGGTGCCGCCGGATGGCGGCGGCGAAGCGGAGGTTGAACCCGCCGGAATCGATCCCGATCACCAGGTCCGGCTGGCGTCGGCGGGCCTCGTCCTGCAAAGTCCGGAAGGCCCGGTGGTAGAGGTGCAGACGGCGCAAGACGTCGAACAATCCGATGGTGGCCCACGCGGTCGGGTCGCTGACGATCTCGACACCGGCTTCACGCATGGCGGGTCCGCCCGCGCCGAAAAACTCCGGTGGCAGGGCGGTCCGGAGGGGTTGGACATCGGGCTGCGGGGTCAGTTCGAGTTCCAGCAGGAGCTGGCGCAGGGCTCGGACGAGGTCGGCGCCCAAGCGGTCTCCGCTGGGCTCACCGGCGATCAACAGGACGGAAATGGGTCGCATGGGACGTTCTCCTTCAGACGATTGATGAGAGGCTGGTCTGGATCTGGCGCGTGATTTCCAGCGCCAGGTCCAGGGCCGCACGCCCCGTTTCACCGTCCACCAGGGGGGTGCGGCGTGCGCGTACGCAATCCACGAAGTGGCGCAGTTCCAGTTTCAGGGGTTCTTCCGGATGGATGGGGACCGGTTGGCGCACGATTTTCCGGCCGGCGAACGAGGTCACCACGGTCGTGTCCCGCCCCGCAAGTGCGAGCAAACGGGTCCAGGCCGGACTGGTGGGCTGATCGTCGGGCGCCAGCCGATAGATGAAGCCGCTCTGGGCCCGGTAATCGAGGGAGATGTAACACGGCTCGGGGCCTGCACTGAAGACGCGGATTTTGCGCATTCGTTCCGGGCTGACGCGGCTGGCGGTGAGGTTGGCCACGCAACCGTTGGCGAAACGGAGGCGGGCGTTGGCGATGTCTTCCGACGAGCTCAGAACCGGCGTACCGACGGCGTCCACAGCGACCACCGGTGCCGCGACGAAGGCCAGCACCACGTCGAGGTCATGAATCATCAGGTCGAGCACCACGCCCACGTCCGTGGACCGGGCGGGATAGGGCGAGAGCCGGTGCACTTCGATGAAGCGGGGATGGCGGGCCACACTCTGGAGGTAGCTGAACACGGGGTTGAACCGTTCCACGTGGCCGACCTGGAGCACGCAACCCTGCCGGCGGGCCAGATCCACGAGGGCTGCAGCCTGGTCGGATCGTTCGGTCATCGGTTTTTCCACCAGGACGTGGCGGCCCTGCCGGAGGCAGGTGCGGGCGATTTCGAAGTGCGTGACGGTGGGGGTCACCACGCTGAGCGCGTCGCACGCCTCCACGAGGGCTTCGAGCGTCGGGAATGCCTGCACGCCGTGTTCCCGTGCCACGGCTGCGCAGACCGAGGGGTCCAGGTCGTGGACGCCGACGAACTCCACATCGCCCGCGGCGGCCAGCTCGGCGTAAATGCGGGCATGATGGCGGCCCAGGGCGCCGGTCCCCACGACTCCGACGCGCAATTTGCGGTTCATGGCAGGTAGTTTGGCCCGAAGCGAGCCGGTGGCGCAATCAACCGGTGCACGGGGGCCTCGTTGGCGGAGCCGCCGGTTTCAAGCGCGGCCGATCCGTTTTTTTCCGAACTTGCCGGTGCCGGCGCGGCAGGGTAGTCGGTGGGCTTGTGACATCCCGTTCGTCCAGGACCCGTTCGCCGCGCGGGTGTTCGCCGGGCGATGCTGCAGGCGCGGGTGGAGCGGGGCGCCGCTTGGGATGGGCGCGCGTGGCGCTGGCGGTGGGGACGCCTTTGCTGGTGCTGGTCGTGCTGGAGGGTGTGGCACGGCTGGCGGGTTACGGTTGGCCCACGACCTATTTCGTGCGCGGGGAGTCGGAGGGAAAGGCCTGCTGGGTGGAGAACGAGCATTTCGGTCGGCGCTTTTTTCCGGCAGGTCTGCTGCGTTATCCACCGCCCACGGTCATGTCCATGGCGGCGCCCCCGGGCGGATGCCGGATTTTTCTCCTGGGTGAATCGGCGGCCATGGGGGATCCGTGTCCGGGGTTCAGCATGGGACGATACCTGGAGGTCCTTCTGCAGGCTCGTTATCCGGAGCATGCGGTGGAGGTGGTGACCGTTGCGATGACGGCCATCAACTCCCATGCCTTGTTACCGATGGCAAGGGACTGCGCGCGGCATGGCGGAGACATCTGGATCTTCTACCTTGGCAACAACGAGATGGTGGGGCCCTTCGGAGCCCTGAACGTATTCGGGCCGGCCTCACCTCCGTGGCCGATGGTCCGGTTCCGACTGGCATTGCAACGCACGGCCCTGGGGCAGGCGGCCCAGGATCTGGTGGAACGGTTGCGCGGTCGTGCGGGGCCGCCCGGCGGCTGGGCGGGCATGGAAATGTTCGCCGGGCAGCGATTGGCACCGGACGATCCGCGGCGCCTGCAGGCTTACGAGAATTTCCGCCGCAACCTGCGGGACCTGGTGGCCCTGGGGCTTCGCAGCGGGGCGCGCGTGGTGGTGGCGCCCGCGGCCGTCAACCTCCGGGATTGCCCGCCGTTTGCGTCCGTTCCGGGGCGGTTGGCGGCGGGGGGAACACTGGAGGCGTTGGACCTCTGGCTGCGCCGCGGTTGGGAGGCCGAACAGAACGGTGACGACGAGGCAGCGCTGGAGGCCTATCAGGCGGCTGTGGCCCTGGCGCCGGAACATGCCGAGGCTCACTATCGTCTGGGCTGGGTGGCCCTGCAGCTGGGCCGCACCACGCTTGCGCGGGCGTCGTTGCAGCGGGCGTGCGACCTGGACGCGCTCCCGTTCCGCGCGGATTCGCGCATTCGATCGCTTGCGCAGGAAGTTGCGGAGCCATTCCCGCGTGCGCGGGTTGGTTTCCTGGATGCCGCGGCGGTCCTGGCCGGGCGTGCGCCCGATGGTGTGCCTGGGCGGGAGAGTTTCTACGAGCACGTCCACCTTCGGCCGGGCGGGAACTACGCACTGGCGCGTGCGCTGGCGGAGGCTGTGGAACCCTGGTTGCGGGACCGTGGCTGGCAGGCGGCCGCCGGGTGGTTGTCGGAAACCGAATGCGGCGAGCGGCTGGGGCTGACGGATTGGGCGAGACTCGAGATCCTCGACAATGTTCGTCGCCGGCTGGGCCAGCCTCCCTTCACCGGGCCCGGGCACACCGCACGATTGCGCTCGCCGGTGGAGCAGGAGATGCAGGAGGTGCGGCAGCGTCTTACGGCGGCGGCTGCCGAGCAGGCGCGCCGGACACTTGAACGAGCCGTGGCGCGGCGGCCGCATGATTTCCGGGTGCGCGAGCAGCAGGCGCTGTTTCTGGAGGCAACCGGCGATGAGCAGGGCGCAGCCGGGGCGTGGTCGGCCGTGGCCCGGCTGATCCCGCATCACCACCTTGGGTGGTTTCAGCAAGGGCGGCTGCTGGCGCGTCTGGGCCGGTGGGAGGAGGCGGAGCGGTTGCTGCGGCGGGCGGTGACGATCCGGCCCGAACTGAGCGAGGGATGGCTGGAGCTGGGCCAGGTGTTGATGCAGCGGGACCGGGCAGAAGAGGCGTTGGTCTGCTTTGTGCGGGCGCGGTCTCTGTTGCCGCAAGACTGGCGGGCGGCTTATCACGAGGGCCGTGCCCTGGTGAAACTGGACCGGCTGTCGGACGCGGTGGAGGCCTTTCGGGAGGCGGTTCGTCTCAATGAACGTGCTGTGGAACCCCGGTATCGATTGGCCGAGGCCCTTGCATTTCTCGGGCACACCGCCGAGGCACGGGAACTCTTCGAGCAAGTGTTGGCGCGGGAGCCCGGGCACCTCCTGGCGCGGATCAATCTCGGCGTGGCCCTGGTGCGATTGGGTGAATGGGAGGCTGCCGCGGAGCAACTCAAGCTGGCCCACAAGCAGGCTCCCGGCAATCCGCTGGTCAGCAACTACCTGGCCCAGGTCGAGATGCACCTGCGCGGTTCGCATTGAGGTGGTCGTTCCAGCCAGCGCAGCCCGGCTCCGGCCGGGCACGGGTTCCTTGGCGGGGTTCTTTGCCGCCGGGCGGTGTCGAACCGGGCGGCTTTTGCGGTGCGGCGGCTTTTTGCGGTTGCTGGGCATGGCCGGACGACGTGCGAGTCAACGTCTGCTCCAGCGTCTGATCTGCTCGGCGGTCAGCCGGCGCAGCGCAAGGAGCTGTTCGGTTTTTGCCGCCGGGAGGCAGGGATCGGTGATGCCGAATCGCCTGCGGAGTTCGCACAGGGGCCGCGAAACATGGGAGTAGAAGGCCGCCACGGCGGCGAGGTCACGGGCACACAATGTGTGCCAGGGAGTGCCGCTTGGGGCGGCCTGTTCGCACTGCTCCCGGAGCCGGTGCACCAGTGCATCCGACTCGCCGGCCCAGTATGCTCCCAGGAGCTCCATCCACGCCGCTGCGGCGGCTTCTCCCCGGCGACCCGGTGGAAAATCAAACTCGGCCTCCGCCGGACCACTTCCCTCCCACCAACCCACCGGCCAGGCGACGTCCGGGCCGTGCAGGGTGAGCCGGAGGCAACGGACGAGGGCGCCGAACGCGCTGCGCCGACGGAACGCACCGAACCATGAGCCGGTACCTTCGGGGCGGGAACGACGGAGGAGTTTCAACCGGTGCCTGTCCCGTATCATGCCGGCAAACCATCGGCTGTTCGGATGCGTTCCGACATGGTTCCCTCGCGGCCGGTAGCGCTGGATCAGGTCGGTCTCGAGCAGGCCGGCGGCGTACAGGTCCGGGCACGCCTGCCAGTGGACTTCCCGGACCCGGGGCAACACGCGGGCCAGGGCGGGCGGGGCGTCGGCGAGTCGAAGGTTGCGATAATCGGCCAGACGCCGTCGGAGGTTGACGGTGCGTCCAATGTACAGCACGGTCACCAGACCGGCGGGGGAGGGGCCCACCAACCAGTACACACCTGGCGACCGCGGCACACAGCGGAGCCGCGCCAGACCCAGCACGGCACGCAGCGGCCTCGCCTCGGCCATCGGCCAGAATGTCAGCTGCGTTTCCACGACGATTCTGCCATTGCGCAGGTGAAGTGTCGGGCGGCTGGGGCCGTGCGACAAGGCCGGGTTGGCTGTCCGGACTTGGTCCGAGTGGATAAATCGCAACAGGAGCGATTTGCACATTAGGCCGGGGCGTGGAGGTTGGGCCTCGGTTTGCGATCGGCCAAGCCTTTGATGGAAAGGAGGTAAACCCGTTTGCGCTCGGGCTCCCGGATGGGTTGGCACCCCGGGTGCTTCAGGGGCGGCAACGGAACCGGGCCGGATCTCCTGTGGCGGGGATGGGTACCAGCGGGAACGGACCCGGCGCTCAAAAACCAAAGAACGAGGAACGCCAATGCCATGAAGAAAATCGAGGCCATTATCAAACCGTTCAAACTCGAGGATGTGAAGGAGGCGCTTGGGGAGGTGGGCATCGCCGGCATGACCGTGACCGAGGTCAAGGGGTTCGGCCGCCAGCGGGGCCACACCGAGATCTACCGGGGCAGCGAGTACACCGTGGATTTTCTCCCCAAGATCAAGATCGAAGTGGTGGTGACGGAGGCGCAGTTGGACGCCGCGGTGCAGGCGATTCTCAAGGCGGCGCGCACCGGGAAGATCGGCGACGGCAAGATCTTCGTCGTGCCGGTGGAACAAGCCATCCGGATTCGAACCGAGGAACGGGACGAGGCGGCCGTTTAATACAGGCATGAGGGGCTGTCGAGGCTTGGAAGGTTGAACCTTGGGAACAAACGAGTCTGAACGAACAACGAGTTTTCGGCATATGAAGAAGCTGTTGCGACGATTGGGTGGGGGACTGGCCGCATGCGGGCTGTTTGCCGTGCCGTGGTCGGCCTGGGCCGAGGAGGCGGCCAAACCGGAGCTGTCTGCCGGTGACACGGCCTGGATGCTCACGGCCACGGCCCTGGTGTTGTTCATGACCCTGCCGGGCCTGGCGCTGTTTTACGGGGGTCTGGTGCGGGCCAGGAACGTCTTGACCGTGCTGGTGCAGTGTTTCGCCCTGGCCAGCATCATCACGGTGCTGTGGGTGGTGTATGGTTACAGCCTGGCGTTTGACACCACCGGCATGAGCGCCGGGACGACCAATCTGCACTCCTTCATCGGGGGGTTGGGCAAGTGCTTCCTCCGGGGTGTGGGTCTGGACAGTCTCACCGGGACGATTCCGGAGACGGTTTTTGCGACGTTCCAGCTCACGTTCGCGATCATCACGCCGGCGCTGATCGTGGGGGCCTTTGCCGAGCGCATGAAATTCAGTGCGATGCTCATTTTCACGCTGACATGGTTCACGCTCTGCTATTTGCCGATCTGCCACATGGCCTGGTCGGGCGACGGGGCGTTGTTCTGGGACTGGGGCGTGCTGGATTTTGCGGGCGGCACGGTGGTGCACATCAATGCCGGGATTGCCGGTCTGGTGGCCTGCCTCATGGTGGGGAAGCGGATGGGCTTCGGCAAGGAGCCGCTGCCGCCGCACAATGTGCCGATGACCGTGATGGGTGCGGCCATGCTGTGGGTGGGCTGGTTTGGATTCAACGCCGGCAGCGCGCTGGCGGCCAACAACACCGCGGGCATGGCCATGCTGGTGACCCAGGTGGCCACCGGCACGGCTGCCGCCACGTGGATGTTCCTGGAGTGGATCCGCAGCGGCAAGCCGACCGCGGTGGGTTTGGCCACGGGTGCGGTGGCCGGTCTGGTGGCCATCACGCCTGCCAGCGGCACGGCCGGTCCGATCGGTGCGCTCATCATCGGTTTGGTGGCCGGCACGGGCTGTTACTTCGCCGCAACCAGTGTGAAGCGGACTTTCGGTTACGATGACAGCCTCGACGTGTTCGGCGTGCACGGTGTGGGCGGGATCATCGGCGCCCTGCTCACCGGCGTGTGCGCCAGCAGTGCCCTGGGCGGGGCCGGCCTGGCCGAGGGCGTGAGTGTGCCCGGGCAGGTCTTCACGCAGCTCAAGAGCGTGCTGGTGACCATTGCCTGGAGCGCGGCGGTGTCGGTCGTGGCGCTTCTGCTGGCCCGGGCCATCGTGGGCCTGCGGGTGGCGCCGGAGGTGGAGCACTCGGGTCTGGACCTGGCCGAGCACGGCGAGGAGGGATATCCATCGGTTCGCGCCTGAGCGGCGGACCGGAAAACCACTGGACAAGGGGTTTCTCCCCGCCCAGTCTGCTGCCCGCCGGAGTGAGGCGGGCGGCAGACGCGGGGAGCGCAAACAACAACGAAACGTGCAGACAACGATCAACGACAACAGGAAGTCATGAGCACACCCAAACAAGTGATGGAAATGGCCCGGAAAGCCGGGGCCAAGATGGTGGACATCAAGTTCGTGGACACGTTCGGGACCTGGCAGCACTTCACCTGCCCGATCGAGGAGCTGAGCGAGGAGGTCTTCACCGAAGGTCTCGGGTTCGACGGCTCCAGCATTCGCGGGTGGAAGAGCATCGAGGCCAGCGACATGCTGGCGCTGCCCGATCCGGCCACGGCGTTCATTGATCCGTTCAACGCCGTGCCGACGCTGTCCCTGACGTGCACGATTCACGAGACCGGCACGCGGGAGCCGTACGTGCGGGATCCGCGCGGCATTGCCCAGCGGGCCGAGCGGTACTTGGAGGCCACGGGCATCGGCGACACGGCCTATTTCGGTCCCGAGGCGGAGTTCTTCATCTTCGACAACGTACAGTACGACAGCCGTGCCAACGGCTGCTTCTACACGGTCGAATCCATCGAGGGCATCTGGAACACCGGCCGGGAGGAACATCCCAACCTTGGGTACAAGATCCGGCACAAGGAAGGGTATTTCCCCGTGCCCCCGGCGGACACGCAGCAGGACATCCGCAACGAGATGACCCTGATGATGATCCAGCTCGGCGTGCAGGTGGAGCGGCAACATCACGAGGTGGCCACCGCCGGCCAGGCCGAGATTGACTACCGGTTCGGCACGCTGGTGCGGACCGCCGATGCCATGATGGTCTACAAGTACGTGGTGAAGAACGTGGCCCGCAAACATGGCAAGACCGCCACCTTCATGCCCAAGCCGTTGTTCGGTGACAACGGCAGCGGGATGCACACCCACATCAGCTTGTGGAAGAAGGGCAAACCCCTGTTCGCCGGCAACGAGTACGCCGGGCTGAGCGAGACGGCCCTCTACTTCATCGGCGGACTGCTCAAGCATGCCCGGGCCCTGTGCGCAATCTGCAACCCGACCACCAACAGCTACAAACGCCTGGTCCCGGGTTACGAGGCGCCGGTGAACCTGGCTTACAGCGCCCGGAATCGTTCAGCGGCGGTGCGCATCCCGACCTACAGCCAGAACCCCAAGGCCCGCCGCCTGGAATACCGTCCGCCCGATCCGTCGGCGAATCCGTACCTGGCCTTCGCGGCACTGCTGATGGCCGGTCTGGACGGCATCCAGAACAAGATCCATCCGGGCGAACCGCTGGACAAAAACATCTATGAACTGCCGCCGGAGGAGTTGAAGCGGGTCCCGCAGGTGGCCGGCAGCCTCCTGGAAGCGGTGGAGTGCCTGGAGCAGGACCACGAGTTCCTGCTCAAGGGCGACGTGTTCAGCCGCGAGTTCCTGGAGATGTGGGCTGCGGCCAAGCGGAAGGAACACGACGCCATCCGGCTCCGGCCGCATCCGTACGAATTCTTCCTCTACTACGACGTCTGAGACGGGTGTGCTCCGTTGTCGTGGAGGAGTGACACAACGGCGCGGGCCCCGGCCCGCGCCGTTCCTTTTTCCGGGCAGCCGGTTGGTATCCGACCCGATCAGCGGGCCAGGACGAAATTCTCCACCAGGATCACTGCGATGCCCATGAGCGCGCCACCGGCGATGACGCCGCCGCAGATGGGTTCCTGGTTTTGGACCAGCAACCGATGCGCCGGATGATCCGGACGGTGGACAACCCGCCCTGCCAGCCAGAAGAAGAACGAGCCCAGAAACATGGTCAGACAGGTGTTAAACGGAATCACCGTGGCCAGTCCCAAACCGACCGGGGACAGTACGAACCGACCGCGGGTGGCGATGCGGACGCCCTCGAGCACGATCCCCAGCACCGCGCCCGCCAGCGCCGCCCACCGGGCCGA
This sequence comes from Limisphaera sp. 4302-co, assembly GCF_049537155.1. Taxonomy (NCBI): domain Bacteria; kingdom Pseudomonadati; phylum Verrucomicrobiota; class Verrucomicrobiia; order Limisphaerales; family Limisphaeraceae; genus Limisphaera; species Limisphaera sp. 4302-co. The sequence continues at coordinate 89,264 of NZ_JBMVQZ010000001.1, forward strand.
GACCGGCAACTGATCCAGCCCCTGGGTCAACGCCTCGGCAACGGCCTTCCAAATCGTGGCCGCCGGCATGGGATACTGTTCCTGGACCAGCTCGGACGGCCCACCCCGGAGAAAGACGGCGTAAAAAACCGGTACCGAGACCAGTGCACCCGCCAGAATCCCCAGGACGTGGCCGATGGCCTGCTGGCGGGGTTTGGCCCCGAGCATGTAGCCCGGTTTGATGTCCATGAGCAGGTTCGAGGCGTTGCTGGCCACTTCGGCGGTGATCCCGGCGGTCATGAGGTTGCTTTTGATGTTGCCGGGGTCCAGCAGTCCGTAGGTCAGCTGGGTCAGTTTGCCCATCGCGCCGGTGGGTGTGATGGAGGTCAGGGCGGTGGAATGCACGGCGATCAGGGTGAAAACGAAGACCAACGGAATGGCCAGCGCGCCCAACCACCATTTCACTCCGAAAAATGCGTGCCCGATCCATACCACTGCGAAGCCCACGATCGGGATGCCCGCGGCGAACACCCACATCGGCAGCTCGATGTGGGCCAGCACATCGTTTCCCGTCGGCCGGCGGCGGAACATGCCGCGGAAGGCACTGACCAGAATCTGCGGTTTGGAGAAGAAGGCCAGCAACGACGCGGTGGTCATCATGGCCACGCCGCCCCACAAGGCCCAGGCGGTGATGGTGCGGAAGCCGTAGTGCAGGACGCCGTCGGTGCCTGCCGTGCCCTGGATGATGCCGGCCTGAATGGCCCAGGGCACGAGGATCAGGTAGTTGACAACCGCGCCCACCAGGAGGGACACGCCCACACGAATGCCCATCAGGCCACCGGCGGCCATCATCACGAAGTCGGTGTCGAGCCGAACCGTCAGCTCGCGCAGGTCCACGCCGCGCACCTGCAAGGCGCCCCAGCGTTCGTGGATCCATTCGTCGAGGTACTCGGGGATGGTGAGCCGGGCCAGGTCCAGTTTCTCCATGATCGGCTGGCTCTGCATCAGTTTGGCCAGTGCGGAGAGCGCGCCGGCCCCCACCAACACGCGCGCCTTGAACAATCCTTCGCGGGCTCCGCTGCTGTGGAGGGCGTCCATCACGATGCCCGCGGCACGGCCTTCCGGGAAGGGATGCTGTTCGTCGTTGATGAACCGGCGTTTGAGAGGGAAGGCAAACAGCACACCCAGCACCGAGACGGCCACCATCCATGCCACCGTCACCGGCATGGGGATCACCTCCCCGGTCACCATCATGTAGGCGGCCAGACTCGAGATCAGCGGCGCGGTCATGTAACCGGCGGCCGTGGCGATGGATTGCATGCAGTTGTTTTCGAGGATGGTGAACTCGCTGGTGAGACGGAGTTTGGCCAGCGCCTTGAACAGCGCGAAGGCCAGGATGACCGAGGTGATCCCCACGCCGAGCGTCCAGCCGGTCTTGGCCCCCACGTAGAGGTTGGTGAGCGACAGCATGCCACCCAGGAACATGCCGGTCAGCGCCGAGCGCCACGTCAGCTGGGGCATGTCGCCCCGCCAGACGTTTTCCAGCCACCAGCGGTCCTTCTGTTCCAGCGTCCAGGTGCGGATCTGTTCGGGGGTCAGTTGGGGGATGGCCATGATGACCTCGTTTCCAGGGGTGAGACGGGGGTGCGGTGCGAACCGGCGGAGGGTTGCCCGGGTTTATTCGCCGATGATCTTGACCAACACGCGTTTCCGCCGGCGGCCGTCGAATTCCCCGTAGAAGATCTGTTCCCACGGGCCGAGGTCGAGCCGTCCCTTGGTGATGGCCACCACCACTTCACGGCCCATGACCTGGCGTTTCAGATGCGCGTCCGCATTGTCTTCGCCGGTGCGGTTGTGGCGGTACTGACCGATCGGTTCGTGAGGTGCCAGTTTTTCGAGCCAGTCATCGAAATCCTGCAGGAGCCCTTCCTCCGCATCGTTGATGAACACGCTGGCGGTGATGTGCATGGCGTTGACCAGGCAGAGCCCCTCCTGCACGCCGCTTTTACGGACGAGGTCCTCGACCGTGTCGGTGATGTTGACGAATCCGCGCCGTCGCGGCAGTTCGAACCACAGGTACTCGGTCAGACTTTTCACGGCCGTCGTTATGCCATGCAACGCCCACCGGAGCAATGCGGTCCATTCATGAGCTCGGCCGGCGTGAGGGGATGCCGTGTGCCATCACCGCATCAGCACCCGGAAATAGGTTTCTGGTGTGGCAGGATCAAATGGCTGACTCCAGTCGAAGTGGCCGTTGGAATCGAACCGGTTCGTGGCCACGGGCGTCCATTCCGTCAGGGGAACGGCCAGGTTGGTGGTGGAGAGGATCACGTATGTTGCCGAAGGGACGCCGCCCTCGCCGGCGAGGGTGAGGGTCCCTGCGTTCACCTGCAGGGCGGTGAATCGCGGTGGGGAGAAAGGGCTGACGACAAGGCGGACCTCGCCCGAACCGGTTTCCACGGCGTACTGGTAGCCGCGCGTGGGGTCGAGGATCTCCAAACCGCTGTCGTGGTACGGCCGTGCGGGATTGTATCGCACCAGGATGTAGGTCCCGGGGCCGAACCCGGGTCCGGCCACGATGTGCAACCGGCCCGCCAGGGTGAACGAACCCTCCACCATGATCTGGTCGCTTGCGGTGCCGAGGTCCCACTCGAGCTCGCTGAACTCGTTCAGTTCGAGGTCGCCGAGGAAAGTCAACGTGCCCGGTCCGCCGTCGCCGGGAGCGAGTCGCCCATGGTCTTCGATGGTGACCGGACCGGCGAGAGTTCCCGTGCCGCCCAAGGTGGCGCCGCTCTGGACTTGGACGGGGCCGGTGCCGGTGCCGCTGCCGGTGGTGTTGTTTACGAGGAGGGTGCCGGCTTCGACGGTGATGCCGCCGGTGAAGGTGCTGGCGCCGCGTAGGGTCAATCGTCCGGAACCCACCTTGCGCACCAGCACGCGGCTACCGGGCACGGCGCTGTTGCTGCTGATGTTGCCGCTGAAGGTCGTGTGGGTGTCGTCACCGCCGATGATGTAGAGGGTGTCGCCGCTGCCGGCGTTGGACTGGGGGCCTTCCAGGGCGCCGGAGCCGGTGACCGCGCCCAGCCGGATGGTGTTGCCGGCGTTGCGCGGGCGGAGGGAGCCGTCCACGCGGAAGGTGGAGGCGAGCGACCCGAAGGTGTTCCCGCTGCTGGCTGCGGCGAACCGGAGGGTGGCGCCGGGGAGAACATGGATCGTGCCGGTGAAGAGATCGAATTGGGTCGAATCCGTGCCGCCGAAACTGACGCCGCCGGTGATGCGCAGCACGCTGTTGGTGTCGCCGGACACGACGGGTCCGAGGATCTGATTGAACAGCCCGGGCGAGTACAGCGTGCCGCTGTGGCCTGCCGGCACGGTGATCGTTCCCGGGAACAGGTACTGGACCGTCGTGGGCGGCATCCGGAAGGTGCCGGCGCCGCTCAGGACGAGTGGCCCCTGGCCGAGGGTGGTGCCCGCGGCGGCCAGGTCGAGCGTGCCGCCGGCCACGTGGACGGTGCCCTGAAAGGCGGCGTTGGTGGTGAGGATGTGAAGCGCGGCCGGGCCCGACTTGGTGAGGGTTCCGACGCCGACCAGCGACCCGGGTCCGCTGAAGGTGCGGTCCGTTGAGATGTCCACTAGCACAGAAGCGGCGTTGATGGCGGTGGCGAGCTGGAGTTCCGGGGCGGTCCCGCTGCTGTCGTCCACGACAACGGTGTCCAGTGGGTAAAACCGGTCCGGTTGCCCATCATTCCACCAGTTACTCGTTGCGAGGTCCCACACGTTGTTTGTGAAGCCGCGCCAGATAAGGGTGGCGGGGTTGCCTTCCACGACGAGCCGGACGTAGCACTGGCCGTTGCCGGCCGGCGGACGCTGGAGCAGAAATCTTTGTCGGGTGCCGCCCGGCAGGTTGTGGGTGAAGACGGCGCCGCTGGCTGCGGAGTTGTCGCCGCCCTCGATCAAGCTGTAGGTGCCTGCTTCCAAGCGGCCATCCACCAGCCGGAACCGGTAGGTTTGCAGGCTGTTCATGGTAAGAAGGCCGCCTTGCAGATGGATCCGGTCGCCTGGCGCGTCCGGGGAGGGGCCCAGGTCGAACTCCAGAGTGGGGGACTGAAGGGTCAAACCGCCTGCGAGGGTCAGGGTTCCCACGGCGGATCCGCCCGGCTCGATTCTGCCACCCGGGAGGACAGTCACCGGGCCTTCGATGACGCCCGTTCCGGCGAGGGTGGCGTTGTTGGAGACGATCACGGGAGCGGGGCCGTGCCGGCCGTCCACGCGCAACGTGCCCGCACCGATGCGCGTACCTCCGGTGTGGAGGTTCGTGCCGGTCAGGACCAGTTCGCTGTCCCCCAGTTTGACAAGGGTGGTAGCGGCGGCGCCGTCGCGGAGGGTGCCTTCGAACGTGCTGCTGCCGCGTTGGCCGACGAGGTAGGTCGTGGGGTTGGCAGACACCGATGCGCCGCCGAGCGAGCTGGCGGGGCCGCCCCAGAGGGCACCGAGCGTGATGGTGCCGCCGTCGCGGGTAATCATGGCCCCTGCCGGACCCAGATCGAATCCAGCCGTGCTGCTGCCGGTTCCGCCCTGCCAGCGGAACCACCCGGGGCCGGTCAGCGTGATGACCCCGGTGTAACCGGACAGGTCCATGCCGCTGCGGGCGGAGAAGGTGCCTCCGGCAGCCACATTCACGTACAGGGCGGCCGGGCCGGTTAGTGGTGCGCCCCAGGCCTGGTTGGCGTTTCCCGAGCCGGGTACGTGCAGGGTGCCGGGGGCCCGCACTTCGAGGGGTTGGTTGTACACGGCCGGACCACCGGGCGCGGCCAGCAGGAGGTCGCCGCCTTCCATCTGGATGGGGCCGGTTCCAGCGCCCGCCGTGCTGTTGCTCAGGACGAGGAGGCCGCCGGCCAGGAGGGTGCCGCCGGTGTAGGAGTTGGTTGTCGCAAGGACGAGTTCGCCCGGGCCGCGTTTGACCAGGCTCATCGTGCCCTGGAGTGAGCCCGGGCCCGTGAACGTGTAGTTCTGCGAGGCGTTGATCTCGACCGATCCGGGACGGAGAGCCTCCACGAGTGTCACCGGTGGTTGGTTCGAACCCGAGTCGTCGAACCGGACATGGTCACCGTCCTGAAATGCGGTGGGGCTGGTGCTGTCGCGGAAGTTGGGTGTTTCGGTGTCCCAGAGGTTGCGCACGCCGTCGCCCTGCCACCGGAGGTCGCGCGGCACGCGGGCAGCGCTGATGAGGATGGCGAATGTCTGGGTCCAGGTGCTGCCATCGCCGTCGGTGACCGTGAAATCGAATCGTGCCCGTCCGGTGTAACCGGGATGGGGCGAGAAAACCGCGGTGGATCCGTCCGGCAGGAGCTGGACGGAACCTCCGATCACCTGGCCGAACTGGAAGCGTACGGGCGGGGTGGAAAAGCCGAGCGTGTAACGACGCAGGTCCACCTGCAGGGAAGTGGGGTTGTCCGATGTGCTGCGCGGAATGATGGCGTGCGGGATGGCTTTGAAATGGAGGTACTCTTCCAATCTTGTGTAGCCGGCCGGTGTGCCGGGCGGGAAAAAGGTGGGCTCCACCAGTACGCCGCCGTTGGATGGCAGGGGAATGTTGGGATCCGGCAGATCGGGGTTCCAGCCCAGGGTCAGTTCCCAGTCATCCGGCATGCCGTCGCGGTCGGTGTCGGGGTGCGGTGGAGCGGAGTTGAGCCGGCCCCGGCCGTTGTTGCCGGCCCCGGTCTGGCTTTCGTGGCTGACGTGCATGCGGCGCCACGAAAGGAGGTTCTCGATCAGGATGGTGTCCACCTCGTCACGCAGGGGGATGCCGGCCCGGGCGTCGAGCCGCAGTGCGCCGGCCTGGGAGACGATTTTTTTCCAGGCGGTCAGGGGCGGATCCACCGCCACGGGTACCTGGGACCCGGCAACCGCGATCCGGGACGGGGACGCCCGGTAATTGCCGGAGGCGATGGCGAAGCCGCGGTCGGTGCCGTCGAGCACGGTGTTTCCGTTGTTGTCGAAAAGGTTGTTTGAGACATGGAGGGTGAAGTTGTGGTTGCCGTTGCGGTCGAGACTCGCCTTTTCCAGCGCCACGCTGCGGAGATTGCCGGGCGGGCAGATGAAGTAATTGCCGATCACGTTGGCCTTCCAGTCCGCAGGGGTGGACGAGTCACCCATGATGAAGCCGATGTCCCAGTCGTAGGTCACGTTGTTGATCCAGTCCAGGAGGCCGTCGGGTCGTGCCTTGGGATTGCGCGTGTGGTTGTGGGCCCAGAGTGTATGGTGCGTGGTCACGCGGTTGAGATCCCAGAGGCCGCCGGCCGAATGACTTTCCAACCCCCATGCATTGAGGGACCATTGGAAGGTGACGAGGTCGGGTCGCGGGTTTTGTGAAAAGCTGGAGATGTTTTCGTCCGTTGAAAACATCACGCTGAGATGGTCCAGCATGATGTTGGTTACGCCGTTGCCCAGGTCAATGCAATCGCCGCCTGCCTCGCGCTGGCCGTAGCGGAAGCGCACGTGCCGGATGACGATGTCGCTCCCGTTGATCATGAGCGGGCCGAATTCGAATCCGATCCCGTCGCCGGGAGCCGTCTGGCCGGCGATGGTGATGCGGGATTTGTTCAGGTTGAACTTGTTGATGCGTATGTAGCCGCTGACGCCGAACACGATGGTCCGGCCGGCGGGCGGTGCGGTGGCCACGGCGTCGGCGAACGAACCGGGGCCGCTGCTGTTCAGATTGGTCACGTAATACACGTCGCCGCCCCGGCCGCCGCGCGCGTAGGCTCCGAATCCCTCCGCGCCGGGGAAGGCGGGGATCTGTGCCTGAAGATGCGGTGTCCCGGCCACTGCCGCGAGCCAGGCCGCCAGATACATGCGGATGCACCTCGGAGTTCTGAACGGCGCGCCGGGAGAGAAATGCTTCTTCATGGTTTGCGCGGGCGACCGATGCTCCGGACGATGGCACCCGGGCAGGTTTCCGTGACGGGCGTGGGACAGAGGGGTTCCTGGCGCGGCTGTTGGTTGGGGGGCTCTGCCTCCTCTTTCCATCTTCACCGGCCGGAGGTTAGGAGGGGGTCGTTCCCGGCTCAAGTGGAACGGTTTGCGAGCCGGCCGATCGGGCCGGCCGTGCCCTCGGATGGGGATGGGACGATTTGTCGCCTTGCTCGTCACGAAGAGTCGGTCGCCGGGGAGAGTTCTCGAGCGAGCGGGAAGGTCCGGGGCGGATTGGTGGGGAGTCGGTCACATGTCGCGCGTGTCGCGATCTGCCGGTGCCGTTGAGCGAGCGCAGTTGTTCCAGCATGCGTGCGATGCGGTGGCGGTGCTCGAGCAGGAGTCGCGGATCGGTGGTGAACCGGGTGAGATCGCTGGAGATTTCGGCGGGCACCTCCAGCAGGGCGCGGGCTTCTCGGAGCAATTCGTCGTGGGGTTCCGGCTGGCGACCGGAAGTCAGCCGTTCGAGTTCGGCGCGCAACAGCCAGAAGTATTCGTAGTCTTCCATGCCGTCGCGCAGGTTTTGCCAGCGCAGGGAGTTGATGGGTCCATCCAAACAAGGTTGGCGGGCCGCGTGGGGATCGTGCCGGGGCGGGTAGAGGAGCCGGCCGTCGCCATTGCCCCAGGGTTGGCGAACCCCTCTAGGTGTGCCGTAGCCGCTGACCCACGACATCGGGTCTTCCCAGGGGTTCTGCAGCGAATCGGGGTAGGCGGTGGGGCTTGTCCAGTACGTGGTGGACCAGATGAGGATTCCGTCCACGCCGTATTGCCACGCCTGCCAGGGCCACAATCGGAGCTCGACACCCGGGTGATCGATGAACGGGGTGATGTAGGGAGCCTTCGGGACGGTGCAGATGTACCACCAGACTTCTTCCCCGGCGGCTTTTCGTTCGGCGATGGATTTCCGGCTCCAGTTCGGTGTCAACGCGCACCAGATGTCCACGTGTCCGAGCAGTTCCGGCTCCGGCTGTTCGGTCAGCAGGCGTTTGAGGTCGGGCGCCGCTGCGTGAATTCTCTTCTGTCCTTCCACAACGAACGCGTAGTCCTTGGGATCGGGTTCGTCGAACCAGTAGGTGTAGGCCAGGGGCAGCCAACCGCGGCGGCGCAGATGCGCGGCGACCTGGCCGAGGTAGTCTTGAAACAATCGTGCGTGTTCGGGTGTTCCGGCCTCATGGCCGTCCAGCCGGCCGATCTGCCGGCCGTAGAAAGTGCCGCCGCCCATGCCCTGCAGGGGCAGGCGAAAGCTGTTGAACCGGACACCGCGCGGGCTCGGTCCGGGTACGGTCGTGTCGGGTGGCTTTTCCTGTCCGTCCGCGGATGGAGCATTCGTTTCTCCCGGTGCCGGCCGGGCCAGCCAGCACTCGGCCCAGCGATCGAACTCATCGAAGTCCACCTCGGCGCGCCTCTGATCGGGCGGCCCTGCAAACCTCACCCGAATCGGCGCGTAGTCGAAAAAGCTGTAGGGGCTGATCCGATGTTCCGCGAAATTGCGCAGGTAGCTGCCGTAAACCGCGATCTTGTCCTCGGGCCGTTCCAGTTGGTGGTACTGCTCGATCAGGCTGCGATTCAGTCCCATGGCGCTCCTCAGGTGGCTGACGGGGGGCAGCTCGAAATCATAGATCTCGATCCGGAGCGGGACGTGGAGCTCGTGCTTTGCGGACGCGGTCTGCATCTCAAGCTCGATGCGGCCCTCGTACACGCCGGGCAGACCCTCCGGCGGCATGTAAAACTCGATCCAGAGCGGCTGGTTGAGTCCGGGGCGGAGTTCCAGGGGCAACCGGAGCGGCGGCAGTGGATCGGGGTGGAGTCCGGGCGCACCTGTGGTGTCGCTGGGGATGTCCACCGGCACATAGGCCACTTCGAAAAGTTCGGTCTGGAGTTTCGGGACCGCGCCGGCGGGTGTGGAGGTCCACCGGATCCGGCCCGAGGCCAGTCTGGCGGGCGCGTGCGGTCGCAGTACCAATTGAACGGCCTCGAATTCCCGGCGTGCCAATCGGACTGTCACCGGCCGGGACGCGATGAGCGCAGGAGGCGGAGGCAATTGGCGGGAGATCTTCCAGCCGCTTTCGCACCACCACAGGTCCAGTGGTGCATCGCAGGGGAGTGGATAACCGGGCCGGGGATCCTCCAGCGGCGGCACGTGCAACAGGGTTCGTAGCTCGAGCAGGGTTCTGCCGGTTTGGTTGGTGGCGGAGATGCACAGGGGAAACCGGCCCGGCTCGGGCCACTCGATGGTCCAGGATGCCGTGACCGCCCGCCCGGGGGGCGGATCGGTTTCGGTTGCGGCTTCCGGGTGGACACGCGAACCGTCGCACGTGACTGCGATGCCGATCGGCAGGGGCCGGTCCGTGTCGTTACGGAGCCGGAGGTACAGGCGGGTTCGACCCCTGCCGGGCGCCGGTTCAAGGCTGAGCGATTCCAGGTCCAGCACCGGGGATGAGCGAAGGACCGAGTAGAAATGTGTGCGACCGTGCCGGGGAACGGCAGCCGGTGCATCGAGGCGTGCCTCGTAGTCGCAGCGGTTGACCTGCAGCTCCGAGCCGGGATCCGGTGTCCGAAGCCGAATCCAGATCGTGCGCGCAGGGAAAAGGGCAGGGGGCAACGGCCCGCGGTAAAGATTCCGGTCCCCGTCCAGCTTGGCCACCGGTATCCAGCGACCGGGCCGGGACGCAGCCTCCACGTGCAGAGGACCGGCGACGTGGTAGTTCACGAACACCAACAGTTGCGCCTCCCGTTGAGTGCCTTGCGGGACTTCGAAGCGGTAGATGACTTCCGCTCCCCCTGTGAACACCCAGCGATCCGTGTTAAACCGCGCCGTTGCCCGCATCAGCGGGCGGTGGTAATTGGCCCCTTCCCATGCGTAAACGGGGCGGAAACGGTACCACTCACCCCGCAAACTCTCGCCTTCGCCGAGCGAGGGATCTGAATGGGGGTCCGTTCCGGCGATGCGTGCGGGCATCAGGTTGACCTGATCGAACTCGAGCGTTCCGTTCACGTTCCACTGCCCGAGCCGGACGTAATCCGTGCGGACGTCGTCCGGCTGGCGGAACACAAACCGGAACTCCGCCCATCCTTCACCCACCCGGAAATCGCGGTGGATCCGGCTCGTGCCGACGAACGCCACACCGCCGGTGGTTCCGGTGGTCCGACGCGCGCGGAAGGTGATTTCGTACAGTCCGCCCGGGACCAGTTCGATGGGATCCGACCTCCACCACCCGCTGTCCCGACCCGTTCCGGTAAGGGCCAGGACACCGGGCGGATCACCTTCTGACCGCCACTGTCCGCTGCCGGCTCCCAAGTGCCAGTGGACGGGCCGATCCCCGCCGATCGTCAGGGCCGGATCCGGCAGGAGCTCCTGGCCGAAGAGGGTGACCGTGCCGCCCCCTGCTGCGCCGAGGGCCAGCATCCCGATCAGAAAGGTCCCGAACGCCCGCGCCATCTCCCGGCGAGAATGAGCATGAGAAACGATGCCAGCAAGCGGGACTTGAAACACCCAGCGGTGCCCCACGAGCGTTTCGAACGGCGTTTGATCTGCCTGGAGCCGTAGGAACCGGGCGCTTGGGCCGGAGGTAACGATCGGGCCTGAGCCGGACTTTCGTTGCCGGCTCACAGGCCTTGCGCCGGGCCGGCTGCGGCCGGCCATTCGAGGGGGTTGAACAGCGCCGGGTACGGCCTGTCTGAACAAAAGCTTCTCTCGTTGCATGGGGGCGCCGGAAGGGCCGCGGTTCGGCATTTGCGACCGACCGACCTGCCGGGCCGGGCCCGGGCTGTCCGGAATGGTTTTCATGGTCTCGGGGATGCGATTTGCCAGGGCGGGGTTTCGGCCGGAATGCCGCAGGCTAAGTTGAGGCCCGGCTCACAAGGTGACGGGACTGCGGATCGGGAGGAACCTGTCGGACCGGCCTGCGTGCCACACGACGCACGGGGCCGGATGCGGCGCTCGATCGGTTGGGCAGTGACCGCTTGCTCGGGCATGTGGGGGTCTACTGGCCGAGTGGCGGTTGCTGGTGTAGAGTGGGGCGTTGCCGGGTGGAAGTGCCATGAGAATGCCGGTTGTGCACGGTGTGATGGATCGCCGGAGCCTGGTGAATTACCACGTGGATCCGGACGCGCTGGGGTCACTGTTGCCCGCTCCCTTCCGGCCCAAGATCATTCGTGGATTCGCGATGGTGGGGATCTGTCTGATCCGGCTCCGGCATCTCCGCCCCATCGGTCTGCCGTGGTGGCTCGGCGTCTCGTCCGAGAATGCCGCGCATCGCGCGGCCGTCGAATGGGACGAGCACGGGACGGTTCGTGAGGGTGTGTATGTCTGGCGGCGTGACACCAATTCGCGGCTCCATTGCCTGGCTGGTGGCCGGGTCTTTCCCGGCATCCACCACCATGCACGGTTCGTGGTCCGGGAGACAGCGGGCCGTTATGCCGTGGTCCTGTGCAGCGACGACGGCGAGACCCGGCTGACGGTGCGTGCACGACGGACGAACAGGTTGCCGCCATCGTCCGTGTTCGAATCCTCTGCGGAAGCCTCGGCCTTTTTCCAGGGCGGTTCGGTCGGGTAGTCGGCGACATCGGAACCCTCCCGTTTTCACGGGGTGGAACTGCATTGCTTCCACTGGGCGGTCGAACCGCTGGAGGTTGAGGAGGTGCAGTCCAGCTTTTTCGAGAACGAGTCGCTGTTTCCCCGGGGCTCCATCGGCTTCGATTGTGCCCTGCTGATGCGGGGCATCGAGCATGCATGGCACGCGAGGTCGGATCTGTGCTGTTCCGAGGCGGCAACGGCCGGAGCGGGCGCCTGACCGGCCGGGCGCTGCCAGGGCCGGGACTCCGCGTGGGCCATCTCCCGGTTGACCGGGCCTGCATCGGGGTGGTTGGCCGCATGTACGGAATGATGTCCGCGTCCCCTTGGGGCCGATTACCTGGATCGAGGGTCGCGGGCGGGTTGTTTAAGAAGGGCTGCATGTTTCGGCCCCGGCGGTACGCCGGGGTTGGTACCTCGTTTGGGGCGGTGCAGACGCCTGCTCGGCGGACATCTCTCTATGCGCGGAAGCTTTGATGATGGGCGCGGCGGTGCTCCGAACGGAACGTGGCGCGGCCGGTCCATCCGCTCGATTCGAAGACTTTTCAATGGAGGCGGTTTGACCACGCGGTGTCTGCCTGTCGGGGCCAGTGTCAACGGACTCTTTCCCGGCACGATCTTGGATGGCCCTGCCCGGGCGGCTTTCAGAGGGATGGGTTCGTGTGGCGTCCGCGCGACAAAAGGGCTGGGCGGAAAGTTGTTGACGGGGCAGAAAGAACGACTACAAGAGGCCTGACGACGCACATTAGCATTCATACTGTCCGGCGAGGTGCGGTTCCTCCCATCTTTCCGCTCGGTGTGAAGGCAGCCGGATGGGTGTGGACATACGCGTGTGACAGCGATGTGCGGCTGCCGCTCTGAACGGTATGTCAGAGTTGCTTGTTCCGGGCGTGCCGCGGACTTGCCACCGGCAGGGGGTCCGTGGGCGAAACGGGTGCCGGCCGGGAGGCCGTCGAGAAGCAAATGAGCCCGCGGTTCAGGGTGTTGTGGGCGGTGTGGTGCGGAGCCGTCCTCCAAACTGCTGCCCAGGTTGCGCAGACCTACTCCATCACCGACGTCACAGGCTGGTCCGACAACCAACTGGCCGCACTTCCGTGGTTTGCCCACTGGATTCCGCTTCAACCTCCCGGCGCGCCCGCCGGCTTCAGCCCCGCGGCCCGCAATGGTTCGGGCATGGTGGCCGGCGACCGGCCCGGCTTTTACCCCATCCCGAGCCAGGGCGTTTACGTCCAGAGCGGCACGAACATCCTCATCCCTGCCTGGGGTGGCCACTCGTGGAGTTACTGGAGCTGCGACGGTGAGGACTGCCATTACTACTGGGGCCGCGTCGAGCACAGCCCCGCCATGGATGTCAACGCGCTCGGTCTCATTGCCGGCCACGCCACCATCGAGACCCCGCACAACAGCAACCCTTTCGATTACATCGAGCACGCCTACCTCTTCGACCCGGTCACCGGATTGAAGACCGACCTCACGCCCGACGGCACGGGCTACGCCCGCGCCTTTCGCCTCAACGACCTCGGCGTCGTCATCGGTAATTACTCAGGGCCGTCGAACTTCTTCGCCTTCCGGCGCGAGGCCGACGGGACGATGCATCATTTCCTGCATCCGGCAGCCACCGTGCAACCGATGGTAGTCAACAACGCCGGATTGGTTGCCGGCATCCACACCACGTACACTGTTTCGAACCGCATCGTCATGCCCTGGATCGCCAGCAACACCACCGTGATGACGCCCATCCCGCTGCCGTCCCAGGGCAATCCGGACACCTGTAACTTCACCGACTTGAACAACCACGGTCTTCTCGTCGGCTGGGCCAACAAATTGGCCACACCTTACGAAACCACCGCCATTCGCTGGTTCGCTGATGCCAACGGCAACTGGGTGGCGCAAGACCTCAACGAGGTTGTGGACCCGGGCGAGTACATCCTGGACCGCGTCATCGCCGCCAACGACGCCGGACACCTCATCGTGGCGGCGCATCTGGACACACCGCAACAAGAGCCGCGCACGCTGCTGCTCACGCCCGATGTCCTCCCGCCGCCCACGGTCGTCACCCTGCCGCCCGCCAGGCTCATGCCCACCAGCGCCGTATTGCGCGCCCAGGTCAACGCCTGCGCCCTGACCACCACTGCCGCTTTTCACTGGGGAATCGCCGGGCTCTACACCGCCACCAACCCCGCCGCCGGTGCCGCGCTCACCGGCACGGCGCCCGTCATCGTGACCTGCCTGCTGACGAACCTTCAGCCCCACACCACCTACCACTGCCGCGTCAGCGCCCAAAACAGCCAGGGCACAACCCTCGGCCAGGACGTCACGTTCACCACGCCCTACGACTACGCCAGTTGGGCTGCGGAACAATTCGGCGCATCGTCCACGAACGAAACCCTCGGCGGGCCGTTGGCCGATCCGGACGGCGACGGCTGGAACAACACCACCGAGTTCGCGCTCGGCCTCGACCCGCGCCGTCCTGATGGAAGCGTGTTCCCATTCCGTGACGAACTCGGCCGGCTCACACTCACTCTCACCCATCCGCTGGACCGAGCCGGAGTCGTCCTCGCCTTTGCCTCGGCAACCAACTTGGCCGGCCCGTGGCAGAGCGGACCGGGCGCGACCGCGCTGGTGAATCTCGCTCGAAACGGCAACTTGGAAACCCTGACCCTCCGCACCGATTTCTCCGGCACGCAGCCGCGGCAGTTCCTGCGTGTGACCGTACAAGCCGCACAACCATGAAACATTCAACCTGCCAAGCCATGCTCCGTTCGACGCTTGCCGTTGCGCGCTGCGCAGCACGGCCGTCGAACGGAGGCGGTCGGTGAGCGCCTCCGCCACAGCCGGCCGGGCGGCTGTCTGCGGGCGGCCCGAAGCCGTCAGCACGGCACCATTCCGCCGGGCCCTTCGTGCCCTTACAGCCACACAGTCCTCGAGCACGGCTGCCCTCCGCCCTGCTCGTCAGGTGCGGGTTTTTCCCGGCGCTGATGGTGTTCCTTCAGCCCGCCCGCGCTGTCACCAATGTCGTGTTTGACCTTACCCAGACCACCCACCTGGTCGCGACCAACCTCAGTTCGGACACTGTCGAAACGGTCGGCGATCGGCTCACCTCGGCTGCGACAAACTCTTCACCGCAAGGGCGGGGTTGACCCATCCCATCGGCCGAACCCTCTGCGTCGACGTGCCCGACGGCCTGGCAGCCCAAGCCCTCGTCCCGCCCACAACACCCACCGGGTCCCATCGCTTGTTCAAACCGTGAAGGTCCCGAAATCCCAAAGAAAACCACCGAACGAGACCAGATCCATGAAAACTCAACCATCGATCAGACCGGAGACGCTCTTCCTCGTCCTGATGGCTTGCATGGGCCAAGGCGCTACTGCTCATGCCCGGGGCACCACCTTCACCTGCCAGGGCCGGCTGGACAGCGGCGGGAGCCCGGCCAACGGAAGTTTTGATTTCCAGTTCGCCCTCCACGACGCGGCGAGCGGCGGCAACCAGTGGGGGCCGACGCTGACCAACACCGCCGTGGCCGTCAGCAACGGCCTGTGCGCGATGTCGCCCGACTTCGGCAGATGGGTGTTCGAGGGCAGCGCGCACCGACTGGAAACCCTGGCCATGCGCACCGAGTTTCGTGGCACGCTGCCGCGGCGGTTCCAATTGCGGGAGTCACCCTGGCTGGACGCGGGCGCGGTGGTTTCCGAGCAAACGCGCCGGCTGACTGGGGGTCGGATGATCGGGCTGATCATCCACCAGCCGCATGGCAAGGGCGCTTTAAGGGGGGAGGCTGGGGTGGAACGGGCTGCTGGTGGGGCTTTTGGGGATGGCTGCTTGCGGACCGGGGAGCCAACCGGCCGGACGGCCGCCTCCGGCCGGGCTTGCGACGCCGGGACATGCGGTTTTCCGGCGCGCCGGGGTTCAGCAGGGGTTTTTGACCGGAGCGCCCGGCGCTCTCGGCCCCCTGTGGCCCACATGGATGAAATAGCCCTGGTTCGTACGCGGGCGGGCGCGTTTGGCGGTTGTCACGGGCGGGGGCCGGGCCTATGTTGGCGCGCGGCGCAGGCATGTGGTCGGTGTTGAAAGAGTTCTGGGCGTTTGCGCGGCGGGAGAAAAAGTGGTGGTTGATCCCGCTGGTGGTGGTGTTGCTGGTGCTGGGTGCGGTGTTGATCTTCACGTCGAGCGGCGGGATCGTGTGGGCGTTGTATCCCTTCATGTGACGCGGAGGCGGAAAGCACGTCGTCCGGCGTGGGCCGGGTGCGCGAGACATCCCTCATGGTGAAGGCGCGACCTCGCTACATTCTCGGCATCTCCGCCTACTACCATGACGCGGCGGCGGCGTTGCTGTGTGAGGGACGAATCGTGGCCGCCGCACAGGAGGAGCGGTTCAGCCGGAAGAAACACGATCCGGATTTTCCCCGCGGGGCGATCGCGTACTGCCTGCGGGAGGCCGGGATCGGGGAGGCGGATCTGGACCTGGTGGTGTTCTATGACAAGCCGGTTTTGAAGTTCGCCCGGCTGCTCGAGACGTATCTGGCGGTGGCACCGGGCGGGTGGCGGACGTTTCCGGCGGTGCTGTCGAACTGGCTGGGTGAAAAGCTGGATCTGCGGCGGACGATCCGGCGCGCGTTGCCGGGTCTGCGGCAGGAGACGCCGATCTGGTTCACCGGGCATCATCAGTCGCATGCGGCCAGTGCCTTCTATCCCTCGCCGTTTCGGGAGGCGGCGATTCTGACGGTGGATGGCGTGGGCGAATGGGCGACCACGACCATTGGTGTGGGGCGCGGCCGGCGGATCGAGCTGTGGGAAGAGCTGCGGTTTCCGCATTCACTGGGGTTGTTGTACTCGGCATTCACCGCCTACTGCGGGTTTCGGATCAATTCGGGTGAGTACAAGCTGATGGGGCTGGCGCCGTACGGGCAGCCGCGCTTCGTGGAGGTGATCCTTCGGGAGTTGATGGATCTGAAGGCGGACGGCTCGTTCCGGCTGAATCTGGAGTACTTCGACTTCCTGCGGGGCACGACGATGACGAACGAGCGGTTCCACCGGTTGTTCGGTGGACCGCCGCGGACGCCCGAGGGACCGATCGAGCCGCGGCACATGGACGTGGCGCGGTCGGTTCAGGCGGTGACCGAGGAGGTGATGCTGCGGTTGGCGCGGCGGGTGCGGGAGCGGACGGGGCAGCGTTGTTTGTGCATGGCGGGCGGGGTGGCACTGAACTGTGTGGCCAACGGGCGGATCCTGCGGGAATCGGGGTTCGAGCGGTTGTGGGTGCAACCGGCTGCGGGCGATGCGGGTGGCGCCCTGGGCGCGGCGTTGCAGGCGTGGCACGAGTGTCAGGGCGATCGTTGGCTGGACCGCGAGGCGGGGGCGGGTGGAGACGGCGGTGAAACGGACGCGATGGAGGGGGCGTTGCTTGGGCCGGCTTTTACGGATGAGGAGATCGAGGCGGTCCTGCGGGCGCATGGCGCGGTGTACCGGCGGTACGATCGTGAAACGCTCCTGGATGTCACGGTGGATCATCTGCGGCGGGAGAGGGTGGTGGGATGGTTCCAGGGGCGGATGGAGTTCGGGCCGCGGGCGTTGGGGAACCGGTCGATCCTGGGCGATCCGAGGTCGCCGCGGATGCAGTCGGTGATGAACCTGAAGGTGAAGTTCCGGGAGTCGTTCCGGCCCTTTGCACCTGCGGTGCGGCGGCAGCGCGTGTCGGAGTTTTTCGAATTGGATTGTGAATCTCCGTACATGCTGTTGGTGGCGCCGATCCGGCCGGAATGGCGGTTGCCGGTTCCGGAGGGGCTGACGGGTCTGGATCTGTTGAAGGCGGAGCGGTCGGTGTTGCCGGCGGTCACACACGTGGACGGGTCGGCGCGGATCCAGACCGTGGACGCCCGGCGGTTCCCGTTGTTTGATGCGCTGTTGGAACGGTGGGAACGTGCGACGGGCTGTCCGGTGCTGGTGAACACGTCGTTCAACGTGCGTGGCGAACCGATCGTTTGCACGCCGGACGATGCGTATCGGTGTTTTGTGAACACGGAGATGGACACGCTGGTGATCGGCAGCTTCGTGCTGGAGCGGTCCGAACAACCGAAACGGCGGGTGGAACGGCGGGGCACGCTCGTGCCGGATTGAGGGTATGCGTCTGGAGTATCGCGAAGATCCACGGGAATGGCGCCGGCTGGCGCTGGCCAGTTTGGGCGGGCCGGTATTGCTGGCGGGCTTTTGCTGGTGGCGCGGTTGGATCGGCTGGCCGGTGGTTCTGGCGGTGGCGCTGTCTGTCGGTTTGCTGGCGGCCGGCGTGTGGACACGGCCGGAATGGTTCCGCGGGTATTACCGGGCGCTGGTATGGACGAGTTTTCACCTGGCGCGCCTGTTGGGGTTTGCGGTTCTGATGGTGATCTTTTGGCTGATGGTGGTGCCGATGGGACTGGTGCTCCGGTGCTTCGGGTGGGACCCGTTGTGGTTGCGACGGGCCCCTGATGCGGACTCGTACTGGCAGAAATCGCCTCCGCCGACCGGTTTGGACCGTCTGTTTTGATTGCGGGCCGCGGCTGCCGGGACGCCGTTCCCGGCGGGGCGGGCGCTCAGCGGCGCAGGGTTTCGAACCATTGGAGAGCCTGCAGCAGGGATGGGTAGGCGCAGGTGGCGTGGGTGCCTCCGGGCAGGGGTTCGACCAGCTGCACGTGAGTGGCGCCCTGTTGATGGAAAGACGCGAGGGCCGATTGAGCGTTGGCGATGGTGACGTCCGTGTCGCCGGAGCAGTGATACAGGCGCATGGGCCGCGTGGGGCGCCAGCGATGGACATCGTTTTCTTTCAGTGCTTGGCGCAGGGGATGGTCGCGTTCGTTGCGAAAGGCCTCCAGAACGGCCGGCTGAAGGATGAGCAGGGGGTTGGAGGGCATGAGGGCGTTGATGGACCCGCCGCTCACATGACCGTGGAACAGCGGTGGCAGGAGTGTGTTGTAGGGCGGCGCCAGCAGATCAGCCAGCGAGTTGGTGAGGTGGTAGACCGATTGATAGGCGGCCAGGAGATAGGCGAAGTAATAGGGATTGGGTTGGGGTCGGCCGGTGAGGAAGTCGTCGGCGGTGGCGCCGGAGAGGTCGTAGGCGCCGGCCATGGGTGCCGAGGCGGTGAGGTCGAATTCCCCGAGGTGGAACCGTTCGATTTCCCGGGCCAGGGCCATGGTGGCGTGGCCGCCCTGGGAATAACCGGCGAGGAAGACCTGTCCGTTCAACGGAACGCCGAGCCGGGCGCACCAGGACCGCGCGGCGCGGAGGGCGTCGAGACAGGCGGTCGCTTCCGAGCGGGCGTGGTGATAGGGGTGAAGGCCCGGGGAATCGCCCAAGCCGAGGTAGTCGGGCAGAACGGTGGCATAGCCCTGCGAAGCGAACACCACGCCGATGCCGAGTTCACCAGTGACGTCGGTGGCTGATGGGGCGTCGTTGGTGCGAAGGATCGTGCCGTGTTGATAACTCAGGAGGGGCCAGGGCCCCGGCCCGTTGGGCAGGACGAACGCGGCCGAGGCATGCGTGGGCTCGCCCCAGGGCCCGATGGTTTCATACTCCAGCTTGTAAACCTGCACGGCGTGCGCGGGGACGAGGTTCACACCTGCCAGGGCAAGGAGGAGGGCGATCTGGAAGGTGGAAAAGTTGGTTCGATACGTGGCTTCGAGCAGGTGGCCCCGCTGCACCGGCGGCAGGGCGAGCACGCGGTAGAACCGGGCGGGCGCGTGGAGGTCCGGATCCGTCCAAGAGGGCGAGGCGATGGGCCAGTCTTCCGGCGTGGAGGGTAGAAGCCAGAGACCGCCCCGGAGGCGGTCGCGTGCCTGGAGGGTGTAGACGTGGTTTGTGCCCGGATCGGTCCACCGAAGCTGCAGTCCCCTGGTCGCGCGAACGGGTGGGACGAGTTCGACCTGTGCCGGCAGGCGGATCGTACCGGTGAACAGCAGGATGGCCGTTCCGAGGGTTGCGCCGTGCGACATGGATCCTTTGCCGGGCTTCATGAGACCGAGTTTGGCCGGAGTGGTGCTTTTGACAAGGACGGATCCGGTTCATGGGAACTTTCACGCGGCAGCAGCGGGTGCGGAAGGACAGCGAAGGTAGGCCTCCGAACGGAGGGCGATCGGGATCCGGCCTCCGACCGACCGGCAGGACGGTACGGCGCTGCCGGGCCGCCCGAATCGTCCGTGGGACCGATGGGTGCCTGAATTTGAGGGTACGATGCACAAACGAGGGCTTGGGCGGGGCGGCGTTCGCGGGCATGGTGGAAGGGAGTGTTGGAGGACGGCGCAGACCGGGCTGGCGGCGGCGGATCGGTCGGGCGCCGCATCCACACGGACAAAGTGGAAGCGAGGGTTTTTCCAAGAGCCATGGATCCGGCGGTGTCGAAGCGGTCAATGAGAAGAGGCCCGGGAGGGCAACTGCCCGGGTGGGATGTCCCGGCCCCGTGCGGTCGTGCGGAGATGAAGAGGGTCGCGACCAAGGCTGGGTTTTTTCGTGCGCCCGGGTGGTGTGCGGGCCATGGGAAGTGGGCGCCGGTTTTGTATGCGTTGGCGTTGTCGGGCTGGGTGAGTGCGGTTTGGGCGCAGCCGGCGTTTCCGGGTGCGGTGGGTGCCGGTGCGGGTGCGCGGGGCGGGCACGGCGGTGACGTGTACTATGTGACGAACCTGGCCGATTATGTAAGTTCCAACGATCCGCGGCGGTTCGGCACACTCCGCCACGGCATTGCCTCCGCCACCGGGCCGCGCACCATCGTATTCGCCGTTTCGGGCACGATTACGCTGAGCAACGATCTGCCGGTGAACAAGAGTTATCTGACCATTGCGGGGCAGACGGCGCCCGGCGAGGGGATCAGCTTGCGGCGGCGGTCACTGGTGATCCGGGATGCGCGCGACGTGGTGGTGCGGTACCTGCGCATCCGGCCGGGTGACATGGACCCCACGTTTCAAGGTGATGCAGTTTCGGTCTTGCGGGCGACCAATGTGGTCCTGGACCATCTTTCGGCCTCATGGAGCGTAGACGAGTGTTTGTCGGTGACGCATTCGACGCAGGTGACGGTTCAGAACTGCTGGATCACGGAGAGTTTGAACATTTCGCAGCATGACAAGGGCGTGCACGGGTACGGTTCCTTGCTGCGGTACGGGGCCGGGGTGCTCAGTTTTCACGGCAATCTGTACGCGCATCACAACAGTCGGAATCCGCGGCTGGGCGACCGGCTGCGGTTGGAGTTCGTCAACAATGTCATCTACAACTGGGGCAGCCGGGCCGGTTATTCGGGTGCGGATTACGGCGACAACCCGGGTGGGTTTACCAACTGGCTGGGGTACGCGGGTAACGTGCTGGTCGCGGGACCGTCCACGCGCACGCCGACCACGGCGTTTCAGGGTGGGGACACGAACACCTGGATCTTTCAATCGGGCAACTGGCTGGATGCCAATCGGAACGGCCGGCTGGACGGGTCGGACACCGGCTGGGGAATGTTCGGTGGGGCGTACACCCGGCTCAACGAGTGGCCCTGGCCGTGGGAGGTGCCGGTGTCGGACCCCGGAGCCGCCTTCCTCCGGGTGGTGACGCGTGGGGGCGCATCGCTGGTCCGCGACGCGGTGGACCTGCGGATCCTGTGGACGCTGCGGGAGCAGGGCGGACGACTCGTGGACGCGGTGGGGGAACCGACGCAGGCCGGGGACTATGAGGTGCGCAACGTGGACGGAACGGACCTGGTGTTCGTGCGGGGCTGGCCGGATTTGCAGGGAGGCGAGGCCCCTGTGGACACCGACCGCGACGGGATGCCGGACTTTTGGGAGTTGGCCATGGGTCTGAATCCCATGGACGCGCGCGATCGAAACCTGGCCGGTCCGGAGGGTTACACGGCCCTGGAAGATTACCTGAACTGGCGGGCCGGCTGGCACCGGGTTTGTCCTCGCAATGGCTCCATCGAGATTGACCTCGACGAGCTGGTGCAGGGCTGGCCGGGCCTGAGTTATCAGGTGGAGAGCGGGACGAACGGATCGGTGGAGCTTCTGGAGGGTGGACACAGGGTGCGTTTCGTGGCGGCGCACGGCTACAGCGGCCTGGCAAGTTTTGGTGTGACAGTGTCGGATCCGGTCAGCGGCTGGACGGTGGGGCCCGAGACGGTGGCCGTTTTGGTCAGTGTGACCAACGCGCCGAATCATCCTCCGGTTTGGGAGGATGTGCCGGTGCAGGAGATCCTGGCCGGAGGCATGTTGGTGCTGGCGTTGCGGGCAAGCGATGCGGATTTGCCGGCACAGCGGTTGCGGTTCGCACTCGTGGGGGAGACCTGGGGCGCCAGCGTGGAACCGGACTCGGGCCTGTTGCGGTGGCGCGCACCGGTCGCTTTGGGAGGCACCACGGTGGAGCTTGCGGCGGTGGTGACCGACGACGGCGAACCGTCACTTTCCTCCACGCAGATGGTGAAGGTGGTGGTGCAACCTGTACCCCGGCCAACTTTGCGTTTCGTGCGCGACACGGATGGCGGCTGGCTTTTGAGCATCCAGGGCGTGTCCGGCCCGGATTATCTGCTGCAGGTATCCGAGGATCTCAAGAGCTGGCGCGACGTCACCTGGACGAACCCGGTGGCGTGGCCGTGGATATGGAGGGAGACGGATGCCACGCCGGCGCCGGCCCGTTTTTATCGGGTTCGGCTGGGTCCGTAGGCAACCGGCCGGGGCAAAAGGGGGTTACGTCCCGGGCGCGGGACGACGCGGGCCACCGGGGCGACGGCGGGAGACCCAGCCCGGCGGAGTCGGGGATTCCGGCCGGGAGCGGGCCGGGCGGTGGCCGGCTGTGAGGTGGATGGGCGGCTCGACTTGGGGGTCGGTACTGCGGCAAGGTGGGGGGGCGATGGAACCCGGCCTGCGTGAAGTGGCCTTTCGGATTGTGGCGCGCCTGCAGAAGGCGGGGCACGAGGCTTTCTGGGTGGGTGGATGTGTGCGGGACATGCTGTTGGGGAAGGAACCGCAGGACTATGACGTCGCCACGTCGGCCCGCCCGGAGGAGGTGGAACGGCTGTTCCCGCGGACGGTGGCGGTGGGAAAGTCCTTCGGCGTGGTGCGGGTGATCGAGGGCAGGTGGACGATCGAGGTGGCCACGTTCCGTGCGGAGGCGGGGTACGCCGACGGGCGGCATCCTTCCGATGTGCGCTTTGCGGATGCGCGTGCGGATGCGTGGCGCCGGGATTTCACGATCAACGGCCTGTTTTATGATCCGGTCAGGGGCGAGCTCCATGACTGGGTCGGGGGTCGTGCGGATCTGGAGGGGCGGTTGATTCGGACGATCGGTCCGCCGGAGCAGCGGTTTGCCGAGGACCATCTTCGGATGCTGCGGGCGGTGCGGTTTGCGGCGGAGTTGGATTTCGCGATCGAGGCACGGACGCTGGCGGCCATTCGACAACACGCGCGGTTGCTGGAACGGATCAGTGCCGAACGGGTACGGGACGAGCTGTTGAAGTTGTTTGCACCGCCGCATGCCGCCCGGGGGTTGCGCCTGCTGCGGGAGAGCGGGCTGTTGGAGGTTGTCCTGCCCGAGGTGGCGGCATTCGAGATGTGCGAGCAATCGCCGGACTACCATCCCGAGGGGACGGTCTCGGAGCACGTGGTGCGGATGCTGGAGCAGATGCCACCGGATGCCGATCGTCTGCTGCCGTGGGCGGTGCTTCTCCATGACGTGGGCAAGCCGGTGACCGCCAGCCGGGAGGCGGAGACGGGTCGGATCCGGTTTTTTGACCATGAGAAGGTGGGCGAGGAAATGACGCGTCGGATCCTGGAACGGCTCCGTTTTCCGCGCAAAGACATCGAGACGCTGGCGTTCGTGGTGCGGCACCACATGCAATTCAAGGACGTGCCGCAGATGCGAAAGTCCACACTACGCCGAATGCTGCTGCGTCCGACCTTCCCGCTGGAGCTGGAGCTGCACCGGTTGGACTGTCTGGGTTCTCACGGCCGGTTGGAGATTTACGATCTCCTGGTGAAGGAACGGGCGGCTTTGGAAAGCCGGCCGGAGCTGGTGCCGCCCCTGCTGACGGGGCGGGATTTGCTGGCCCTCGGGATGCGGCCGGGACCGGCATTGGGCCGGTTGCTGGCCGAAGTGCGCGAGAAACAGTTGGCCGAGGAACTCACCACGCGTGAGCAGGCGCTGGCGTGGGTGCGAAACAGGATGGCGCCGGCCGGGGCCGAATCCGGCCCGGCCACCGCCGGCACACCCGCGCACGGGGATACTTCGGTTACCACACCCGGACCCGGTAAAACGCCCGCTGGAGGGTCCAAGGGGGCTGCGGATCCGTGACAATCAAGACGCCGCCGGTGCCGGGTAGATCCGGCCCAATGGCCTCCCAGGATTGCAGGTCGGTGGACCGCTCCACCCGGTACGTCCGGCGGGTGGAAGTGGGGAAGGCCACCTGGTTGAACGTGCTCCAGGGGATGGCCGGCAGGAACGTCAGCACCAGGCGCGACCCGGGATCGCGGGGATCCGTATCGGCGCGGTATTCCTGCCACGTGGGCACGCCGTCTTGATCGGGGTCACTCGTTTCAGCTGCAGCCAGATCGCCGGTGAAACCGTGTTGTTCGAGCCAGGGCCCCGGCGTGCCGAAAGGCAGGGGCGGGAAGACACGGACGAATTCGTTGGTGTTCTCGATGGTCCAGCGCTGGGGACCGGTGTAGATGGTGTTGTCCGCTTCGATTTGGGCAAAGGCATTGGAGAGGGTGTCCAGATCGCGGAAGGTGAACAGCAGCAGGCTACCGAAGGCTCCGTAGGGCAGGCTGGTCATCGGATCCTCGGGATCGGGACTCTGGAGCAGCACGACGCGCGTGCCGTCGGCCTCGTTGGTTTCGCTGAGCGACCATCCGTGGAGCAGTTCGCCCGGGGCATCGGAGAGCAACCGGACCTCGCAGGGCCAGTTGGCGCGGTAACGCAGCTGGATGCGGCGGATGAACCTCGGGATGTAACGGGCACGAAGCGCCAGGGCTGCGTTGCCGTGCCGATCGTCCGGCACCAGCCGGAGCAGTCCGAGAGTGACGTCACCGGCGTAATCGGCGGGGTTGTACCAGCCGATGATGTAATTGGTGACGAGTGGATAGTTGGTGGTTGGCGGTTCGGAGTTGGTGTCGATGATCGGGTCATCGAAGTTGGTCCAGACCGGGTTGGTGGGCGAATAGGCGATGAGATCCTGGTAGTGCACCTCGAAAGAGGGCATGAAGGCGTTGTCGCCGCGACGCAGGGTGGCCCACCGGAGGACGTACTGCCCGGCGACGTCCTGGGTGAGTTGACCGAGCTGGGCGGCCAGGTCCGCGGACGTCTGCGCCTGCACGAGCCGTCCGGAGGTGGCGGTGGTCAGGGCCTGGAGCGGTTGCGCGTCGAGCTCGACGCCGAACCCGACTCCGTAGATGCGGATGTTGGCGTTGGTGGCGGCATTGACGAGGTCTTCGATGGTGGTGGTGCTGGATTCGTCCCGCCCGTCGGAGACGAAGACGATGTAATGTTGTTCATCGGCGTTGGAGGAGCCGAGCATGTTGATGGCCGTACTCAGGGCATCCCAGACACGCGATCCGGCGGGGAACCCCCGGACATGATTCGTCCAGATCCCGGCAATGGCCGTCTGCACGGCCGGTACGTCGGCGCTGAGATCCTGCACGATCACGGGGTCCTGATCTTCCCGGTGAAACTCCACCACACCCACCTGGGAGCCTGCGGGCAACCGGGAGACAAAGTCCTGTGCCGCGGTGACCATGGATTCAACGGCGTCGGAGATCCCGTTGGTGTTGCTGTCGCCGTTGACCAGTGACGCCACGCTCCAACTGAAGTCGAGCACCAGCACAGCCTTGATGAGTTTGCCGACACCGGCCCCCGGCGAAAGTAACCAGGCGGTTTCATTGGTGCTGATGGGGCGGTCGTTCTCCCTGGCCACCACCAGCAGGTTGGCCGGGTTGACGACCACCGGGCGCGCCACGGCCGGGTCGTCGCTGTCGTACAGGGAAAACTGAAAGTCCAGCAGGTAGGGCGCGGTATAGGTGTAGGTGACGTTGGCGATGGTGAGGTTGGTCAAGGGCCGCGGGGCGATGCTGAACCGGACGGTGGCGCGGGCTTCACCCCATTCGTTGGCGGCGAGCAGGACCACATCGAACTCGCCCGCCTGCGCAGGTGTGCCGCTGATGATGCCGGTGTTGCGGTCCACCGCCAGCCCGGCCGGCAGATTCCGAGCATCGTACCGGGTGGGCGTCTCGCTCGCGACGATGGCGAACAGGAGAGGGACATCCTCGACACCCTGGACAGTTGGAGGGGCGTTGATCACGGGCACGGAAGGATCCACCTGCAGTTGGAGGATTGCAGAGGCAAACGTGCAGATGTTGCTGGCGGCCAGGAGGACGGAAAATGCGCCCGCCTGTGTGGGGACGCCGGAAATCACGCCGTTGGTGGTGTCCAGCGTCAGTCCGGGCGGCAGCCCCCACGCCGCGAAGGCCAGAGGCGAATGCTCTGCACGGATGGTGGAGAGGAACGGCTGTCCCTGTTTGGCGCGGGCCGATTGAGGGCCGGTGATCGTGGGCGGGTCCACTTGGACGCGGACGGTGGCGACGCGGCTGGTGACCGCGCCAAACTCGCTGGAGACGACCAGGGTGTACGAACCGGCGAGATCCGGCGTGGCGACGGGGAAGGCGAGGATCGGCCGGGTTGCCTCCGGCAGGGGAATGCCCTCGAAAAACCACTGATAGCTGAGGCTCCCGCTCCCCGCTGCAGCTCCGGACAGTTCAAACGGGTCTCCGCAACTGACGGTGACGTCGGCCGGTTCGGAGGTGATCCAGGGCGGCAGGGGGCGCACCCGCAATTCGGCGGGTGGACTGACGGCCCTTCCCAGGTTGTTGGAGACCTGCACGGTGTAGAGGCCTGCGTGATTGGTGTCGGCCTCCGGGATCACGAGCATGGCCGCGGTCTGGCCGTCCAGCGGGACACCGTCTTTGAACCATTGATAGCCGAGTGGCTGCAACCCCACAGCCTTGACATACAACCTGGCTGTGCTGCCGAGGACGACATCCCGTTTCCGGGGTGGCACGGTGATGACGGGTCGGCCGTCTCCGATGATGGCCAGGCTGTGGTATCCACCGCCGGATATGCCGATGACGTTTGTCAGGCCGGGTGGGGGTGTGCTCTGACCGAAGTCGTTGCGGCCCCAGGCCACCACGGTGCCGTCGGCTCGGAGGGCCAGACTGTGGGAGCTGCCGGCCGCGATGGCGACCACGTTGGAAAGACCGGCCGGTACGACGGACTGGCCATGGTCGTTGGCGCCCCAGGCGACGACCGTCCCGTCGCCGCGCAGGGCAAGATTGTGATGGTCCCCGGCTGCGACCGCGATGACCTCGTTCAGGTTGAGCGGCAGGACGAGTTTGTCGCCTGTGTTGTCGCCCCAGACGGCGACCATGCTGTTCGGCAGCAACGCCAAAGTGTGTCCGCGACCGGCGGCCACGGCCACCACGTCGGCAAGGGAGGGTGGCGGTTGCGGTGCCTCACCCCAGGTCACGAGCGTGCCGTCCTGCCGAACGGCGGCAGCGTGGGCATACCCGGCGGCAAGGGCGCTGACGCCTGTCAAGCCGTCCGGCACAGCAGTGGGCGGGCCGCTTCCCCAAGCCTTCACCGTGCCATTGTCCAGGAGTGCGAGCGTGTAACTCGCATTGGCAGCCAGGGCATGCACAGGGCCGAGCGACGGCGGCACATTCGTTTCTCCCAGGAGGTTCCATCCCCACGCGACGACCTTCCCGTTCGCGCGCAGGGCCACACTGTGCAGGCTGCCGCCTGCCACAGCCGTCACGTCACTCAAACCCGCAGGCGGCAGGCTTTGACCCTCAAGGTTCCGTCCCCAGGACCTTATGATTCCTGTGGCACCGTCTGCTTGCGAATGCAGCAGCGCAACGACGACGAAAATGACCGCGAAAACTCGATGTTGGAGCCGGCAAACCACGCCACAGCAGTGGTTGAGAACTGGAAAAGGGGTTTGCATATGCCTCCCAGGCCTTTTTCCCAGATCCACCCCCGGGCCGCAAGCACAAAACCCGAGGCGCGAACGGCTTCATTCCGTTCGAATGGGTTTGTCCGGCTTCGTCCGGTCCGGACCTGCCAGGGACCCTCTCGTCCGTCCGAACGCAAGGTTTCATTCATCGGTCCGAGCTCAAAGGAGGCGCCTGTGACCGAGCGAAGCCATTGGGCGATGGGCCTGTGGATGGCCTTCTGGCTGGCGCAACCGGTCTGGATGAACACCGTGCGCCGGGACGGGGCCGGTTGCGGGCAGGACCGTCCGGTGCTGGTTTGTCCCGGGGATGCTTTCGGGGAGCGGATGCCGGGACACGCATCGGATCCATCCAGGGGATGTCGTCCACCCACGCCACAGCAACCGCCTGTCAAAGGTTACGTGGCCCCCACGCCCGGGCGGTTGCCACAGGGTGGCGAAGTCTGAGGGCAGGGTTCGGTGAATGGATGGACCTTTTGGATTGTGCCCTGCAAAGGTGAACGACCCCTGCAGAAGGCACGCCCGAGCTGTCGCGATTCCGGCTTGTGACGTTTCCGACGAAATGAGAACCGCCTTCAGGGCTCGGTGAGGCCGCGCCGGTTGCGCCCCGGGCACGGGTCGGGCAAGCTAGGACGGAATGGACGGCGCGGTGACGGCAAGGATCTCGGGCTTGCGCGGCAACGGCCGGGAATGGTCCCGGCTGGGCCGGGCGTTTGCGCTGTCGCTGTTGTTGCATCTGCTCCTTTACGCCGGGTACCGCGCGGCGCGCCATTGGGACCTGCCCTCCGACTGGTTGCTTCCTCGGAAGCTTCGCTACGTTCATCAGCTGAAGCGTGCCCTTGCGGAAAAGGAGGAATCACTCAACCGTCCGGAACAGCCGCTGGTTTTTGTGGAGGTGTCGCCACGGCAGACTGTGGAGGAACCGCCGCCGGACACGCCGTATTACTCGGACAGAAACGCGCGTGCGGCGAATCGGGAGGCCGAGCGGGAGACGGGCCAACCGCAACTGACGGGTGTCCAGGAAGTGGTGCCCAAGACCGAGGAGGGTGGACAGCCGGAGGCGAAGGATGAGTACGAGCCGCTCCGACCGGCCGTGGCGCGGCCCGTGCCTGCAGAGGCGCCGCCGCCTTCGCCCCCGTTGCAGGTGCCGGCCGAACCGCGGCCCGAGGGCGACGTCGCCGTCGTTCAGCCGGAGGCGAAACCGCCCGTGGTGGGGGAGGGACCGCAAGCGCCATCCCGGCCCCGGACCCTGGCGGAGGCTCGCGCCCGCCGGGGATTGGACGCGTTGCCCGGGGAACGGATGAGGCAGGAGGGGGGTGTCCGCGCCCGACTCGAATTTGAATCGCTGGACGTGAAGGCGACGCCTTTCGGGGATTACGATGCGGCGTTTGTGCGGGCGGTGGCGGATCGGTGGTACGCGCTGTTGGACGCCAAGCGGTACGCCGGCTATCAGCGTGGCAAGGTGGTGGTGCGGTTCCTCCTGCACAGCGACGGGCGGGTGACCGACCTGGAAGTGGTGGAGTCCACCGTGGGGCTGGACCTTTCCCTGCTGTGTGAGATGGCGGTGTTGGATCCGGCGCCGTATGCTCCCTGGCCGATCGAACTCCGTCGCCTGGTGCAGGGCGGGGTGCGAAAGGTTCAGTTCACCTTTTATTACAATTGAAGGTTGAGGATTCGGTACCCTGGCGAGGAAGGTGCGCGGGGCCTGGCGGAGTTTTATGGAAACGGTTGTGTACGTGTTGTTGGTGCTGACCTCGCTGGTCAGTCTGACCTTCATCATTGAACGAGGATTTGCGCTGCGTTGGCGCAGGGTCGTGCCGCCGGAGGTGGAGGCGGCCGTGGAGTCCTGCCAGGGCCGTGAGGACGTGCCCATGCTGCGGCGGGTGTGCGAACAACATCCCTCGCCGTTGAGCCGACTGCTTTTGCTGGCCATCGAGCACCTGGCACTGCCGCGGGAGGAGACGGTGTCGGCTTTGGAGACACGGGCCCGGCACGAGGTCGTGCAGTTGGAACGGGGGCTGGTGGTGCTGGAGGTTGCGGTGGGGGTGGCGCCCCTGCTGGGACTGGTGGGCACCATCGTGGGCATGATCACACTGTTCGGGAACATCGGCCAGGCGGGCCTGGGTGATGCAGCCCGGTTGGCGCAGGGGATTGCGCTGATCCTCAATGCAACGCTGTTGGGACTGATGATCGCGATTCCTTCGTTGATCGCCTGGAGCTATTTCAACCGGAAAGTGGAGACACTGGCGGTGGAGATGGAGGCGATCTGCGAGGAGTTTCTGCGGCGTCAATACCGGGTGACACGGGAACGGGTCTTGCCGGGCGAGGCGGTGGCCGGGGCTGCGTCCCCGGCGGGACGGGCGTCGGGCCGGCCCGGTTGAAGCTTCGTCGGAACGGCAGCCATGCAATTCCGCGTTCGATACCAGCGTCGTCCGCCCACGATCATCATCGTGGCGCTGATTGATGTGTTGATCGTGCTGATCATCTTCCTGATGGTCACCACCACGTTCAAACAGCAGCCGGCTGTGCGACTGGCGTTGCCGGAATCTTCACAGGCGCGGCGCACCGAGGCCCACGAGGAGACGCCGCTGGTGATCGCGGTGGATGCGGAGGGTCGGTTGTGGTGGGGGACGGAGGGTACACCCATTGACCCGGCCACGCTGGCGGCCCGGCTGAAGGCCGAGGCCGCCCGGCAACCGAACCTCCGTCTGGCTCTGAGTGCCGATGAGAAAGCCCCGTTCGGCCAGATCATCAGGGTGATGGACGCCGCCAGGGAGGCCGGGATCCGGATGGTCAATGCCTTTGCACGTCAGCCGGCCCGGCAGTAGGGAGGCGGGTGTGGGGCCTTGGATTTTGGATTCTGCCCGTGGCGCCGTGACGTGGGCTTGAGGATCGCAGGTGTTCGATCGCGGCATGCGCATTGGATTTCTGGCGTTGAAGCCTTCTTCTTGGGGCGTCCGGGGGGTCGGGCCTGCTTCGGCCGTTGCGGTCGCAAACGAAAAAACCCTCCCGGGTCGGTTGCCCGGGAGGGTTGTGAAGAAGCTGCCTCAGCTCCTTAGAACTTGTAGATCACGTTGGCCGCGAAGAGCAGGGAGTTCCGGCGGTTCCAGCCGCTGTCGGAGCTGAAGTAGGTGCCCTCGTCGGCGTGATCCCAGCGGACCTCGGCACGGGTCAGCACGTTCTGCCAGAGATCGTACTGGACCGTTCCGGTCAGGGCCCAGATCTGCATGTTGTCCTTGCCACCGGCGTCGGCGACGCTGGTGAGCAGCTCGCCACGGGCGTGGAAGCTGAGCCGGTCGGTGGCGGCGTAGGAGCCGTAGACACTGACCGCCCAGAGGTCACCCGTCTGATCATGCAGGTCCAGCACGTCCCAGCTGGCGCCGAGCCGCAAACCTTCGACCGGCGTGGCGACGGTCGCGCCGACGTACCAACTGGTCTGGTTGTCGGTAATTGCGCCGCTGAAGCCGTTGACGACGCCGCCGTAGAGGGTCGAACCTGCCAGCCAGCCCCAGGAATCAGGTGCCGTGATGGCCACGGCGCCCATGTAAGTCTTGTAGGACTCGGCCTTCACGGGCCAGGCCCGGCTGTTGATCTGGGGCCCGACCGTGTCGGCCACGCCTGCGGCAACGCTCACCAGCTCGTGGGGCCGGTAGGAGGCCAGCAGACCGGTGTGGGTGGTGGGCTCGATGGTGCGGCCGTACGAGCGGGTGAAGTTCGGGTTGTCCACGGCTGCGATGGACTCGTAGCCGATGACACTGTCGAACACGCCCATCTTCAGGTCCAAGCCTGTCCCGACCGGCACGCGGGTGGCCACATAGGCCTGGCGAATTGCGAGGTCGCTGCTGCCGGTGCTCAGGGTGGACTGGGTGCCCAGCGTGTTGGCGTCCGGGCCCAGCCACAGATCCACGCGGTAGCCGGCCGCCCAGTCGGTCTCGTCCAGGGGCTTGGAAATGGAGAGCTGGACGACGTTCAGGTTGAACCCGTCGACCTTGTCCTGCCCGCCGAACAGGGTGGGCATCAGGCTGCCGCCCGTGCCCGTGCCCGGATTCCACTGGGCCGAGGTGTCCACGTAACCGCTGATGGTGGTTGAAGAGAGAGCCGTCATCAGGGGCACGGCCGCCTCTTCAGCTTGCAGGGCCGAAGGGAGGCTGATCACCCCCACAGCCGCCAATCCCAACGTCCACTGATTCAGTTTCATGTAGTTCCTCCGTCTCAGGTTTGGTTTCAATGGTTCCGATCGCACTGCAGATCCGGCCGCTGGTTTGCTCGCGACCGGCTCTGCACGAACTCGGTGCAATTCGGCCGCTTGTTTACAGGCTCCGGGTTGGTAGTGCAACACCTTTCTGCGCGATTTTTGGGCATTTTTGGAGCATGGACCGGCCGTTGCCGTGCGCGAGCGCGAACAGGTCCCGTGCTGGATGGCCTCCCGGATCCCCTGCGGGATGTCTCAAGGGAACGGCTTGTTGAGGCAACCTCCGGGGTGTCGATGGGCGAAGCCGGGGCTCCACGGGCAGAGGAACCGGGGCCCGGTCGGGCCATGGGCACCAGGGTCGTCCCGGCCGAGGGCGGTTGCAGCGAGCCCAGTCCGGGCTTGACTGCGCTTTGGGCGGCGACTTGGATGGCGGGCATGAGAAGCGCGATGTGGGCTGGGTTGCTGGGTTTGGCTTTGGTGGTCAGCGGGTGTGTCGGGACATTGGACGGCCGCCACCGAGCGGGTGTGCCGTTTGTGAAGGACTCCGTCGAGGGCCGGTACGAGCGTCCGGTGGAACGCGTGTATTCGGCTGCGCGGGAGGTGATCCGCTACAACGGCACGTTGATCCGGGAGAGCACCCAGCACGGAGAGACCAACACGGTGCGGGTTTTGGAGGGCAAGGTGAACCAGCGCTCGGTCTGGGTGCGTGTGGAACCGCTGGATCCGAAAGTGACGCGTGTGGTGGTGCAGGTGCGCACGCCTGCGGGGGGCAAGGACCTCGACCTGGCGCACGAACTGGAAAAGCAGATCGCCCTCCAGCTAACGCGGTAGCCGGCCTTTGAGGCCGAGGTTTTGCTCGTAAACCCCCAACTTCACGGTGGGGGCGATCTCCCTTCGTTTGAACTCCAGGGCCAGGAGGTTGATGCGGCGTTCGGCCTGTTCCGCGTAGGGCGAGCCCGGGAAGAGCTCGAGGATGCGTTCGAGCGTGGCGCGGACGGTGTCCCGGTCCCTGCCGTGCCGGATCTGGAGGTCAGCCAGCAGGTTGATCCAGTGGACGACCTGACCGGGGTTGGCGGCGGGGTGCTGAATCAATTGTTCAAGCTGATCCTCGGCCAGGTCCAGCCGCTGGAAGGCGTCCGCGTAGAGGACCGCCAGTTTTTCCCGGGTGTCGAAATCGTCCGGGTGTTTTTCGAGTTGTTCGACGTAGCGGGCGGCGAGTTTTTGCGGAGGTTCGGGCGGCGGTTCGAGGGTGACCGGGGTTCGTTGCAGTCCGATATTCTCGATGCCCTTGCGCAGCTTGATACGGGCGGGTTCACGCCGGTCAGCCAGGTGTTCGGCGGTCGGGAGACGGGCCAATCGCTGCCGGGCGGTGGTGGCGAGGTCGGTGTCCGGGTAGTTTTCCACCAGTTGCCGGAGGATGCGTTCGGCGTTTTCGGGGTCCTGGCCGATGCGGAGGTACCAGTCGGCGAGTGTCGAGAGGGCGTAGGCCTTTTGTTGCGGGGTGATGGCGGGGATGTGGCAGAGTCGGTTCACGGTCAGCTCGGCTCCGTCCAGATCGAGCATGTTCTCCGCCAGGATTTCCGCGGCCAGCATGTGGCCCTCGAAATCGTTGGGAAATTTCGCCAGTTGCGCGCGCACGTCGGCCAGGGCAGCGGCGTACTGACCGCGCTGGCGTTTGGCGCGTGCGATGGCATAAAACGGTTTCGGCTCGGGCGGCTCGTCCGCGCCCGTCCAAGCGTGCCAGAGCGGTTTGAAAAGCGTTTCCACGATGTTGGGGGTCCAGAGCATGGAGAGGAAAACCCCGCAGACGGCAGCGACCAGAGGGGCATATGGCAATGCAAAAGCGGTCGCATAAAGGATGGCGAGAACGCACAGCCCGGTGGCGCACCATTTCAGGATCAGGACGGCTGGATCGTCCCGGGATCGGCGCAGCCAAGCTTTGAGGACTCCCGCGAAACCGGCCAACAGCAGAAGGGCGATCGCAATGTCGGCCAGCAATGTCCAGGACCATTTCATGGCAGGCTCCGGACCAATATCCCGCAGATCGGCCGGGTGCGCAACTTGCTGGTGAGGCGCCCTTCTTTCGCGCCCGGTTCCCCCGGTGGATGGGAATGCCGCGCTGGGTGCCCGCCCGGTGTGGCGCCCGGGGGCCCGGGCAATGCTTTCCACCGAGCCTCGGCTGCTGGAATTGCAGCGCGGCGTGTCGGGATGGCAACGGTCCCTCGAGCCGGCGGGTGGGTTGGCACGGACAGCAGGGGCCCGGTGCGCGGTGCGCGCGGCTTTGACGGCCGGGGCGGCCGGACGTAATTTGGGGGGCGAAACGGTACAGCCCCGAACCCCTGCTTGATCACGCGCCATGAACGCGTTCCGCCGAAGTTCGATCCGTTGGGCAGGATGCCTCCTGCTGGGATGGTTTCTCGCCGACTTGCTGCCGGTGCAGGCTCTGTACCTGTCCGATGAGTGCCGGCCGGTGGTATCCAACATCACTTGTCGAGCCTACCCGCTGCCACTCAACCGGGTCCGGCTGACGGGCGGTCCGTTGAAACGGGCCCAGGAACTGGATGCGCGGTACTTATTGGAGCTGGAGCCGGATCGGATGCTGGCCCTCCTGCGGGAGGCCGCCGGATTGAAGGCCAAGGCGGACCCTTACGATGGCTGGGACGGTCGTGGACGCCAGCTGAGTGGTCACATTGCCGGGCACTACCTCTCAGCGGTCAGCCTCATGTACGCCGCCACGGGTGACCCACGATTCAAGGAACGGGCGGATTACCTGGTGGCGGAATTGCGGGAGATTCAACAGGCGCACGGGGACGGCTACCTGGGCGCGCAGACGGATCGGGACGGCACACCGGGCAAGCGGTTGCTGGAAGAACTGGCGCAGGGCCGCATCCGGGCCGCGGGGTTCGACCTGAACGGACTGTGGTCTCCCTGGTATGTGCATCACAAGTTGTTTGCCGGGTTGCGGGATGCCTATCGGCTGACGGGGAATCGCACGGCGCTGGAGGTGGAAAAGGCCTATGCCGGTTGGGTCGAACGGGTGTTGGCCCCGCTGAACGAGGAGCAGATCCAGACGATGTTGCGGACGGAATTCGGCGGGATGAACGAGGTGTTGGTGGATTTGTACGCCGACACCGGAGACGAGCGCTGGCTGCGCCTGGCGGACAAGTTTCATCACCGGACGGTGGTGGATCCGCTGGCCGAGGGGAGAGACATCCTGCAGCATCTGCATGGCAACACGCAGGTGCCCAAGCTGAACGGGCACCTGGTGCGATACCTCTACACGGGCGACCCGTTTCATCTGAGGGCGGCGCGGTTCTTTTGGGAACAGGTGGCCTTGCATCACAGCTTTGTGACGGGGGGCCACGGCCGGAACGAGTACTTTGGTGCGCCGGACCGGCTCAACGACATGATCGAGGGGCGGACGGCCGAGACCTGCAACGTGTACAACATGTTGAAGCTGACGCGGGGGCTGTTTGCGGTGGAGCCGGACGCGCGGTATGCGGAGTTTCTCGAGCGCGCCCTGTTCAATCACATCCTGGCCTCAATGGACCCAGAGGACGGCCGGGTTTGCTACATGGTCCCGGTGGGCCGGGACGTGCAGCACGAGTACCAGGACATGTTTCGGAGTTTCACCTGCTGCGTGGGGACGGGGATGGAAAGTCACGCCCTGCACGCTCACGGGCTGTATTACGAGTCCGGCGACACGCTCTGGATCAACTTTTTTGCCCCTTCTGAAGCGGATTGGGTGCGTCAGGGGGTGCAGGTGCAGATGGAGACCGACTTCCCCCTGGGCGAGACGGCCACGGTGAGGCTGAGGCTTAACGAACCCAAGCGGCTGACACTGGCGATCCGCCGGCCTTTGTGGGCCGGGCCCGGTTTTGCCATCCGGGTAAACGGGCAACCGGCAGAAGCCACGGCCAAGCCCGGCACGTACGTCCGCCTGGAGCGCACGTGGCGGGACGGTGACACGGTGAGGCTGACGTTGCCCAAGACCTTGCGCGAGGAAGCGCTGCCGGACAATCCCCATCGCCTCGCCCTGTTGTGGGGACCCCTGGTGTTGGCGGCCGACCTCGGGCCGGCGGCCGAACGGCGCCGGCGTGAGCAGGGGCCCGAGGCGGTGGATCCGGCCCGGTTTGCTTTGGTGGTGTCCGATCCGCTTACGCAATGGTTGCGCACGGTGGAGGGTGAACCCGGCACGTTCCGCACGACCCACACAGCCACCGAGACGGAGGTGACCTTCCGGCCGCTGTACCTCCTGGCCCGCCGCCGTTACGCCGTGTACTGGGACCGGTACACCCCCGGGGAGTGGGCCCGGGTACGCGCCGCGCATGAGGAGCGTCAGGCGGCCCAAAGGCGCCTGGAGGCGGCCACGGTGGTCCATATCCGGCCCGGCGATCCGGAGAGCGAAAAACCGTACCGGTTCGAGGGCGGGGGAGCGAGTGTGGTCCGGACGGAGGGTCGGCCCGGTCGCCAGGCGGAGCGATGGTTCTCTTATGAACTGCCGGTGTTGGGGCCGGGGCGATGGGCGGTCGTGGTCACCTACGCCAACGACACACCGCGCCACACGACATTCAATGTCCTGATCAACGGCCGGAAAGTGGGTGAACAGTCGGTCCGGAGGCGCAGTCCCGAAGAGGTCGTACGGTTCGAGGACGTGATTTACGAGGTCCCGGCCTCTCTCCTGGAGGGCCGGCAAAGTTTGGTCCTCCGATTCGAGGCGCCCGAGGGCCAGATCGTGGCCGGCATCTTCGGGGTTCGTTTGATCCGACAGGACGGGGTCCCGTAAAGGTGTCCGTGGGCCGGGGCTGCCCGCGCGGAGCTTGCCGGTGGTTGTCGGCCTCGGGCGGCCGGCCGGGGCGCAGGGCTGAAGGCCTGCGGCAGCGTGCGAATCTCTCGTGGGCGGGGCGGACCATCCGCCGAGCGGCACCGGGCGACTGACAAAAGCCCTTGCCGCAGGCAGGGTGGCTGGATCATTCTGGCGCCCTGCATGGTACTGCCCGAGCAACCCGTGACGTTGACGCCGGAGCAAATCGCGGAGCTGAATCGAAAGCTCTCCACGATGCGCCACGACATCAACAACTACCTTTCGCTGATGATGGCGGCGGTGGAGATGATCCGGTTGAAACCGGAGGACGCGCCACGGCGGTTGGCCACCCTCGCCGACCAGCCCGCGCGCATCTCCAGGGCCATGGCGGAGTTCTCTGCCGAGTTCGAGAAGACCCTGGGCATCCAGCGCTAAGTGACGGGCCTTTACTTCCCCGCTTTTTTGAAGCACCTTTCGGCGTCCCACTGCATGGGCGGTGCCGGTCCGGCCTCAGCCGACCCGACAAGGGCCTTGTCAGTCGTGGCGCAGGGTGGTGTCAGTGCATGTTTCGGGTGACCGGGGCGGCCGGTCCTTCAGAAGCGAAAGTAAAGCGCCATACCGGAGGCCACGCGTGCTGAACCGCCATGCTTCGAGACCGAGGGTGTCGGTGATCTGCTCGTAAATCAGACCGCCGGTGAGGATGATGTCAGCTCGTTCGGACGGCAGCCCGGGGAGTTGGCGCCGTTCGGTCAACGGAAGGGCCGCCAACCGATCCACCAGAGCCTTCAATTCCTCGCGAGTGAGCCGCAGGTGTTCGAGGGCTTCGCGGTCCCAGGATTCCGCGCGCAGGTGAATGCGGGCGAGCGTGAGGGCCGTACCGCCCACAGCCACAGCCACGAGCTGCCGGCCCTCGTCCGGCGACGCGGATGAGGAGGAGAGGACTTGCCGGAACGCGGGAACCAGGTGCGTTTCCATTTCCTGCCGGAGATTCCGGCGGAGGTCACCCAGCTGGGTCGGGCCGGGCGGATCCGACAGCCTCGACAGTTCCCACAAACGCACGGCGCCCCACGGCAGACTGAGGGAGAGCAGGATCTGCAGGTCCCGACCCCACACGAGTTGTGTGCTACCGCCGCCGACTTCGACCACGGTGACCATGCCCCTGGCCAGCCGGGGATGGGACCGGACCCCCAGGTAGGCCCACTCGGCTTCCTGCAGGCCGGAGATGATTTCCAGCGGCAGGCCGGTGGCATTTTCCAAGGATTCACGGAGCTCTTCCCGGTTTGCCGCCTCGCGTGCCGCGCTGGTGGCGAAGAGCCGAAACCGGGTGGCGCCCAGGGACCGGGCGCGTTCCACCAGTTGGCGCACGGCGTCCACGGTGCGGGCAATGGCGTGCGGTTGGAGTCGGCGGGCCGGGTAAAAACCTTCGCCCAGTCGGGTTTGGATGCCCGTCTCGAGGATGGGTCGAAGGTGAGGGCCGACTTCGGCCACCAGAAGCTTCACCGAATTGGTGCCCACGTCTATGGCTGCCAGGCGCGGTGCCGACATGCCCTTATTACACCGGGAGTGCAGCGTGCGCCCAAGCGGTTTTCTGTTACGAATCTGCGTCTCGTCATCGGGTGGGTGGGGCGGTTGAGTCGACCCGAGTGTGGCAGTCCGGCGGGGACGGGCAGGTGGGAATGACCCATGCTCATCCGGGGCCGTGGCGGAAAGTGCGCTTTCCGTGTCCCAGGTTTTGCGCCGTTCGTGTGGGATGGAGGACGCAACAAGTGGCGCATCTGATGCGTGGGTGGCGGCCCCGGAACCCCGGGTAGTCCGCATGGGATTGCTCAGCCGGGAGGCCAGTGCCCGGTGAAACCTGCCCGGGTGATGACCCGCAGGATCGCCTCGCGGGGCGGAGGGACGCCCTTGGGAACCGCGATGACCGCCTGCTGCTTTTGGTGGTTGACCTTCGCAGCGACGACGCCCGGAACAGCCCTGAGCTGCGCTTCAAGTCCGGCCGCGCAGGCGGGGCAATCCATCCCTTGCACGGCCACGATGTAGGAGTCCACGTTCGGGCCGAAACCGGCCCCGCTGCTTCTGCCCACCAGCGGGCCGATCCAGTTCGGGAGGAAAACGAGCAGGAGCGCGGCGGCCATGACCAGCCAGAGAAGGACGCGACGGGAGCTCCGGGAGGTCCGGCGGCGTCCGTCCGCCGGTGGACAGCAGGCTTCACCGGGGGCGGGCACGGCGCCACGAACGCCCTCTTGTTCCGCCGCGTCACCGACCTCCCGGGGCAGCGGCCGGTGGGCGAAGTAAAAGGCAGCGGCCAGAAGGATGAAGGTCAACGTCGTGAACAGCGGGCGATACTTTTCAAACGTCGCTGAAACGGCCACGCCGGACACTCCGAGGGCCAACAGCAACAGCGGTAGCCAGCAGCATGCCGAAGCGAGAACCGCAGCCAGCAAACCGCCGATGAGCGGGAGCGTGCCCGCTCGATGCGTTCCGGAAACGCTGCGCGCCTGATGCCTGCAACCAGGTGTTGCGGTCCCGGTCGGTCCCACGCCTGATGGGTCTGACGGCCGCGTTCCGGGATTTTCTTCACCGTTTGCGCCCGCAGCGCAGCCCTCCGCCCGAGGTCCCGGTGTGGGGAGCGCGGGCCGGCCGTATTTTTCCAGCGCGGCCTTTATGTGTCGGGTCACGGTGGGAAGACAGCAGGAGCCCAAGGGGCTTTTGATTTCGCACCAGCACGCCTCTTTCATCCGGGTCTGGATGTCCTGCTGCACGGTGGTCCGGCCGGTGCGCCGGATCTCGTCCTCGATCTCTTCGATGGTGTGGTTGAAACAGTAAC
The DNA here is from genome assembly GCF_049537155.1 of Limisphaera sp. 4302-co. Classification (NCBI taxonomy): domain Bacteria; kingdom Pseudomonadati; phylum Verrucomicrobiota; class Verrucomicrobiia; order Limisphaerales; family Limisphaeraceae; genus Limisphaera; species Limisphaera sp. 4302-co. The sequence goes on from NZ_JBMVQZ010000001.1 coordinate 128,599, forward strand.
AGACCGGGCGGGGTGCCTCGCGTTCCTTGATGCCCACGCGGACGGTGAGGTCGGCCTTGGTGAACACCGGTGCGTCCGATCCCGCGAAATACACGGCGGCGCAGTCCGGGTTGGCGCAAAAATGCCAGTGGGTCCCGGCCGGCATGCGGGCGCGTGCTGAGGGGCGGAGGAGCGACTCCAGCGTGATCGGTTTGACCGGTTTGCCCGGCTGACCGCAGACGGGACAATGCCCGCTGTGGGGATGGACCATGCTCGCGTTCATGCAGCCACTCTACACCCTGGAGCTCGCTCCAAGGTCAAGCAGCCGGCAAGGACTTTTGCGGCCGGGTTGCCGGGCGTGGGTGCGGCCCGGGCGGGCCGCGCGGGGCTCGACGGCCTAGGGGGCATGGCCCGGCCATCGGTCGGGCGCCAGGCGGCGGCTTGCACATCGGTACGGTCGGGGGCAACCTCAGGTTGGCATGTCAGAATCCGGCTTTGGGGAGAGTAGGACGATGCGGATTGGCGAGCTGGCGCGGGTTGCCGGCACGACCCCCGACACACTGCGGTACTACGAACGGCTGGGTTTGTTGCCGGCGCCTCCGAGAACGGCAGCGGGTTACCGGCTCTATGGCGAATCCATGGTCTCCCGCGTGCGCTTCATCCGGAAAGCCCGGCGACTGGGGCTGTCTTTGGGGGAGATCCGCTCGATTCTGGGTCAACGCGGCCGGGGAGAGTTGCCGTGCAGTTCGGTGTTGCGGTTCGTTGAGCAGCACTTGGAACAGATCGAACGTCAGCTGGCCGAACTGACCGCCGCACGGGATGCCCTGCGCCGGCAACTCGCACGTTGGAAGCGCGAACGAACTCCCGAGCGGTGCCTTTCGGCAGAGTACTGCAGTCTGATCGAGGAATTGGAGGTGGATGGAACCTTGCCTGCCGATTGACTCGAGTGCCCGGCCGCGAAGCCCATCCCGGGCTTGGCCAGATGGGGAAGAGGTCGGGGCGCCTGAGGTGGCCCGGTCCCCCGGTGGCTCCGGGACTTCCTGGCAGGGGCATCGCGCCGGTGGGGAGTCTGCTCTCCGGCCAAGGCGCCGGAACAAAGGGGCCGCCGGGCACCGGCGACCGCTCGGGAGGTGCGGGGAGCGGCGGGCGGGTCATGGCGGGGGTCGGCACGGCTGTGTGCGCCCGGATCCGGGCTGGACACGGTGGGCGGCCGGGGAGCAGAATGGCCTCGACTGGCTGATGCCGCGGGGCGCTCCTGATCCGTGGCCGGCGGTTGCCCGCGCAGCCGGAAGAGCGGCCGGGGCGGGCGGAACCCCGGAAACGCCCCGGGCGGGCTGTGCCCACAACAACCATGCGCCTCAACCGACGAACGATGAAAACCTTCCGAAAGACCTCCACATCGAAGTTCAGGCCGGACGGCGGTGGCGACACAGTCCGTGGCTCTGCAGGACGCCGTTTGCATTCGGGACTGACCCGGCGAGGCTTTTTGGAACGGTTGGCCGCGGGCGCGGCCGCCGCGGCTGTGCCGATGGTGGTGCCGGCGCGGGTGTTGGGTGGGGCGGGGCGGACGCCGCCCAACGACAAGATTCGGTTGGCCGGGATCGGTGTGGGGGGCATGGGGGCGGCAAATCTTCAAGCGTTGGCACCGTACTGCGACATCGTTGCATTGTGCGACGTGGACGAGCGGCGGGCAGCCGAGACTTTCGCGCGTTATCCCTCGGCACGGCGGTTCAAGGATTTCCGCCGGATGTTCGAGGAGATGTCCGACAAGTTCGATGCCGTCATGGTGGCGACGCCGGATCACACGCATGCGGTGGCCAGCATGATGGCCATTCGGCATCGGAAACATGTCTATTGCGAGAAGCCATTGGCGCATTCGGTTTACGAGGTGCGCGCCCTGATGCGGGCGGCGGCCGAGGCGGGCGTGGTCACGCAGCTGGGCAACCAGGGACATTCCTTTGATTCGATCCGGGATTGTGTGGAATGGCTGCAGGCGGGTGCCATCGGCCGGGTGCACACGATTTACTGTGGTTGCGAGGCTGTGAACTCGGGTTTGGACCGCCTGCCCGAGGTGAAGCAGGGCCAACCGGTGCCGCCCACGTTGGATTGGGACCTCTGGCTGGGGCCGGTGCCGTGGCGGCCGTATCATTCCGCTTATCTGCCGGGGGCGTGGCGCGGGTGGACTGCCTTCGGCAGCGGCACCATTGGGGACTGGGTTTGCCACGTGGTGGACCCGGTGTTTTGGGCGCTGGACCTGGGAGCGCCGCGGTCGGTGGTGGCGAAGGTCCGGGACTGGGATCCGCGGACGCAGGGGGAGGCGTATCCCAAGGGGGACGTGGTGACCTTCGAGTTCCCGGCCAAGGGGGATCGCGGGCCGGTCACCCTGCACTGGTACAGCGGCACCGAAAGGATTCCCCGGCCGGAAGGGTTCGATCCGGAGGAACCCGATGTGCGCACGGGCGCGATCGTGGTGGGGGACCGTGGCATGCTGGTGTACGGTTCGCACGGGGCGTCGCATGTGCATCTGGTCCCGGACAAATTGATGAAGGAGTTTCAGCCCCCGCCGCGTCGGTTGCCGCGCGGATTGGAGCATCACCGCGATTGGATCGAGGCGATCCGGCAGGGGCGGAAAGCCGGCTCGGATTTCGCGGCCTACGGCGGTCCGCTGACGGAGCTGGCCATGCTGGGGATCGTGGCGATCAAGATGCCGGGGGTGAAACTGGAATGGGATGCCGCACAAATGCGGTTCACGAACGTGACTGAGGCCAACCAGTACCTGCGCACGCCCTATCGGGAAGGCTGGACCCTCTGAGAGGGCGGCTCTCCTTTTTGGCGGCTGGGCTGCCGACCCGCCGTGTGAGGATCCATGGTTCGGGAGTAGCTTGGGAGCGGAGACGGGTCGTGCCCGGCCGGCTTCCCCGGGACTGGATTTGGTCCGGCGCTTTGGTATGGTGACGGCATGCTGGGTGAGGGTCTGGCGAAGGGGCTCCTGACGACGGCGAAGAACTTCGTCGGCAGCTACGTGTCACGGGAACGGCTGGTGACGGTGCAGTACCCGGAGGAACGCCGTCCGCTGCCGGAGGCGGCGCGGTCGTTCCCTTTCCTGGTGTACGACGGGGACGATCCGGTGGCCGGCTTGCGCTGTGTGGCCTGCAAGATCTGCGAGACGGAATGCCCGCCGCAGTGCATCTACATCGTGAAGGACAAGGCCAAGAAACCCGATCACACCGGCAAACTGCAAAACCAGCCGCTGATTTTCGACATTGACATCTCGGTCTGCATGAGCTGCCAGATCTGCGTGGAGGTGTGCCCGTTCGACGCCATCAAAATGGACGTGGCCTACGAATGGAGCACGCACGACCGTTTCGAAGGGCTGCTGCTGCACAAGGAACAACTGAGCAAACCGAACAGTTACTATCACAAGATCCATCCCACGGAAGCGGCCGAGGTGGACGCCCGGCTTGCGGCTGCGCGGGCCAAAGCTGCCGCAGCCAGGGCCGGTGGGGCCGCAAAGCCGGCTGCGCCGGCTGCCGTCAAAGGGTGACCCGGACGGGAGGGGGGAGATGCCATGTTGGAGAATCTGCCGGTGGCCCTGAAGGAGCTGTTGTTGCAGGTGCTGATGCGCTTTCTGCCCGCATGGGCCGAACCGTGGATTTCGGGTTTGCTGTCTGCTGCGGGGGTTGTGGCCGTGTTCGGGCTGTTGTTCGGCGTCGTGACCGTGCTGGAGCGGAAGGGACTGGGCCGCATGCAGAACCGCTACGGGCCGAACCGGGTGGGGATTCCGCTGACTTCGGTGCGGCTGGCGGGGTTTGGCCAGTTCCTGGCCGACGGCATCAAGGCGTTGACCAAGGAGGACGTGGTTCCGCGCGCGGCTGATCGCGTGGTCCATTTCCTTGCCCCGGTGGTGATGGTGATTCCGGCGCTGCTGGCCCTGGCGGTGCTGCCCTACGGACGTCATTGTGTGCCGGTGGACTTCGAGGCGGGCCTGTTGTTCTTCTTCGCCGTGGGGGCGGCCACGGAGCTTGCGGTGTTCATGGCGGGGTGGTCCAGCCGGAACAAGTACTCGCTCCTGGGGGCGATGCGGGGCATTGCCCAGATGTTGAGCTACGAGGTGCCGCTGGTGCTGGCGGTGGTGCCGGTGGTGATGGCCGCGGGATCGCTGTCGTTGGTCCGGATCGTGGAGGCCCAGGCTGCCGTGGGGAATTGGACCGGCTGGTTCATCGCCACGCCCTGGGGCCTGGCCGGCTTTCTGCTGTTTCTGGCGGCGGCGTTGGCGGAGGCAAACCGGTCTCCGTTCGACCTTCCGGAAGGTGAATCCGAAATCGTGGCCGGCTATTTCATCGAATACTCGGGGTTCAAGTTCGCGCTGTTTTTCCTGGGCGAGTACCTCGGGTTGTTTGCCGCGCTGGGATTGGCGATCACGTTGTTTTTGGGAGGTTGGCAGGCACCGGTGGGCAGCCTGGCGTGGATGCCCTCGTGGTTCTGGTTTTTTGCCAAGCTGCTGGTCCTGATCGGCGTGGCGATCTGGGTGCGCGGTTCCTGGCCACGACTGCGCGTGGACCAGCTCATGGGTTTGGCATGGAAGTTTTTGCTGCCCCTGACGTTGGTGAACCTGGTGAGTGCGGTGTTGTGGCGGTTCGTGCCGGGACCCGCACTGGCCTGGCTGGTGTGCGGGGGATTGACCCTGGCGGCCTACATCGGCTTCGCGCGGGGTCTGGCGACCGCGGGCGGCTGGGGACCGCGCACCTACCGGTTCGCCGAGTAGGCTGCGCGGGGAAGCGCAATGCCGTTTCCGCGATCAGACGGTATCGCGCTCGAAGGCCAGGGGCGGATTTGCGGATGGGATCTGCAGTTTGTCTCCTGAAACTTCCGCCGGCCACTGCAGCGTCTGGCCGTCCTGTTCAACCTCGATGATGTACTGACCGTTTTCCGACTTCCAACGGCCGGTCAGCTTGCGGTGTTCGATGACCGGTCCGGTTTCACCCGGGCGAGGCGGCCGGGAGACCGGATAATTCTTGAGGGCCACAAAACCGGACGGCGCGGCGATCAACGAGGTGTTCAGGAAGATGCCCGACAGGTACTTGCGGGCTTCGCGCAACTGGAGGGCGGTCATGCGCGGATTGGCTTTCCGGTAAAGGATGAACGCGCTGCGAAAATCAAAGGCCCAGGCGCCCAGGATGGGTTCCTTCTCGTACTTCGGCGAGCGACCGGTCTCCAGGTAGGCCATCAGATCAATCAGGTCCGGCTCCACGATCCCCCAGATTTCGCGCAACAGATCGAGGTTCTGCATGATCGTGGTCACCTGGGGATGAGCCAGGACCTCCCGCAAAGGGGCGCGTGCCTGACGGAGCTGGGCCCACGAGGTGTCCCGGGCGAAGCCCTGGAACTCCTGCCTCTCCGCGATCTCGAGCAGGGCCGGGTAACGCGCCAATCGGCCTTCGAGCATGGGATTGTGGAAGACGAGACCCACGAAATCAGCCGCCTGATAATAAATGTCCGGCAGCGGATCGAGCGCGGCCACGGCACGATGCAATCGGGTGGCCTCCAAATCCCGGGCCAGCCGATTGAACAGCCGCATGGTCCACGGGTCGCCCTCCTCGCTCCCCAGCTGCGTGGTCCAGTAGCCGAAGACGTAGATGCCGAGACAGACCAGAACGGTGTAAAGGGTGCCATTGACCAAGCCCAGGCAGGCGCCCAGCCGGGCGTTCAACCGTTCGAAAAGGGCGCGATGAAGATCGCCCGCATGGTACTTGAAGAACACGTCCACCTTGCGATGCACTTGGAAGGCGATCGCTTTGAAGAGTCCGTTGATGATCCAGAAGACGATCACCGACGGCAGGATCCAGGCCCAGAACGGATGTTTCACGCCCACCCAGTCCAGCACTTTGCCCACCCAGGGTGACAGGGGCAGCGCCAGCCACATACCCAGGAGAATGCCGACCAGGGAAAAGGCCACCCGCACGGCGCCCTGCCGGTATCCCAGCGCGGTGACGCTCGCCATCAACACCACGACCAGAATCCAGATCGTCATGCGGGCAACATTATGGAAACCGGCGTGTCGGGTGCACGCGCAAAATCCTGATCAATCCTGCAACACGGGGCGGGGCCCGTCGCGGGGGAAGCGCCGGCGGGCTTGGTCCCCTCCGAGAGGATGAGAAGCCGGAGCCGGCTGATTCCCGTGTAGCTCCGGGCACCGGGTGGTTCCTCAGGAGGTCAACCGCCCGGCCGGCAGGAACCGGCGCACGAGCCGGGCCGTCCGATCGGAACGCCGGGTCGGCTCCGGAAGCCGGTGCCCCCGGCAGCAGGCCAGGACCACGCGAATGGCGTCCTCCAAGGTGCACCGATGACCGACACTCACGTACACCGGTTTGGACCTCGGACGGGTTCGGACCACTGCACCGACGACTTCTCCTTGGTCGAGGAGAGGCACCCAGTCACCGGGCGCCGGACCGGGTTCGGTTGCCTCTCCGACGAGCCGGGTTTTGGCACAGCCGACCGAGGGGAGGTCGCACAGCACGCCCAGGTGACAGGCCAGGCCGAACCTCCGGGGATGGGCCCGTCCCTGACCGTCACACAGGAGCAGATCGGGCTTTTTCCGCAGTTTGCGCAGCGCGGCCAGCAAAACCGGGGCCTCCCGGAAGGACAGCAGTCCGGGCACGTAAGGGAACCGCAGCCGAAGCCAGGCGGATCTTCCCTCGGCCACGCACTGTTCTTGAAGGTCCCAGAGCGTGGCCACGCCGATCATCCACCGGCCGTTTGGGCTGACCGTGGCGTCCAATCCGGCGACCCACCGGACGTCCCGCGGCAACGGAGTGAGTCTGACCTGCGCAGCCAACTGGAGCTGGAGCTCCCGCGCCACGCGCGGGGAGGTGGTCCACTTCAGACTGGGTCGGCAACTGGTCATGGGATGGTGGTCCAGGGGAGGCCGCTCACATGACGGCGGGGCGACTCCCGCGGTCTCGTTGCCCGGGTGCCACGCGCGCCGGAACGGCCCGGCTCCGGACAGGTGGTAGCGGCGGTGGACGGAAGAGTGAACCCTTGCTGATGCCGCGGTTCCATGCCTCCACACATATCGAAACCGCTGCGTCCGTTCGTCAAGTCCGGAGGAACCGGAACCGCCCGGGACCGAACGTGCGGTTCCTGAAGGGTGCGCAGGGAGACCGGGAGAGAAAAAAGACCATGTGAGTTGTCACGGCTGGACGTCAGGGACCGGGCGCCTGCGAGAAGGGTGTCTCCTCTTGTGCGCCTTCCGGGATTCCCCTAGAGTGAGCGCGGAAACCGCGTTCGAGGGCATTCTTATGGCACCCTACACTTCCAAGCAGTCCTACCACGGGAGCAACGTTCTGGCGGTCGTCATGGGCGGAGGACAGGGCACGCGCCTGTTTCCGCTGACCAAGTATCGGGCGAAACCGGCGGTGCCGCTGGCGGGAAAGTACCGGATCGTGGACATCCCGATCTCCAACTGCATCAATTCAGGGATTCGCAGGATCTATGTGTTGACCCAGTTCAATTCCACTTCGTTGCACCGGCATCTGTCGCAGACGTACAAGTTCGACCAGTTTTCGGCGGGGTTCGTGGAGGTGTTGGCGGCCCAGCAGACCCTGACCGACAGTTCATGGTACCAAGGGACGGCCGACGCGGTGCGGAAGAACCTCGTGCATTTCATGAACCACGAATGGGATTACCTCCTGATCCTCAGCGGCGATCAGCTTTATCGGATGGACTTCCGTGAACTGATCGCCCATCACGTGGAGCGGCAGGCGGACATCACGCTGGGTGTGGTGGCGGTGCCCAAGGAGGAGTCCGTGCATTTCGGGGTGTTGCAGGTCACCGAGGACTGGCGGATTCACCGTTTCGTCGAAAAGCCCAAGGACCCCGCCGTGCAGGATTCGTTGAAGCTGGATCCTGCGTGGCAGGCCCGGCTGGGGCTGACCGTGCCGAGCGAGGTGGTGCTGGCCTCGATGGGCATCTACGTGTTCAACCGCGACATGATCCGCAAGGCCCTGGACAACACGCTGGTGGATTTTGGCAAGGAAGTGATTCCGGCGATGATCGGGCAGTGTCGTGTGTTTGCCTTTCTGCACAAGGGCTACTGGGAGGACATCGGAACCATCCGGGCCTTTTTCGAGGCGAACCTGGATCTGACCACCGACCTGCCCAAGTTCAACTTCTTTGACATGACGGCACCGATCTTCAGCCGGCCCCGATTTTTGCCGGCCTCGAAGCTCAACAGTGCCCACGTGGACCACGCGGTGGTGGCGGACGGTTGCATCATTGATCATTCGCGCATTTCGCACAGCGTGGTGGGGATGCGGAGCGTCATTTCGGAGGGTTGCGAATTGCGCCGGGTGGTTCTGTTGGGCTGCGACTACTACGAGTCGGATGAATCCGTCCGGGCGCACGAACAGGCGGGCATCCCACGGATTGGCATCGGCCGGAACACCCGGATCGAGAACGCGATCATCGACAAGAACGCCCGGATTGGCGACAACGTGGTCATCTCGCCGTCGGGCAAGCCGCCCAACCTCGATCACGAGCTGTACTACATTCGGGACGGGATCGTGGTGATTCCCAAGGACGCGGTGATCCCGCACGGGACGGTGATCTGAGGGATCATTTCAGCGGGCCGGTGGGGCTGGAAGGCGACCGGTGGACCGGATGCGGGCCGCGGGCCGTCGAAGCGGGGGCCGACGGGGGCGGCGGCGCAGTCTGCCGAAGGACCTCGCCCAGATCCGCCAGAAAGGCGTCCACATCTTCCGGGGTGGTGTCCCAGCTGCACATCAGGCGGGATTCGCCCGGCGAGATCACGCCCGTGTAGAAATGCCAGCCGCGTTCGTGCATCGCCTCGGGCACGCCCGCCGGCAGACGCACGAAAACGGCGTTGGACTCGACCGGATAACAGATCTCCACGCCGGGCAGGCCCTGGAGACCCCGGGCCAGCCGCCGGGCCATGGCGTTGCTGTGGCGTGCGTTGCGGAGCCAGACGTCATTGTCCAGCAGGCCGAGCCATGGGGCGGAAAGAAACCGCATCTTGGAGGCCAGTTGTCCACCCTGTTTGCAGCGGTAATCGAACTCACGCGCCAGTTCCCGGTCGAAAAACACCACGGCCTCGCCGACGGCCAGGCCGTTTTTCGTCCCGCCGAAGCAGAGGACGTCCACACCCACCCGCCAGGTGAGGTCGGCCGGGGCCACGCCGAGATGCGCCACTGCATTGGCAAAACGCGCGCCGTCCATGTGCACCCGCAGTCCGTGGCGGCGGGCGGTCTGGCACAGCACGCCCAGCTCTTCGACGGTGTAGGCCGTGCCCAGTTCGGTCACCTGGGTGAGGCTCAGCGCGCGTGGTTTGGGATAGTGGATGTCGCTGCGCCGGGTGACGGCGTCCACGACGGCCTCGGGACGGACCTTGCCGTGCGCGCCCGGCAGAAGAAGGATCTTGCTTCCGTTGGCAAAGAATTCAGGGGCGCCGCACTCGGAGGTCTCCACGTGGGCCAGCTCGTGGCAGAGGATGCTGTGATAGGGTTGGCAGAGCGTGGCCAGGGCGAGCGAATTGGCCGAAGTGCCGTTGAAGACGAAGAACACCTCACAATCGGTTTCGAACAGCTCGCGCAACCGGTCGGAGACTTTCTGCGTCCAACGATCCTCGCCGTAGCTGGGTTCGTGTCCCTGATTGGCTTCCACCATGGCGGCCCATGCCTCGGGGCAGACGCCGGCGTAATTGTCGCTGGCAAACTGGCGAGGCCGCACGGTCGGGACCGAACGTGGTTCATCCTTCATGGCCGGGCATTTAAGCGGGCTGATGGACGAAGGAAAAGAACTTCCTCCGGCAGCCGAGCCAGAAAGCCGGGCGGAAGCAGCCGCCGGAAGCGGGAGGCAGGAAGACTTGCCGACCGGCCGTTGGAGGTTTCGCCTTGGTGCTCCCGTCACATCTGTAATCCGACCCGCGGGAGGGCTCCGGGTCAGCGGTTGGCGTGTCTGGACAGGTCGGACGGCAAACGACCGGCCGAGCTGGGGCGGTGCTACGGCTGGGCGGCCGGGCACGGGCGGGCCGCGGAGGGCGCAGGAGCACGCGGGTTGGGTCGGCCCTCTCGGGAGGGGTTCGCCCGAGGCACAGGCGACAGGGTAGGGGCCTTTCCCGTGCCGGGAAGAGGACCGAGGGCTCGGTCGGGACCCGGCGACCCCGCCGTGCACGGCGGGTGCTGCAGGGGACGATACCGGGCCGGTCTTGGGACGAAGGCGCCCGGCCGAAATCCGGCCAGAAATGGAGCGCCGGGCACACGCGTGCGCGGCGCGTCCGGCGGTTTTCAGGCCGCCGGTGTGCCGGATTCCGAAGGAGCGGAACCGTGGGCAGCGGGCCAGACGTGCCGTGCGCGGCGCAGCATGTGATAGATGTGATCCTTCAATTTGGCCCGCCGCATCTTGAGCTCTTCGAGCTCCTGATCAGTGGCGAAGTCGATTTCCTCCTCGATCCGGTACACCGCGTCATCCAGCCGATGATACTCGTCGTACATCTTCCGGAAGTGCTCGTCACTTCCCTTGAGGTAGCGGATGGTGTCGCGGTATTCGGGGAACTCCTTGAGGATCGGATGGTGCAGGTCCATGGTACATCATCTCCATTTCGGACCAAGCGGTCGTTGCTATCCTACGACCTTTTAAAGGGAAGACAAGTCCCCGTGCGCAAAGTTCAAAATTTTTCATCCATCGCGCCGCCCTGGGCCTGGCGGGTTCGGGTCCCGTGAGCCGGCGGGGGGCTTGGGGGCGGGCTGGGAAACCGGATTGCCCCATCGCCGGGCAGCGGATTGAATGGAGGCATGTTGGCGAAACGAGTCATTCCCTGCCTGGACGTTCACCAGGGTCAGGTGACCCGCGGTGTGCGGTTCGGGCGGGCCGAGGCCGGCGAGCTGCGGAACGTGGGCGATCCGGTGGAACTGGCCCTGCGCTACAATGAACAGGGAGCCGACGAGCTGGTGTTTTTCGACATCACGGCCAGTGCCGAGGGACGCGCGGCGATGGTTCAGGTGATCGAACGGACGGCGGAGCAGTGTTTCATGCCGCTGACGGTGGGTGGCGGGATCCGGACGGTGGAGGACATGCAGGTGATGCTGCGTGCCGGAGCCGACAAGGTCAGCATCAACACCGCGGCGCTGGCGAACCCCCGCTTGATACGCGCGGGTGCGGAGAAATTCGGCAGCCAGTGCATCGTGGTCTCGATCGACTGCAAGCGGGTGGGGCCGGACCGGTGGCAGGTGTTTTCCCACGGCGGCCGGCGGCCGACCGATTGGGAAGCCGTTGCATGGGCCAGGGAGGCCGTGCGCCTGGGCGCCGGAGAAATCGTCCTCAACAGCATTGATGCCGACGGGACCCGGGCCGGTTACGACCTGCAGATCACGCGCCGGGTGAGCGAAGCGGTGGGGGTGCCCGTGGTGGCCAGTGGTGGGGCCGGTTCGCTGGAGCACATGGCCGAGGTGCTGTTGGAGGGGAAGGCTGACGCGGTCCTGGCGGCCAGCGTGTTTCACTACGGCGATTACACCGTGGGCCAGGTCAAACACTATCTGGCCGGGCGCGGCATCCCGGTGCGTTTGGAGCCGGAGATAACCGTTTTCGACGGGTCGGGCTTGCGTTGAAGAATGGGGCGCCCGGGTCTCACGCACCCGCGTGCGAAGAGGCGGTGAGACCGGCTCAGGCCCGGCGAGGTGCGCTGGCGGGTCGGACGATGGCGGGATTCCCCACGGCCAGGGCACCCGGCGGAACATCGCAGGTGACAACCGCGCCCGCACCGATGACCGCGCCGTCGCCGATGGTCACGCCCTTCAAGACGATGGCCCGGGCGCCCACGAACACGCCCCGGCCGATCCGAACCGGTCGGGCGTGCTCGGCGGTGGCCACCGCCCAGGTGCCGTCGTCCGCCCGGACGTGAAAATCCGTGTCCATGATCATGACCTCCGCGCCGATGAGGGTGGCTTCGCCCACGATGACCGATCGGGCGGCACAGATCACGGCGGCGCTGAGGCCGCTGCCGGCCTCCAGCCGGATTTCCGCTCCCGGGTGGAGCGTGCGCAACGTGGCCGGCCGACTGCACCCGAGCGGATTGCTACGCAAGCTGCTGTTCAGGCGGACGCCGGGTCCGAGCACGATGCGCGAACCCGGTGCGCGGGCGAGGCAGGGGCGCCCCCGAAACCGCACGTCCGGGGCCAGCTCGATGCCCCGGAGGCGGGCCTCCCATTTCCAGAGTTGGTCGGGGAGCCACCACCAGACCGCCTGAAGTCTCTGTACGCAACGGCGCAATCGGCCGGTGTGGTCGCTCATAGCGGGGCCATTGTTCCGGAGGGTCCCCGGCCGGGGCAAGCTGATGCCCGGGGTCAAGGCGGGTCAAACGCCGCTGGAAAGCTTCTCCGCGGCGGCCGGCCGGCCGGGCTCACGGGCGTTGTGCGGTGAAGTGGAGAAAGATTTCGTCTCCGATTCTGCGGCGCCGGACGAGTTGGAAGCGGGCGGCCGCAGCGAGGTTGGGGAACCCTCTTCCGTCGGCGATGGTGGGTGCGTGGCGGCCGCCGACCACGAAGGGGCAGACGGTGAGGTGCAGTTCGTCCACCAAGCCGGCTCGGAAGAGGCTGTCGTTGACGGTCCCGCCTCCCTCGCAGACCAGGCGGCGTACGCCCCAGTCTCGGTACAACCAGGTGAGGGCGGCCGGCCAGTCGAGTTCGTCCGTTCCGAAGATTCCGACTGCGTCGGCCAGACGGCGGAGGCGGTCAAGCCGGCGGGCCGGGACGCGCCCGGTGGTCAGGATGAGGATGGGGGAGAATCGCTTGCGGAAAATGTGGGCGTCCGGGGCGATCGAGCCGGAGCCGCTGACGATGATCCGCAGGTTGTATTCGGCGAGTCCGCGCCGGAGGCGGAGCCGGCGGAACCGCTCGGGACCGGGACCGAGGTCCATGGGGCCGGACTCCACCGTGCGGGCGCCGGCCAGCACGGCGTCCGCGGTGGCGCGGAGGGTCAGCAGATGTTCGTGATCGGTGCGGCTGCCGAAGGTGGCGATGCGTCGGTTGGCGGTGGCGATCTTGCCGTCGGCGGTGATGGCCATGTTCACCATGACCCGCAAGCGCGAGCCGGCGGCTTGGGAGGGGATCGGGACCGGGCGCACGGCCTTCATAGGACGAGCATGGCATCCCCGTAGCTGAAGAAGCGGTAGCGTTCGCGCACGGCCTCGGCGTAGGTCTCGAGGATGAGCTCGCGTCCCCGGGTTTCGCCGGGGGCGGCGAAGGCGCTGACGAGCATCAGCAGGGTGGAACCGGGCAGGTGGAAATTGGTGATGAGGCCCTGGACCACGCGGAACCGGTAGGGGGGGTAGATGAACAGCCGCGTGCGCCCGCGAACGGGCTGGATTCGCCCGTCGTACCAGGAGGCCACGGTTTCGAGGACGCGGACGGTGGTCGTGCCCACGGCGAGGATGCGGCGTCCTTCATCCCGGGCGGCTTGCAGGATGCGGGCGGTTTCCTCGGAGAGCTCGAAGCGCTCTTCGTGCATGACGTGGTCTTCGACGCGGCTGACGCGCACGGGGGCAAAGGTCCCGAGCCCCACGTGCAGCGTGACAAACGTGATTTGGACTCCGCGCGACCGGAGCGTATCCAGGAGCTCGGGGGTGAAATGGAGTCCGGCCGTGGGTGCGGCGGCGGACCCGGGCACCCGTGCGTAAACGGTCTGGTAGCGGTCGCGGTCGAGGACCTCCTCGGCGCCGTCGGCTCGTTGGATGTAGGGAGGCAGGGGCATGTGACCGAGCCGGTCCAGGTCCTGCAACAGTTGATCGGTGCCGTGGAAGCGAAGGGTGTGTTCGAATCCGTCTCCCTTGTCCAAGACCTCGGCCCAGATGGAGGTGGGTTGCCCTTGGAGATCCAGCACGGTGATGCCGGTGCCGCGCCGGGCGCGTTTGCCCGGGCGGAGCAGGGCGCGCCAGAGGTTGGGCTGGGTTTCTTCCAACAGCAGGATCTCGAACGCCCCGCCGGTGCGCCGGTTCCGACCGTGGAGGCGCGCGGGGATGACGCGGCTGTCGTTCAGGACGAGCACGTCGCCGGGCCGGATGTACTCGGGCAGGTCTGTGAACCGCCGGTGTTCGCGCCGGCCGGTCTGCCGGTGAAGGACCAGCAGACGGGAGGCATCGCGGCGGTCGGCCGGCCGCTGGGCGATCAGTTCCGGGGGCAGGTCGTAGTGAAAATCTTCCACGCGCATTTGACGGTGTGGAGGGTAAACACGGGATTGGCACCGGGGAAAGTCCGGGAGAACCCGGCCGGCTTCCGGCAAGGAGAGGCAGAAACCGGCGCGTCGGGTGACGAACGGGCCGCCGGTCGGAACACGAACCGGCCCTGCGACGGGCCGGAAGGGCCGGTCCTCCCGTGGCAGGGCCGGGCGGTGAGGGCCTTAGGCGGGAACCGCGGTTTCCTTGATGATCCAGTCGTAGCCCCTGGCTTCGAGGTCCAGGGCCAGTTGACGATCGCCCGATCGGACGATGCGCCCGTCGACGAGGACGTGGACGTAGTCGGGGATGATGTAGTTGAGCAGGCGCTGGTAGTGCGTGATGACCAACTGGGCATTGTCGGGCCGTTTGAGCTTGTTGACGCCGTTGGCCACGATCTTCAGCGCGTCGATGTCCAGGCCGGAGTCGGTTTCGTCCAGGATGGCCAGCTTCGGATCCAGCACGGCCATTTGAAAGATCTCGGCCCGTTTCTTTTCGCCTCCGGAGAACCCTTCGTTGACGGAGCGTTTCAGCAGTTCCTCGGGCAGGTCGAGCAGCTTGACCCTTTCCTTGACCAGGGCGAGGAACTCCATGGCGTCAAGTTCGGGCAGGCCCTTGTGTTTGCGGATCTCGTTCAGGGCGGCCTTGAGGAAGTAGGTGGTGTTCACCCCCGGAATCTCCACGGGGTATTGAAAGGCCAGAAACAGGCCCTCGCGGGCACGTTCCTCGGGGTCCATCTCCAGTAGGTCCCGGCCGCAGTAACGGACCTCGCCGCCGGTGATTTCATAACCTTCGCGGCCGGCGAGGATGGCGGCCAGTGTGCTTTTGCCGCTGCCGTTGGGCCCCATGATGGCGTGCACTTCACCGGCGCGAATGGTGAGGTTCACGCCTTTGAGGATCTGTCTGCCCTCGACACCTGCCTTCAGGTCAACGATTTCCAGAATCGGTTCTCCAGCCATGGTTGTCTCGCTTTGCCCGGTGCCTTTCCGTTGCGGCCCCTGTCTGTTGGAACGGGCCGGTGGGAACCGCCGGGCGGTTGTTTCCCATCTGATTCAGCTTGCTGCTTCTGCGCACGTCCCGATCAGCCGGGTCCACGGCCGGTTTCGGGCGGCTGCAGGACCCCGATTTTGGCACAAGAACCGGCGCGGTGCAAATCCACCGGTGCCGCGGCGTCATGGCCGGTTGCCGGCGCGGGCCTCAGGCCGGCTTGGAGGAGGTGCGTGTGACGGGGTTGGTGGACGGAGCGGGCGAGGCGCAGCACGGGGCCGACGCGGGTGTGGAGGCCCCGTTGTTGCCGGGCGCGTTCGCCGCCGAGTCTGCGGCCTTGCGTGCGGCCGAGAGATGTCCACGGCCGATGGAACAGCCGTTGAACGCCCGGACCTTTGCGCCGTCCGGGCACGGTTTGGGGCGGGGCCGGAGATTGTAGACGAGATTCTTCCAGTGATCGCCCGGTTGGTAGCTGGTGCCCAGGGCGCCGCTGGGATCGTACCCGCAATGGACCATGCAGTTTTCGCAGCGAGGGTCGCGGGCCACGCCGTTCACGACGCCGTACTTTTCCCAGTCCACCTTTTCGAGCATTTCGGCGTAGGTGGGGTAGTGGGCGTCGGTGATGAGGTAACAGGGGGCCTTCCAGCCCTTGATGTTGTAGGTGGGGATGGCCCAGGCGGTGCAGGTCAGTTCGCGCAGGCCGGCCAGGAATTCCTGGTAGACGGGCGTGCCCAGGAGGTTGAAACGGCGGCCCCAATCCAAAATGCGGGCGAACTTTTGCCGGGTCGCGTCGCGGGTGAGGAAGAAATCGGCGGGGTTCTTGCCCAGGCGGCGGATCATGTCCTTCTTCGCGGCGTCGTAGTCGTAGCCGGGCGAGATGGTGTGTCCGTCCACGCCCAGCCAGGAGAAGAACTTGAACATGTCCTCGATTTCCTGGACGTCGGTTTCCCGGTAGACCGTGGTGTTGGTGGCCACTTGGAAACCGAGTCGTTTGGCCAGTCGGATGGCGGCCACGCATTCGCGGAACACCCCTTCGCGTTCCACGATCAGGTCGTGGGTGTACTCCAGGCCGTCAATGTGAACGTTCCAGTAAAACCATTTGGTCGGCCGGATGACGGGGCGGTTGTCGCTCTTGCCCTTGCGGATGGTGTCCCGCTGTGCGGGCGTGATCAGCTCTTCGGCCACCAGTTGTTCGAGGAGCGGTTCCCGGGCCGGGCTGTGGGTGGCGGCCAGGTAATCGCAGAGTTTGCGTCGCATGAAGACGCCGTTTGTGCACAGGTAGACGATTCGCCCCTGCCGCAGCAGCCCTTCCACGAGTTCCTCGATCCGGGGATAGATCAGCGGTTCCCCGCCGCAGATGGAGACCATGGGGGCGTCACACTCGGCGGCCGCGGCCAGGCAACGTTCCAGCGGGACCATGTCCTTGAGACTGGTGGAGTACTCACGGATGCGGCCGCAGCCGGTGCAGGTGAGATTGCAGGTGTGCAGCGGTTCGAGCTGGAGCACCATCGCGAAGCGCGGGGTCCGCTTCAGTTTGTGCTTCAGGATGTGCCCGGCGATTTTCAGGGTGAGTGCAAGAGGGAAACGCATGAGTAGGAATCAGCTCAGGGATGCCACCTTGTCGGCGTTGGCGTCCGGGGGTGTGTCCGGCGCAGGATGGACGGGCGCCTCCTGCCGGATGAACCACATCGGCGAGACGGGCACGTTGGCGTTGAACCCGCCGCAGCCCGTTCCCACCCAGAGCACGAGGCACAGCCCCGGCAAAATGATCTTCAAGAGGCCCTTTCGGTTCACGTGAAGCCAACTATAGAGCCGACCGCACCTGCTGCAACCTTGAACTGGCCTGCGGCGTGCGGACACCGGTCCCGCCGGGTGCGTTGGACGGTGCATGCGGCCTCCCCTGCGGCGGGGTTTGTTTGCACCGCGGTCGGGACACGGGCGGGTACAAACGACTGGTGACCGACCCCGGCAGTTGGGGCGGCATGTGCCATACGGTTGCCCACCGTGGTGGGTGCATGCACAGACCGTGACGCCGGCAGCTGGACACGGTCACAATCCTTTCTGCGTCAGCCGGTTGGGCCGTCCGGGGTGCCAGGGTCCACCCGATGAGTCTTTTGGTCTGGAAGAGCGAGGGACTCTGCTCACGTGTTTGCTGGGCTGGTGTGGAGGTGATGCGCGGCTTGTTATGTCGGCCCCTCCGTGGAGCCGCTGGTGGCCGGGCAACCGCGCGGGGGCAGGGCGGGCCCGGGAAAATGGGCTTGACGATTGTTCGAAAAGCACTTGACCGCGTCGGTTCATCGGGACTAAAAGGGCGATGCACCAAACGCAAGCGGCCGGGAACACACACTTATGACTGTTACCAAACGGGATCTTGTCCTTGCCATTTCCGACAAGCTGGACAGGCACCAGCAGGAGGTGCAGGACGTGGTCCAAGCGGTCCTCGATCAAATGTTCGAGGCCCTCGCGCGCGGGGACAAAATCGAGTTGCGGGGATTCGGCGTGTTCGAAGTGAAGATTCGCAAGGCACGCGTCGGCCGCAACCCTCACCAGCCGGAGCGGGACATCCCCATTCCGGCCCGCGCCGTGGTCCGGTTCAAACCGGGCAAGGACCTGCGAGAAGCGGTGCTCAAGCTTACGCCGGGCCAGGCAAGTCCCTCTACTGATTGACCTTGCGCCGCGACATGACGTCCTGGCCGGTGGTGGTTGTCGGGGAGCGGTCTCCGGCGGGGATTCAGGAGAGGGTTTCGAGCCTGCTTGGCGGGCAGCCGGGCACGGGTGCGGGGTAGTCGTCTGGTCCCCGGCACGGGGGTGTCTTGTTTCATTGCCCGGGGTCGGGCCGGTGGGCGGCGGGCGATTTTGCGCCACCGGTCAGGGCGGGCCGTGCATCGGACGGACGGACGGAGTCCCCGGAGCGGCGGTGAGCCCGGCCGGTTTTCCGGTGTCGCGGCCGGGCCGGATCGGGGGAGCATGATCCCATGCACCGTTGTTCGGGCGGGGGGCAGGGTGTTTTCGATTCCCGCGGGACCGGCCTGGTCGTAAGCTCTGCGCTCGCTATGGAACGATTGCCGGGATTTCGTGATTTTTATCCGGAACCGGTTCCGTCCGGGGACGCGCTTGCCTGGAGCGCCAGTTTGCGCGGGCACATCCACTCGACCTGGCGCCGGGTGGCGCAGCGGTACGGTTTTGCGGAGTACGACGGGCCGCCGTTGGAGCCTTTGGAGCTGTACAAGGTCAAGAGCGGCGAGGAGATCGTTCAGCAGCTTTATCATTTCGTGGACAAGGGGGATCGGGAGGTGGCGCTGCGGCCGGAGATGACCCCCACGTTGGCGCGGATGGTCGCCAGTCAGGCGCGGCAGTACAAGAAGCCGCTGAAGTGGTTCGCCATCCCCCAGTTGTTCCGGTACGAACGGCAGCAGAAAGGGCGGTTGCGGGAGCACTTCCAGTTCAATGCAGACATTGTGGGGGAGTCGGACCCGGCCGCCGATGCGGAGGTGATCGCCCTGCTGGTGGACACGTTGCGGGCGTTCGGTTTTCAACCGGCCGACGTGGTGGTGCGGATCAGCAGCCGGCAAGCCTGGCAGGAGTTTTATCGCCGGCACACGCCCGCGGAGCTTCAGGGTCCGGAGCGGGAGTATGCGTTTTACCAGGTGATTGACAAATGGGAACGCACGTCTCCTGAGGAAACGCGCAAGAAGCTGATGGAGCTCGGCATCGGCTGGGAGAGCGTGGAGAGGTTTTTGCAGGAGTCGGTGCCCACGCAGGAACTGACGGCTGTCCTGGAGAACCTGCGTGCGCGCGGGTTGTCGGAGTACGTGCAGGTGGACTACCGGGTGATCCGCGGGCTGGCCTATTACACCGGCATAGTATTCGAGGCGTTCGATCGGCAAGGCCGGTTCCGGGCGATCGCCGGCGGCGGACGATACGATCATCTGATCCGGTTGATCAGCGGCGGCCGCGTGGATCTGCCGGCGCTCGGTTTCGGCATGGGCGACGTGGTGCTGGCGGAACTGATCCGGGCCCGCGGCCTGGCGCCCGCGCCGCCGCCGCGGGTGCAGGTCTTCTGCCTCGTGGAGGACGAATCGCTCCGTGCCCCGACCCTGCCCCTGGTGCAGCAGCTTCGCGACGCGGGTTTGGCGGTCGATCATCCGCTGGGGCCCGAGAAACCGGACAAGCAGTTCAAACGCGCGCGGGATGCCGGTGCAAGATTCGTGGTGAGCCTGGCGCGCGACCCGGATGGCACGATCCGGGCGCAGGTCCGGGATCTGCAGACACGGACTTCGACGGTGTGTGAACCGGACGGCGTGTTGGGCCGGATCCGTGCGGCTTTGTCCGGGGCAGGCGAAGCGGTGGGAAGCCAACCAGGGGATGGACCATGAACGAGGATCGGTGCAGACCCGGCTCGAGGCTGTTCCGGGTCGTGGAGCGGCTGCTGACCTTGGGACTTGCAATCTGGGTGGGGAGGCTTGCCGCCGGGGAAGAGCGCGATCTCCTGGCCGGGTTCGATTTTCAGGATCCGGCGGTCGTGAGTGAATGGGAACCGACGCACGATCTGGCGCCGTTGCGACACGTGGCCGGGGGGATGGAGATGCAGATCACGGGGTCTGATCCGTATTGTGCCGGGCCGCGATTGCGACTGCCGCGCACCACCCCCGTGTGGCTGGAGGTGCGGTTGTGGTCCGAACAGGGTGGGACCGCGCAGGTCTTTTACTTCACGGACCAGGCGCGGGAAGAGGATTCCGTGCGGTTCGAGGTGCCGGCCGGGCGCTGGCACGAGGCGCGGTTGCCCCTGCCGCCGCTGGCGCCGGAGACGCGGTTCCGGTTCGATCCGCCCGGCACCACGGGCCGCTGCGTGTTGGCGTACCTGAAGGTCCGGCAGCGGCGGGTCCCGCAGGCGCCGGAATGGCCGGTCCCGGAGGAACCGCGCTTGGCCCCACCGGTCCGGGAGATCGGGCAGGGTCCCTTGCGGCTGCGGCACGGTCAGGCCGGCCCGGGAGATTTCGAGCTGTGGGTGAACGGGCTGCGGATGGGTTTCGGTCATACCCGTGCCCTGGTGGGCTGTGAGGTCGGAGGTCGGACGCGGTGGTTTTCTTGGTCCTCCGATGCTGGGGCGGCTTCCTCGGACGCTGCGGGGTCATCGAACCGTTCGACCGTTTCGCTGCTGCCCGTCGGAGGCGGGAAGGGGCTGAGACTGCAGGCGCGGTTTCGGGATCCGGATGGCGGGACATGGACGATGGAGCAGACCCTCGTGGGCGTGGGGGAGGGAACGATACGCGTGGCGGTGCGCGTGGCGTGTGATCGGGACCGGCAGGTACTGCACCTGCCGCTGCTGTGGATCGTGGCCGGTCCCGGCGCCTTCGGCACGCACAAACAACAGGGGTTGTTTGCGGGGCTGGAGTATCTGGAGGACGAACCCAGCAGTTCCACGGCAGACCTGTTGCCTCCGGCGTCGGATCGTCAGGTGCCCGACGCGGTGAAATGGACGATCCCTCTGGCGGTGGTGGTCGCCCGGGACCGGTACCTGGGCGTCCTGTGGGAGCGGGCGGGCGACGAGGTTGCTGCGGTGTTCGATTCCCCGGACCGGTTCTTCGGCAGCGGCGGCCATTTGATGGGGTGGATCCACCCGGGCTCGGACGGGCGGATTCGGGATGAGTCCAGCCTGCTTCCATACGGCCCGGTGGAACTGCGCGCGGGCCGGCCGGTGGAATGGCGGGGATGGATTCTGGGGGGAGAGGCTTCCACGGTCGTGCCGGCGCTTCGGCATGCGATGGGTGTGATGGGTTGGCCGGCCCCGCCCGAGCCGGGGTTGGCAGCCGGGGAGTACTTTCGGCTGGTTGCCCGCGGCTGGTTGGAGTCGGACATCCGGGTGGGCGACCTTTACCGGCACGCTGTCTGGCCGGGGTTCCCGCCGCAGCCGGCGGCCGACGCGGCGTGGACGATGAAATGGCTGGCCGGCCGGGTGGACGATCCGGAGCTGGCGCGGCGGTTGAAAGAGGCAGCCCGCGGGGCGGTGGCGCGCGTGCCGGCGGGGCGACGCAATCAGCACCAGATCGGTCATGTGCGCTGGCCGTTGCCGGCGCTCGTGTTCGGAGACGTGATGGCCGAGGTTCTCAACGCGGCCGAACAGGCGCGGGCCTGGTTGCGGGAGTTCGAACCCGATGGTTCGCTCCCCTACCGGCCCCAGGCGGGTGGACCGGACCTGGGTCGGACGCACACCTCCCGGGAGGCGAGCGGGTTGATGGCCGAACGGGTGGCGGCGGTCTTGGAGGCGGCCCTGTGGACGGGCGACCCGGATCTGATTCCAGCCGCTCTGGAGAAGTTGGAGGTGTTGGACCGCAAATTCGCTGATGGCGTGCCGCGCGGGGCGCAGACATGGGAAATCCCGCTGCACACACCCGACATCCTGGCCGCGGCCCATCTGGTTCGGGCTTTCGTGCTGGGATACGAGCTCAGCGGGGAACAACGGTGGCTGGAGCGCGCGCGTTACTGGGCCTGGACCGGTGTGCCGTTTGTCTATCTGGCGCAACCCTGCCCGGGCCGCGTGGGTTTGTACGCCACCATCCCCGTCTACGGAGCGACCGGCTGGCGCGCACCGGTCTGGTTGGGCCGGCCGGTTCAGTGGTGCGGGCTGGTCTATGCGGATGCCCTGTGGCAACTGGCCAGGTGGGATCCGGCAGGTCCGTGGGAGCGTCTGGCCCGGGGGATCAGTTTCAGCGGCGTGCAGCAGACCTGGCCGGAGAACGAGCGCGCCCGCGGCGGGTTGCTTCCGGATTTCTTCCTCTTGAAGGAGCAGCTCCGGGACGGACCGGCCATCAACCCGGCCACTGTGTTGCTGCCGGCCATTCGCGCGTATGATGCGCCCGTTCCGTACACGCGTGAGGTCTTGCGCCCGGCGGGATTGCGCGTGCACGTGCCCGGCCGGCTTTTCGTGGAAGGGGATGAACCGGAGCGACTCCTGTTGCGGATCGAGCCGTGGCCGGAGGAACGGTGTTGGGTGCTGATACACGGTTGTCGGCGTCTGCCGGAAGTCCGGTCCAACGGAGAACCCTGCGTGCTGGCGGCCGGTGAAAACTGGGAACCAAACGGCGGGCGGCTGGTTCTTTCCGTGCAAGGGGTGACCAGGATCGAGTTGCGCCGCTGGCGTTGAAGTGGGCGGGACCTCCGGACGGGCCCTTTCGGCGGGTTCGGATCCGCCGTCGGGTCGGCCGCGGTGCCGTCACGGCGTGCAAGGGGGGAAGGGATGGGCTGAATTGCGGCTGCGCTGTGGCGGGAGGCAGTCTAATTTGGGGGCGAGCTATGACACAGGGCTTGTGCGTGTTCGTGGGAGGGGGACTGGGCGCGCTTTGCCGCTGGTGGGTGTCCGGTTGGGTGGCGGCGCGTGTGGGAGAGACGTTTCCCTGGGGGACGATGGTGGTGAACGTCACCGGGTCGCTTTTCGTGGGTTTCCTGGCGGGCCTGTTGAGTCCCGAAGGACGATGGTGGGCCCCGCCCGAGGTGCGGGCCTTTCTGATCCTGGGCTTTTGCGGTGGGTACACCACGTTTTCGTCGTTCAGTCTGCAGACGCTGACACTGTTGCAGGACGGCCAGTGGTGGGACGCGGCCGGCAACGTGGTGTTGTCGGTGGGGCTCTGTCTGGTGGGCGTGTGGATCGGCCATGCCCTGGGTGTGTGGCTGCAAACCTGGAGGGGTTGAGAACCATGCAACTGCCCGAGGACGCTGTTTTGTTGAGGATCTTCGTGGGGGAAAGCGATCGGTGGGAACACCGTCCGCTGTACGAGGCGATTGTGCTGAAGGCGCGGGAGATGCATCTGGCCGGTGCCACGGTCCTGCGCGGGCCGATGGGTTTCGGCAAGTCCAGTCGGTTGCACACGGCGAAGATCCTGAGGTTGTCCATGGACCTGCCCGTGGTTATTGAGATCGTGGACGGGGAAGAGAAGATCCGCGACTTCCTGCCTGTTTTGGAACCGATGATGCAGGGCGGGCTGGTGACGCTGGAAAAGGTCAAGGTGATCCACTACGAGGCCGGCTCCGGCGAGGCCGGCGCCGCGGGGGAGCGCCCCGGGGACCGTGCGGAAAGGGCCTCACCATGAACGGACGGTTCGGCAAACGAACGGACAGCGGCCCTTCCCCAGGGTGGATCGTCGTCGTGGTGGCGATGCTGGCAGGGGTCGTGGGCGCGGAGGGGACAACGCTCCGTGTGTTCGCCGGCGCGGCGGCCAAGCCGCCCCTCGAGGAGATCGCCCGCCTGTATGAAAAGAAGACCGGGGTGGAGGTGGAGCTGGTGTTGGGCGGGTCCGGCACGGTCCTTGCGCAGATGCGACTGGCGCGTGAGGGCGATGTGTATCTGCCGGGCTCGTCCGACTACATGATTCGCGCGCGGCGCGAGGGGTTGGTCCGGCCGGAGACCGAGCGTCAGATCGCGTGGCTCGTTCCCGTATTGACGCTGCCCAAGGGCAATCCTGCCGGCATCCGGACCTTGGAGGACCTGACGCGACCCGGCGTCCGGGTCCTGCTGGCTCAACCGGAGACGGTCTGCTTGGGGGCGTACGCGGTGGAGATCTTCGAGCACTCGCTCTCCCCGGCGCAGTGCGCCGCGTTACGCCGGAACATCGTGAATTACACCGACTCCTGCGAGCGCACGGCCACCGCGGTGGCCTTGAAGCTGGCCGACGCCACCATCGGATGGCACGTGTTCGAACACTGGTTGCCGGGCCGCCTTGAGACGGTCCGGCTGCCGGCCGTGCAGGTGCGCAGGGTGGGGTATCTGGCCGGGGCCGTGGGGCGGTACAGCGTGCGTCTGGCCGAGGCGGAGGATTTCCTCCGGTACCTCACCGGGCCCGAGGCCCGGCCGGTATGGCGGAAGTACGGCTATTTCGAGAGCCCGGAGGCGGCGTGGCGTTGGTTGGGGGCGGAACGACCGGTGGGCGGTGAGTATGAAGTGCCGCGGTCCTGGCTGGCTCCGTGAAAGGATGAACGACGCCGGCATCGGTGGGAGCGCCGCGGACCGGGAACGGCCCGGCAGGCTCGGGTGGCGCTCGTTTGCGCCGACCGTGGTGGCGGCCTGGGCCGTGCTGGTGGTTTACGCCGGTTTGATCGCGGCCGCGCTGACGTTCGTGGAGCCTGGCGGGCTGCTGTCGGTTCTGAGTTCTTCCCGAACCTGGTATTCGGTGCGTCTGTCCCTGGGGGCGGCCACGGCCGCGTCGGTCCTGGGCCTGCTGTGCGCACTGCCGGCGGGTTATGCGCTGTCGCGTTACCGCTTTCGCGGACGGGGCTGGGTGGAAACGGTGCTGGAGCTGCCCATGGTGGTTTCACCAGCGGCGCTGGGTGCGATGCTGCTCATGGCGTTGAGTCATCCTGCCGGCCAGTGGTTGCAGGAGCACGCGGTGCGTTTTGTGTTCACCGTGGCCGGCGTGGTTCTGGCCCAGTTCGTGACGGTGCTGGGCATGATGGTGCGGCTGGCCCAGACGGCGTTCGACGGCGTACCGGTCGAATTGGAAACGGTGGCCCGCACCCTCGGCGCCTCGCCGGCGCGCGTGTTTCGGACCGTTACGCTGCCGTTGGCGCGCCGGGGCCTGGCGGCTGCGCTGGTGCTGGGCTGGGCCAAGGCACTGGGCGAGTTCGGAGCCACGATCATGATCGCCGGCACCATGGCGATGCGGACCGAGACGCTCCCGATTGCGGTGTACCTGCGGTTGTCAGCGGCCGACCTGCCGGGTGCGGCGGCGCTGATCGTGTTGCTGGTGATCGCGGGGCTGGGGGCTTTGATCTGTGTGCGGTGGTTGTCGGGCGGGAGGTCGCATGCTTGAGGTGCGGGAGCTGACCGTTCGCGCGGGAACGTTTCGTCTCCGGGAAGTTTCCCTGAGGGTGGAACCCGGCCGGTGCCACGCGGTGCTGGGCCCGTCCGGCTGCGGCAAGACGACCCTGCTGCATGGCGTGCTGGGCCTGCGTCCGGTGGAATCGGGTTCGGTGACCCTGAACGGGCAGGAGATCACCCGCTGGCCTGTGGAGCGCAGGGGCATGGGTTACGTGCCGCAGGAGTTGCGAGTGTTTCCCCACCTGACCGTTCGCGAAAACATCCGGTATGGGTTGGAAGCCAGGGGCTGCCGGGGAGCGGAGTGGGAAAGGTGGGTGGAGGAGCTGGTTGACGTCACCGGTCTGGGCGGCCTGCTGGAGCGGCGGCCGAACCAACTTTCCGGAGGCGAACGGCAGCGGGTGGCCCTGGCGCGGGCATTGGCATTCCGACCGAAGCTGGTGCTGCTGGACGAACCCTTTGCGGCTTTGAACGAGAGTCTGCGGCGCGAATTGTGGTGGCTGTTGCGGACGCTGCAACATCGGCACGGGCTGACCGTGCTGCTGGTGACGCATGACCTGGCCGAGGCATATGTGCTTGCCGACCGGGTGACCGTGCTTCTGGAAGGCCGCGTGATCCAGCAGGGTGACAAGGCGGCTGTGTATGGCCGGCCGGCAGCACCCGCGGTGGCACAGTTCCTCGGGGTGGAGACGCTGCAACCAGGGAGGGTGCTCGCGGCCGGTCAGGGCCTGGTGACGGTGGAGGTGGGCCGGGCGAGGCTGCAGGCGCTGGGCGACGCCCAACCGGGCGAGTCGGTCCTGGTGAGCATCCGGGCCGAGGATGTCCTGCTGACCGGCGAGGCCGGGGGCGGATCGAGCGCCCGCAACCGGTTGCCGGCGCGTGTGCTGCGGGTGGACCCGGGGCATCCGCTCTGGCGGGTGGAACTGGACGCCGGTTTCCCCCTGACGGCCCTTGTCACACGGCCGGCGTGCGAGGAACTCGGTCTGGCGCCTGGACAGTCGGTGCAGGCATGGATCAAGGCCCCGGCGGTGCATCTCATCCGGGCCGAGGCGTGCGGGCACGGCGAATCAGGGTTGTTCCGAACGGGCGGCCGGGCCCCGTTCAGCAAAGGGCCGGAAGGCTGATCACGGCGCCGCAGCCTGCCCTGCCGGCGCCGTTTGAGTCGGGCGGACCGGTTTTGCCATTGCGCGGAGCGCGGCGGGTCTTTCAATCTGCGGAAGTCTTCTGGAAACGCCGGCGTGGCGCATTTGCCGGTGGACCGGGTTGGCGGGGAAAGTTGGCGCGTGCGAGGCGAACATCCAGGCGCGGCGGGTGAAAAAGCGGGCCGGTGGCAGGCCGGGTGGCATGGCGCTGCCGGGCGTGCCTGGCTGGCGCTGGTGCTGGTGTTGGCGCTGGGCCTGGTGTTTCCGGCCGACGGCGCCTTCCATCAGTGGGCGACCCACCGGGATGCGCTCCGGCAAAGTTCGGTTTACGGCATTCTGGCCTGTGGCCTCACGGTGGTGATCCTGAGCGGGGGCATTGACCTTTCGGTGGGCAGCGTGCTGGCGCTGGTGGCCGTGGTGACGGCGCGGCTGGCGATCCACCTCGGCTGGCCCGCGTGGCTGGTGGTGACGACCGCTCTGGCGGTGGGCGCGTTGCTGGGTGGTGTGAACGGATGGCTGACTGCGCGACTGGGACTGCAGCCGTTCATTGCCACGCTGGCGACGATGGTCTTCGCGCGCGGACTGGCCAAGTGGAGTTCGGGCGGGATGAAGGTGTCCACCGCGGTGCCGGAGCCGGACGGTTCCTTTCGGTACCTGGAAGTGCCGGCGCTGTTCCGATGGATCGACACGCGCGTGTTGGGGGGCAATCTTTCGGTGGTCACGATCCTTTTTCTCGCTTGCGCGGTGCTTTGCGGGATGTTGCTGGGCCGGCATGCCTGGGGCCGGTGGTGGTCCGCCATCGGCGGGAACGAGGAAGCGGCCCGACGCTCGGGCGTGCCGGTGGAGCGGATGAAGGCGGGGGCGTACGTCCTGAGCGGTTTGTTGGCTGCCGTGGCGGGCATCTGCCAGGCTGCGCAGGAGCAACAGGGGGACCCCGAAACGGGCGCGGGGTACGAACTGATCGCCATTGCCATGGTGGTCATGGGAGGGACGAAACTCACCGGCGGCGAGGGCGGGATCGGGCGGACTTTGCTGGGTGTGCTGACAGTCGGTTACCTGGAGAAGATTCTGAGCATTCATGCCGTTCCGGAGTCCGGCCGGCTGATGTTGATGGGGGTCCTCATTGTGCTTGCGGTGTTGACCCAGGGGTTGGGCAGACGTTGAATCACGGCGGGGCGGGCCTCCCGAGCCGGCTCCCGAGCGAATCCATACGAGCCATGAATCATGAGACTGGATTGCGGGCAGCTCGTGGTCTTGCCGTTGTCCTTCTGCTGGTGGCGTGGGCGGGTTGTGACCGGCCGGCGTCCGTTTCTCCCACAGACACCGGAGAGAACCGCGCCGCGCCCCGCGTGTTCACCATCGGCATGAGCCAGTGCAATCTGGGTGAACCCTGGCGCGTGCAGATGAACGCCGACATTCAGGCCGCGGCGGCCCGACATCCGGAGTTGCGGGTCATCTTCAAGGATGCCCAGAACGATACGCTGCGCCAGCGCGCACACGTGGAAGAGTTCATCAACGTGCGGGTGGACCTGTTGATCATCAGCCCGAAGGAAGCGGCGCCGCTGACGGAACCGGTTGCCCGGGCGATGGAGGCCGGGATTCCGGTGATCGTGCTGGACCGGGCGGTGTTGGGCGACCGCTATACGTGTTTCATCGGAGCCGACAACGTGAGGATCGGCCGGGCCGCCGGTGAATGGATCAAACGGCGGTTGGGCGGCCGGGGACGCGTGGTGGAACTGAAGGGCCTCATGACCTCGATCCCCGCCCAGGACCGGCACCGCGGGTTTCGCGAGGCCCTCGCAGGCACGGAGATCGAAGTGGTCTTCGAGGCGGACATGAAATGGCTGGAACCGGAGGCGCGGCGGGAGATGGAATCTGCCCTGGCCCGGTTTCCGAAGATTGACCTTGTGTATGCGCACAACGATCCCGGCGCGCACGGTGCGTGGTTGGCGGCGCGGGCCGCCGGTCGGGAAAAGGAGATGCTGTTCGTGGGCATTGACGCCCTCCCGCACGAGGGCGTGGCTTATGTGCGCCAGGGGATCCTGGACGCCACGTTCCAATACCCAACGGGCGGCGAGCAAGCAGTCGAAACCGCCCTGCGCATCCTGCGGGGTGAACCGGTGCCGAAACGCATCGTGCTGGGATCGCGGGTTTTCGACCGGACCAACGTGGAGCGCGGGGGTGACCCGTTGCCCTGACGGGAGGCACCCCGCGCCCGGAAGAACGAAACCTGCAAAGACCTGTTTGGAGACCATGAAAACCAAGCGTGTCAAACGGATCGGAACCGGGTCCAGTCGGGACCGGACGGTGGTGCTGGTGGCCAGCGGAGATCTGCGGCTGTCGGCTAATCAGGTCTGTTGGCCCGCCCAGGCGGCCATGGAAAAGGCGCTCACCACCGCCATCGAGGCCGAGGGATACCGGGTCGTGCGCGGCCATCCGTACAAACGGCAGTTGAAACACGGCTTCATCGCCTCGCAACGCGAAGGGCTGGAGGTGTTCCGGCAGATTGACCCGGACGCACCGCTCATTGTGGCCGAGGCGGTCTGGCAGTATTCCCATCATGTGCTGCCGGGACTCACGACCCATCGAGGACCGATCCTGACCGTGGCGAACTGGTCGGGCCAGTGGCCGGGTCTGGTGGGCATGCTGAACCTCAACGGATCGCTGACCAAGGCCGGCGTGAAGTATTCCACCCTGTGGAGCGAGGATTTCCAGGACGACTATTTCCGGACCCGGCTGCGAGCCTGGCTGACCACCGGCCGCTGCGAGCACGACACCTCACACGTGGTGGAATGGGACCGGGTGAAGGTCCCGCAACAGGCACGCCGGATCGGGGAAAAGCTCGCCGCCGAGCTGATCCGGAACAAGGCGATCCTGGGCGTGTTCGACGAGGGTTGCATGGGGATGTTCAACGCCATCGTCCCGGACGACCTGCTGCACGCCACCGGGGTGTTCAAGGAACGGCTCAGCCAGTCCGCCCTTTACTACGAGACCCTGCAGGTCCGTGACGAAGAGGCCCGGGCCGTCCGCGACTGGATGGAGAAACGAGGGATGAAATTCCACACCGGACCGGACGAGGCGACCGATCTGACGGACCAGCAGATCCTCTGGCAGTGCAAGATGTACATCGCCGCCGTGCGCATGGCGGATGACTTCGGCTGCGACGCCATCGGGATCCAGTACCAGCAGGGGCTCAAGGACCTCCTGCCCGCCAGCGATCTGGTGGAGGGCACGCTCAACAACACGCAGCGGCCGCCGGTCCGGTCCCGGGACGGCCGCCGCGTGTTGTTTGCCGGTCGTCCGCTGGTCCATTTCAACGAGGTGGACGAATGCGCGGGGTTGGACGGTCTGATGACCGCGCGTGTGCATGCCGCGCTGGCCCAGCCGGTCGAGACGACCCTGCACGATGTGCGCTGGGGCGACTGGGACCGTTCCGGAACGGTGGAGGATTATGTCTGGGTGTTCGAGATCAGCGGGGCGGCGCCCCCGGCCCATTTCATCGGTGGGTGGAAGGGTGCCGAGGGCTTTCGCCAGCCGCCCATGTATTTTCCCAAGGGCGGCAGCACCCTCCGCGGGATCTCCAAACCGGGCGAAATCGTCTGGTCGCGGATCTACATCGCCGAGGACGCGTTGCACATGGACCTGGGCCGCGCCAAGGTGGTGGCCCTGCCCCGATCGGAAACCGAACGGCGCTGGCAGGCGACCACGCCGCAATGGCCCATCATGCACGCCGTGACGTACGGCGTCACCCGCGACCAGATGATGGCCCGGCACAAATCGAATCACATCCAGGTGGCCTACGCCCACAATGCGGAGGCGGCGGACCTGGCGCTGTTGACCAAGGCCAGCATGGCCTCCGCGTTGGGGATTCGCGTGCATCTCTGCGGCACGCGTGCCGACGGCAAACCGTGGGCGTGAGGGAGACACGGGTGTCGGAGTGCCCGCCGCCCGCCATTGTGCGCGATCTGCGCGAGGCGTACCGCCGGGCCCGCGCGCGGTTCGGTCACCAGCACTGGTGGCCGGCGGAGACACCGTTCGAGGTTTGCGTGGGCGCCATCCTCACGCAGAACACGGCCTGGTCGAACGTGGAGCGGGCACTGGCAAACCTGAAGCGGGCCGGGCTGCTGGATCCGCGCCGGCTTTTCGCCCTTCCCGAGGCCGACCTGGCGGAGTTGATCCGCCCGGCCGGGTATTTCCGTGTGAAGGCGCGCCGGTTGCGGGCCTTTCTCCGGGTTGTGGTGGAGGAATGCGCCGGGGATTTGGAACGGCTCTGGTGCGGCCCCACGCCGGCAGTCCGGGCGCGGCTGTTGGAGATCCCCGGCGTGGGCCCGGAAACGGCCGACAGCATGCTGTTGTACGCCGGAGGACACGAGGTGTTCGTGGTGGACGCCTACACGCGCCGCATCTTCGGTCGGCATGGATGGTACGCCGGTAGCCCGGTGTGGCTCCAGGGCCTGCGCGGGGCGGCGTCTCCTGCCGGCCCGGGGTCCGCCCGCGCACCGCTGCCGCTGCCGGACCGGGCCGAACCCGCCCTGAGTTACGAGGCCCTGCAGGCGCTCTGCCAGCAGGTGCTCAACCACAAGCGCGGTCCGGCGCGACTCGATTACTGGCAGGATTACCACGCCCAACTGGTCATGATCGGTAAACACTACTGCCGTGCACGCCAACCGCGTTGCGAGGCGTGTCCCCTGCGGGACTTGCTTCCCTGCGCAGTCCGGGCGGGCGCCGATTGAATGCCCGCAGTCGGTGAGGGGGCGCCCAGCCCCTTCCACGGAAGCCCGCGGCGGCGGGTTGCCGGCTATTTCACGAGGGAGAGAATCTCCCTGAAAGCGGGCGCTTCGGCGGTCTGCAGCAGCTCGAACAGTGCCATCTCCACACAGGTGGGGCGGACGCCCAGGGACAGGAGCTTCGTCAGCGCGAGCTGCTTGTGCTCGGGCGACCGTGAGGAGACCGCGTCGGCCACGACTTCAACCTCGCATCCCTCTGCCTGCATGGCCACGGCGGTTTGATAGATGCAGACGTGCGTTTCGATGCCGGCCAACAGGACCTGGTGACGGCCCGTGGCCTCGATGGCGCGGCGAAAGCCGGGGTCGGCCCAGCAATTGAAGGTCATCTTGGCCACCGGCCGATGCCCCTCCAGCAGGGCACGCAGTTCGGGCACGGTGGGGCCGAGTCGTTCCGGGTTTTGTTCCGCCCAGACCACCGGCAGGTTCAGGACCTGTGCGCCCCGGATCAGTCGCCGCAGGTTTTCCACGAGCCGTTCGCGGTCGGACATCACCTGTGCCAGCCGCTCCTGTACATCAATCAGCGCCACCAGGGACGTGTGCGGATTCAGCATGAGCCTCAGCATGCGCAACGGGCCTTGCGAGTGGAAGCCAGCAGAGCTGTCGCGGCGGGGCAGGGCGGGGCAAACCCCTGGACCGGTTGCGGGCGGCCGCGCGCCGGTGGTAAGGTGGGGAGCGGCAGACCGACCTGTGGGAGGTCCACTCATCCCGAGCCATGCAGTGGAACGACACAGATTTGAGGTTCGTCGTCGAAACGGTGGTCACCCGGCGCCGGGACCGCGACCGGATCGTGGAATTGGTGCGGGACAAGCCTGACCTGGTGGCGCCTTTGCTGGACGACCCGCGCCTGAGCGAACGGCTGCGGGACGAAAAAGAATCCCTGGCCCGGATCAGTCCGCGCCTGTTGTTCACGATCCTTCTCCGGCGCCTCCGGCTGGACCTCGCCGATCAGGGCATCGTGTACGAACGCGAGGGGGAGTATCGGTTGCCCGTCTTCGCCGGTTCACAGGCCCGGGACCTTCTGGACGAGCCCGGCATGTTCGATTATCTCGTGGACCTGCTCTGTTCCTTCGTTCGGATCCACAGTGGCACGGTTTATTGGAAGGAACGCGGGCTTTGGCGCAAACGAAAGTTCAGTGACATGGACCTCGACGACATGGTGGCATTGTGCCACCTGGTGGCGCCGGAATGGCGCCCGCGCCTGTATCGTCGGATCGGTGACATTGCACTGTTCCTGAGCGGGGTGTTTCCCGACCACCTTACCCGGCTTTGGCGGGGTGTCCGGCGGCAGCTCCGCGACCGGCGGACGTTGGCCGACTACGAACGGGAAGGACGCTACTTCTACCGCTTGGCGGCCCAACAGGCTGAACCGGCTGCACCGGTGGCGGTGCTGGAACGGCTGGCCGAACAGTTCACCCTGGCGCGCGAGATTCTGACCACGTTGAGCGACCGCTACCTCCGTCCGCTGCGCGATCAGTACTTCGCCACGCCGAGCGCGTGAGGGTCTTGACCGGGTGACCGCGGACCCGGTCCGGGGACCGCCGAATCCACGCCGGCCCGTGCGGGCGCCGCTTCGTGCCCTCTCACGACCCGGATGGCGGAAGGTCCGACCGTCCGGGCCCGCAGGGTCGGAGGCAGGTCAAGGTCGGGGAACAGCGGCCGGAGGGATCAGCGACCGGTGACCTCGACCGTTCGCCCCGGCCGGAGGAAATGCAACCACCGATGTCGGACAGGGCGCCGGTAGATCCGTTCGAGCGCCAAACCGTACAGACGCAGTTGAGTTGCATACGTTCGCACCTTCGCGTCCAGCTCATCGTCACGAACGTCGTCGGTCTTGAAATCCAGCAGCCAGAGTTCACCGGGCAGGATCACCGCCAGATCCACAGCGCCCTGGAGCACGACGAATTCCTCCGCCAGGTCGGGAACGGGTTGGCCGCCGGCGATCTGGCGCAGTTCGTTGACTTGCAGCCGGAGGGTGAATTCCAGCTCGCGCCGGACGGCGTGGCGGTGCTGGAGGATCCGACGGCCCACATCCGACTGCCAGAACCGGCCCAGGGCCGGAAAGTCCAGTGCCCCGGCCTCTTCCCTCGTGAGGCGCCCGGCCCGGACGAGTCGGTCGGCCTCGGCCCGAAGCAGGTCGGGGGTGGAGGCAGTGTCGAGGTTGAAGAATCGCAGGAACCGGTGGTGCGCGGCCCCGCGTTCCACCGCGGTGAGGGGCGGGACGGGGAAACGGCGTTCACGAGGACCCGCGGTGCGGAAGAGCACGGCCGGAGGTTCCTCTTCCGTCCATCGCCGTTGGGCGGCCGTGACGGAGGTTTTGGCCGGTTCGACCGTGGCACGTCGGTGGGGGTAATCGAGCTGGCGGAGGCGGGTGATCTCGCTCCAGAGGTTTTCCGCCGGAGCCTCGGCCCTTTCCGGGCTCTCCGTGGCCTCGCCGCGGGCCGCCGGACCCGTGGGTTCTGCGGCGGGTGAAGCCTTCAGGGTGCTCCTTTCTTCGGGGGTGATCCAGCGCCAGCGGAAAAGCGGTGCCCGGCCTTGTGGAGAGGTCCGTGCGGGCGCCAGCCCGAGTTCCGTGAAGACCGGCAGGAGCCAGTCCAGCGGCGAGCGCGCCTCGAGCAGGTGCGCGGGCGGGGGCTGCGGACCGGTTTGCGGTGCGGTGCGGCTCTGCGGTTGGCCCACCAGCAGCAGATAATCCCGGGCACGGGTGAATGCCACGTAGAGCAGCCGGATTTCCTCGCCAAGGTTTTCCTTGTGCTGGCGTTGTTGGGCCAGCCAGGATGCGAGACTGGGATAGGACCACCGGCCGTCGGGGGTGAGGATGCGCGAGGCCGGGCCGTAACGCTCGTCCACGATCACCTGCGCGTGGAGGTCCTGCACGTTGAAGGGCTTGCCGAGGTCGGCCACGGCCACCAGGGGGAATTCCAGCCCCTTGCTCTGGTGGATGCTCAGCAGACGAACGGCGTCCGTGCCCGGCTCGGGAGCAACTTCGGGCTCGGTCTCCGTCTCTTCCCAGGCCTCGATCCGCCGGAGAAAACCGGTCAGGCCCTCGCCGTGGATGCGGTCGAAGTCGCGGGCCAGTTCGAGACAGCGATCCACGTTCAGGCGGCGGAAACGCCCTGCCGGTTGGGATTCGACCCATGCGAGGTACCGGGTGTCGCTGAGGATGACTTCCAGACAGCGGCTGACCGACCCCAGCCGGGCCCACTGGCGCCAGCGGGCGTGCTGTTGTAGGAAATGCTGAAGTTTCCGGCGCAGGCTGTCTCCAACCGGGCCGCCGGCGGGGCCGGTCCCGTCCTCCTCCAGCCAGCGCCGCAGTCGCTGCCATACGGGCAGATCGCGGCGGTGGGCGCAAACCCAGGCCATCTCGTCGAGGGTTAGTCCGACGATGGGCGATCGCAACACGGCCAGCAACGGCAGGTCCTGCAGGGGATTGTCCAGCAGCCGGAGCAGATTCAGAAGATCACTGACCTCCAGGGCGCCGAAGAATTCCTTGCGAGACACTTCCAACGGGACACCGGCAGCCTCGAACTGCTGCAGGTAAATCTCGCTTTTCGGTCCGGGCGATCGCAGCAGCACGGCCATGTCGGCGTACCGGATGGGCCGGGGCCGGCCGGTTTGCGGATCCCGGACCTGGAACCCCTGCTCGCGCAGCTCGCGCAGGCGCCGGGCCAGCCAGAGTGCCTCTTCCTCGGCCCGGCTCAGTTCAGCAATTGCATCGGAGTCTTCTGCGGTTTCCCCGGAGTTTCCTGAGGCCGGATTTCGAGGAACGTTGGCCCCGGGCGGTTGCCACAGGCAGATCTCGACGGGCGGCTCGCCCCCCGATGATGATTCGCCCGGACCGGGGGCCGTGGACCCGTCGGCGACGGGGGTGCCGGGCAGCAGCTGCGCGTCCTGTCCGTAACCGACTCCTCCCACGGCCTCTTGCATGATCCTCTCGAACACGGCGTTGACGAACTTCAGCAGGAGGGGAAGGCTGCGAAAGTTTTCCTGAAGGGGGATGACCCGTGCGCTCCTTTCTCCAGCCCAGCGCCTGGCGTAGCTTCGGAAGATGGCCGGGTCGGCACGTCGGAACCGGTAGATGCTCTGCTTGACGTCGCCCACGAGGAAACGGTTTCCCGGCTCGGAGCTGAGGGCCTGAAGAATGAGGTCCTGGGCCGGGTTGATGTCCTGGTACTCGTCCACGAATACCCAACGGAAACGCGCACGCAGGCGTCCAGCCAGGTCGGTCGGCCGGCCTTTCTCCCGGTCCCAGAGGAGGTCGAGCGCGAACTGTTCGAGATCGGAGAAGTCCAGCCAACCGCGTTCGCGTTTCCGTTCTGCCAGTGCCCGGGCGAATCTGCGCGTCAGCTCGAGCAGGGCCCGCATGGGCACCCGCATCTGTTGCCAATCGGTTGCCAGCGCGGATGCGCTGCCCTGCGGGCCCGTGGCGGTTCCGGATTCGCCGGCCCATCGGGCCAGGAGCTGGAGGTCTCTGATGCAGTGCCGAAGCTCCTCTTGATGCTTTTTGAGGATGCTGCGGTTGGAGAGGCCTTCCTCTAGGGATCGGAGGGCGTTCCGCGTGTAGCGGCGCCATGCGTCCAGACCTGCGGCGGGTGCGGGCCGGTCCGGTTGGGGGCCCGGCAGGCCGGAGAGCAGCAGCCGCGCCGCCGGATTGCCTGCGTTGGCGAGGGCTTCGATCCGCGCCTGCCAGCGTTCGCGCCAGAACTCGAAGGCTTCCGGCAGCCATTCCTGCCATTTCGTGGGATTCGGATCGTCCAGGTAGCTCGATTGCTCAGCCAACCATTGGTCCGGATCGGGGAGGCTGCGGATGTAATCATGGATTTCGAGCACCCGCTCGCGCAGCCGGCGTACGTCGGCGGCAAAAGTGTCGGTGAATAGCGCCCGTAACTGGTCGGATTCCCGGCCGGGTTCACCCAGGACCGCTTCCAGCACTTCATCGAACACCTCGTGCTGGAGCAGCCGGGCCTGCCCTTCCTCCAGGACGGTCAGGCGCGGGTCCAGGTCCAGTTCGGCGAAATGTTCTCGAATGAGGCGGTAACAGAAACTGTGCAGGGTGCCGATGGCCGCCGTGTCCAAGAGGGCCAGTTGTTCGTGCCAGAAGGGCGAATCCTCCTGCCGGGCGGTTTCCTCCAGGCGGTGTCGGATTCGTTCCCGCAGCTCCGCCGCAGCCGCTTCCGTGAACGTGACCACCAGCAGATCGGTCACCCGCGCCGGTTGCCTTGCCCTCTCGTGCGGGGTGCGGTCGGGCAGCAACAGGCGCAGAACCCTTTCCACGAGGGTGCGCGTCTTGCCGGTGCCGGCCCCGGCCATCACCAGGACATTGCCCGTGGCGGTGACGGCCTGTTGCTGGGCCGGGGTCAACCGGGGAGAAGCCGATCCCGAGGCATTCTGTGACATGGGGATCTACTGCAGGAGCACCCGCCAGAAACGGCTTGCTTCGTCGGGTGCCTGGCGGAGCAGCAACTGCGTCGAGTTGGTAAGGGTGACGGCCAAGACCTCCGCCCAGGGACCGCCGGCCAGGTGGGTCGTGGTTAGGAGCCGGCACCGGGCGCCGGCAGGCCCTTCCACGCCAATTTCCAATGCATTGCCGGGCCGGCGGATCCACAGGCGGAGGGACGGTTGCAGTGCGGCGGGGTCGTCGCTCAGGTCCGGAATCCCGTCCTGATCCGCATCGTTGGCGTCGTACACGGACCAGGCCCAGGTGAAATAGTCGGGTTCCGTCGTGGAAGGATCGCCGTCAGCGAATTCGAAGAAGGCGGCATAGGTCTCAGGGGAGTGTTCCATGCGAAAAAGATGGTTCGTGGAGAACGACCATGCCTCGCCGGTCTGGTTGGTCCAACTGCCCGGCAACAGCACCAGGTGATTCTGCGGCTCCGAGGGCGCGCGGACCAGGGAGCCGTGCCCCTCCCATCGGGCGGGTGCGGACCCCGTGCGTTCGGCCTCCAGGGAGAACCACACGTTCGACGCGGCGGTTTCATACCGGATGGTCCCACGATATTCCCACAACTCGAACGAATGGGTGAACACCGCCAGGGATTGGAACGCATTCATCTTGAAGTCCAGCACACAGGTGCCGACCGCGCTGCCGGCGGCGCGCGACCACCGTGCCTCGACGGCTCCCGATCCGTAGCCTTGAATCGCGTATGTCCCAGGACTCGTCGCCTGTACGCTCATTTCCACCTGAAAGAAATCCGGGATCCCATTGGTGTCGCCGTCAGCCAATGGAAGCTCCAAAAGCAGGTTGCCGGGGACTTCCTCGAAAAAAGTGGTATCCGTGAGCCTCAACACGGCCGCATGGGTGTACGGCGCGGCTTGGAAGATCGGGAACAGCTCACCATTGATGCCGGCGGGCAGCGACGAAAGGTCCAACTTGAAGAGGTCGAACGGTTCACTCCCCTGGTGGAACCGGAGCGAAAGACAGGCAAACCGAACCGAGGCGGTGTTCGCCTGTGCGTTCGGAATCCCCGCCAGGCCCGGGATGCAGGCGACGCAGACCTGAAAGACCATCCGCAAACGGCCGGCTGAGCGAGCTTGTCGTCTCACGGTCGCAGACGATCTGCGTTTCCACAGACCTGTCAAGTCAGCGGTTGCACGGACCGAAGATCCTTGCAGGCCTCTCGCCGGCCCCCGCGCCATCGAAAGGCGTGCGTCCCCGCCGAGGCGGAAGCGGCCGTAGGAGAAAGGGCCGTGACGGAGCGCGCCGACGGCGTGCGCCGGCCGGGTCGGACTCGAAGGGACGCGTAGGGGTCCGCTCCCGGCCGCCGGCTGGGCCGGAGACCCCCCGACGCGGATTCGCAAGTGCCGGTGTGCTGGGTAAGGCCGGGACAGGTGGACGAGCGCCCGGTCGCGGGGCGGGACCGCGCGTGCCGGGATCACTCGTTCAATCCGAAGAACCGGTAGGGGGCCGGTCCGGCCATGATCTCTCGCAGCACCGGGCTCACTGCGCGTTCGCGCCAGGCGAGGTCACTTTTCATGGCGAGCGCATCGGCTTCCGCCACCGTGGCGTCGTCCGATCCGAGATCGCCCAGCCAGGTCAGGCCGTTTCGCCGCGCCCACGGTTCAAGCTCCGCCCGCAGGACCGCATCCGATACCCCGGGCGGGACCAACAGGCCCACCGCCGCGTCGGGAACGGTCCGGCACGTGGCCCACACGTCCAGCCATCGGTTGAGCCAGACCGGCAGGAACAGCGTCCGCGCGGGCGCCAGCAGGATCAGATCGGCGTCCACCGCCTCCGCAAGGGCCGCCTCAGCGAACCGCGTTTGCTCCAGCAGATCGGCCCGCCACGGCACCACGGAGGTCCGGGTCTGACCACATTCGAAGGCAATCCGACTGACGGCGGCCCGCGCCACGCGCGCCCACGCCACGTCGTCGTACAACAGCACGGTTTTGAAGCTCTGGGTGACTGTGGGGGTTGCTGGATCGCCGCTGTTCATATGCACCTCACGCCGCTTTTCAACAGTTTCCCATGTCAACCCGCCCTGCCATCGGCATTCGGCTGAAAAAGACGCACGACAATCTCGCAGGCACCATAGGCAAAGGCCCGAGCCGATGGGCTGAAAGGACCGGGCGGCCTTGGGATGTCCGGCGGCCGGCAGACCGGCAATCGGCTTCGCACCGGTCCCCCGGGGCGGGCATCGCATCTTCTTTGAGACGGCCGAACGAACCGCCATGTCGGTGGGAACAGTACGGCAGGAACAGCACGGCAACAGCGTGGGGCGGCCGGTTGAGAATCCGCGGGGCGGCTGAAAAGAGAGGGGCCGCTCCATGTCAGGAGCGGCCCGCGGACTTCGGAGGAACCCTGACCTTCGAAAGGACGCCGATTACGACCGACGTCGAGCCAAGGACAAACCCGCCAAGCCCAGACCCAGCAAGGTTACCGTGGCCCCGGCATCGGGCACGACGTTGACCCGGATGGCCGAACGACCGATTTCAGCACCGCTGCCGTCCCGGAGGATCAGCGCGAAGGTGTACTCGCCAGTCGCATTCGGATCGAAGCCGGAATAGGTGGGCGGTGTGAGGGACCAACCCATGCCACTGGCGGCCGTCCCGAGGAAACTCATGCCAAGGTTCCAAGAGTCCTGCCATGTGGTATACCCGGGCAGGAGAGTGCTGAGCTTTCCGTGATCTCCCTCGTCGGTCCCGGCGCCCGGATCGAAGTCGTACAACAGTTCGAGCGTATACCAGGTACTTCCCGCGTTTTTGACATAGAATGCAAAGTTCCAACGTGCGTACGTCGGCTGCGGGGGGGATGAATAAAGATCCGGACCGTTCACAGCATAAAAATCCCCGGCGCCGTTGTTGCCCACCGCCGGGTTGCTGTAGCGCTGATGCGCCGTGAGGCCCAGCGTGACGTTGCCGATGGTGGTGATGGCCACCGCATCGTTCGGAATGCCACTGCCGCCGAAGGTGGCACCTGACAAGGTCCCAAACGTCGTGTAGGTCGGAACGATCGGCCCGGCTTGCAGAGCCGCTGCTGCCACGGTCATGCCCAATCCCAAGATCCAACTGGTTCGCTTCATAGAACTTCCTTTCGGTTTGGTTTCTTCGCCGCAACAAGCAGGATTTGGACCAGCAAAACCGAAAACACTCGACCCACCCAGCCCCGCCGGTTCCCAGCGAGAGTGTATCCTGCTATACACCAGCATGTTGCATGTCAGACAAAGAATCTTCACCTCCTGCGCCCCCGCCGGCTCGTCAACGGTACAGACACCACGGCCTTGCGAAAGTGTAAAGTCGGCCGACGATCCGTAGGTCGCCCGATCCCGGGATCGGGTCGGGACCCGACCCGCACGCTGTGGTCAAGTTGCTCTCTACAAGTCACTTGTCTGTCGTTCGGCTCGCCCTCAGAGCTGATTGGGAAAGTGTAAACGTTTCCGACGCTGTGTCGGAAGGTTTTCCACTTTCCCTTGTGGGCAGGGTTCGCCAGTCAGGATTGTGGATCCCGTGGCCGGTCTGCCGGGGCTGACGCAGTCCGGTCGGGTCATCGGTGCGCCTGATGCACCCGGGGTTTCCTGTGCGTAGGCGGCTTGTCTGGCTGGGTTGAACCGGCCGCGCGGTTCCGAGCAGTCTGGGCGCCTTGAGCGGACAAGTTGAGGTGTGGCGATTTCGGCCCGGGTGAAGGGCAGGATTCCCCTTGCACGACAGGCGTCCGAGGCCATGATGGCGGGCCGATATGGTTGAACGAGTTTCAGGGGCGGCGGGTCCCGCGGCCGGGTGCGGTCCCGTGCCGGAGGCAGACGGCGTCCGGGCTCTGTATGAGCGGTATGTGATCCCCACGTATGCCCGCATGGGTGTGGTCCTGACGCACGGGACCGGCAGTCATGTCTTTGACGAGCGGGGGCGACGGTACCTGGATTTGGGCGGTGGGATCGCGGTGAACGCCCTGGGGCACGCGCACCCGGCGCTGGTGTCGGCGATCGAACAACAGGCGCGGCGGTTGATTCACTGCTCCAACTATTACTATTCCGAGCCCCAGGGGCGGCTGGCGCGCGAGCTGGTCCGGCTCATCGGTCCGGGCAAGGTGTTCTTTTGCAACAGTGGTGCGGAGGCCAATGAAGGCCTGTTCAAACTGGCCCGGCGGTTCGGGCACAGCGAGGGGCGTTTCGAGATCCTCACCGCGTTGCAGTCGTTCCATGGCCGGACGCTGGCCGGGATTTCGGCCACCGGCCAGGAAAAGGTCAAACAGGGGTTCGACCCCTTGG
Organism: Limisphaera sp. 4302-co; assembly: GCF_049537155.1. Lineage (NCBI taxonomy): Bacteria > Pseudomonadati > Verrucomicrobiota > Verrucomicrobiia > Limisphaerales > Limisphaeraceae > Limisphaera > Limisphaera sp. 4302-co. The sequence goes on from NZ_JBMVQZ010000001.1 coordinate 169,221, forward strand.
TTCCCGGGTTTCGCCACGTGCCGTTCAACGACCTGGGAGCCTTGGAGAAGGCGATCTCGCCGGCGACAGTTGCGGTTTTGATCGAGGGTATTCAGGGCGAGGGAGGGGTGAATCCGGCCCGGCCGGAGTACCTGATGGGCTTGCGACGCCTGTGCGAGGAGCGGCGGTTGCTGCTGTTGATGGACGAGGTTCAATGCGGTTGCTTCCGCACCGGACGGTTCGCCAGCTGGCAGCGGATTCTGGAGGGCGCGCCGGGTGGGGAGGGCTTTCTTCCGGACGGGGTGGCGCTGGCCAAATCGTTGGGCGGCGGTTTCCCCATCGGGGCGTTCTGGGTGCGCGAACCGTACGCGGACCTGCTCGGCCCGGGCAGTCACGGCACGACGTTTGGCGGCACGCCGCTGGCTTGTGCGGCGGCGTTGGCGGTGTTGGAAGTGATCGAAAAGGAGGATTGGGCCGGGCACGCGCGACGCCTGGGTGACCGGCTGTTGATGGAGCTCGGGCGTCAGGTGGAGCGTCATCCGCGCGTGTGGGCCGGTGTGCGTGGTATGGGGATGATGATCGGCCTGCAGCTTCAGCCCGAACCGGCGGGGCTGACCGGGGCCGGTCAGAGCCCGGCCGTGCGGTTGACGCAGCTTTTGCTGGAAGAGGGTCTGCTGGTCATTCCCGCCGGCACGCATGTGATCCGGTTGCTGCCGCCGTTGAACCTGAGCGAGGCCGAGGCTCGCGAAGGGATCGAGATTCTCGAAAGGGTGGTCGGCCGGCTGGACTGAGTGGGTCGGAGCGCGCCGGTGTGCGGCATCATGCACGGGGATGGTACCGGCGATGGATTTCGCGGAGTCGCGCGGTGCCGACGTGGGTGTAGATCTCGGTGGTTTGGATGCTGGCGTGTCCGAGCAACTCCTGGATGACCCGCAGGTCCGCGCCGTGTTCCAGCAGGTGGGTGGCAAAGCTGTGGCGCAGCATGTGGGGTGTGAGAGGCCTGTCCAATCCCGCCAGGCGCGCCCGTTTCTTGATCCGCCGCCACAGGGTGGTCGGGTGAAAGGCCGTGCCCCGGCTGGTGAGGAAGACCGTGCCCGGTGAACGGGGTCGGACGGTCCGTGGTCGGCCGCGCGTCAACCAGGCCTGCAGGGCGGCGACCGCCTTCCTGCCGACGGGCACGACCCGTTCCTTGTTGCCCTTGCCGATGACGGTGACGAAGCCGCTTTCCAGGTGAAGTTGTTCGAGCCGGAGCCGGCACAGTTCACTCAAACGCAATCCCGAGGCATAGGCCAGTTCGAGGACGGCCTGATCGCAGAGCGACCCGGGTGTTTCGGGGACCGGCGGCGGTTCGAGCAAGCGGCGGACCTCGTCGAGCGAGAGCGCCTTGGGCAGGCGCAGCCAACGGCGGGGCAGGCTGAGGTTTTCGGCCACATTCATCGGCAGGAGCCTTTCCCGCACGGCGTAGCGGTAGAACGCGCGCAGGGCGGCGATCGTCAGGTAGAGACTTTCGCTGCTGAGCCGGCGACCCGGCTCGGCGTGCGGGATCTTGAGCGGCCGATGATGCTCGTGCTGGAGGAAGGATACCAGGTGGTGAAGGGTCACCTCGCGCCAGTCCTTCACGCCCTGTTCGGCCGCCCATTGGACGAACCGGCCGAGGGCATGAGCGTAAGTGCGCTGGGTGGCCTCGCTCTGGCCGCGCTCGTGGCGGAGGTGCACCAGGAAATCTTCCACCAACGTTTGCACGACGGGGAGCATACCGCCACGGCCTGCCTCGTCACACGGAAAAGCAGGGCGGCACTGCCGGGCCGACAGCCCGGCTGTGCGGCCGGCCACGGACCGGCAAATCCCGGTTCCCTGTGAACCTGCCTACGCCAGACCGAGCCGGAGGAAGCCCTCCTCGATGGAGCGTGTGTCCTGGATTCGGGCCAGGCGCGCGTACAATCCGCCCGCGGCCAGCAGTTCTTCGTGCGTGCCGCGTTCGACGATTTCGCCCTGCCGGAGCACCAGGATTTGGTCGGCTCGCCGGACGGTGCTGAGCCGGTGGGCGATGACGAAGCTGGTGCGGCCGGCCATCAGCCGTTCCAGCGCCTCCTGGATCAGGCGTTCGGTGGCGGTGTCCACGCTGGCCGTGGCTTCGTCGAGGATCAGGATGGGTGCGTTTTTGAGGAGGGCCCGGGCGATGCTGATGCGCTGTTTTTCGCCCACACTGAGTTTGACCCCCCGTTCGCCGACGCGGGAGTCGTACCCCTCGGGCAGCCGGAGGATGAACTCGTGACAATTGGCCGCGCGCGCCGCGGCCAGGAGTTCCTCCTCCGTGGCGTCGAGCCGGCCGTAGAGGATGTTTTCGCGCACCGTGCCGTTGAAGAGGAAGGGTTCCTGATTGACGATGCTGATGTGGGCGCGCAGGGAATCGAGCCGGACATCCCGGATGTCCTGTCCGTCAATCAAGATCCGGCCGCCGGTGGGCTCGTAAAACGCGGGCAGGAGCTGGACCAGCGTGGATTTGCCCGCGCCGGTGGGGCCCACGAGGGCGATCATCTGGCCGGGCACGGCCCGCAGGGAAATGTGCCGGAGGACGGGCCGGCCCGGCCGGGGCCGGCCCGGGTCGTCGTGGACGGGATAGGCGAAGGAGACGTCCTCGTAAACAACCTCGCCCCGCACGGGCACCCGCAAGGTTTTTGTGCGATGGGGACGTTCGGGCTCCGTGTCGAGTATGTCGAACACGCGGGCCGCCGCGGCGCGGGCGGCCTGGAGCATCTGGTTCAGGCCGTGCAGCCGGCCGATCGGTTCGTAGAAAAACATGCCCGCATACAGCATGAAGGCCACGAGCTGACCCACTTCCATGCGGCCTTCCAGGACCTGGCCGCCACCGACCCAGAGGATGAGGCCGATCCCCAGCGCGCCCAGGAACTGCATGGCCGGACCGTACCAGGCCCAGGCCAGCATGACCGTGAGGGTTCCCCGCCGGAGTGCATCGGCCCGGAGGGCGAACCGCTGGTCCTCGTAAGCCTCGCGTCCGAAGGCCTTGACCTCACGGATGCCCTGGAGGTTGTCCATCAGAAGCGCGTTCAGTGCGCTGGCGGCTTCGCGCTGGCGCCGGTAGCGCCGGTGGGCCGTCAGCGTGTACCAGAGGGCGCCGGCGACCAGAAACGGGGCCGGAGCCAGGGCCACCAAGGTCAGGGTGGGACTGTAGAGCCACATGAAGACCAGTGCGCCCGCAATGCTCAGCAGCGCGACCGAGCCCTGCTCGGTCCCGTCAATCAGGAGGCGCTCCACCTGGTTCACGTCCTCGATCACGCGGGTCATCACGTCGCCGGTGGCGCGTTGATCGAACCAGCTGACCGGCAGGCGTTGCAGCCTGGCGTACAGCTGGCAACGCATGTCGAAGATGACGTTTTGTTCGAGCCGGTTGTTGATGCGGATGCGGAGGCTGTTGAACGCCTCGCGAACGAAGAAGGCTCCCAGCAGACCCAGCGCCGCCGGTGTCAACCATTCGCGGCGGCCGGCCACGATGACCTCGTCGATCAGCAGCCGGGTCAGTTTGGGATAAGCCAGTCCGGCCGCCAGCGACACCAGGGCACACCCCACGGTGCCCACCGCCATGTACCAGTAGGGTTTCAGGTAAACGGACACGCGCCGGACGACCTCCCGGGTCGGGCGCGGGGCGGACCGGAAGCTCGGGTCGGTGTGCGCGCCAAAGCCGGGGTGACTGCTCATGGGCCGTTCCTGTCCGAAGCCCTTCCTGCCGGGCGCGCGACGCAGCGGGCGGCCGGCCCGTCTGCCCGGCTCAACGTCTCTGAATGGCGGGCATGCGTCAGTCTCCTCTGCATCAGGACCGGCAGTGTGGGGAAAGGGACGGGCCCGCGCAACCGTTCCCCGGCATGTTCACGGGGCCCGACACTTGTGCGGAAGGACGCGAGGGCCCAGACTGTCGGCACGAGGTGGCCGGGAGTCGGGTGCGGGTTTTGGGTCCGGCCAACCCCTGAAAGCGGCACCCGCAGTCACGGCCCGGCGGCCACAAACAGGCAGGAGGCAACGCATGGCGAAGATGCATGAGATTGACTACCAGATCCACGGGCACACGACCCAGTACGTGGAGGTGGAACTCGATCCGGGCGAGGCGGTGGTGGCCGAGCCCGGGGGCATGATGTACATGGAGGATGGCATCGGGATGGAAACCGTGTTCGGCGACGGTTCCGGTGACAGGAGCGGGTTCCTGGGCGCGCTGGTCAGTGCGGGCAAACGGTTGCTCACGGGGGAGTCACTCTTCACGACGGTGTTTTACAACCAGGCGCAGCAGAAGCGGCGCGTGGCGTTTGCGGCACCGTATCCGGGCACGATCATTCCGGTGCATCTGGCCGAGGTGGGCGGCGAGCTGTGGGCGCAGAAGGACTCCTTTTTGTGCGCTGCGCGGGGCGTGAGCCTGGGGATTGCCTTCAACCGTCGCATCGGTACCGGTCTGTTCGGCGGCGAGGGCTTCATCATGCAACGGCTCCAGGGCGACGGCTGGGTGTTCCTGCATGCCGGCGGGAGTGTGGCCGAGCGCACGCTGCTACCGGGGGAGGTCCTGCGGATCGACACCGGTTGTGTGGTGGCTTTTCAACCGACCGTGGACTTTGACATCCAGTTCGCTCGCGGGATCAAATCGGCGCTGTTCGGTGGCGAGGGCCTCTTTTTTGCGGTGCTGAAGGGTCCGGGCCGGGTCTGGTTGCAATCACTGCCGCTCAGTCGCATGGCGGATCGCCTGGCGGCTGCTGTGCCCGGGCCGGGCAGGGGCGGCCGGGAGGAGGGATCCGTGTTGGGCGGACTGGGCCGGATGCTCGATGGCGATTGAGTCCGGCTGCGGCCGGTCCGGGCGGGCACTGTTTCCGGAGGTTGCAACGGCCCCGTTCCCCTCTATGCTCCCGGCCATGGCAACGGACGTACAGCCGAGCGACAATCAGCAGAACCACTTCTTCAAGGAGGACCCGTGGCGGATCTTCCGCATCATGGCGGAGTTCGTGGAATCTTTCGAGGTCATGTCACGGATCGGCCCCGCGGTTTCGGTGTTCGGGTCGGCGCGCATGAAACGCTCCGACCCCTATTACCAGGCGGCTGTGGAGCTGGCCCGGCAACTGGCCCGTCACGGGTTTGCCGTCATCACCGGTGGCGGCCCGGGCATCATGGAGGCGGCCAACAAGGGGGCGGCCCTGGCCAGGGGCAGGTCCGTCGGATTGAACATCGAGCTGCCCCGGGAACAGAAGGGCAACCGGTACGCCAACGTGCCGTTGCATTTTCACTATTTCTTTGCCCGCAAGGTCTGCTTCGTGAAGTACAGTTGCGGGTTTGTGTTCATGCCGGGCGGGTTCGGCACCCTGGATGAGTTTGCCGAGATCTCCACGCTGGTGCAGACGGAACGGATTCCGCGATTTCCCCTGATCCTGTTCGGACGCCCGTTCTGGCGGGGTTTGCTCGACTGGATGCGCAGGCAGATGCTGGGCCGCCAGTTCATCTCGCCGGAGGACCTCGACCTCTTCCTGGTCACCGACAGTGTGGAAGAGGCGGTCGAGGCCATCCTCGCCTATCGGGAGGAGAAGGGCGTCCCGCGGCGTGCCTCGAAGGCCTTTGCCTGACCGGCGTCAAGGGACAAAGATAGCATGCCGATGCAGGTGCGCATCCTCGATTGGAAGGGGGCGCCGACCCCGGAGGAGCTGGCTGCCCGGGTCGTGGACGAGCCGGGGACGATTCTGTTGCAGGGCGGCTGGCCTGATGCCCGGCAGGCCCGGTTTTCCTTCCTGGTCACCCGGCCTTTTCTGAGCGTGTCGGTCTGGGGATCGCGGATCGAATGGTGCGGCCGCGATGCCGGCAGCCGCTGCGGACCGGCGGGGGTGGTTTATGGAAACCCCTGGCAATGGCTGCAGGCATTGTGGTCCCGATACGAGCTGCCTGACGAGCCGGACCTGCCGTTTCCCTTGGGCGGGATGTTCGGGTTCTGGGGGTATGGACTGGGCCGGTTCGTGGAACCGTCGGTCGTCCCGCGTGCCTGCAGGGATCTGGAGCTGCCGGATGCATGGGTCGGCTTGTACGAGAGCCTGGTCTGTTGGGACCATCTGCTGGGCAAGACCTGGGTGGTGGCCACGGGACTGGGACCGGACGGTTCGCGCTCGAGCCGGCGGGCGCGGGAACAGATCGCCGGCTGGCAGGCGATCGCTGAGGAACGTGTCCCGGGGGAGCCGGAAGGGGAACCGGCACCCTGCGGTCCGGTCCGGTCCAGCCTGGGCCGGCAGGGATTCGTGCGGTCGGTCCGGCGGGCACTCGAGTACATCCGACTGGGGCACATCTACCAGGTGAACCTTTCGCATCGGTTGACGGTATGCGGGAGGGTCCGGGCTTGGACCCTGTACCGCCGGATGCGCTCCGTTACGCCGGCACCGGGTTCGGCGTATTTGAACGGCGGATCGTTTCAATTGGTCTCCGCCTCGCCGGAACTGTTTCTTCGCATGAGCGGCGCGCACATCGTCACGCGCCCCATCAAGGGCACCCGCCCGCGGGGCGACGACCCGGAGTCGGACCAGGCCCGAATGCGGGAACTTCGGTCCAGTCCCAAGGAGAACGCCGAGCTGGTGATGATCACCGATCTGCTGCGGAACGATCTGGGCCGGATCTGCGAATTCGGATCGGTGTGCGTGCCGGAACTGGCCTGTGTGGAGAGTCATCCGCAGGTGCATCACCTGGTCTCCACGGTGGAAGGACGACTGCGGCCTGAAGTGTCGCATCTGGAGGCGTTGGCGGCCGTGTTCCCGGGCGGCAGCGTCACGGGCGCGCCGAAGGTGCGGGCCAGGCAGATCATCGAGGAGCTGGAGCCGGTGCACCGGAGCTTCTTCACCGGCGCCCTCGGCGCTCTGGGATTCAACAGGGAGAGCCGCCTGCAGATGATCATCCGCACGGCATGCTGCGAAGGGGGGCGGATCCATCATCCGGTGGGGGCCGGGATCGTCGCCGATTCGGACCCGGAAGCCGAATACGAGGAGACGCTCGCCAAGGCGCGTGGATGGTGGGAGGCGCTGCAGGCGGGTGCGGCACGGGATCGAGACCTGGTGAATCTCACCGGGGCGCGCGTACCATGATGGTCTTTCTGAACGGGCGGTTCCTTCCTGTCGGGGAGGCAAGGGTGCCGGCCCTGGACCGCGGATTCCTGTACGGGGACGGCATCTTCGAAACGTTGCGGGTGGTGGACGGGCGGCCGTTTCTGGCTGCCGAACACCTGCGGCGCTTTCGGGCCGGGGCGGCTTTTCTGGGGATCCCGCTGGCATGGTCCGACGCGGAGCTGGCCGGGGTGTGGCAGGAACTTTTCCGGCTGAACCACGCCCGGGACGGCGTGTTGCGAATGACGCTGTCGCGCGGCCCCGGACCACGCGGGTACTCGCCGCGTGGAGCGGGACCGCCCACCTTGCTGGTCACGCTTCATCCCGCGCCCCCGGCAACGGGTGCACCCGCGGGCTGGCGCGTGGTCACTTCGCGCATCCGGGGAACCGGCCCCCGGATGCTCGCCCCCTACAAGGTTTGCAACCGGCTTCCGCAGATCCTGGCCCGGGCCGACGCGGACGCCGCGGGGGCCGACGAGGCGTTGATTCTGGACGAGGCAGGCCGGGTGGTGGAGGGGGCCAGTGCCAACGTATTCTGGGTCAGGGGCGAGGAGCTCTGGTCACCGGGACCGCACGAGGGCGCCCTGGACGGCATCACACGACGTTGGGTGGCGGACCACTGCAGAAAGCTGGGTTGGACGGTGCGGGAGGGGACGCTCCCGCTCGAGCAGGTGCGGGATGCACAGGGTCTCTTCTTCACCCTGAGCAGCCTGGGCCCGGTGGAGGCTTGCGAACTGGATGGCCGCCCCCTCCCGCGATGGCGGGGATTCTCCGAACTCCGAAGGGCCTACGAGGCGGCCCTTCGGACGCTTTGAACCGGGGTTTTCGCCCGCCGCCCCGGGCACCGGGCGCCCGGCTTAGGGCAGGCCTGCTCCTTTCCGGAGACCGCCCGGATCATTAAATAACATGATTGACTGATTGCCTCAATTAGCCTCTACTTTCCTTATGCAAATCGAAAGTTTGAAAGTTTTCTGTGATTTGGCGGAGACGGAGAGCTTCACGAAGGCGGCTCAGATCAACGGCGTGACGCAGTCGGCGGTCAGCCAGCAGATCAGCTCGCTGGAGCGGCAGTTCAAGTCGCTGTTGATCGAGCGGAGCAAGAAGCGGTTCCGGCTGACGCGGGAAGGGGAGGTCCTTTATCAGTACAGCAAACAGATCATTGCCACCTACGAGGCGCTCCATCACAAGCTGCAGGAGCTGAAGGACATCATTTCCGGCACGGTCCGGGTGTCCACGATTTACAGCATCGGCCTGCACGACCTGCCGCCGTACATCAAGCAGTTCATGAAGACCTATCCCACGGTGACGGTGCAGGTGGACTACCGCCACGCCGATCAGGTGTACGAGGACGTGCAGGGCAACGTGGTGGACATGGGGCTGGTGGCGTATCCGTGGCGGGACAACAAGCTGGAGATCATTCCGCTGCGGAAAACGCCAATGGTGGTCATCTGCGCGCCGGATCATCCGCTGGCGAAGGCGAAGAACCTCAAACTGAAGGCGCTGGAGGGGGAACGGTTCGTGGGATTCCGCCCGGACATTCCCACGCGCAAGGCGTTGGACCGTGCGATGCGCGAGCAGGGGGTCTCGGTTCGGTACGTGATGGAGTTTGACAACATCGAGACGGTGAAGCGGGCCGTGGAGATCGGCGCCGGCATCTCCATCGTGCCCCGGACCACCGTGTCCCAGGAGGTCGCCAACAAGACGCTGGTGGCCATTCCGCTGGAGGACGGCCGGATCGAACGGCCCATGGCGGCGATCATCAAGAAGAACAAGGTGCTCTCACCCGCGATGAAGCATTTCCTGGAGCTGCTGAAGCAGGAGTTGCCCCAGGGCTGAAGCCCGGCGCCCGGTCCGGCCGTCCGGGTGGCTGCGGTGTGCCGCGGCCCGGGGCATGGCAGGGGCCGGGCGTGAAGCAGCGGGGCCAAGGCACGGGACCGGGCATCCGGAGCTCGACCCGGGAACTGCGGGCTGCCCGGCTTGGTGCGGGCGGAGCCGGGGCAGTTTGCGGGGCCGGGGTCCGTCTGCCTTTGTCGTTGGGAAGCCGCCGGGGGCGTGCTACATTGCGGCGCATGCGACTGGTGGTCTATGCGGGGAGTTTCGACCCCATCACCAACGGCCATGTGGACGTGGCGGAGCGTGCGGCCCGCCTGTTCGACCGGGTCGTGGTGGCGGTGGCGCGGAATGACGGCAAGAACCCCCTCTTCACCATCGAGGAGCGGCTGGCGCTGGTGCGGGAGGCCATTGCGCACATTCCCAATGCCGAGGCCGATGCGTTTGGCGGGTTGCTGGCCGATTATGTGCGGCGGCGCGGAGCGCAGGCGGTCGTGCGCGGGTTGCGGGCGGTCTCGGACTTCGAGTGGGAATTCCAGCTGGCGTTGATGAACCGGAAATTGAACGAGGCGTTCGAGACCATTTTCATGATGCCGAACGAGAGCTACACCTTTCTGAGCTCGCGGATGGTCAAGGAGATTGCCGCGTTGGGAGGTGAGATCCGTCCGTTCGTGCCGCCGGTGGTGGAGCGGGCCTTGCGGCAGAAACTGCAGGTTCGGAGGAACGAGTCATGAAACCGCTGCAGGTGAGTCTGGAACGGCTGGTCCGGGAGGACATCCGTCTGGCGGGCACCCTCACGGCCGAGGAACTCGAGCTGGAGACCCGGGACGCGATGATTGCCGTGGGCGGGCCCCTGCGATATGCGCTTCAGGTGAGCCGGGTTTCCCACGACCTGTTGCTGGAAGGCCGGCTGGAGTTGGAACTGGACTGTACATGTGTGCGCTGTTTGCGTCCGGTGCGGCATCGGGTGCTGCTGGAACAGTGGCGCTGCGTGGTGCCGCTGACCGGGCCGGAACGGGCGATTCCGGAGGGTGACCTGGTGGACTTGACCCCCTACGTGCGCGACGATATTCTGCTGGCGTTTCCGCTCCATCCGTTGTGCGAGCCGGGATGCCCCGGACTGTTGCATTCGGAGCCGGGGAGGGCTGCCCTTGCGGATCCTTGGAAAGGATGGGCCGCGCCCTCGGTCTGGTCCAAGCTGGACGAGTTGAATTTGGAATAAAGGAAGGCTTATGGGTGTACCGAAACGCAAACCGTCGCGCAGCCGGCAGCGGATGCGCCGGGCTTACAACAGTGTGATGAGGCTGCCGCAGTTGAATCCCTGCCCTCAGTGCGGGGAACCGACGCGGCCGCACCGGGTCTGCCCCGCGTGCGGATATTACAAGGGCCGTCAGATTGTGAGTGTCACCGCCGGCGATTGAGCGGCTGGCGGGCGGAGAGGGCGGCGGTAGCGGTGGTTACCGCCGCCGTCGCTTTATGCGGATTGCGGTCGATGTCATGGGGGGCGACCACGGCCCCGGTGTGGTGATCGGAGGACTGCGGATGGCGCTTCGGTCCGGGTTCCGGCCGGGCGTGGTGTTTCTGGTGGGGCAGCAGGACCGGATCGAGCAGGAGCTGCGGGATCAGGGGCTGCAGGATGACTGTCTCCGGGTGGTCCACGCGGCGGAGGTCCTCACCATGGACGACCGTCCGGTTCAGGCGCTGCGCCGCAAGCCGGATTGTTCCATCATTCGCGCCCTGGAGCTGGTGGCAGCCGGAGAGGCGGATGCGGCCATTTCCATGGGCAACACCGGCGGGATCTTTGCCGCGGCGACCTTCAAGCTGGGTCGATTGCCGGGTGTGGACCGGGGCGCGATTGCGGCGGTGATACCCACCCCCGAACGGGCGTTCGTCCTGGTGGACGCCGGGGCGAACATCGAGTGCAAGCCGCTGCATCTGGTCCAGTACGCGGTGATGGGCAGCGTCTATGCCCGGGAGGTGCTGCAGGTGGCCTCTCCGCGTGTGGGGCTCATGAACGTGGGCCGCGAGGACGGCAAAGGCAACGAACTGACCCAGGAGGCGTTCAAGTTGCTGAAGCGGACCCCGCTGAATTTCGTGGGCAACATCGAGGGACACGATCTGTTTGCCGACCGGGTGGATGTGGTGGTGTGCGACGGGTTCGTGGGGAATGTGATCCTGAAAACCTGTGAAAGTCTGGCCCTGGCGATGTTCGGCATGCTCAAGCGGGAGTTGAACCGCAATTTGAAGCGGCGGTTGGGGGCCATGCTGGCCGGCAACGCGTTCCGCACGCTGCGGCGGCGATTGGACCCGGAAGCCTACGGCGGCGCGCCGCTGCTCGGCTTCCGGGGCACGGTGTTGAAAGTCCATGGTTCGGCTCGCGAACGGGCCTGGTGCAGCGCCCTGCTGATCACCGCCCAGACCCTCCGCCATCACGTCCGTGAAACCATCGCCGAGCAGATCGCCGCCACCAACGCACTGTTGGAGGATCGGCCGGCCCCATCCGCCCCCAGCCTGCCATGACACCGCCCACCGCCGGTCGGGTCCGCCACCCGCGCGCGCAGCATCAGTTTCTCGGCCGCACCTGTTCCATCACCGGGGTGGGCAGCTACGTGCCTGCCCGCGTGCTGACGAACGCGGACCTCGAAAAAATGGTGGAGACCACCGACCAGTGGATCACCACCCGGACAGGCATCAAGGAAAGGCGCCTGGCGGCCGAGAACGAATTCACCAGCGACATGGCCACCGAGGCCGCCCGGCGCGCCCTTCAAAACGCCGGCGTGCCCGCCGAGGCGGTGGACCTCATCATCGTCTGCACCATCACACCGGACATGCCCTTTCCCGCCACGGCCTGTCTGGTGCAGGCGCGCATCGGCGCCACACGCGCGGCGGCGTTTGATCTCGAGGCGGCCTGCTCCGGTTTCCTCTACGGTCTGGAGGTCGGACAGCAGTTCGTGATCTCCCGGACCTGCGACACGGTCCTGGTCATCGGCGCCGAAAAGCTTTCGTCCATCATTGACTGGACGGATCGGAACACGTGCGTGCTGTTCGGCGACGGTGCCGGTGCGGTGGTGCTCCAACACCGACCCCACTCCCACGGACTGTTGACCACCGTGATGGGAGCCGACGGAAGCCGGGCCGACGCCCTCTGCATGCCGGGCGGGGGCAGCCGATGCCCGGCCACCGCACAGTCCGTGGCCGCGCGGCTTCATTACCTCCGCATGGACGGCCGCGAGACCTTCAAGAACGCCGTCACCGCCATGCACAAGGCGGCGCAAGCGGCCCTGGACCGTTGCGGACTGCGCGTGGAGGATCTGAGGTGCATCATTCCCCATCAGGCCAACCGCCGGATCATTGACGCGGTGGCCGAACGGCTCGGAGCCCGGCCCGAGCAGATGTTCGTGAACCTGGACCGCTACGGCAACACCTCGGCTGCTTCGGTGGTCATCGCCCTGGACGAGGCGGTGCAGGCCGGACGCATCCGGAAGGGCGACCTGGTGATGCTGGTGGCCTTTGGAGCCGGCCTGACCTGGGCGGCGGCCATTGTGGAATGGTGATTCGGCCGGGCGAAACCGCCACGTTGCCTTCTGCATCGTGTTTCGTGCGGGACTTTCCCGGCTGGCTTCCGCCATACCCGGGGTCACCGCGTGCTGACAGCCCCTGCTGGCAGGGCCGACCTGCGTGGTGCGGCGGGTGGCTCAGGAGGGCAGGGCTGCCTTCTCCACGAAGAGGCGGGTGCCGGACCGAAGCTGCAGCAGTCGTCCCAAGGGCACCTCGTCGTCGCCCTTCAACGCCCGTTGGAGCGCCGCACCCTTGCCCGGCCCGGAGACCAGGACCCATACCGTTTGTGCCGCGGCGAGAGCCTCCCAGGTAAGCGTGACCCGGTCCGGTGGTGGCTTGGGCGCGCCTCGGACACCGGCGAATGCCGCGTGTGGACGGGGAACCTCAACCGGCACACCGGGAAACAACGAGGCTATGTGTCCGTCCTCACCCATGCCCAGAAGGACCAGGTCCAGGACCGGGACGTCCGGTTGTCCGAACCCGAGGGCCTGCCGCAGTTCTTCGTCCGCCTGACGGGCGGCGGCGACGGGATCGCGGGCACAGGGGACCGGGTGCCGCCGCTCAGCGGGCACGTTCAATGGATCCAGGAGGTGGAGGCGCGCGAGCCGGTAATTGCTCCGGGGATCGTCATGTGGCAGGAGCCGTTCGTCTGCCCAGAACCAATGCACGGTGTCGCGCCAGCCGGTCTCCATTTCCAGGTGCGATCGCAAGGTGTTGAAGAGAGGGACGGCAATCCGCCCGCCGGAGAGCGCCACTGCCACGCGGGATCCGGTGGTGTGGAGGTGACGGAGCCGGGCGGTCAACTCACCGGCCACGGTGGCGGCCAGGGCGGCGGCGTCGGGAAACGTGGCCAGATCGTACGATGATTTCACGGGATCCAGAGGGGTTCGTGCCAGGTGTGGCCCATGGCGGCGATCATGGTGTCGGCGGCCGGCGGTCCCCAGCTGCCGGCCGGGTAGAACTCGGAGTCTGTGAGGGGCCGGTCTTCCCACCCGGCGCGGAGGCAGTCGGCGATGGCCCAGGCGGCCTCGATTTCGTCGCGACGGAGGAAGAGCGTGGCGTCGCCGGCCAGGGCGTCGCGGAGGAGTCGTTCATAGGCCTCCGGCGTGTAGGCGCCGAACTCTGCGTTGTAATCGAAATGCATGCGCACGGGCCGGGCGCGCAGGTCCAGTCCGGGGACCTTGCCGTTGAAGCGGAGGGAGATTCCTTCACGCGGCTGGAGCCGCAGGGTGACGGCGTTGGGGGCCGGTGTGGGGGAGCATTGGGCGGCGAAGAGGACGTGCGGCGTGGGCCGGAACTGGATGCGCACCTCGCTGACGGTGCGGGCCAGGCGTTTGCCGGTCCGGAGGTAGATGGGCACACCACTCCAGCGCCAGTTGTCCAGGAACAGCCTCGCGGCGACATAGGTTTCCACGCAGGAATCGGGTCGGACGCGCGGTTCCTCCCGGTAGGCGGGCACCGCCCGGCCGTCCACCTGGCCGGCGGTGTACTGGCCACGGACGACGTGTCGGGCGGCCTGGTCGGGCGTGTAACGCCGCACGGAACGCAGGAGCTTGACCTTTTCGTCGCGGATGGATTCGGCCTCCAGGGAGACGGGCGGTTCCATGGTGACGAGGGCCAGGACCTGGAGGAGGTGGTTTTGCAGCATGTCGCGGAGGGCGCCGGCCTCCTCGTAGTAACCGGCGCGGTCGCCCACGCCGGCGGTCTCGCTGACGGTGATCTGGATCTGTTCGATGGCGTCGCGGTTCCACAACCGTTCGAACGCCGCGTTGGAGAACCGGAACATCATGATGTTCTGGACGGTCTCCTTGCCCAGGTAGTGGTCAATGCGGAAGAGTTGTTCCTCCGAAACGAAGCGGGCCAGGGTCTCGTTCAGCGCGCGCGCCGAGGCCAGATCATGTCCGAACGGTTTCTCCACGACGATGCGTTGCCAACCCTTGTCGGGGCGGGACTGAACCAGGCCCTGCCGGTGCAGGTGCTCCACCACTTCGGCGAACTGGCTGGGGCGGGTGGCCAGGTAGAAGAGGATGTTGTGTCGGAGTTCGTCGGACTCGGCCTCCTGCAGGCGTCCGGCCAGGAGACGATACGTCTCGGGCTCGTCGAGGTCGCCCCGGCAGTAGAAAATGCGCGCGGCGAAACGTTCCCACTCCTGGTCGGACGGCCCCGGCGGGCGGCCGTGTTTTTGGACTGCCGCACGCAGTTCCTCGCGCCACGAGTCGTCGGTGTAGGGACGGCGGGCCACGCCAATGATACGGAAGGGGTCCGGCAACTGCCCGGCTTGGAAGAGGTGAAAAAGTGCGGGCATGAGTTTGCGGCGGGTCAGATCGCCGCTGGCTCCAAACAGGACGATGGAACAGGGTTGAACCGGCTGTTGCCCCTGTCCGATGACGCACGAGCTGATGAGGCTTTCCTCCATAGCACAAACGGGTCAAAAGATGTGGATAAATGCGGCCGATGCAAGCCGTTCCGTCCGTGCGCGTGGAAACGGCCGCGTGAGGCGGGCGGCACCGGCGGTTGCCCCCCGGGCGTGGATGGCCTATTCTCTCAGTGTTTGAACTGGAAGCGTTTTTGGAAGATGGCGATGCAGGACCCACAATCGAAACCCGATCAGGACAAGGAGTCGCAAACTGCCGCGGCGGCGGCGCAGGGGGAAGGTCCCCGGGAGACCGCTCCGGCTGCCCCGGCCGGAGAGGAGGTGCAGGCGGTGGGCGCGTCTTCTTCGGGGGACGGCCAACCGGTCACGCTGACGGCGCAGGAGTTCGAGGACCTGCGCCGGCGAGCGGACCAGGCCGAGGAATTTCGCGACCGGCTGCTGCGGACGGCGGCGGATTTCGACAATTACCGGAAACGGACCGCCCGCGAGAAGCAGGAGGTTCTGGACCATGCGCATCAGGCGCTGCTGACGAAGTTGATTCCGGTCCTGGACAGCTTCGAAGCGGCCCTGGCGGCGTTGGGCTCGCCGGAGAAACCGGCCCAGGACAAGCTCGAGGAGGGTGTTCGGTTGGTTTGGCAACAACTGAGATCGGTTTTGCAGGAGGCGGGTCTGACCGAGGTTGACGCCACGGGGCAGCCTTTCGATCCGTCCCTTCACGAGGCGGTGGCTGTGGAGGAGCGAACCGATGTGCCGGACCATCACGTGGTCCGGCAAATCCGCAAGGGCTACAAGCTGCGGAACCGACTGCTGCGCCCGGCCAGTGTGGTGGTGGCGCAGGCGCCCAAGAAGGAGCAACCCGGCACGGCTTCCGCCAACTGAACCGAGTTCCGCTGAACCATGGCCAAGCGGGATTACTACGAGGTCCTCGGGGTGGATCGGAACGCCTCGGTCGAAGAGATCAAGAAGGCGTACCGGAAGCTGGCCTTGAAGTACCACCCCGACCGGAACCCCGGGGACAAAACGGCCGAGGAAAAGTTCAAGGAGATCGCGGAGGCTTACGAGGTCCTGAGCGATCCGCAGAAGCGGGCCGCCTATGACCAGATGGGTCATGCGGCGTTCGATCCCCGCGCACGGGCTGCCGGGGCGGGGGCCGGTTGGAGCGGCGGTTTCCACGATCCGTTCGAGATCTTCCGCGAGGTGTTCGGGTCGGCCGGTGGGACAATTTTCGACGAGTTCTTCGGAGGCGGCATGCGGGCCGATCCGCTGGCCCCCGAGCGCGGGGACGACCTGCGCTACGATCTGGAGCTGGACTTCGAGGAGGCCGTTCACGGGTGTGAGAAGGAGATCACCCTGACCAAGCCCGAACGGTGCGAGGCCTGTCGCGGGCTGGGGAGGGAACCCGGGTCCCGCACCCGCACCTGCGAGACCTGTCGCGGGCGCGGCCAGGTCTTCACCAGCCGTGGCATCTTCAGCATCGCCCAGACCTGTCCGCATTGTCAGGGGGCGGGCGTGGTTGTGGAGCGGCCCTGCCGGGCCTGCCGCGGCACGGGCCGGCGGGAGCGCACCACGCGGATCAAACTGCGGATCCCGCCGGGGGTGGACACCGGGGCGCGGTTGCGATCGGCGGGCAACGGCGAGGCCGGTTGGCGCGGCGGGCCGCCCGGCGACCTGTACGTGTTCGTACACGTCCGGCCGCACGAGATCTTCCATCGGGAGGGCGACGACCTCCTGTGCGAGGTGCCGATCAGCTTTGTGCAGGCGGCGCTGGGGGGAGAGATCGAGGTGCCCACGCTCAACGGGAAGGCGACCATCAAGATTCCGCCGGGCACCCAGCCGGGCACGGTTTTCCGGCTCAAGGGCAAGGGAGTGCCCAGCGTCCAGGGCCTGGGTCGTGGAGACCTCCATGTGCGCGTGACGGTGGAGGTGCCCACGAAACTCACCGCGGCCCAGCGCGCCAAGCTGGAGGAGTTCGCCGCCCTGTGCAGCGGACAGGAAACTCCCGGCGTGCAGCGGTTCTTCGAAAAGGCCAAACGATTCTTCCGCTGACCCGGCCGGGCTGCGCGCCCGTGCGAAAGAACGGGGCGGCGTTCCCGCAGATCCGGCGCGAGGCCGGCAGGTTCAACAATCGGGCCGGGTTCGTTCATCATGCACCGATTCTACGTGGCAACGGAGCAACTGGCGGACGAAACGGTGACGTTGTGTCCGCGGGAGACGCATCATGCCCTGCACGTGCTGCGCGTCCGGTCATCGGAGCAGGTCGAGTTGCTGGACGGGATGGGACAGGTCGCCCTGGCCGAGGTGATCGGCACCGGCCGGCGCGAGGTTCGACTCCGGGTGCGGCAGCGGCGACGGCATGCGCGCCCGCGCGGGCGGCTGACGCTGGTGGTGGGGTTGGTGAAGGGGGGTGCGTTCGAACAGATCCTGGAAAAGGCCACCGAGCTGGGCGTGGCCCGGGTGCAGCCGGTGTTCACCGCCCGCACGGTGGTGCACATCCGGCCGGCTGAGATGGAGGCGCGCCTGGAAAAATGGCGTTGGGTGACGGTGGACGCGCTGAAGCAGTGCGGGGGTCCCTGGCTGCCCGAGATCGGCAGGCCGATGCCGCTGCGCCTCTGGCTGGAACAGCGACCGGCGTTCGACCTGGAGATGTACGGTGCGCTGGGGCGTGTCGGTGCGACCTTGCGCCACCGGCTCCTTCGCTACCGCGCCGCGCACCAGGAACGTCCTCCGGAGACGGTGGCTGCGTATGTGGGGCCGGAGGGGGATTTCTCGCCGGAGGAATGCGCGGCGTTGGAGGCGGCCGGGGTGGAACCGGTGGGGCTGGGGCCGAGAGTGTTGCGGAGCGAGACGGCGGCCCTGGTGTTTGCAGCAATCGTCCGGTCGGAATTCGACGAGGACGAGGGCGGTTGCTGAGCGAGAACGGGGCGCGCCGCGGGCTTTGCGGTGGGGGGTGGCCGAAGGCTAGAACGGCCGGGGCCGGAGCTGCACTTTGGGCCAGCCCGATGGATGCCCCGGGCCGGGGCCGGTTTGGCCGGAACGGGCTCGTTCGAGGAATTCGAACTGGCTGCGGCGCGGACGCTCGCCGGGTGCGGGACGCGCATGGCGGTAGGTGCCGTCCGGTTGCAACAGCCGCGCGCGGGTGTTGTCGGCCAGGGGGAGGGCCAACAACTCATGGATGATCCGGTCGCGCAGGTTGCCGTCGAGGATGGGAAAGGTGGTTTCGATGCGGCGATGGAAGTTACGGGGCATCCAATCTGCGCTGCTGAGGTACACCTCGGGCTGCCCGCCGTTTTCGAAGTACAGAATGCGGCTGTGCTCCAGGAATCGGTCGACGATGCTGCGGACGCGAATGTTCTCGCTGATCCTGCGCAGTCCGGGACGCAGACAGCAGATGCCGCGAACGATGAGGTCGATGGACACGCCTTGTCCGGAGGCCCGATACAGTGCCTCGATCACCTCGCGGTCCACGAGGGAGTTCATCTTGGCGATGATGCGTGCGGGCAGTCCGGCCCCGGCGTGCCGGCTTTCGCGTTCGATCAGGGACAGTAGCCGCGTCTTCAGGTCGAATGGCGCCACCCAGAGCTGGCGCAGCGGTTGGAACTGCGTCATGCCGGTCAGGAGATTGAAAAGGTCGGTGACGTCTTCCCCGATGTCGGGCCGGCAGGTGAGCAGGCCGATGTCGGTGTATTGCCGGGCGGTGGTGGGGTTGTAATTGCCGGTGGCCAGGTGGACATAGCGCCGGATGCCGTCGGGATCGCGGCGGACGATGAGCGTGGCCTTGCAGTGGATCTTGTAGCCCACCAGACCGTAGACGACGTGGACGCCGGCCTCTTCGAGTTGGCGGGCCCACCGGATGTTGTTGGCCTCGTCGAAGCGGGCACGCAGTTCGACGACGGCTGCGACCGTCTTGCCGTTGCGGACGGCCTCGATGAGGGCCGCGCCGATCCGGGGATCGCCCCCGGTGCGGTAGAGCGTCTGTTTGATGGCCAGCACGTCCGGATCCTGGGCGGCCTGCTGGAGCAGCGTGACGATGCTCTCGAAGGATTCATAGGGGTGATGGAGCAGGATGTCGCGTTCCCGGATGGCGGCGAAGAGGTCGTCGCGACCCTGAAGCGCGCGGGCCACGGGCGCCACCCAGGTGGGGTGGCGGAGTTCCGGCCGGGGATGTTCGTCGTACAAGACCATCAGCCGGGCGGGGTTCAACGGACCGTCCACGAGGTAGAGGTCCTCCGGGCCCAGGCCGAGTTTTTCCAGCAGCTCGCTGCGCACCTCGGCCGGGCAGTTGCGAGCCACCTCGAGACGCACGGCTGCACCGCGCCGCCGGCGTTGCAATTCCTGCTCCACGGCGGCCAGGAGGTTGGCCACTTCTTCCTCGTCGATGTAGAGCTCGCTGTTGCGGGTGACGCGGAAGGGCCACCAGCCCTGCACCGTCCGCTCGGGGAACAAGTCGGTCAGGAAATGCCCCACAACCTCGCCGAGGAACGCGTAATCGGCCCGGCCTTCACGTCCCGGCAATCGGAGCAACCGGGGCAGGACCCGCGGCACCTCCAGAACCGCCAGGCGGGGCCCCGTGGGCTGCCGCCCGGTCCGCCCGAGCCGCACCACCAGGTTCAACGCCCGGTTCAGCAGAAGCGGAAAAGGGTGGGCCGGGTCTATGGCCAGGGGCGTGAGCACGGGTCGGATTACTGTTTGATAATACTGCTCGAGCCAGGCACGGTCCGCGTCGGTCCATTCCTTCGGGCCCAGGAAACGGATGCCCTGCCGGGCCAGCCCGGGCACCAGTTGGTTGCGCCAGCAGGCGTTGTGCTCCCGGACCATGCGCAGGACGCGGCGCCGGATCGCCAGCAGGGTCTGCCGCGGGGTCAACCCGTCCGGGCCGGTTTCGATGGACCCGGTCTCCATCTGTTGTTTGAGCCCTGCCACCCGGATTTCGAAGAACTCGTCCAGGTTGCTGCTGACGATGCAGAAGAATTTCAGCCGTTCCAGCAACGGATTGTCGGGGCGGATCGCCTCTTCCAGCACGCGATGATTGAATTCCAGCCAGCTCAGTTCCCGGTTGATGAAATGTTCGGGGCCGAACACGACCGGTTCGCCCTGCAGGGGACGGGCCGCGCGGGCCGGCTCGGCCGGCGCGCCCTTTGACTCGGCGCCGCTGTTTGTGGAGACGGCTGGGCGACGGCTTGGCGATTTGCGGCTCATGTTCGAAGGGCGGAGGTGGGCGGTCCGGGGGGAAAGGGCCGGCCTGGCCCGGGTTCGTGCTGCGGCGGGTCGTGCCACCCGGCCGCGGGCACTCCCGGCGCGAGGCGCGGGCGCCCCTGCGCTCAGTCCACCACCTCCATGTTCATCTCGCGGCTGTAGTAAAGGATCCGGCCACAGTGGGTGCAGGTGACGATGTCCTGATCGGACCGACAGTCCACCACCACCTGCGGGGGTAGCCGCATGTGACAGCCGCCGCACACACCGTGGGCGATGCCCACCACCACATTGCCGCCGCGGGTCCGCAGGAGACGTTCGTAACGTTGCCGCAGGGCGGGGTCCAGTGCCTCGGCCAGACGCGTGCGCTCGGCCTGGAGACGTTCGCCCTCGGCCTTCAGGTTCTTTTCCCGTTGCTGCAGCAGGTTTTCCTCCTCACGCACCCGGGCCTCGGTTTCCCGCAGGGCGTCCTGGGCGGATTGGATCTCTTTCTGGACCTGCTCGGCCTGTTCCATCAGGTCCAGCTCGCGATCCTCGATCTGGCGGATCGCTTCCTTCAGCCGGTTGATCTCCAAGGTGAGCGCCTGGTATTCCTCGTTTTTCCGGGTCTGCAACTGTTGCTGGCTGTAGCGCTCGATGAGCTGTTGTTTGCCTGCGACGTCCAGTTCCAATTGCCTGCGCTCGTTTTCGAGTTGGCGGAATCGTTGCCGGGCCTCCTCGAGTGTCTGGCGGGCGGTTTCGAGCCTCTCGCGCAGGGCGGCCCGTTGGGGTTCCAATTGGGCCAATTCCTCGCGCACCCGCAGCAGTTGGCGGTCCCGATCCTGAAGGATCAACAGTTGTTCCAGAGCTTCCAGCATGACGTTGCCCCGGCCAACATCCTAGTGGGCCCGTGCGGGCAGCGTCAATGCGGGGCGGGCTCGGTCGCTGAATCGTAACCGGCTGCCGCCGGGACGGAGCGGACAGTGATCCCCCACCGCTCGGCCAGATCCGCCAATGTGTCCGGGCCGAATCGTTCGCGATAATCCGGACTTTCCAGCAGATGCCCTTCCAACACGGGGCGCCGGTCCCGCTCGAGCAGATGGTGCAGCTCGTCGAGGTTGTCCGACCAGCGGAACCCGTTGAAGAACTGCACCCCTGCGAACTGGGTTTTGTAGAGGGCGCGGGCCGAGTAGCAGGTGCCCAGGTGGAGGTGGCGGAGGCCGGCCCGGGCCAGTGTGTCCACGGCGTGGGTCATCATGAACATCCCGAGCTGGGCTTTGCGCCATTCCCATTCGTAGAAGGCGTAGGAGTAGTACGCCACCAGTGGCGGCTCGAGGTAGAGGGTGGCCAGTCCCACGGTCTGCTGCCCGTTCCGCAGGCGCACGTGCAGCACATGGGTGGTCATCGGGCAGTGAAAGAGCTCGTCCAGCCGTTCCGGGGTCATGCGGCCCGGCCCGAAACGGGTCTCCGCGTAGCGGCGGCAGAGTTCCCGGTGGCCGGGCGTCCAGTCGAACCGGCTGCGCGGCAGCAGTTCGGCGTCGAAGAGCTCGGCCCGCCGCAGGATGCGACGGTTTTCCGAGGAGGGACGGTACCGGGTCAGGTCCACCCGGATCTGGCGGCAGAGGTAGAAGCGGTCCAACTGGCGGGAGGAGGGCAGAAAACCGGCGGCGAAAAAGGCGGCGGGTGTTTCGCCCGGTTCGGGAAACGCCCAGACGGCGTAGGGGAAGATGTAGTGATCGTAATCGGGTCGGGCCTCCGAGAAGAGCAGTTTCATGACGCGGGCGCGCTGTCGAGGTAGTGTCGGGGCAGCCGAGGCTGCCAGCATACCAGGGCCTCGTAAACCACCGACTGCCGCAGTGCGGCCAGATCCAGCGCGGTGATCGTTTCCGTCCCTTGGCGTCCCAGCAGGACCGCTTCCTCGCCCAGATCGGCTTCGGGAATCTCGGTGATGTCCACGGCAAAGGCGTCCATGGCGACCCCGCCCACGATGGGCGCCCGCCGGCCACGGATGAGCACGTGTCCCGCGTTGCGGACCCTGGGGAATCCATCGCCGTATCCCACCGGCAACACGGCGATGCGCCGGGGTGTGGGGGCCCGGTAGTGCATGCCATAGCCCACGGTGTCGCCGGGGCGCAGCCGTTGCAGGGCCACGATGCGGGCCTTCACCGACAGGGCCGGTTCCAACCCGGCGATTCTCCGGCACACGCGCGAGGGATAGACGCCCAACGGCAGCAGGCCGAGCCGGACCATGTCGAAATGCGCCTCCGGCAGGTCCAGGTACCCGCCCGTGTTGCACAGGTGCCGCCAGCGGGGCCGGATCCCGCACCGTTCGAGTTCGTCCAAAGCCTCTCGGAACCGCCGGAGCTGTTCGCGCGCGAAGGACTTGTCCGTCTCGTCCGACTGGGCGAAATGGCTTAGCACGCCCTCCCACTGCAGGGCCCGCTCCTGCTTCAGGGCTTCGATCATGACGCGCATTTCGTCCCAGCGCACGCCGTAGCGGTTCATCCCGGTGTTGATCTTGACATGGACGGGCACCCGCTTCTGCGCCTCCTCGGCCGCCCGGGCCAGGTGAGGCACCAGGCGTGGTTCGCCCAGCACACAGGTCAGGTTGTAACGCACGGCCCACGAGAACTCGCTCGGGTGGCGTTCGCCCAGCAGGAGGATGGGTGTCTGGATGCCGGCATCGCGAAGTTGAATCCCCTCGGCCAGGGTGGCCACGGCCAGGAACTGCGCTCCCGCGCGGATGGCCTGACGCGCGATCGGCACGGCACCGTGTCCGTAGGCATCGTCCTTGACCACGGCCAGCAACCCGAGCCCTGACGGTGCCTCCTGCCGGATGCGCGCATAATTCCGCGCCACCGCGCCGAGGTCCACTTCGACCCACGCCGGGCGGGGCGGCCCGGCCGGGGAGGTCCGCACCGGCGCACCGGTTCCGGCGGTCACCGATCGGTCTTCGGCCCTTGCCGGGCCGGTCAGGACTTCTCGTTCTGTCGCCATGTGTGTCGTCGCGCCCATGCGACCCCTCCCTGCCGCCGGTCCATCCTCGTGCGGGTGCACATCCCCTGCGGCCTACTCGCAACCCGGCGGCCAGAGGCATTGTCCGATGTCCGTCCGATAATAGCTGCCCGGACTGCGCAGACGCCGGATGTTCCGGTAGGCGCGGGCCACGGCCGTTTCCAAGGTGGTGCCGAACCCGATGACATCCGCCAGACGGTGTCCGGTGGCCCAGAGCCGGCCCTGTTCGTCCTGGCGCACCTCGTTCCACCAGAGATCGGCCTCCTCCTGCTCCAGGGGCTCGGTCAGCTCCACTGGCACTTCGGGACCGTTCAATTGGACATACGGATACCCGTAACCGGCCAGGGTGATCGAGCAACCGTACCGCCGTTCCGGAACTAGGCGCGGTTCCAGTTTCAGGTTTCGCGCCGCGCGATGCAAGGTTTCCCACGGATCGGCCAACATCCGCAGAAACATCGCTCCCGAGGTCACGCCGATTCGCACGTTGTACTCCAGAACCCACCACCGGTCCCGGGCACGTGCGGCGGTCACCTGGAGCGGGCCGTGAAAGCCCACCTCGCGCAACCAGGGCAACAGCGGGTGCACCAGCGACCGGGCCAGCCCGTAGCGGTCCTCCGGATCGGCCTCCACAATGCCGCCCAACGGCGCACCGGCCACGATCCCCAGGTTGCCCGTGAAGGCCCGTTTGTATTCTTGATTGGTGACCAGCGACCAGATCTCGCCCGCACTGACCAGCACGATGTGTCCGACCTCGGCCCGGCCCATGTACTTCTGCAGGAACAGGCCCTCGCGATCGTCCACCCGCTCCAACCAGGCCCGTGTGGCACCGGCACTCTCACAAACGATGGTGTGCACCGGACTGAACGGGCCGCACAGGGGATTCTTGATCACGTACGGGCCCGGATGGGCCTCCAGCCAGCTCAAGGCCTCGCGTCGGTCCCGGACGGCAACCGATCTCGGAAACGGGATGCCGAACCGCTCGCACAGTGCCCGGGCATAATCCCGCTCCCGTTCCAGGCGCAGCCCCTCGCCCGTGGGACACAACACCGGCACACCGGATCGGATCAGTTCCTCCGCCCACGGCGCGCGCGCCCAGTCAATGGACTGCGGGATCACCAGACCGACGTTTTCCCGCTGCAGCAGCGGCACGGGGCTGGGGAGTTCGTCGGCCGCGAAGGCAGGGCCGGCAAGCCGCGGCGGCCAATGACCGTAGTCCCGCGTCAGGTACGTGAGCACCCGGACACCGTTGTCGCGCAATATCGTGGCCGTGCTCTGGGCAAAACTGCCCACGCCCAGCACCAGGGCACAGCGATCCTGTTCATGTTGGGTTGGCGCCGCGTCGGTCATAACGAACCCTCGCCGCTGTCCTTGACTGCCCCGCAGACTTCCCGTCCCGCGCCCACGGGTCAAGCCCGCCCCGGCCCGGACACATCGATCCTGCCGGCCAGAGGGGCAGGCTCCTCCCGGTCGGTCCGGCTGTACGCCTCGGAAAGATGCAATCGCGCCGGTCCTTTGCCGGGTCGGGATCCGGGTTGTTGGAACGCGGCTTTTTGGGGAAACTGACCCTGTGAGATCGCGCGCAAGGAACAGGTTCGGGTGCATGCCACGGTTCGTCGGAGTCTCTGCCGTGGCGGGCGTGGCAGTTTGTCTGGCGGCCGGCCCGGGCTGTGCTACTCGCCTGCCGGAACGGGACCTGGCCCGGTATGAGTTTGCCCGGCCCGAGATGGGGATGGAATTCCGGATGGTCCTCTATGCGCCGAGCGAAGCCGCGGCGAGAGAGGCGGCCAGTGCAGTCTTCGCCCGGGTGCGACAGCTCAACGGGATCCTCAGCGATTATGAAGAGGACAGTGAATTGACCCTCCTGAACCGCAGCGCCGGCAGCGGGCGCTGGGTGCAGGTGAGCACCGAGCTGTGGGAGGTGCTGCAGTACGCGCAGCAGATGGCCGCCCGCACGGATGGTGCCTTCGATGTCACGGTGGGGCCGGTCGTGCAATTGTGGCGCCGCGCCCGCCGGCAGAGGGAACTGCCGGATCCGGTCCGGCTGGAACGGGCACGAGCGGCGGTGGGCTGGGGCGGCGTGGAGCTTGATCGTTCCCGACGCGCCGTGCGGCTGGCCAAGCCGGGCATGCGGCTCGACCTCGGCGGGTTGGCCAAGGGTTTTGTCCTGGACGAAGCCCTCGACACGCTGCGCGCGCTTGGGGTCCGCCGGGCCATGGTGGAGGCGGGCGGTGACCTGGCGGTGGGCGAACCGCCGCCGGGGCGCCCGGGTTGGCGGGTCCGCCTCACGGATTTGAAGCCCGCCGATTCCGGTGCAGACGCATCCGTCGTCCTGCGGGAACGAGCGTTGGCGACGTCCGGAGACCTGTACCAGTACGTCGAGCTGGGCGGGGTTCGGTATTCCCACATTGTGGATCCGCGGACCGGCGTCGGGCTGACCAACCGGAGTCTGGTGTTCGTGATCGCCAGACGCGGGATGACCGCGGACGCGCTCTCCACGGCGGTCAGTGTGTTGGGGCCCGTTGCGGGCCTCTGCCTGGTCGAAAGCGTACCGGGAGCGGCGGCGCGGGTCGTGGAGGCAGGGGCAGACGGAATTTGTACTTGGGAGACCCGGCATTGGTGCCGATACATGGAAGGGATTGTGGCCGATCCTGATGCGGGGGCCGGCCGACCGTTTGAACCGGAAAGGGAGTTCCGGCGTGTGCTTCGAGTTGCCGCGCCGGGGCCCCGTGGATAGCCTTGGCAAGGCGGGTCCTGTCCCTCAGATCGAAGAAGTGGTTCGGCTCTGCGGGCAGGGCACCCCCGGGTCTACTGGTCGGGGCGGCGCCAAGTGGAGGATGAAGAAGATTCTGGTCATAGACGACGAACCCGGCCTGCGGGAAATGGTCAACGCGGTGTTGACCCGGCGAGGGTACGCGGTGATCGAGGCACCCGACGGGCGGGAGGGGGTGGAATTGGCGCGCCAGCAACACCCGGACCTGATCCTGTGCGACATCAACATGCAGCACATGAACGGGTATCTGACCCTGGCGGCGCTGCGCGACGATCCCGCCACCGCTGCCATTCCGTTCATCCTCATGACCGGATACGCCGACCCGGCCGGGATGCGCCACGGGATGGAACTGGGCGCGGACGACTACCTGCCCAAGCCGTTCACCCCCGAGCAGTTGCATGCCGCGGTGGAGGCCCGCCTCCGGAAGGCGCAGCAAATCCGCGAGGCCGCCGAACGCAAACTGGCCGACCTGCGCGACAGCATCAGCCTGGCCCTCCCCCACGAACTGCGTACGCCATTGAACGGCATCCTCGCCTATGCCGAACTCCTGGCGACCGACGCGGAGTCCCTGCAACCGGAAGAGGTGGCCGAGATGGGGCAGGTGATCCTCGAATCGGGGCGGCGACTGACCCGCCTGGTGGAGAATTTCCTGATCTACGCGCAATTGGAACTGCTGAGTGCCGATTCGGACCGGATGGCCGCACTGCGGCAGAAGCAAACGCCGCATGCCCGCGAGGTGGTGGAGGCGCGGGCGCGCGAGGTGGCGGCGCAGGCCGGGCGTCCGGCGGATTTGCAGCTCCGGCTGCAGCCGGTGACGGTGCCCATGGCCGAGGAGTACCTGGCCCGCATGGTGGAGGAACTGGCCGGGAACGCGTTCAAGTTCTCGCCGGCGGGGACCCCGGTGGAAGTGGAGCTGGGCCGGGATGCCACCGGCATCCGGCTCCGCGTCCGGGATCACGGGTGCGGTATGACGCCCGAACAACTCTCGCGCATGGGCGCCTACGTGCAGTTCAACCGGAAGGTGCGCGAGCAACAAGGGCTCGGGCTGGGCCTGACCATCTGCCGGCGGTTGGCCGAGGTGCATGGCGGCGGTCTGTCGCTGGATAGCCGGCCGGAGCGGGGTACGGTGGTGACCGTGCTTTGGCCGGAGAGCGGGCCATCCGGAGCCGCTGGTTGATTCGGGTGGAGGAGGCCGGCTTCTCTCCGCGGGTTCGTGTCGCGGACCGGCCGGACTAGCGGACGGGTGCCGGAGCGTGATGATTGGCGCGGCGGACGATCTCTTCGAGTGCATCCTGATGTTCTTCCAGCGAGGCCACCAGCCGGAACTGCGTCCGGCACCGGTCGAGGTTGTGACCCGGGCGGTGGATGCGGAAGTAGGTGTCGCCGAGCAGATAATCGGTGAGGAACCGCAGGCCGGTCTCGAACGTGATCAATTTCCCCGCCGGCACCAGCAACTCGCGCTCCGCCGGGGTCAGGAACGAACCGGCGCTCCCCAGGTACCCTTGGACCAGCTTTTCGAAGAGCGGCAGACTGACCCGGACACGGCTCAGATCGCGTTCGTCCTCGGCAGTGGGGCTGGTGACGGTGCGGACCATGTCGCCGAAATCGTACAGCACGCTGCCGGTCATCACCGTGTCCAGATCCACCACAGCCAGCGCGCGGTTCGTTCGTTCGTCCAGCAGGACGTTGTTGAACTTGGTGTCGTTGTGGGTGATCCGCTCCGGGATGCGTCCGGACGCCAGGGCGTCGAGGACCACGCCGGCGAGCGGTTCATGCCGGAGCGCGAATTCAATCTCCGCCCGGGCGTGGCGGGCCCGGTTGAGAGGGTCCCTCTGCACCGCCTCGGCGAACGCCGCGAAACGCTTCCGGGTGTGGTGAAAGTCCGGGATGGTATCGTGCAGGCGGGGCCCGGGCAGATCCGCCAACAGGGCCTGGAATTCGCCGAAAGCGCGACCGGCCTCCCAGGCGAGGTCGGGATCGGTGACCGCCTGGCAGGAGCGGACCCCTTCGATGCAGACGTAGGTGCGCCAGTACTCGCCATCGTCGTCCACGTAATGCGAGCGGCCGTCCCGCGTGGGCACGATGGTCAGGCAGCGCCGGCTGATGTCGCTTTCACCGCGTTCCTCCAGCTTCCGGCGCAGATGAGCGCACACACGCTCCAGATTCGTCATCACCGCCCCGGGATCGCGGAACACACGCCGGTTGATCTTTTGATGCACGTACCGGACCCGCGCGCCGCCCTGGTTGTAGGTGGCGATGTAGGTCCGGTTGATGTGGCCGATCCCGCATGGCTCGGCGTGCACCAGGTCGCCGTGGACCTGAAACTGCCGGGTGACCCGCAGCAACGTTCCGAGTTCGGCGTCGCGCTCGATCATGGGCCAGACCAAACTGCAAAACGCCCCGGTCCCGGGCAACGGCAAAGCATGGCTTCCGTTCGCGCGGCTTCGCACGGCTCGAGTTTCCGGACTTGACTGCGGGGCCCGGAAAGAGTCGCGTGACGACCGGACGGCCGGTGGCCGCCGGTGGCCGGCCCGCTTGTCACCACCATGGAAGCAAAGGAACGCATCGCCTGGGCGGAGGAGATTGAACGGCACCTGTTCGGGCACATCCTGCCCTTTTGGGCCGGACCCGCCGTGGACCGGGAGGCCGGTGGTTTTCACGGGTGGCTCTCGGTCACGGGTGAACCGGATCCCACCCGGCCCCGCGGCCTGGTGCAGAACACGCGCATCCTGTGGACGTTTGCCGCGGTGACCGACCTGCGCCAGGAAGCCGAATTCCACGCACTGGCGGACCGGGCGCTGGAATGGGTTCGCGACCGGTTCTGGGATGCCGACTACAGGGGCGGGTACTGGCACTTGGATCGTTCCGGCCGCGTTCGCAACGATACCAAGCAGGTGTACGGGCAGGCATTCGGGGTTTACGCCCTGGCACAGTATCACCTGGCCTTTGGCGCACCGGAGGTTCTGGACCGGGCCCGCTCTTGGTACCGGACGGTGGACTCCCGGGCGCGAGATGCGGGACACGGCGGCTATGGCGAGGCCTTCGTGCGTGACTGGTCCCGACCCGCGCCATCGCTGGTGGGGGGAAGCCACCTGGGCACTGTCAAATCGATGAACACCCACCTCCATGTCCTGGAGGCCTGGGCCACGCTGTACTGCGCCTGGCCGGACGAAGACCTGCGCCGGCGCGTGCGGGAGCTGCTGGAGCTTTTCCTGGACAGGATCGTGGACCCTTCCACGCATCACCTGCGGGCCTTTTTCCGGCCCGACTGGCAGCCGGTGGGCGACGCCAGCTACACATACGGACACGACATCGAGGCGGCCTGGCTGCTGTGCGAGGCTGCGGAGGCGCTGGGCGAACCGGATCTGAAGCGCCGCGTCGAGCGCACGGCCGTGCAGATGGCCGGGGCGGTCCTGGCCGAGGCGATGGCCCCCGACGGGGGCGTGGCCTACGAAGGCAGGGATGGCAAAGTGACCCGGACGGATCGCGACTGGTGGGTTCAGGCCGAGGCATTGGTCGGTTTTCTGCACGCCTGGCGGTTGACCGGTCGCGAGAGGTTTCTGCAGGCCGCCCGGCGGGTTTGGGAATTCATCCAAACCCGGGTGGCCGACCCGGTGCACGGGGACTGGTTCTGGCGCGTAAACGAACAGGGTCAGCCGGATCGGTCCCTCCCGAAGTCCAGCGAGTGGAAGGCTCCCTACCACTCTGCGCGGGCCTGTCTGGAGGCCATCCGGCGGTTGCGCGATTGAGGCAGGGCGGGGCCCTGTCGTGCGTTTTGATGACATGACATCGGCCGTTTTACGGCCGAGACTGGGGTCGCAACATCGTTGGACGAAACCCATGGCGGCCATGCATACCATGAAAGCGCGAGCATGGATCGGTGCGGCCCTGTGTCTGGCGGCCGGGGGCCTGCAGGCCCAACCTCAATTGTTGTTCACCTTCGATTCGGACGTCGAAGGCTTCCAGAACGTGGTACGGAAGGCGGACGCGCCTGCCGGATGGGGCGGTGGCGCCACCATCCAGCAGAACCATACCGCCGGCGGATGGCAAAACTTGTTGACCAAGGAGTTTTCGTGGGGACCGGGCGGCGGCGTGGAGAACCAGCAACTGGCCATGCAAGAGCTGGCCAACCTGGGTGACCTGGCTCGAATCAGCTTTGACGTCATGGTGGACGGCGGCAGTTTTCCGCCGAACACCTCGGGTTGGTTCCAGCTCACCATCGTGGGCAACAGCGATGGAGCCGCCGGTTGGACCCAGCGCGAGAACCAGTTCACCGTCACGGGCTGGCACGACGCCAGCGACAACAATCTTTACACCCTGCACATCGACCAGCCGTTTTCGTGGCTGGGCTGGGAGCCCGGAGACACATGGTTCCAGTTGTGGACCGGCGCCAACTCCCCCGACAACATGCCGGTGAACTTCTATTTCGACAACGTGCGCTTGTACGCAGTGCCCGAGCCCGACGCGCTGGCTTTGCTGCTGGGTGGCGGCTTGATGCTTTGGTTCCGCAGGCGAGGGTAGGGAAACAGGGTTGGTCGTCGGGTTGAAAACCCAACGACACGGGCCGTTCCTTAGCGTGGAACGGCCCGTTTTCCTTTTCCGGCCGGTGACCTGGATCCAGAGCCCCATGCGCGGCCCCCGGATTCGGGCGCGCACGACCATGGGATCGGGCCGGGCGACATTCGCACGGCCGCTGCGCCCGGCAGGCCGACCCGGCAGGCCGGGCCCGGGTTGAAAGAGAACTCCAAGCAGCCGGCTCTTCGTATCGGGCGCGGGATCCCGATCCGTCCGCATCAGAACCGGCGATCCAGGGGGAGGGCTTCGGCCAGTCGGCGCAGGTACTCGTCGCGCGGGATTTCCACGGCGCCCAGAAGTCGGGTCACGGGAGTCAGCATCTGCGTGTCAAACAGCACGAAGCCGCGGCCGCGCAGGTGCTCCAGCAGGTGGACAAGCGCCACCTTGGAGGCGTCGCTGACACGGTGGAACATGGATTCACCGGCGAAGAAGCCGCCGATGGCCACGCCGTAGACGCCGCCCACCAATGCGTGGCCCTGCCAGACCTCCACGCTGTGGGCGTGACCGAGCTCGTGCAGACGCGTGTAGGCCTGGATGAAGGCCGGTGTGACCCAACTTTCCTCGCGGCCGGGGGCCGGTTGGGCACAACCCTCCATCACGGCGCGAAAGGCGCGGTCGTATGTGATGCGGAACGGGTTCTTGCGCAGCAGACGGCGCAGGCTGCGGGGGATGTGGACGCGATCGAACTCAAAGATGGCGCGCGGGTCGGGCGACCACCAGGTGATGGGGTTGTCCGTCCAGGGAAAGATGCCCGATCGATAGGCCAGAAGCAGGCGTTGCGGGGAGAAATCTCCGCCGATGGCCACCAGCCCGTCTGCGTCGGCCAGACGGGGGTCGGGAAACCACAGCCGGTGGCTGAGCAGGGCGGGCACGTGCGGGGATGCGCGCATGGCAGGAACGATGCCGCGGGCGCATCACGCCTGCGGGGGAGGTTCGTGCAGTTGTTGGAGCAGGCTCATCTCGAACCAGCCGGCCAGTTCCATGGTGGCCAGTGCATGGGCGCGCTCGGGGTCCCGCGGCAGTTCCTGGGGCAACGGATCCGGGCTGCCCAGGGCGATCCAGCTGCCCACGCGGACGTCGTTGAGCACCTGCAGCAGCATTTCGACCTCGCCCGGCCGGAGTTGGAGTTTCCAGCCATGCCCGTGCCGCTGGAGGGTGTCCGGCTGGCGCATCCACTGCCGGATCTGCCGGCGCGTGGCCTGGCGCTGTTCCGCCAGTGCCTCGTCGAGCAGTTGTTGGATGCTGGTGCCGTCGGGCGTTTCCGGGGTCAGCGCCCGGTGCCGTGCGTGGGCCGGCGGCACGCAGGGGTAGGCCTCGAGCAGTTCGGCCAGCACCGCTCGTTCGGTGGGGGTGAGGTAAAAACTGAACCGATCGCCGTCCGCCTCGAGGAGTTTCATTCGGCGCGTTCGAGGGTGGCGTGGAGGTTGTAGCTCTGGAGCTGGTGGACGTAGTGCTCCGCCTTCTCCAACGTTTCGCGGGTCAGAACGCTGCGTCCCTGATGATGCACCTGGAGCATGTGGTACTCGGCCTTGTGCCGGGGCCAGCCGAAGACCCGCTGGAAGACGTGGGTGACGTAGTCCATGTAATTGACCGGATCGTTCCAACAGACCACCAACCAGCCCGGGTCGGTCTCCGGGGCGGGACGGTCGGAGACGTCCGGTGTGGGTTGCACCTTTTCGGTCGTGTCGGTTGCGTGGCTCATCGGGGAAACGATAAAACCGGGTAGGCGGGTTGTCGAGGTGCGCCCCCGCCGCTCATGGTTCGTGCAGCGGCTGGAGGAAATCCACCCCCAGCAGACAGACGTCGTCTTCGAATTGTGCCGTTCCGGAGAAGCTGCGCACCTCCGCCAGGAGGGCGTCGAAGAGGTCGGGTGTGGGCTCCTGCAACCGGGCCCGGACGGCCTCCTCGAGTTGTTCGGTGGAGTAGAGTTCCTGGCTGGCGTTGTGGACCTCGTAGAGGCCGTCGGTGTAGAGCATCACCAGGTCGGACGGGGCAAGGGTGATTTCAGCGTTCTGGTAGGCGACGGTTTCGATGAGACCCAGGGCGGGCTGGGGCCGTGGCGTGGGCCGCGGCAGGGGGGTCACCTCGCCGGTGCTGCGGCGCACGTGGAACGGTCGGGGATGACCGGCGTTGGCGTATCGGAGCACGCCGGTGACGGCGTTGGCCACAAGGCAACAGGCCGTGGTCAGGATGCTGGCGTCGGCGTGGCGAAGAATGCTCAGCAGCTCCTGATTGAGTCGGGTCAGCAGCGCTCCCGGATCCCGGGCCAGGGGTTTGAGCTCTTCCAACAAGGCCCGGATCACTGCGGTTACCAGGGCCGACCGGACCCCGTGCCCCGCCACGTCGCAGAGAAAGACGGACGCCTCCGTCTCGGACAGGGCGGCCACGTGGTAAAAATCGCCGCCGACCTCGCCGGTGGGCAGGTAACGCTGCGTGAAGGCAAAGGCGCCGTGCCCCGGCCCGGCCTCCGGCGGGAAGACCGGCGCGTGCTGGGGCAGGAGGCACATCTGAATCTCGCGGGCCATCCGGAGTTCCTCCGCCATTTGCGCGTTCTTCCGCTGGAGCTCGGCCTGACTGCGGGCCAGTTCCTCGTTGGCCTGGCGGATGCGTTGTTCGGCCAGGCGCTGTTCGGTGATGTCCCAGAAGATGCCCTGCAGCCCGATGATCTGGTTGTGAGCACCGCGCAGGGGGGTCTTCACGACCTGCACATACAGTGTGCGGCCGTCCGGCAGGCGATGTTCCTCCACCAAATTCAGGGTCTGGCCGGTGGCTATGACCCGGGCATCGTCACGCTGATACTTGCTGGCCAGTTCGGGCGGGTAGAAATCGAAGTCGGTCTTGCCCAGAATCGCCTCCAACGGTCTGCCCAGGGTGCGGCAGAACTGTTGATTGGCGAAGGTGAAGCGGCCCTGGATGTCTTTGCGGAAAATGTTCTGCGGGAGCGTCTCGACCAGCGAGTGGTAGAGGGCCTCCGAGTTCCGGAGGCGCTCCTCGGCCGCGCGCCGTTCGGTGATGTCGCGAACGGTCCCCTCGTAGTAGAGCAGTTTGCCGGAGGCATCCCGCACCGCGCGGCAGTTCTCGCTGATCCAGATGATCCGGCCATCCCGCCGGAAGACCGGCGACTCGAAATTGGTCAGCACGTCGTGCTGCTCCATCAAACGCATGAATTCCTCGCGCCGGCCGGGCTGGACGTAAAGGGTGGAACCGATGTCGGTGATGGACCGCATGAGCTCTTCCGGACTGGAATAGCCGTAGATGCGGGCCAGGGCCTTGTTGGCCATGAGGTACCGTCCCTCCGGGGTGGTGCGAAAGATGCCCTCGGTGAGGTGATCGAAGACCTCGCGGTACCGGGCCTCGGCGTCCAGAAGGGCCATCTCGGCGGCGTGCCGCTCCATGGCGTAGCGGATGGAACGGCGCAGCCAGCGGACGTCCAACTGCGATTTCACCAGGTAATCCTGGGCGCCGGCGTGCACCGCTTCGACGGCCAGGGCCTCCTCGTCGGCACTGCCCAGCACCACCACCGGCACGCGGGGGGCCGCGCCCTTCAGCAGAGGCAGGTTGCCCAGGCCGGCTCCGTCCGGCAGGCCGAACTCCAGCAACACCACGTCGAACGGTTCTTTGCCCAACCGTTGGACCGCCTCCGCCAGCGACGGCACAAGCACGACCTCCGGCGCAGTCTCCCAAGCCTGCCGAAGTTGGGTGACCAACGTTTCGGCAGTGACCGCGTCGTGTTCGACGACCAGGATCCGTAGCGGTCGTTCGGGCATCGAAGAATCTCTCCTCCCACCGCGCCGGCCGCAGGCGAAAAGGGTCTGCGACCAGCCGCGACGAAACATGTCAGGTCGGAGGAATGAACGCAAGCGGGGGCGGTCGCACGCAGCGGACCTCCCGAGGGCCGGTCGAGACCGCGTCGGCAACCATCACTCGGCGATGCAGAGCACCCGCGGATGGCGACCCAGGTCCAGGACCATTTCGGAAGCCTGGCTGAACGTCTGCAGCAGGGTCGGGTCTGCCATCGGATCGTGCACGTGGATTTGTGAGTGAGTCCGGTCGAAGTGAACCGTCACCCGGTCGGTACCGTGAACCCGTTCGTTCCAAAGGATCAGGATCCAGACGCCATCGGGGCGGTGGAGCAGGAGATCGTGCAGCGTGGAGGGTGCGGGATCCGCTCGATAAGCCGGCGGGCGCGGTTGCGGATCCGATGCGGCGGGTCCGGCCGGTTGCAACAACCCGGTCAAACGGTGCAGATACCACGCCGCCGGCCGGGGCGTGTAATCGGGCCGGTAAAACCCGAACCGCTGGTTCCCCGCCTCGTCCGTTCGATCCCGCAAGAGATAAACGGCGGTGTGACGCCAGCCGCGTTTGAACTGGGCCAGGTACATCGTCAGCAGGTGCCAGCCGTGGATTTCCTCGTCCACTTCGCCGCCCACGGTCACTCCGGTTTCGGTGGTGACGCGGGGGAGTCGTTCGAGCGCCTCGGGTGGGTGGCCGGCAAAGCCCTTCAGCCAGGTGCGACCGAAATTCTTGTAGAGGCCGTCCACGGGACAGGCCGGAGACGGATCGGCGGCCTTCCAGGTCTTGTTGTCTTCCAGCCGCGGGGCGGCCGGGTGATAGATGTAGTTGTGCACGTTGGCAAAATCCGCAAAACGTGTCCCTGCGGGCAGGAGGGTGCCGGCGCCGGGTGGAATGGTGAGATATTGCAGCCCGGCATTGTCCGTCTGCGCGCCGGGTTCCGACACGGTCCAGACGGGAAAGCGCCTCAACACGGGATCGGCCTTCACGGCTCGATAGAGATCGCGCTGGAGCAGGGCAACGGGCACCCAGGAATTCGTACCGCCGCCCTTGCGTCCCTGGTAGGTGACCGGCCAGTTGTTGGGTTCGTTGTTGCCCTCCAGTGCCAGAAGCGCGCCGGCTTCGGCGAGTTTGCGCGCCCCGGTCAGCAAACGGTCAAGGTCGTTGCCACCGCTGAGCAGGCCGTAACTGAACCGCACGCCGGTCAGGCGGTGCAGCTCCAGCAGATCGCCCACGGACACGCCGCTTTCGTAGCCGGAGCGGACCCAGCGCAGTCCGAGAAAACGCAGCGCCTCGGCCGTCCGATCCAGCCGTTCCCCGCGGCGTGAGACGGCGCTGACCACGCCAAGCGAGTCCAGGAACGCCTCGGTGCCGGCGACGGGGGGAGGTTCGCCCGCGCAAGGAGTGCGTCCTGACGCCAACAGCAGGAGCAGGGCGGCTCCGTGGGAGGGAAGGCGACACCGGCCGGTGGCGGGTGGGCGGAACCCTGACCGGGCGACCCCGGCCGGCACCGTTTCCCCGGGCGATCCTGTGGCGGGCGTTGCCGATTGCATCCCGCGGATAGGAGGACCCAACTGCATGGCGGGTTGCAACTGTGCGGCTTGGCGCTGCAAAAGTCCATGACGGATGGCAGGGGCCCGCCAGGCCGGCGCGCCGACCCGCTTGGGCGAATCGAATCACCTTGCCCGGGCCGCCCGGGGCGGTATCGTTGGCTTGAAAACAACGGCACATGAGAGGGAGGACGCATCGGCGGGGTGCTTGGGCCATGTGTGCCGCCTGGTGGGCGGGCACCATGGCCGCGATGGCGGCCACGGTGGGCCTGATCCGGATTGACGGTCCCATCGGGCCCGCCACGGCCAGCTACATCGAGCGCGCCATCGGCGAGGCGCAGGAGGCCGGGGACGAATGTCTGGTCGTGCAGTTGGACACGCCCGGCGGGTTGCTGGAGTCCACCAAGGAGATCGTTCAAGCCTTCTACGCGTCGAAGGTTCCCGTGGTCGTTTATGTGGCGCCGGAGGGCGCCAATGCCGGAAGCGCGGGCTGTTTCATCACCCTGGCGGCCCACGTGGCTGCGATGGCACCCAACACGAGCATCGGGGCGGCTCATCCGGTGGCGCTCAACCCGATGGGCGGGGGACAGCAAACCGACGACGTCATGAAGCAGAAGCTGGAGAACTTCGCGGCCAGCTACATCGAAGCCATTGCCCGGAAACGGGGACGCAACGTGGAATGGGCCCGCGCCGCCGTCCGGGAAAGTGCCTCCATCACCTCCGAAAAGGCGCGGGAACTGAACGTCATCGAGATCATTGCCAGGGACCTGGCAGATCTGCTGCAGCAGTTGGACGGGCGCAGCGTGGAAGGGCGCACGTTGGAAACGGCCGGTGCGGAGGTCCGGGAAATCCCGATGATCCTCCGGGAACGCTTGTTTCAGCGGCTCTGGCGGCCGGAGGTGATCTTCATCCTGATGCTGGTGGCCATTTACGGCATCATCGGTGAACTGAGCAATCCCGGGGCGATCTTCCCCGGGGTGGTCGGGGCGATCGCCCTGATTCTGGTCTTGTACATGGCGTCGGTGCTGCCCATCAATTTGGCAGGCGTGGCGTTGATCGTGCTGGCGGTGATTCTGTTCATAGCCGACGTGTTTGCCCCCTCCCACGGGGTGCTGACGGTCGGGGGTGTGGTCTCGTTTCTGCTGGGGTCCCTGATGTTGTTCAAGGGGGTGGAACCCGGTTTTCGCCTCTCGTGGGCCTATATCCTCCCGGGGGCGGTGGTCACGACGGCCTTTTTCGTATGGGTGGTGGCCAAGGGCCTTCGCGCGCAATGGTTACCCGTGCGGGTGGGCCGCGAGAGCATGATCGGTCTGCAAACCACGGCGCTCACCCCCATTGACGCACATGGTGGAAGGGTGTTCGTGGAGGGCGAGTACTGGAACGCCGTCAGCGACGAACCGGTACAGGAAGGCGCCCGTGTGGAGGTGGTGGCCGTGGAGGGTTTGACCTTGAAGGTCCGGCCGCTCCCCGGCCAGAAACCGGTGTGAGCCGTCGCCAGCACGGGTTTTTCGACTCTGCTCGGAAGAAAGGAGAACAGACATGGAAAAGCTCATCCTGCAACTGTTGAACCTGGGATCGTGGGTGGTGCCCATCATCATTGTGGGCGCCCTGGCCCTGCCGCAGATGTTCCGCGTGCTCCGCGAGTACGAGCGGGGCGTGATCTTTCGGCTCGGCAAGCTGATCGGCGCCAAGGGGCCGGGCCTGGTGATCCTGATCCCCATCATCGATCGCATGGTCAAGATGGACCTGCGCGTGGTGACGATTGACGTGGCCCGCCAGGAGATCATGACGCGTGACAACGTGCCCGTGACGGTGGACGCCGTCCTGTACTTCCGGGTGGTGGACCCGGTGGCGGCGGTGGTCAAGGTGGAGAATTTTTGGAAGGCAACCGCGCTGCTCGGCCAGACCACACTGCGCAGCGTGCTGGGGCAGGCCGAGCTGGATGAACTGCTCGCCCACCGAGAAAAGATCAACCAGAAACTCCAGGAAATCATTGACCGCCAGACGGATCCCTGGGGAGTCAAGGTGACCGCCGTGGAGGTCAAGGACGTGGCGCTGCCCGACGGCATGAAACGCGCCATGGCCAAACAGGCCGAGGCGGAGCGGGAACGGCGGGCCAAGATCGTCAACGCCGAAGGCGAGTTCCAAGCGGCCGAGAAAATGGTCCAGGCCGCGCAGATGATTGCCAAGGAACCGATCGCGCTCCAGCTGCGCTATCTGCAGACCATGCGGGAGATCGCCAGCGAGCACAGCACCACCACGTTTGTGCCGCTGCCGCTGGAACTCTTCAACGTCTTCAACCAACGCAAGAGCGGCGGCTGAACACCCGCAGCCCCGGAGCCGCCTTTCCAACCGCGCCCGGCGCCGCGGCGAAAAAGCGCCGGGCCGGCAGGGGCGGTTGCAAAGTTCCGTGCGCTGGTGGAAACTCTGGGAGGCAACGGGAGGAAGGGGAACCATGCCGCTCTACGAGTACGAATTGTGCGAAGGCGACTGCGCGGTTTGCGGGGGCCGCTTCACGCTCATGCGGCCGGTGAACGCGCCGGAGCTGACGCGTTGTCCGGCCTGCAAGCGGCCGGTGCGGAAGGTCATCAGCACCTTCAACACGCCCCAGAAACTCAAGCCGCTCTCGATCTCCGACGCCAAAAAAGCCGGCTTTACCGTCTTCAAACGGATTGGCAAGGGCGAATACGAACGCCAGTAAGGGTGGGCAGATCGCCTATTGCAGGCCGGCCCGGCGCAACAGCTCCCGCCAGGCGGCCTCGCGGGTCTTCCAGAGGCAGGCGAGCGTCAGGGCCAGCGGCGCCACCAGAAAGAACATCCAGAGCGGCGCCTCCAATCGGAGCAGCAACAGGCCGTATCGTTCCGCCGGCGCCGGGAGGGAGTCGGCCTGTGCCAGAACCCGTACCATCAGCCAGACCAGCCCCCCCAGCACGAAGATCACACGGTTCACGTGACAGAGGCCACGTACCTCATGGGTCAGGCGGGGATCTTCGAAAGACGCGGCCGCCGCAGGCAGGAACCGATTGACCTCGATGAGGAGCCACCACCCCGCCACGCCGGTGATTCCGGTCATCAGGGTGAACCACGGATGATCGGGCAAGCGCGCGTGCCAGTAGAGGAACGGGCTCAAGCCCCACAGCAACAGTGCCAGGGAACGACTGCGCCGGAGCGAGCCATCCCAGGAGCTGCCCGGGTTGAAGGAGGATGGAAGGCGCAGCGTGCAGAGATAGAGCCAGCCGGTGACGGCAACCGCCGGCCAGGGCCCCAGGCTCCAGAAACCGATCTGCCGGGCCGTCTGCACGCAAACCACCATGCCCAGCGGCAGGGCCCAAGCCAGACCGGCCAAACCCTGGATCAACCCCGGCAGGGCCCGGGCCGGAAGTTGGGAAGGGGCGTGGGACACGTCCATCTGTGACCGGGTTGCCGGGGAGACCGGCCGCGTTCCGGGCCGGTCGGGTCCTCAAAAAGACAGATAGGTGTACTCGCGGAGGCCCCGCTCGTATTCATCCAGCAACCGCATGGCTTCGGAGGGTTTCATGCGGTCGGACCGGATGGCCTCGTCCACCTGGGCCTTCATCTGGCGTTTGAGTTCGTTCTCGTCGTACTGCACGGCTGCCAGGGATTGCACGATGGTTGTGCCCTCGATGATCTCCTCGATGTAGTAGCCGGCCGGCTCGTCGGGGTCGAGGAACACGTGCACCTCGTTGACGCGGCCGAACAGGTTGTGCAGATCGCCCATGATGTCCTGGTAGGCGCCCATGAGGAAAAAGCCGAGGTAATAGGGCTCCACGGCGCCCGGCCGGCCGTTGCCATTGTTGCGGCGTTGCAGCGCGTGCAGAGGGAGGGTGTCCCGGACGTCCTCCAGATCGATGAACTGGTTGACCTGCCCGTCCGAATCACAGGTGATGTCCACCAGCGTGGCCTCGCGTGTGGGCGGCTCGTTCAGCCGGCTGATGGGCATGATGGGGAACAGATGCCCGAGCGCCCAGTGATCCAGCAGGGACTGGAACACCGAAAAGTTGCAGAGGTACTGATCGCTCAAACTGTCCTCGAGTTTGCGGATTTCCTCGGGAACGTGCGGGCGCCCCTTGTAATGGGCCACCACGGCGCGGCTGATGTCCCAGTAGAGCGTCTCGATCTTCGCCTTGTCGGGCAGGTCCATCAGGCCAAGGATGAACATGTGATGGGCGTCTTCGCGCCGTTCCTGGGCGTCGTGGTAGGCCTCCAGCTTGTTCAGTCGCTCCAGGTTTTGCCGGATGTCGAGCAATTCGTGCACCAGGGGATGCTCCTTTTCGCCGAATTCGAACCGCGCCTCCGGGGGGCACTTCTCGATGGACCCGAACACTTCGACGACCAGCACGCTGTGATGGGCCACAATGGCCCGGCCGCTCTCGCTGATGATATCCGGGTGCGGCACCCCCTCGGCGTCGCACACGTCGGCGATGTAGTACACCACGTCGTTCGTATACTCCTGCAGGGTGTAGTTGGTGGAGCTCTCGAAGGTGGAACGGCTCCCGTCGTAGTCCACGCCCAGACCGCCGCCGACGTCAAGGTACTGCAACGGGAATCCCATCTTGCGGAGTTTGGCGTAGTAGCGGGCCGCCTCCTGCACGGCCCGTTTGATGGTGAGGATGTCCGTCACCTGGGAACCGATGTGAAAGTGAATCAGTTTCAGGCAGTGGGCGAGCCCTTCGGACCGGAGGATCTCGCACGCGGCCAGGATCTCGGCGGTGCTGAGACCGAACTTGGCGTTTTCACCGCCGCTGCCTGCCCAGCGGCCGGATCCCTTGGCCAGCAGCCGGACCCGCAGCCCGATGATCGGCTCCACGCCGGCCTGCCGTGACTGGGCGATGATGTGGCGGAGCTCCTCGAGCTTTTCGACCACCAGGATCACCGTCTTGCCAAGCTTGGTCCCCAGCAGGGCCATCCGGATGAAACCGGCGTCCTTGTACCCGTTGCAGACGATCAGACTGCCCACCGCCGGCTGCAAGGCCAGACCGGCGTACAACTCGGGTTTGCTGCCCACCTCGAGGCCGAAGTCGTACGGGCGCCCCGCGTCGAGGATCTCCTCCACCACCTCCCGCAACTGGTTGACCTTCACCGGAAAGACCCCGCGGTAACGTCCCTGATAGTTGAACTCATGGATGGATTGTTGGAAGGCCTTGTTGAGGGCCTCGACCCGGTGCCGCAGGATGTCCTGAAAACGAATCAACAACGGGAACTTCAGCCCCCGTGCGCGTGCTTCTTCAACCACGTCGGTCAGGTCCACCGTGGCACCCGCCTCCTGGAGGGGGCGGACCACGACGTGCCCCTCCTCGTTGATGTCGAAGTACTTCGCGCCCCAACGATC
Source organism: Limisphaera sp. 4302-co (assembly GCF_049537155.1). NCBI lineage: Bacteria > Pseudomonadati > Verrucomicrobiota > Verrucomicrobiia > Limisphaerales > Limisphaeraceae > Limisphaera > Limisphaera sp. 4302-co. Next base: position 210,307 of record NZ_JBMVQZ010000001.1, read on the forward strand.
AATGTGATAGAGCTCCCGGGCTCGGGCGATGTCCCAGGACTGCCTTGCATCGGTCGGCTGGCTCATTTGGTCGTCTCGCTCAAAAATGGCTGGCACTATAGAAGGATGTCTTGGGAAAGCAATCCAGAGCGCAGTTGAGCGGTTCCCTCAATGATTGCCGAGGCGTTGAGCCGGGCGATCGGCAAACAGCCGGTGCGCCTCCCGCAGGATGTCCGGAACCCGATCGGCGAACGGGCTGCCGGCCAGGCAGGGACCCAGATCCACCTCGTCCACCCGCGCGGCATTCTGCCCGGGGAACCAGTGGTCGGCCTGGCCCAAAAGGTTGTAACGCATGCGCGCCCAGGCGAGCAGATCCAGCGGCTTGGCATAGGTCCAAAGGCGGAGGATTTCCAGGATGTTGATCTGGCCGGGCACCTCGGTGTACTCGGGGATGCCCTCGAACCAGCGGGCGCACCAGTCGGCGCCCAGCTCGTTTTTCATCACGGCCCGAAGCCTGGCCTCGATCGGCGCGATGACCTCCGCAGCGCGGGGCAGGTGTTGCAGCGCCTCCACGTGCTCGTCGAAATCGGCAGGGCGCGCCACCCCGCAACTGAGCGTGTGGACCTCCGGGCGCGCCAGACAGTACAGGTCGTTGAATTGCATGGGCGTCAGCGGCGCGCAAAGGGCCCGCATCCGGGCCGAGGCGTCGTAGAGTTTGCCCCCCTTGTCGTTGGGACTGATGATGAACACCCCCATGTCGTGCTCGGCCGCGGCGCGTACCGCCGGCCAGGTCAGCGGATTGACGAAGTACCAGTGCAGGTTGACGTAGTCGAACTCGCCCGTCTCAATTGTTTCCACAATCAGGTCGGTGGGTGCGTGGGTGGAGAAACCGATGAACCGGACGCGGCCCTCTCGCTGGAGCTGGCGGGCGGCAGCCAGGCAACCGCGTGGTCGCATGGTCCACTCGAACAACTGCCGGTTGTTGATCCCGTGGATGGCCAGCAGATCCACGTAATCCAGGCCAAGGTTGCGCAGCGAGGTGTCGAAGTCCCGCAGGAACAGTTCGGCCGACGCCCGGGGAGCCACCTTGGTCTGAACCAGGATCCGGTCACGCGGCAGTCGGGGCAGGATCCGGCCCAACTGCAGTTCGGAAGTGCCGTACCCGCGGGCCGTTTCGAAGTGGACAATCCCCAGTTCGTACGCCCGCCAGACACACGCCTCCAGGTTCCGCTGATTCTCCGCGGGGATGCCCGGCGCATCGGCATCCTTCCAGGAATGTTGGAAGCGCATGCCACCGCAGGAAAGCACGGGCATGGACAAACCGGTGCGGCCAAAGCGGCGGTAAAACATCGTGTGGACCCGGATCAAACAGCCCGTGAGACGGTACGGCGGCCTGCGGTCAGATAGTTGAGGTACGTGATCAGCCTGGAGCGGAGCTGAGGTCGCGGGACGATGGCGTCAATCAAACCATGTTCCAGGAGGAATTCGGCGGTCTGAAAACCGGGCGGCAGCTCGCTTTGCGTGGTGTCCTTGATGACCCGCGGACCGGCAAAGCCGATCATGGCGCCGGGCTCGGCCAGGATGAGATCGCCCACACTGGCGAAGCTGGCCATGACACCTGCGGTGGTCGGATGGGTCAGCACGCTGATGAAGGGGAGGCGGGCCCGCGCGTGGTACGCCAGGGCGCCGCAGGTCTTGGCCATCTGCATGAGACTGAAAAGGCCCTCGTACATCCGGGCCCCGCCGCTGCTGGAGATCAGGATCACCGGCAGTTCGCGGTCCGTGCACACCTCCACCAAGCGGGTCACCTTTTCCCCCACCACCGAGCCCATGGACCCGCCCAGAAAACCGAAGTCCATCACGCCCAGGCCGCAATAATGAGGGCCGATCCGACACAGTCCCGTCACGATGGCGTCCTTCAGCCCGGTGGCCCGTTGGTACTCGTCCAATTTGGCGGTGTAACTGGCCACTCCCGTGAACCCCAACACGTCCACGCTCACCAGATCGGCGTCCATCTCCTCGAACGTGCAGGTCTCGACCAGCGAGTGGATCCGCTCGCGGGCGCTCATCGGGAAATGATGGCCGCACTTGGGACAGACCTTGAGGTTCTCGTCCAGTTCCTTGTCGAAGACCATCACCGCGCATTTCGGGCATTTGGTCCACAAGCCTTCGGGAATGTCCCGTTTGCGCGAGCGCCCGGCCAGCTTCGGCTTCTTCACGAAGGACGTGCCCGGATCGGACGCCGGAGCCGGCGCCGCCTGCGGTGCACCGGCCGGCGCGGTGCCGGATGTGCGCGTGGACGAGGTGTCTGTCATGGACGCTTTCGGTTTTGCTTTTGACACGACGCTGGGATCCTCGCGTTTGGCGGCATTCTAACGGATCAAAGCCCGCGTGCAACTGTCCAAACACACACCTCCGCCGCGCCTGCCTGACGCAGCACCCCTGCACAGGCTCCGGTGGTGGCGCCGGTGGTGAACACGTCGTCCACCAAAACCAGCCGGCGCCCGCGCACCACCGCACCCGCGCGAAGCTGGAAGGCCCGCCGCACGTTGCGCAGCCGCTCGTCGCGACTCAGCAGGGCCTGCATCTTGGTGGGGCGCACCCGCCGCAACCAGCCGGTTTCGAGTGGAAGACCGGTGGCCCGTGCCAGGTGGCGCGCCAGGCGGGCGGCCTGGTTGAACTCGCGCTCCCGTTCCCGCACCGGATGCAACGGCACGGGCACGATGGCGTCCCATCCCCCCTCCCGTACGGCGTCGGCGGCCGCCCGCACCAGCAGCCGTGCCAGGAAAGGCTCGAACCAGAGTGCGCCCTGATACTTGTAACGGTGGATCGCCTCGAGGACGGGGCCTTCGGCCACCACGGCCGCCCGCGCCGTGGAGAACGGCAGATCGCGCCCGCGACAGTTGGCGCACTCGAACTGCACGGTGGCCTCGCCCGGGATCGGCAACCCGCAACGTTCGCACCAGGGCGGACGCAGCGGCTGCACCAGCCTGCGACACCGCCGTCCCACCCATCCCCAGCGCGGCGTGGCCGGTTCGCTCCGGCACAACTGGCACACTCGCGGATACAGCAACCCCCACCACGCCTCCCACCACCGACGCCACCGACGCGAAATCAAACTCCGGGCAAAGGGGTCCGGCGCGACTCGAATCCATCCGGCCTGGGCCAAATCCGGATCCATGAGACCTGGCACGGGTTCCGGCCGTAGCGTTCCACACCGGCGGGATTTCCTCAAGTTTACTCGATCGGCCCCTATCGATCATCTGGCGGCTTGGAGAGATGCCAGAGAGCGTGCCGATGCGCCGGAGCCGGGCCGATGGGCCCCGCCGTTGACACTCCGGGGGCGTTTGTTAGCGTCGCGTTGTGCGGAGCCCGGCTGCGAAAGAAAACCGTCCTTCCGACTGGCGCACCCGGTTGTGGGCGGCATGGAGCGGCGCCACGTTGGGCGCGGGCGCTTCCGAATCGCGCTGGCTCCAAGCAGTGCGCTTCTGCGGCGCCGTCCTGCGTGAATTCAATCGCAACCGCGGTTTCGTCCGCGCAGCAGCCCTGTCCTATGCCACGCTGCTTTCGCTGGTGCCGCTCCTGGCCCTGGTGCTCGGGGTCACCAGCACCCTGCTCAAAGGACGCAGCGAGGCGCAAATCGAGGCGTTCGTGGACCGGCTGGTTCAGGCGGTCATGCCCCCGGCCACCTCCACCAACCTTCCACCGGCATTGCAGGCGGAGTTCTGGACGACCGAGCTGCATGCCCGGTGGTGGGCGCCGGGGCTGACGCTGGCGTTGCCCGGCCAGTCGCGGCCGGATGGGACCGCCCCGCCGGACCAGCATGCCTCGGAACCGCCGGACAAGGAGACCACGGCGGCCGCGGGGTCCGCAGGCCGGCCCGAAGTGGCGCCCACGACGGCGCAGGACCTGCGCCGCGTGGTGGCCCAGAGGCTGCGCGAGTTCATTCAACACACCCGCAGTGCGGAGCTGGGCGTCACCGGCAGCATTGCGTTGTTGCTGATGGCGATTCTGCTGCTGGCCAGGGTGGAGAACACCATGAACGACATCTGGGGTGTGCCGGAGGGGCGGCCGTGGTTCATGCGGGTGGTGCTCTACTGGGCCTGCCTCACACTCGCACCGCTGTTGGTGGTGGGTGCGGTGGCGCTGGCCTCCGGACCCTACTGGGAAACCCCCCGGGAGTGGCTGGCCCGCATGCCGTTGGTGGGCGGCCTGTTGTTCCGCGCGTTGCCCCTGCTGCTGCTCTGGATGCTGTTTGCCGGACTCTACCGCCTGGTGCCCAACACGCGGGTCGAATGGTCTGCGGCACTGGTGGGGGGCGGGTTCGCCGCTTTGTTGTGGCACCTGAACAACCTGCTGAACGTGCTCTACGTCTCCCGCGTGGTCACGAACTTCAAGATCTACGGAAGCCTGGGACTGGTGCCGGTCTTCATGGTCGGTCTGTACATTGCCTGGGTGATCGTGCTGCTGGGCGCGCAGGTATCGTACACATGGCAGCACCGCGTTCACGCGGCGCAGGCGCACCTGACCGTCCAGTTGGACCAGCGCGGCCGTGAGCTGCTGGCGCTCCGGTTGATGGCCGAGGTGGGACGCGCCTTCCAGAACGCCGAAAGACCCCCTTCCGTGGAAGACCTCTCCGTCGCTTCCGGTGCCGTGCCCCGGCTCTGCCTGGACGTGCTGGACCGGTTGAAGGGGGCAGGGCTGGTTTTGGAGCTGGTCGGGGAGCCGCCCGCCTACATGCCGGCGCGCCCCTTGGAGAGCATCACCCTCCACGACGTTTTACGGGCCATGCGAAGTCGAAACGGAACGGATTGGGACGGCGCAGAGTCGGACCCCACCCGCGAGGTGTGGAGTCAGTACGCCCGCGTCCTGGCTGCGGAGGAACAGGTGGCCTCCGCCGTCACCTTGCGCGAACTCGTGGCCCGGATGAGAGCGTACCCGCAGGTGACCGCGCCGGAGACCGGGCAGTTGCACGCTGCGGCCACCGTCTGCACAGCCGCCTCCCCGGCACCTGCGCAGCCGCGCGCATGGGTCGAACAAACAGCAGAGCCCGGCCCAACCGGCCCGGGGGGAGAATCCCCGGACAAACCGGCTGGGACACAGCCCCAGCCCGCGGAATCCGGGGAGACACCTTCTGGCGCGGCCGGGGCGGCTCCGCTTGAAGGTTCCCGCTTTCCTCGTGAAGGCACCCGGCGGGAGACCGCGCCTGCGAGCGATCCCGATTTTCCCTTGTAAACCGCCGCCGGCTCGCCAGAACGGGGCTACCGACCGCCCGGACCGGTTTCGACCCGCCGCAGACGCACCGGCGCGGACAATCCCCGGCGGAAAAAGCACGACCCGTTTGCAGCATGCGCGGCTTCTGCCATTTTACCTCCGTGCAGAACGAGGCTGTCCAACCGGTCGGCGCCGGGAACGAGGCAGTCTGCCGCGGATGGATCGTTTACGACGGCCGGTGCGGGAGCTGTCGGCGCTGGGTCTCACGATGGGGCTGGTTGTGGGAACGACGCGGCTTTCGCTTCGTCCCTTTCGACGGTCCCCGGGCACGAAAGCTGATCGACCCGCAACAGACGGCTGTACCGGAAGAAATGAAACTCTTTTTGCCTGACGGGCGATCGCTGGGAGGGGCGGCAGCGGTTGCGTGGCTGTGTCGCAGGGTGGGTTGGCTGTGGCCGCTGGGTGTGTGGCTGGAATTGCCCGGCATCCGTGGCATGGCGGCGCGCGTTTACCGATGGTGGGCCCGGCACCGCTCCCGGGACGAGCGGCCCTGCCCGGTTCCGCGAGCAGATCCGTCCGATGCAGATCCGCTCAGGCACCGGCTTGGAGCTTCGGGAAGAACCGCTCCGCCACGCGACAGGTATGGTGGCTCAGCTCCTCCAGAGTGAGCTGTTTCACCGCCGCAATGACCTTGGCCGTCTCCACCAGGTGCGCCGGTTCGCAGCGCCGTCCGCGGTGCGGCTCGGGCGCCAGGTAGGGGGCGTCCGTCTCCAACATGAAACTTGCCGGGGGCGTGGCCGCCACCGTCTCACGAACGGCCTGACCGTTTCGGAAGGTCACCAGCCCGGTGAAACTGACGATGGCCCCGGTGGCCAACACCCGGTCGAGGTGCACCGGCGTTTCAGCAAAACAGTGAAACACGCCGCGCACATGCGGCGCATAGTCGACATACACGGCCAGGGTACGGTCGAAGATCGCACGTTGATGGATGACGCAGCCCAAGCCGGTCTCGGCCGCCACCTCGAGGTGCTGGCGAAACAGCCGCTCCTGAAGCTGGAGAACGGGTTCCCGGCGGGCCGGATCCGCCGGAAGGCGGAAGGCGTCCATCCCGGTTTCGCCGAGGGCCACCACCTTCGGATGCTGCGCCAGTTCACGCAGGACGGGGCGCAGGTCTTCCGGTGCCCGGGCTGCTTCGTTGGGATGCCAGCCAACCACCGCAAACAGCTCCGGGTACCGTTCGGCCAGCTCGATGCAACGGCGGCTGTCATCAAAGTCGGTGGCGACAACCACCATCCGCGTCACCCCGGCCGAGCGGGCCCGTTCCAGCACCGCTTCCAGATCCGCTTCGAACACCCGGTCCGCCAGATGCACATGCGTGTCGTAAAACGTAGCCATGACTTGATCAGCTTCCGGGCTCCAACATGAGCACCCGGCCGCCTCGAGGCAATGCGCCGATCCAGAGACGGCCGCCGAGCCGCCGCCCACTGCCTGGTTGGCCGGACCATCACCCGCGCTGCACCCGCTGTCCCGGACCGGCCCGGGTCGTGTGGACACCTTGCCCGCCGGCTTTGAATAGCCAGACGCACCGGACCGTCAGCCGCTGGTATGAGAACGAGCTGGCTGTGGAGCGTTGCGGCGCTGGTGCTGGTGGCGACCGGACCGGCCACCGGGGCCGATATCTTCGAACAAAACCGGCGGTTGGGCAGGGGAGTGAACATCCTGGGATACGACCCCATTTGGCGGGATCGAACCCGGGCGCGTTTCCAGGAACGACATTTCCGCCTGATCCGCGAGGCCGGATTTCAAACCGTGCGGATCAACCTCCACCCGTTCCGGCACATGAGCCCTGACCCGGACCGGGCGCTGCGCCCGGAATGGTGGGCCACGCTGAACTGGGCCGTCAGCAACGCCGCCGCCAGCGGCTTGAACGTCATACTCGACCTGCACGAGTTCAATGCCATCGGCGAGGACCCGGAAGGCCACAAGGACCGGTTCCTGGCCTTTTGGCGCCAGATCGCGGCCCGGTCATGGCCGGACACGGTCTGTTTCGAGCTGTTGAACGAGCCCTGCAAAAAGTTGACCCCTGCGCTCTGGAACCAGTGGCTGCGCGAAGCCCTGGCGATCGTCCGCCAGCAGCATCCGCAACGGCCGGTGATCATAGGACCGGCATTCTGGAACTCCGTCGATCATCTGGAGGAACTGGACCTGCCTGCGGACGATCGGCACATCATCGTCACCGTGCACTACTACAAGCCGATGGCCTTCACCCATCAGGGCGCCTCCTGGACCGGGCAGCAGGACAAGGTGGGCATAGACTGGCGCGGTACCGCTGAGGAGGTGAACGCCATCCGACAGGACTTCGACAAGGTCGCCGACTGGTCACGGAAACATCAACGCCCCGTCTTCCTCGGCGAATTCGGCGCCTATGATCGCGCGCCCTTGGAGGCGCGCGTGCGCTACATCCGAACGGTCGCCCGCGAGGCCGAGGCACGCGGCTGGAGCTGGGCCTACTGGCAGTTCGACGGGGACTTCATCGTGTGGGACATGCAGCGCGACCAATGGGTCCGCCCGATCTTGGAGGCGTTGCTCCCGTCCGCACCATGAGGCCGCAGGCCCGGCCGGGAGTCCGGCGCTCAGCCACCGGAGCCGGCCGCGCCGGTGGCGCCGGCGGGACCCGAGGCGCCCGGCACCGCCGCATGCCGGCGCAACTGTTTCACCGCCGCCTGCAGGTCCTTGGGCCAGGGCGACCGAATCTCCACCCACCGGCCCGTGACCGGATGGGTCACCCCCAGGGCCTCGGCGTGCAGGGCGAGCCGGTCCAACAACGGGCGCTCCTGCCCGCCCCTGGCCAGGCGGTAACCGGATTTGATGCGAGACAACCACAGCGGCGACCCGCCATACAGTTTGTCGGCCACCACCGGCCACCCCCGATGCGCCAGATGCACACGAATCTGATGGGTCCGGCCCGTCCGCGGCCGGCATTCCAGCAGCGTGTAACCCAGGAACCGCTCCAGGACACGAAAATCCGTCACGGATTCCCTGCCCCGCTTCCGCACCACGCACATTCGTTCGGGCCGGGCCGGATCAGGCGCCAACCGCGCTGCAACACGGAATTCGCCCTCGGTGACCGCCCCCTCCACCAACACAACGTAGCGTTTTTCCGTCTGACCCGATTCGAACTGCCGCATCAGATGCGTGAGCGACTCCTTGTCTTTCGTCAGGAGCAGCACACCGCTGGTCTCGAAATCCAGGCGATGCACATTGGCCAGGTAGGTCAACCCGCGGGCCACTGCCCATTGCCTGCCCTGGGCGATCCCTTCCTGGAGCAGACGCATGAGATTGGGGCGGCTCGGATCGTACCGGTCAGGCGAGCTCAGCAGGCCCGCCGGCTTGTCCAACGCCAGCAGGTGCTCGTCCTCGTAGAGGACGCGGATTTCCCAAAACCCCCGACTGGCTGGTGCGGACAGTTTCAAAACCGGATCCATGAACTTCGGACTACCTCGCAGCCCCGTACCCATCTGTCAAGCGGCACCCCGCGGGGTGAGCAATCGCCTGCAGGGGCGTCATGTGCCGTGGTGCCCGCCCAATCCGCTGTCGGCCATCCCACAAAGCCAGGGCTCGCTTTCACCCCACCCGGAGCGAGGTTCCGCTACCTGCCGGCCCGGCGGGAACTCCCGCCGTGGAACCGGCCCCCTACCGCGGGCCTGCCGGTGGGCGGGACATCCGGCGCCACAACCCGTTCGTCATCAGCTCATTGCAGAGGCGGGGTGATTCGCTGCCCACTCCGGGGACCGGACCTCGGGGCGGGTCACCCCGGCCGGCCCTGGTCCCGGCATCGCGTCCGACCGAATTTCTTCAAAAAAAAGCACGATCATGACCTTGCAGGGGTGGGTGGTTGCGGTACAATGCCCGCGGTTGATGGAACTGCGGACGTGGGTTCCGGAAGCTCGAGACCGCCCGAGGCGCCGGAATGCCGGGGTCCGCGGTAGGGCCCGGCAACTCTTGCGGGGCAGAGGGCCAGGGCCTGACGGCTTTGCCAAGGAGGTTAATGGTTGAGGACTAACTGGTTCGGCGGGGGCGTCCACCCCTTCGGGCGCCCCCGCTCACTTTAACGACGCACGTCGGGCGGACAGCCGGGCCGGCGGCTGGAGGATGGGCAAAGCGCCGGGTGGCAAACCCGAACGGCCGGCCGATACACAAGCCTTTGCGGCCATACAGCGCAGCTTATGAACGGTTCCTTCCAGTTCACGTGGGCGGACATCGCCATTTTCGTCCTCTTTGTCATCTCCGTGGTGGCGGTGGGTTTGTGGAAAAGCCGCGACGAGAAGGGCAGCGAGGATTACTTCCTGGCCGGGCGCGGTCTCCGCTGGTGGTTGATCGGGTTCTCGCTCATCGCGGCGAACATTTCCACCGAACAATTCGTGGGCATGAGCGGCAACGCCGCCATGCACGTCGGCCTGGCCATCGCCAGCTATGAATGGATGGCCGCCATCACGCTGGTGGTCGTGGCTTTCGGGTTTCTGCCGTACTTTCTGCGGGCGGGGATCTACACGATGCCGGAGTTCCTGGAATACCGGTATAGCAGCGCGGCCCGGACCATCATGGCCGTGGCCACCATCTTCATCTACCTCCTGCTGCTGGGCGCGGTGACCTACTCGGGGGCGCTCACCTTGAGCACGTTGGCGGGCCAGGCGGGGCACCATCTTTCGCTGGCCGCGGGTGCGCTGATCATCGGTCTGATTGCGATGCTGTATGTGACGGCCGGTGGTTTGAAGGCCTGTGCCTGGGCCGACCTGATCCAGGGAAGCGCACTCATACTGGGCGGCGCGGTGATCATGATCTTCGCGTTCCAGAAGCTGGGTGCGGCAACGGAGGCGGCCACCGTGGTGAGTCCGGAGACGGGTGCCGTGGCCATGGTGACGCTGTCGCCCGACGCCGGAGCCGTCGAGCGGTTCTGGGAACTGAACCGGCCGCGGATGAACATGTTCCTGCCGGCCACGGACACGATCCTGCCCTGGACGGCCCTTCTGTTGGGATTGTGGATTCCGAATTTCTACTACTGGGGCCTGAATCAGTACATCACGCAGCGGACGCTCGGGTCGGCCTCACTGGCCCAGGGACAGAAAGGCATCGTGTTCGCCGCGTTCATGAAGCTTTTGATTCCCTTTGTGATCGTGATCCCCGGGATCATTGCGTTCAACCTTTACAGCAACCAGATGCGGCTGGCGGCGGTCCAGGACACGGCCAAAAGCATGGCCCTGTATTTCAAGGCCAATCCCGGCACCCGGTTCGTGGAACTGGCCGAGGCACCTTCTGACGAGCAGTTGAAGACCTGGCCGGAGGGCCGTTATTTGCTGGCGGTTTACCCGGATGAAGCGGCCGTGCGGGCTGTGAAGGTCCACAATCCGTGGGTCCTGCCGATTCCGCGGGGCGTGTACGACTCCCTTCAACCGGCCCGGTTCCAGGTTTTCACGACGGAGGATCATTCCTGGCGTGCGGTGCATCCCGGGCTGGCCGAGGAGTTGGACACCTACAATGCCCGTGTGGAAGAGGCGGCCCGGCAGGCGGGTGAACGACCTGCGGTGGAGAAGCTGATTGCCTTCAAGTACGACACGGCGCTGGCGCAACTGCTGGGTCACGTGTTGCCCCAGGGCGTGGGCGTGGTGGGGTTTGTGATGGCAGCCCTGCTGGGCGCGGTGGTGAGCTCACTGGCGGCCATGCTCAACGCCGCGTCCACCATCTTCGCCATGGACGTTTTCAAGAAGTTCCTCAATCCGCAGGCGTCCCAGGAGCGGATCGTGTGGGTGGGCCGCGTTTCCGTGGTCGCATTCACCGCGCTCGCCGTCTTTCTGGCACCGCAGTTGGGGAACCCGAAGATCAGCAACAGCATTTTCACGATCATCCAGGAAAGTCAGGGCTTCATTTCGCCCGGCATTCTGGCCGTGTTCGTGTTCGGTCTGATTGTGCGGCGGGGTCCGGCGATCTGTGGCGTGGCCGGTCTGCTAACCAACATGGTGGCCTACGGCACGTTGAAGCTGCTGGTTCCCGAGCTGCAGTTCCTCAACCGGATGGCGGTCTGTTTCGGGCTCTGCCTCCTGGTCATGGGCGCGATCACGCTGGCGCGGCCGTTGCCCCAGCCGGTGGAGTTCAAGCAGCAGTCCGCCATCGCACTCGAAAGTTCGCAGGGGGCCAAACTGGCCGGGTTGGTTGTCATCGTGATCACGCTCTCACTCTACGCGATCTTCAGTCCGTGGGGCGTGGCCCGCTGAGGTGCGGGCCCGCATCTGCACGACCAAACAGGGAGGTGGCATGGCAGCAAGGGCAGTGGGGCCTTCTGTAAGTCGGGCCGGTTGCGAAAGCGGCGTCGCGGCGGAGGGGCGCGGGGTGGAGGTGCGTACGTTCGGCACGTTGCCGGACGGCCGGAAGGCACGTCTGTTCACGCTCCGGAACCGGCAGGGAACGGTGGCTCGGATCACCAACTACGGCACGATCGTGACGGAGTTGCACGTTGCAGATCGGCGGGGCCGGCTGACGGACGTGGTGCTGGGCTTTGACCGGCTGGAGCCGTACCTCCAGGGGCACCCGTATTTTGGGTGCACGGTAGGACGGGTGGCCAATCGGATCGCGAGGGCGCGGTTCGTCCTGGACGGTCAGACCCACCAACTGCCCGCCAACGACGGTACGAATTGTCTGCACGGTGGGCCGAACGGCTTTGACAAGGCCCTCTGGCAGGCGCGGGTGGTCGGACCCGCGTCCGTTCGGTTTCGGCACGTCAGTCCCGATGGCGACCAGGGGTTTCCGGGCAGATTGGTGGTGACGCTGACCGTCAGCCTGACTCCGGACAACGAGCTCTGGTTCGACTACCAGGCGCGGACGGATCGCCCCACGCCGGTCAACTTGTCGCATCACGGGTATTTCAACCTTGCCGGTGAAGGGACCATCCACCGGCACCGTCTGCAGATCGCCGCCGATTTTTACACGCCGAAGGGACCCGACAACGTACCCACGGGAGAGATCCGGCTGGTGGCCGGCACGCCCCTGGACTTCCGGAAGATGAGCTGGATCGGCACCCGGCTGACGGAGGCTGGGGAGGATCCGCCGGGTTACGATCACAATTTCGTGCTTCGCGGGGACGCCGGGGGTTGGAACCAGACGGAGGTCTGCCGCGGGCGCCCGGGGCGCCCGGCCTTTTGCGCGCGGGTGGAAGAGCCGCGGAGCGGTCGGTTCATGGAAGTTTGGACCACCGAACCGGGGGTGCAATTGTACACCGGCAACTGGCTGGATGGTAGTTTGGTCGGGAAGGGCGGCTGGCGGTACGAGCGTCATGCGGGGCTCTGCTTGGAAACGCAACACTTTCCCAACGCGGTGAACATACCGCATTTCCCGAGCGTGATCCTTCGGCCGGGACAGGTCTACCGGCAGACGACCTTTTACCGGTTCGGAACCCTGTGAGGATTCCGCGTGGCACACGCGCACGGTCGCAGGACCATCCGCATCGGCGCAAGGAGGTACGAGTCACTTTATGCAGTGGGACGACTTGTTGAGAGAGGGCGCAAACGCATTCGAAACGCGGTACGGAACGGCTCCGACGTGGATCGCGGCGGCGCCGGGTCGCGTCAACCTCATCGGCGAGCACACCGATTACAATGACGGGTATGTTTTCCCGATGGCCCTGGAACGGTACACCGTGGCGCTTGGGGCGCCCCGGAACGACGGCCGAATCTGCCTGGCCAGCTCGGCGGATGCCTCGGTGGTCGAACTGCCGGCCGGGGAGCAGCCGCAGCCACTGCCCAAAGGTTCCTGGGGCAACTATCCGCTGGGTGTTCTGGCGGGCTTTGCCCGGCGCGGTCACCGGTTGCCGGGCATGAACGTGTGGATTCACTCGTCGGTGCCGTTGGGCGGCGGGTTATCCAGCAGCGCGGCACTCGAAGTCGCCATCGCCACCTTGTGCGAGGCTGCGCTGGGCATCGAACTGGATCCCGTGGAAAAGGCATTGCTCTGCCAGGAGGCCGAGCACCGCTTTGCCGGCATGCCGTGCGGGATCATGGACCAGTTCATTGCCGTGCTGGGTCGGGCCGACCACGCGCTGCTTCTCGATTGCCGTTCGCGCAACTTCGAGCACGTGCCCATGCAGGATCCGGACGTCGCCGTTCTGGTCATCAACACGCAGGTGAAGCACGAGCTGACCGGCAGCGAGTATCCCACCCGGCGCAAACAGTGCGAACAGGCCGCTGCCACTCTGGGGGTGCCCGCCCTGCGCGACGCCACCCCGGATCAGCTTGAGACCGCTCGATCGAAGTTGGATCCGGTCGTCTATCGCCGCGCCCGACACGTCATCGGCGAGATCGCCCGCACGTTGCAGGCCGCGGAGGCCTTCCGGAACCGCGACTGGGTCCGGGCCGGCGAACTGATGTACGCCAGCCACGCCTCGCTGCGGGACGATTACGAGGTCAGTTGCCCCGAACTCGACCTGGTGGTGGAACTGGCCCGTGAACGCGGTGTGGAGGGTGGGGTGTTCGGGTGCCGCATGACCGGCGGCGGCTTCGGTGGATGCGCCGTTGCCCTGGTCCGGACCGGTGCGGTGCCGGCCGTGCAGGCGCACATCCAGGCGGCGTACCGTGCCCGCACCGGGATCGAACCGACGCTGTTCGTGACGAGGGCCGGGCAGGGCGCACGGGTGGTTCAACGCTAGATCTTCCGGCCGCTCGCACGGTTCCTGGTTCGATGTCGGGGGTTATGGGGGAGATGATCGAAGCGAACTGGGCCGACTGGCCGCATCGCCGCTTTGACCTGTTACAGGGACGGTGGATCCTGGTCTCGCCGCATCGGACACGGCGTCCCTGGCTGGGACAGACCGAGAAACCGGCTCCGGAGCAGCGCCCTGCCTACGATCCGAACTGCTACCTCTGCCCCGGCAACCGGCGTGCCTCGGGGCAGGTGAACCCCGCCTACACGGGCACCTACGCCTTCACCAACGACTTCGCCGCCTTGCTGCCGGACGCGCCGCAAACAGGCGCAACCACGGATCCGTTGCTTCGCGCGGCGCCGGTCCGCGGAGAATGTCGCGTGTTGTGCTTTTCTCCGCGGCATGATCTGACCCTGGCTGAGATGCCCGTCAAAGGGATCGCCGCAGTGGTGGAGATGTGGGCAGACCAGGTGACCGACCTGGGCACCTGCCACCGCTGGGTGCAGGTGTTCGAGAACAAGGGCGCCATCATGGGTTGTTCCAACCCGCATCCGCACGGGCAGGTCTGGGCCGGTGATTTTCTGCCGCGGGAAGCCGCGGCAGAGGACGAACAGCAGGATTGGTGGTACCGGACGCACGGCCGGCCCTTGCTGCTGGATTATGCCCGCCGGGAGCTCGATGCGGGGGAACGGGTCGTCACAGCCAATGCCCACTGGCTGGCGGTGGTCCCGTGGTGGGCGGTCTGGCCGTTCGAGGTCCTGCTGATGCCGTTGCGTCCCGTCGGCCGGTTGCCCGAGCTCACGCCCGTGGAACGCGTGGCGCTGGCGGAAATCCTCCAAAAGCTGCTCGTCCGGTACGACAACCTCTTCGAGGTTTCGTTCCCGTACTCCATGGGCTGGCACGGCGCACCCACGGGACCTGATCGGGACCGGCCGCAACCGCACTGGCAGTTGCACGCGCATTTTTATCCGCCCCTGCTGCGCTCGGCCACGGTAAGGAAATTCATGGTCGGTTACGAGATGCTGGCCGAACCGCAACGGGACCTCACGCCCGAACAGGCGGCGGCAAGATTGCGCGCGCTGCCCGATGTGCACTATAAACGGAGGCAGAGTGAAGCCGGGTCCGTCACGGCCGAACCGTCCGGGAACCGGTCGAACAACCAACCCTCAAAGGGATCGAACTCGTGATGAAAACGCGCTGCATCGGAGCTGCAGGCGGGTGGTGGTGGGTTGTCGGGATGCTGTTGGGTTTGGTGCCTGCTTCATCCCAGGGGCGGGCGGACTGGGCGGATTTCCAGAATCCCCGGGTGACCGGTCGGAATCATCTGGCTCCGCACGTGACGATGGTGATCTGTCCCGACCGGCGGACGGCCCTCTCCATTGGCCCGGTCTGCAACCAGGAACGGGTCAAGTCACCCTGGTACCGTTCGCTCAACGGCAGATGGAAGTACCATTATGCGTCCAATCACCTGGCCAGTGTCCCGGACTTTTGGCGGCCGGACTTTGACGATCGCGATTGGGTGGAACTGCCGGTGCCGTCGAATGTCGAAATGCACGGCCACGGCATCCCGATCTACGTGAACATTCGCTATCCCTGGCCGGAGCCGTGGAATCCGCCGGAGGTCCCGAGAGACGACCCGAACAACACCGTCAACCAATACCGGCTGGAATTCACCGTGCCGCGGTCGTGGGAGGGACGACGCGTGTTGCTGACCTTTGACGGGGTCAACAGCGCGTTCCAAGTCTGGGTGAACGGACATTGGGTGGGCTTGGGCAAGGACAGCCGGACTCCGGTGGAATTCGACATCACGCCCTACGTGAAGCCGGGACGCAACCTGTTGGCCGTCGAGAATTATCGTTGGTGCGACGCTTCCTATCTCGAGGACCAGGACTTCTGGCGGCTGAGCGGCATCTTTCGTGACGTCTATCTCTGGTCGCCGCCGAAGGTGCACATCCGCGACTTCGAGGTGCGCACCGACCTGGACGAGGCCTACCGCGACGCGATACTGACCGTCGCGGTCGAGGTCGAGAACCACACCGACCGCACCGCACCGGTCACTGCCGAGCTGGAACTGCTGGATCCGGACGGCCGCACCGTGGCGGGGGGAAGTATCAACCTCGCCGTGGAGCCGGACGGCCGCAACGCTCAAGCCACGCTCACCCAGAAGATCCGGCAGCCCCGTCTGTGGTCGGCGGAAACGCCCCACCTCTACAAGCTGTTGCTCACCCTGAAGGATCGGAACGGCAAGGTGCTGGAGGTCATCCCTGCGAACGTCGGCTTCCGCGAAGTGGAAATCCGGGACGGGAACCTCCTGGTCAACGGGCGGCGAATCCTCATCAAGGGCGTCAACCGCCACGAACACGACCCGGACCGCGGTCAGGCCATCACCGTGGAGAGCATGATCCGCGACATCCGGCTCATGAAGCAGCACAACATCAACGCGGTTCGCACCAGCCACTATCCCAACCAGCCCGCCTGGTACGATCTGTGCGACCGCTACGGGCTGTACCTGATTGACGAGGCCAATATCGAAAGTCACGGCATGGGTTATGGAGCGCGCACCCTGGCGCGGCGGCCGGAGTGGAAAGATGCGCACCTGGACCGGACCCGGCGGATGGTCGAGCGGGACAAGAACCATCCTGCGGTGATCATCTGGTCCCTGGGCAACGAGGCGGGTGACGGACCGAATTTCGAGGCCACCTCTGCCTGGATCAAACAGCGCGATCCATCCCGGCCCGTGCACTATGAGCAGGCCGGGCGCCGGCCCCATACGGACATTGTCTGTCCCATGTACCCGCCCCCGTCCGAACTGGCGCAGTACTCGGAGCAGCCGCAGACCCGGCCCTTCATCATGTGCGAGTACGCCCATGCCATGGGCAACAGTTGCGGCAACCTCTGGCTTTACTGGGACCTCATCTATTCTCGCCCGCACCTGCAGGGGGGATTCATCTGGGATTGGGTGGATCAGGGCCTGCGCCAGGAACAAGGGCCTCTGCCGAAGCCGCGGTTCGAACCGGTCCGCAAGGGCCGGCCCACGTTCTGGGCCTTCGGTGGAGATTTCGGCCCGCCGGGCACGCCCTCCGACCAGAACTTCTGTTGCAACGGGCTGGTGACGCCGGATCGCCGGCCTCACCCGACGTTGTTCGAGGTCAAACACGTCTATCAGCCGGTGCGGACCCGGCTCGTGGACGGCGCAGAGCGGACCGTGGAGATTCGCAACGGCTACGATTTCCTGAACCTCAACGACCTGCTGCGCGCCGAGTGGACATTGAGCGCCGACGGCAAACCCCTGCAGTCGGGTCGGTTGCCCGAGCTGGACCTGGCGCCCGGGGCCGCGACGACACTCCGGATCCCGGTCAAACCGTTCGAGCCTGCACCCGGACTCGAGTACTTTCTGGATATCCGCTTCACCCTGAAAAAGGACACTCCGTGGGGGCCGCGCGGACATGAGGTTGCATGGGACCAGTTCCGCCTGCCGGATGCGGCGCCGCCCGTGCTGCGCCGGTCGGATCCCGTGGCGCCGCTGACCGTGACCGAGGAAGGCGGTCAGGTCCGCATCCGCGGCCGCGATTTCACGCTTGCTTTCGATCGCACCACGGGACAGTGGGTCTCCTGGCAGCATCGCGGTGTGGAACGGATCCGCACGCCCTTGCGCCCGGACTTCTGGCGGGCGCCGACCGACAACGATCGCGGCCGCAACATGGAGCGGGCGCAGGGGGTATGGCGCCGGGCACATGAAAACGCCCGGTTGGAGGCGTTCGAAGTTCACCAGCCGGCGGCAGACGGGAAGGTCGAGATTGCCGTGCGCTGGTTCCTCCCGTCAGTCGAGGCGCACTGGAACATGACCTGCGAGGTGCATCCCGCCGGAGTGGTCGAGGTCCGGGCGGCCTTCGAACCCGGTCGGACCAACCTGCCGCCCCTGCCGCGCCTGGGGATGCAGATGACCCTGCCCGAGGGCTTCGACCGGATCGAGTGGCTGGGCCCCGGCCCCCACGAGACCTACTGCGATCGCAAGGACGCCCGCGTGGGCCGCTACCGGGGACGGGTCCGCGAGCAGTTCTGTTACGATTACTCCGAGCCCGGCGAGAGTGGAAACAAGGTGGACGTGCGCTGGGTGGCCCTGACGGATCGGCGCGGCCGCGGCCTGCTGGTGGTGGCCGAACCGCTCCTGAGCGTCAATGCCCTGCATCACACGACCGACGACCTGCAGTCCGCGGAGCATCCCTTCCAACTGCCATTCCGCGAGTTTGTCGTGCTGAATCTTGACCTGATGCAGCAGGGTGTGGGTGGCGACAACAGTTGGGGCGCCTGGCCGCATCGCCAGTATCTGATCCCCTGTCAGCCGCGTGAATACCGCTTCCGGCTGGAACCGTTGGAGCCGGGCGACGACCCGGGCCGGCGGGCGCGTCAACGCGTCGAGTAAGCCCGATCGAAGATCGGACCGTCCACGGCAGGCACGGACGCCGGGGATCGGCAGCGGCGCCGGCCATCGGCCGGCCGCGCCAGCGCCGGCAGCCCTCAGAAGCCGTCCGTTGCCAGCGGGGGTTGGCGCCGGTGCCAATCGGTCGTCAGTTGATAGGCCCGGGCCACGCGCAGCAGCGTATGTTCACCCAGCGGGGGCCCCAGGAGCTGCAATCCGATCGGCAGGCACGGGGATGCTGTCCAGCCGCAGGGGATGCTCAGGCCACAAATACCCGCCAGATTGCACGATAGGGTGAACACGTCGGTGAGGTACATCTGGAGCGGATCGGAGATCTTTTCACCCAGCCGAAAGGCCACCGTGGGTGTGACGGGCGCGACCAGCGCATCCACCCGGGTGAACGCCTCCAGGAAGTCCCTGCGAATCAGCGTGCGGACCTTCTGCGCGCGCAGGTAGTAGGCGTCGTAGTAACCGCTGCTGAGGACGAATGTCCCCAGGATGATGCGCCGTTTTACCTCCGGACCGAAGCCCCGGCCGCGCGTCCGCTCGTAAAGTTCGATGGGGTCCTGCCCCTCCACGCGCAGGCCGTAGCGGATGCCGTCGAACCGGGCAAGGTTCGCCGAGGCTTCCGCCGTGGCGATGACGTGGTAGGTGGCCAGCGCATGAGGCGTGTGGGGCAACGAGACCTCCAGGATCTCCGCGCCCAGGCCTCGAAGGTGCTCGATGGCCTTTCGCACCGACTGTTCCACCTCGGGAGCCAGTCCGCTGCCGAAATACTCGCGTGGCAGGCCGAGCCGCACCCCGCGCAGATCGGGCTCGGTCGGAGCTGTGTAGTCCGGAACGGGATCCGGCAGGCTGGTGGCGT
Organism: Limisphaera sp. 4302-co; assembly: GCF_049537155.1. Lineage (NCBI taxonomy): Bacteria > Pseudomonadati > Verrucomicrobiota > Verrucomicrobiia > Limisphaerales > Limisphaeraceae > Limisphaera > Limisphaera sp. 4302-co. The sequence goes on from NZ_JBMVQZ010000001.1 coordinate 229,471, forward strand.
CGCGGGGGTCGTGACCGGCGATCACCTTCAGCAAAAGGGCCGCGTCCTCCACGGTGGTGGCCAGCGGGCCGATCTGATCCAGTGAGGATGCAAAGGCCACCAGACCATATCGGGAAACGCGCCCGTAAGTGGGTTTCAAACCTACACAACCGCAGAAGGCGGCCGGCTGGCGAATGGAACCGCCGGTGTCGGAGCCCAGCGCTGCGGGACATTCCCCGGCGGCAACCGCAGCCGCCGATCCACCCGAGGAGCCGCCCGGCGTTCGATCCGGATCCCACGGGTTCCGCGTGGGACCGAAGGCGGAGTTCTCGGTGGAACTGCCCATGGCGAATTCGTCCATGTTCAAACGCCCCAAAAGAATGGCGCCCGCCGCTCGGAGCCGCTCCACCACGGTGGCGTCGTAGGGCGAACGAAAGTCGCCGAGGATCCGTGAGGCACAGCGGAGCGCCTGCCCCCGCACGGCAATGTTGTCCTTGATGCCCACCGGCACACCCAGCAGGGGACGGCGGTCATGGGTGACGCCGTCCTTCAGAGCGGCGTCGGCTGCGTCTGCCTGGGCCAGGGCATCGGCCGCATCCCATTCGATGAAGCAGTGCAGGCGCGGTTCGAGCCGTTCGATGCGTGCCAGGAAGTGTTGCGTGAGTTCACGGGCGGAGACCTCGCGTCGAGCCAGGAGTTCCCGGCAGCGTTGCACGGTGAGTCGTTCGGTCATTGCGGGGGAAGGGGATTCAGGGTTCATGCATGGGGCTGAAGACTCTGCCGATCACCTGCGCCGGTCGCCTCCGGCAGGGGGCTGCCGTGCAGAGGGCTGCCGGGCTGGTGGTGTTCATTCCCGGAGTCGGCTGTCCATGATCAGGGTGACCGGTCCGTCGTTGACCAAATGAACCTGCATCATGGCGCCGAACTTGCCCGTGGCCACCGGTTGCCCGAGCATTTGTGAAAGTCTTCGGACGAACTCCTCGTAGAGGGGCTCGGCGGTTTCCGGCGGGGCGGCCCGGCTGTAGGAGGGCCGGTTGCCCTTGCGCGTGCTGGCCAGCAGGGTGAACTGGCTGACCACCATCACCGAGCCGCCGGCTTCCTGCACCGAAAGGTTCATGACACCCTCGGCGTCCGGGAAGATCCGCATCCGTGCCACCTTGCCCGCCAGCCATTCGAGATCGTCCTGCGTGTCGCCCGTCTCGATCCCGAGCAGGACCAGCAAACCGTGACCGATGCGGCTGTGCTCCCGCTCGCCGATGTGAACGGCGGCTTCGCGGACACGTTGCACGACGGCACGCATGGGTGGCGACGGCGCCCTCCAAGGGATCGGTCGCGTTCAATGGGCGGATCCCTGCGTGCAACCGAAGCGCCAGAGCATCACCCCGTACAGCGCCACGGCGAACAACAACAGCCAGAAGTTGCCCGCGTGCGCCAGGATCATGCCCGCCGCAAGCAGCACTCCGAACACCGCATAGGCAAGCCATGCCAGCCAGAATTTCATGGGCGCCAGAATGTAACGACAAGCCTGTGGAAGGCAAGAAAGCCCGGCCGCTCCCGGCTGCGGACGCCGGGCCGGGCTGGTCTGGCTCGTGCGCGCCGGCGGTCCGGGAACCCGCACGGAACGCCCGGTCCATCCGCTGGGCCGCGGTCAACCTTCGCGAATGACAGCCTGCAACCCGCGCCGGAGCGCCTCGACCACGCGGGCGTGCAACGCGTGGACTTCCGCGTCGGTGAGCGTCCGATCCGGAGCCCGGTACGTGAACGCATAGGCCAGACTCTTGGAACCGGCCGGAATGGAGCCGCCCCGGAAGACGTCAAACACCTGGACGCTCTCCAGGTGCTCGACCCGTGCCTGGTGCACGACCCGCAGGACGTCGGCATGCGTGACCGACTCGGGCACGACCATCGCCACGTCACGCCGGACGGCCGGATAAACCGGCAGCGGACGGAACGTGTGCGCGCCGCCGCGGCGGCTCAGCAGGAAATCCAGGTTCACCTCCGCCAGAACCACCGGATCACGGAGGTCGTACTCCCGCGCAACCAGGGGCGAGACCAGTCCCAGTTCACCCAGCCCCTGGCGGCCCAGTTGGAGCGTGGCTGATTCGACAAACAACGGCGTCAGATCGGGCCTCCGTTGGAAGCCGATTCCCCGCACACCCAGATGTTCGAACAGCTCGTCCAGGAACCCGCGAGCGTCCGAGAGGTCGAACCTGGCGTCGCGGCCTTCGCCCGTCCAGAAGACGGGATGGCGCCTGCCCGTCAGGGCCAGGCCCAGGCGCCGTTCCTCCCGGATCTTCCCGTTTTCGCGCCGGAAGACGCGGCCGACCTCGAACAGCGCCACGTCCAGGTTCTTCCGCGTCACGTTGTGGCGCAACGAATCGAGCAGGCCGGGCAGCAGACTCGGCCGCAGCGTGTCCATGTCGCTGCTGAGCGGATTGGCCAGCTTGACCAGGGAGGATGCCTCGCAAACCAGCCGCGCCGCCGCCTCCGAAACGAGCGTTTGCCCCTGGGCTTCGTCCAGCCCGAGTCCACAGCACAGACGCCGGATGCGCGACAGCAGATCGAATTCCTCGTCGGCGGGGTGCGAACCCAGCGCGCCACGGGGGGGTGTGGCCGGCACGCGGTCCACACCGTGGAGACGCTCGATCTCCTCGATCAGGTCAATTTCGCGTTTGAGATCGTGGCGCCAGGTCGGGATTTCGAACGTGGCGGAGTCATCGTCACGGGCGACCGTCTTCAACTGCAGGGCTTCCAGGTGGCGCTGCTGTTCCGCGGGCGGAATCGTCACGCCGAGGATCTGATTCGTCCGCTGGAAACGCAGGCGAACACGGCGGGGCGGGGCAGGGGAGGGATGAAACTCCACCAGGCCACGCGCGAGGCGCCCGCCGGCCAGCTGGAGGATGAGCTGCGCGGCCCGGCGGCTGGCCCACTCGGTGATGCCCGGATCGGCTCCGCGCTCGAAGCGATAACTCGATTCACTGCGCAGGCCGAGCGCCTTGCTCGTGCGGCGAATGTTGGTGGGCTGGAACCAGGCACTCTCCAGCAGGATCTGACGGGTTTCGGGGCCCACCTCGGAATTCTGTCCGCCCATGATGCCCGCCAGGGCCACCGCCTTCTCGGCATCGGCGATCAGCAGCATGTCCGGTTGCAGGCGATGTTCCTGACCATCGAGGGTGACGAAGCTTTCTCCCGGCGCGGCACGGCGGACGCGGAGGGTGACCCGGCCGCCGTCGTCCCGGGCCAGCCGGTCCGCATCGAACGCGTGCAAGGGTTGCCCGCACTCCAGCATCACGAAGTTGGTGACATCGACCACGTTGTTGATGCTGCGCATGCCGACCCGTTCCAGGATCTGGCGCAGCCAGTCCGGGCTGGGGCCGATCCGTACGTCACGGATGAGCCGGGCCACATACCGCGGGCAGAGTTCCGGCTCCTCTACGCGCAAATCCACCTGCTCGGCCGCTGGAGGGTCCTGCTCGTGCGGGGACAGGTCCCCGGGCTCGGGCAGGCGGAGGGGCCGTCCGGTGGCGGCGGCCAGTTCGCGGGCGATCCCGATCACGCCCGCCAGGTCCGGCCGATTGGGTGTAAGCTCCAGATCGTAAACCACGTCGCCGGAGGAGCGGCCCAGATACTCGGCCAGCGGCCGGCCCACCGGGGCGTCCTCCGGCAGGATCAGCAAACCCTCGCCATCCTCCGAAAGCCCCAGTTCGCGGGGGGAGCACATCATGCCCTGGCTCAGGATGCCGAAGACCTTCCGCTCCCGAATGACAAAAGGTTCCTTTTCGCCCGGGCGGGGCGGCAGGGCATGCCCGGGCAGGATCAACGCCACCTTGTCGCCCGGCTTGTGATTGCGCGCACCGCAGATGATCGTGCGTTCCTGTTGCCCGTCGAACACGCGACAAACCGTCAACTTGTCGGACCCGGGCACCGGATCGCGCGTGCGGATCTGCGCCACCACCACCCCCTCGAATTCACCGGCGATCCGCTCCATGCCCTCGACCTCCAGGCCGAGCATGGTCAGGCGCTCCGCCAGTGCCTCGGGCGTTTCCTCCACGTCCACGTACTGTCGCAACCAGTTCAGTGTGATTCTCATGCCTCAGGACCGGTTCGGCATCCTGTCGAAGGGTGGACCGGAAAAGCCGGTCGAAAGACGCCGTTCCCGGGAGGGCCAGACTAGGCGGAGCCGATCCCCGGGGCAAGCGCGCCGCCGCAGGCGGCGTCCGCCGGGCAAAACCGAAGGGGCGATTTGCACAATTTCCGGGGTGGGAGGTTTTGACAAACCGGACCGCAGTTCTTAAGAAGCACGGCATATGACCGAACCCGTGCACACGTCATCCACGCCGGGATCGCCCGCCTGTGGCGGTTATTTCCGCTGGACCATCTGTGTCTTGCTCCTGTTCGCGGCGATCATCAATTACGTGGACCGGCAGGTGATCGGTATCCTCAAGCCCACACTGACGGACGTCTTCCACTGGTCGGACGAACGAATCTACTCGTCCATTGTGTTCGCCTTCCAGTTGGCTTACGCGGTGGGGTTCATGATCGCGGGACGGTTCATGGACGCGGTGGGGGTGCGTGTGGGATTTGCCACATCGGTTTCTCTCTGGAGTTTGGCGGCGGCGGCGCACGGATTGGCGGGTCTTTTCCCCGACAGCCTGCGGTTGCCGATGTTGAATTTGGACGCGGAAACCGGCTTCGCGTGGGTGACCCTGACCGGTGGGGCGGTGGGCCTGGCGTTGGCGCGGTTCGCGCTCGGCTTGGGTGAGTCGGGCGCCTTCCCGGCCTCGATCAAGACGGTGGCCGAGTGGTTCCCCAAACGCGAACGTGCACTGGCCACCGGGATTTTCAACGCGGGAACGAACGTCGGAGCCCTGGTCACGCCACTGGTGGTCCCGTGGATCACGCTGCATCTCGGATGGCAGTGGGCCTTCATCCTAACCGGTTTGGTGGGCTTCTGCTGGGTGGCAGTCTGGCTGGTCTTGTATCACGAGCCGGAACGCCACCCGCGGCTCAAGCCGGCAGAGCTGGCCTACATCCGGAGCGACCCGCCGGACCCGCCCGTTCGCATCCCTTGGCGCATGCTGCTGCCCCACCGGCAGACGTGGGCATTTGCCATTGGCAAGTTCATGACCGACCCCATCTGGTGGTTGTACCTGTTCTGGATCCCCGACTTTTTCCACCGCAACCACGGATTGGACCTCAAGAGCATCGGTCTGCCCCTGGTCGTGATCTATCTGGTGGCGGACGTGGGCAGCGTGGGGGGCGGCTGGATCTCCGGCTGGCTGATGAAGCGCGGCTGGACTCCCAACCGGGCGCGCAAGACCGCGATGTTGATCTGTGCGCTTTGCGTCGTGCCGGTAGCGTTCGCTGCCAATGTGAAGAGTTTCTGGCTTGCGGTGGGATTGATCTCGCTTGCCGCGGCGGCCCACCAGGGTTGGTCGGCCAACCTCTTTACGCTGACTTCCGACATGTTCCCGCGCAAGGCGGTCGGATCGGTGGTGGGCATCGGCGGGACGGCCGGAGCCGTCGGCGGAATGTTCATCGCCATGCTCGTGGGTGCGGTCCTCCAGGCGACGCAGAGTTACATTCCCGTGTTCATCATGGCGGGTTGCACCTACCTGGTGTCGCTGCTGATCATTCATCTGCTCGTGCCCCGGCTGGAACCGGCCCGCCTCGGAATGGAATAACCGAACCTCGGCGTTCCCTCTGCGGCGGAAGGCGCCCGGTGCGGACCGGATCAGGAGAGGCACGGAACGGCGCCGCCCCGGCCGCCTGCTTTACTTGTGAGCAGGCCACCGCAAGAATGTACCGGTGCGCATGCACCGTTTGCTGGCGTCCGTGATTCGCAGGGCTTGCACCTGGCTGGTGTGGGCCGCGGCCTGCGTGCCGGGTCCCGGAGCGGTCACGTCCCCGCCCGACTCACCCTTTCTGGTCGAGAATTGGAGCACGGCCGAGGGACTGCCCCAGAGTTCCGTGCTCACATTGATGCAAGACCGTCACGGGTACTTGTGGGCCGGCACCCTGAACGGCCTGGTGCGGTTTGACGGACTTCGGTTCACGCTCTTCGATGCGGTCAACACCCCGGGGCTGGAAAGCAGCCGCATCGTTTTGGTGTACGAGGACCGCGAGGGAAGGCTCTGGATCGGAACCGAGACGGCGGGGGTTTTTCTGGCCCGCCCGGATGGTTTGCGACCGGTGGACATCGGCAGGCGCGCCCGTGAAGGCCGGTTGCGGGCCGTGGTCGAAGACCGGCAGGGCGCGGTCTGGTTCTACACCGAAGACGGTCAGCTCGGGCGGTACCGTGAAGGTCAGATGAGCGTATGGCGGCTGCGGGCGGACATTCCGGGGTTTTGCCGGGCGCTGGCGGCGGAAGAGGATTATCTCTGGGTGGGAACCGACCAGCAATTGACCGCCTTCGGTCCCTGGGAGGCCGTCGAACCTCCGAAACTGCCGGTACACCTGATCCTGCCGGTGCCGCGGCTGGATCTGCTCGTGCCCAGTCGGTCCGGCGGACACTGGCGGTTTCTGAACGGCCGCATCTTGCTGTGTCGCGGCAACGAGCTGGTGAAGGATCTGGGGCCCTATCCGTGGCGGCCCAATGCCAGGCCGTCCGCGGCGTGTGAAGATCTGGACGGCAATCTCGTCGTGGGCACCCTCGACGAGACGAGCGGCGACGGCGTCTACTGGTTCGACGCCTCCGGCCGCGCCACGCGGATCGGCCGGGCCGATGGTCTGGCGGCGGAAGGCATTTTGGCGGTCCTAGTGGATCGGGAAGGAAACCTCTGGGTGGGCACGGACGGAGGTGGATTGCATCGCGTCCAGCGCAAGCGTTTCCGCCGTCACGTCCTGGCCAACGCCGTCGTGGCACAAACCGTCTGCAGCGATCAGGAGGGCAACGTTTGGATGGGGTTCACGCGCGGAGTGGCCCTCCAACGGAGCGGGGAGCTCGTGGCATTCGGGCCGGTACACGGACTGGCCAATCCGTACGAGCAGAACGTCTCGGCGGTGTGGGTGGATCGCGAAGACCGCGTGTGGGTGGGTACGGGAGGGGGCCTGTTCCAGTGGACCGGGACCCGATTCGAGCGGGTCTCCGGCTCGCCGGCATTGTTGACGGCGGTGCTTGCCATCTACGAGGACAGCCGGGGGGATCTGTGGGTCGGCACCCAGGCCGGGTTGCTGAGCCGGTCGGGCGATCGATGGCATTGGTGGCGGGCCCCGGATGGGCCGGACCCGTCGCCCGTCCGGGCCATCGCGGAAGACGGGCAGGGGAACCTCTGGATCGGAACGGCGGGCGCGGGCCTCTACTGCCGCCGGGATGGGAAATGGACCTGCTGGAAAAAGTCCGCCAGTGGATTGCCGAGCGAAGAGGTCTCCTGCTTGTGGGCCGACCCGGAAGGGACACTCTGGGTGGGCACCTCCGGACACGGCCTGGCTGTCTTCCACGGCGATCGCTGGGCCCGGTTTACCACGCAGAACGGTCTCCCCGGCAACAGCGTCTGCTACCTGTTCCCCGAACCCGGCGGACCGCTGTGGATCGGGTCCAATGCCGGGCTCATGCGCGTTCCTCCTGAAGTACTGGCAGAAGTTCGATCAGGGCAGACCGACAGGCTGAACGGACGCGTCTACGGCCGGGCCGACGGCCTGCCCACAGGGGAATGCACCCAGGGATCCCAACCGGCCGCCACGTCCTCTCCGGATGGCCGACTCTGGTTTGCCACCGTCCAGGGTGTGGTCTCGGTTCACCCGGACGCGCTGGCTCCCAACCGCATCCCGCCCCCGGTGTTGATCGAATCGGTCTGGATGGACAACCAACCGGTCCGCCTGCGGGGGTTGACCGCCGAAGCCCTCCCGCCGTTGATCGTTCCCCCGGGACCGCACAGGATCGAGATCCATTTCACCAGCCTCAACCTGTCCGCACCGGAACGGGCCCGCTTCGAGTACCGCCTCGAAGGTTACGACGACAAATGGACCTCCGCCAACGGGACCCGGTTGGTGCGCTACCCCCGATTGCCGCCGGGCCGGTATCTCTTCGAGGTCCGCGCCGCCAACGAGGACGGCGTTTGGAGTGTCACCCCGGCGCGCCTGACCATCACCGTGCGACCGCCCTTCTGGCAGACGCCGTGGTTTCTCACCGCGGCCACCCTGGCTTTGCTCGGTGGGATTGCCGGGGCCGTGCACTGGTTTTCCACCGCCCGGCTTCGCCGGCAGTTGCGGCTCCAGCAGGCGCTCGAACGTGAACGGGCACGAATCGCGCGCGATCTGCACGACCAGCTCGGAGCCAACCTGGTGCAGGTGGCCCTGCTGGGTGAAATGCTGGAGACGGACAAGGATGACCCCGGCGAAGTCCAGGCCCAAGCCCGCCAGATCACCGAAACCGCGCGCGAAACCACGCGGGCACTGGACGAAATCGTCTGGGCCACCAACCCGGCCCACGATTCCCTGGAAGGTCTCGTCAATTACATCTGCAAGTACGCCCAGGAATACCTGGCCATCGCCGGGATCAAATATCGTTTGGAGGTCCCGCCATTGCCGGAACGGCCCCTGGCGCCGGAGGTCCGCCACAATGTCTACCTCGCCGCCAAGGAGGCCATCCACAACGTCGTGAAACATGCACGCGCCCAAAGCCTCCACCTGCGGGTGCGACTCGACAACGGTCACGCCGTGCTGGAGATTCAGGACGACGGCTGTGGTCTGCCGCCCGACGCCGTCCAGCGCGGCCGCCACGGCCTGGGCAACATGCAGAGGCGTATGCAGGAGGTCGGAGGAAAATGCCAGATCGAATCCGGGCCAGGGCAGGGGACGCGCGTGCGCCTCATCTTTCCCACTGGTCTTTCGGCATCATGAACCCGCGGTTCCCTCTTCATCCCTGCGAGGGTTTCCCCGGCGTTCGCGCCCGGACCGGACCCGGGCCGGACGAACCGGGCCTTCTCCGCCACTTCGTTTCCCGAACCGGGCCTTTGCCCCGTCCCTGAAACCATGCCCATCAAGGTCGCCATCGTCGAAGACAACGAAAAGCTCCGGGACACGCTCGGCCGCGTCCTGGACCGCACGGAGGGATTTGCGTGCGCAGGACGCTTTGCCACAGCCGAGGAGGCCCTCGAACAGGTCCCCGCTCTCAAGCCGGATGTCGTGCTCATGGACATCAACCTGCCCGGCATTAACGGCGTGGAATGTGTCCGCCGGCTCAAGGAACAGTGTCCGGACACCCAGTTCATCATGCTCACCGTCTATGAAGACACCGACAACATCTTCAACGCGCTGGCCGCCGGCGCCACGGGGTACCTGCTCAAGCGCTCCAGCAAGGCCGAGCTGCTGCAGGCCATTCGGGACGTCATGAAAGGCGGTTCGCCCATGACCACGCACATCGCGCGCAAGGTCGTCCAGTCTTTCCAAAAGCCCCTGCCGCCGCAGCCGCGTCAGGATTTCGAGCTTTCACCTCGGGAACACGAGGTCCTGGATCTCCTGGCCCAGGGCTTCCTCTACAAGGAAATCGCCGAGAAACTCGGCGTCACCTACGAGACCGTCCACACCCACATCCGCAGGATCTACGAAAAACTCCAGGTACGCACCCGGACGGAGGCCGTCGCCAAATTTCTCAGGCGTTGACCGCCCGGCCGTCCTGCCGGCCGCCGGGCGCAGAAGCTGCCCGGGCGACGGGCGCGCGTGACGCCCGGCATGACATGCCCTAAGCCGGGACCAGCTTCCATGAGGGCGGTTGCCGCGTGTGTGGCGTCTCGACCAGCTCCGGAACCCGCCTTCGCCACAGCGAGCCTGCCCGGTGCCAGTCGCGGCCGGTTCCGGCTGGCTGGAAACGGCCCCTGTGGCGCGCCGCAACCACCGCGGATTCCTTCCGTGCTGCTGGTCCGCACCGCATTTCTGAGCGGTCAGGCCCGCGCCTTCCGTTTCGGCCTGCGCCGGTTGTCCCACAGGTGCGACGTGCGCCGCCGAGAGGCACCAGGCACCGGGCCACGGAGCAGAGGGGCCGGTTGTTGAACCGGGCGACGGCCCTTGCGGCGGCGGTTTTTGGGTCCCGCCTGAAGCCCGATGAATTGGCGACCGATGCGCCCGGTATACATGCAATAGAACATACATTGTGCCGAATTATATCAGACCGCGGCACGGCGCCTCGTCGGCCTCGAGGGTCATCTGTCCCGCACGCTCCAACGCCCCTGACCGCTTCTGCACGCATGAGCGCCGGCGTCTTGCCCATGGCCGAACAGCCTGCCCGGCGCGTCCGAGCCGCCCCGTTCCCCGATGGCGGCCCGCGAGCTTCCTCCGAGAGCGTCCAATCGGCGTCAGAGTCGAGCCGGAGTGGAAAGGTTCAACGCTACAAGAGGCCGTGGCCTTCGTGCGATGGTGGCCTTGCAGGGCTTGGGCAGGCCGGCGATGTCGCGCCGGCGGGACAAACGTTCGCGGCGCTTGTGGCGCGAAGTGCGAAGATGACGGGCCCTGCCAGTTTCGTGGTGCGATCCTGTCTGTCGGACGGGTTGGATTGTGTGGACGGCCGGGATCCGCAAGGCCTCGGGGCCCGGCTTTTCGCGCGGTTGAGCCGCAGCCGGCCGTTGATCGGCTTCCGATTTGGGACCTGCCCTCGTGGCGGGCTCCCGGCCGCTCTGCCGTGGGCACGGTTCAGTGTGGAGCCCAACCGAACCGCTCGGTGATGGGCCAGTAAACGAACCAGAAGCGGCCGATGACGTTGCGGGCCGGTAGGGGGCCCCAAGCCCGGGAATCCAGACTGTTGAGCGTATTGTCGCCCATGACCATGTAGTGACCGGGCGGCACGACCACACCTTCGGGATGCTCGTAAAACAGCGGGGCGAGCCGCTGGCCGTCCACGTGGCCGGAGTACTGACTGTCGCGTGGCGGCTGGTCGGGATCGAAGCTGTAGACCAGCTCGAACCCGGGATCGAGGTGGGTCAGCCGGCGGCCGTTGATGATCACGTGCCGGTCGGGGCCGATCTGGACACGTTCGCTGCCCAGGGCGACGAGTCGTTTGATGTAGTACTGATCCTGCGGGAGGCCGCGGATTCCGGCGGTTTCGAAGACGATGATCTCGCCGCGGCGGGGCGGGCGGAAGTTGTAGGTCATGCGATCCACGAACAGGTGGTCTCCGCTGTGAACGCGCACGTGGAGCACGGTGTCGCCCTTGCGGAAGTACTGGCCCGGCCGGAGTCCGCCGCGGACGGCGATGTCGTACTGGCCGGTGTCCGGCGGAAACCAGATGGTATGCGGCACGCCGCCGATCCACAGGGTCTGTTTCAGGTTGAAAAAGAGCAGGCGCACCGGCGGGTCCACGCGCTGGATGGGACCGTCGGTCTTGGCCACCACCTTGACGTATGAGACCCCGGCAAACCATTCCCGGATGCGTTGCCAGCCTTTTGGCGGTTGAAAGTCCGGGTACTGCAGGAGGTTGACCGACGTTACGCCGAAGAGTGTCGGCTGCATGGAGCCGGTGGGGATTTTGAAGGGCTGCAGGAAGAAGGTCCGGATCCCCATGGCCACGGCCAGTGCCACCAGCATGACCTCGAAATTCTCCCGCAACCGGGGGTGCGGGTACCGGAGCAACCACTGGCGGGCGGCGTCTTCCACGGCGTCCATCTGCTCGCGCACGGCGATGGGGTTGGCCCCTTCGCGCAACACCCGGCGAAGTTCGCTCGTGGCGTTCTGCAGGCCCTCGCGTGCGGCGGGCGACAACAGGTCTGCCTGCGCATGCGCGAGGCGTTCGACGTGCCGGCAGAGGTTGAGCGCATCACGAACGGTCCGGGAAAAGAGCCAGCGCAACCAGAGCATGTGAGGAGGCCCTCCAGGTGGATCGTGTGCGGTTGGATGGCCGGTCAGCCCGTTTTGAGCACCTCGATGAAGGCCTCCTGGGGTATGTGAACCGAGCCGATGGCTTTCATGCGCTTTTTCCCTTCCTTTTGTCGTTCGAGCAGCTTCCGCTTGCGGGTGATGTCACCGCCGTAACATTTGGCGGTGACATCCTTGCGCAGGGCGCTGACGGTCTCCCGGGCGATGATCCGGCCGCCGATGGCGGCCTGGATGGCCACTTGGAATTGCTGTCGCGGGATGACCTCCTTCAGTTTGGCGGCCAGCATCCGGCCGCGGCTCTCGGCCTTGTCCCGATGCACGATACAGGAGAAGGCGTCCACTGGCTCGCCGTTGACCAGCATGTCCAGCTTGACCATGTCGGACGGCATGTAGCCGGCGTGTTCGTAGTCGAGCGAGCCGTAGCCGTGGGTGACGCTTTTGATGCGGTCGTGGAAGTCAATGAGGATCTCGTTGAGCGGCAGTCGGGCCGTGAGCATGACCCGGCGCGGGTCCAGCGTCTCGGTGTTTTCCACCACGCCCCGTTTCTCGGTGATGAGGAGCAGCAGGTCGCCAATGTACTCGTTCGGGCACAGGATGTAGGCCCGGATGATGGGCTCCTCGATTTGCTCGATGTAGTTCGGATCGGGCATGTGGGCGGGGTTGTCCACCTCCTTGACGGTCCCGTTGGTAAGCCGGACGCGGTAGACCACGCTCGGGTAGGTGGCGATGATGTCCAGGTTGTACTCGCGCCGGAGGCGTTCCTGCACGATCTCCATGTGCAACAGCCCCAGGAAACCGCAACGGAAGCCGAAGCCGAGTGCCACGCTGGTCTCCGGCTGGTACACGAAGGCGGGGTCGTTGAGCTGCAGCTTGGCCATGCTGGCCTTCAGGTGCTCGTAGTCGGCGGTGTTGATCGGGTAGATCCCGCTGAAGACCATCGGCCGGACCTCTTGGAATCCGGGCAGGGCCGGCGAGGGCACACGGGCATCGGTGATGGTGTCCCCGAGTTTGACTTCCGACGGGCTCTTGATGTTGGCCGTGAGGTAGCCGGTCTCCCCCACCCCCAGCCGTTCCCGTGTGTAGGGCTTCGGATTGAAGCTTCCGACCTCCTTGACCTCGTAGGTCCGGCCCGAGTGGAGCAGGCGGATCTGCATGCCCGGACGCAGCTCGCCATTGAAGACCCGCACGTAAACGACGACGCCCTTGTAGGTGTCGTAGTAGGAGTCGAAGGCCAGCGCCTGCAGGCTGGGTGCACCGGTCGGTTGCGGAGGTGGGATCCGCTCCACGATGGCCTCGAGGATCTCGTCGGTTCCGATCCCCTCCTTGGCCGAGGCCAGGATGGCCGTTTCAGCCGGGATGGCCAGGATGTCTTCCAGTTGCTGGCGAACCATGGCGATGTTGGCGTGGGGCAGATCGATTTTGTTGATGACCGGGATGATGGCCAGGTTCTGTTTCATGGCCAGGTGGACATTGGCCACCGTCTGAGCCTCCACGCCCTGCGCGGCATCAATAACCAGCAGCGCCCCCTCACAGGCCCGCAGACTGCGGGAAACCTCGTAGGAAAAGTCCACATGTCCCGGGGTGTCGATCAGGTTCAGCTCGTACCGCTGACCGTTCCGGGCGGTGTAGTACATGGTCACCGGGTGCGCCTTGATGGTGATGCCGCGCTCCCGTTCGATGTCCATGGAGTCCAGCAGCTGCTCCTGCATCTCCCGGTCCGAAATTGTGCCGGTCCGATGCAGCAGACGATCCGAAAGGGTCGTCTTCCCATGATCCACATGGGCAATGATGCAAAAGTTTCGAATCAGGCTCGGCTCCATCGACGTTCTGTGTGCATTCCGTCCGTTGAACCTTCAAGTTAACTCCGGGCTTGGCGAAGAAAAGAGCAAACCTTGGGGCCTTTGAGAGGGTGCCCGTCGGTTTCGTTTGCCCCCCCTGCCCTTGCGGCTGTGGCCGGGCCGGTTGAACCGGCCCATGGGGGCGAGGGCCTGCGGGAACACGCACCGATCCTCGCCCGAGCCCGCGTGCCGGGCCGGCGGCTGAAACGGTTGTTGACCGATTGGCGTTGCCAGCCGGCACGGATGCAAGGTAGAGAAGAAGAGGCGGGCCGGGGCGGGCCCGGCCGTGCGGTGCCGCGTGTCAAGACGAAGACCAAGCAAGCCAAAGGGACGGTCATGAAACTGGGGTTTGTCTCTGCCATCCTGCCCGAGCTCACGCTCAACGAGGTCCTGGCATTCGCCGCCGCGGAGGGATTTGATTGTGTGGAGGTGATGTGCTGGCCTCCCGGCCGGGCGGAGCGGCGTTTTGCCGGCGTGACCCACGTGGATGTCATCGGGTTCACGCAGGCCCGGGCCGACGACATCAACGCACTGTGCGTCCAGCACGGCGTGAACATCAGCGGTCTCGGTTACTACCCCAACCCGCTGGATCCCAACCCGAGCGTGGCCCGCGCAGCGGTGGAACATCTCAAGCGGGTGATCCGGGCCGCCAGTCTGCTGGGTGTCCGGCAGGTCAACACCTTCGTGGGCCGGGACTGGAAACGCTCCGTCGAGGAGAACTGGCCCCGGTTTCTGAAGACATGGAAGGCGTTGGTGGCCTTCGCGGAGGATCAGAATGTACGGATCGGGATCGAAAACTGTCCCATGCTGTTCACACGGGACGAATGGCCCGGCGGCAAAAACCTGGCCACCACACCCGCCATCTGGCGCAGGATGTTCGAGGAGATCCCCTCGGATCATTTCGGGCTGAACTATGATCCGTCGCACCTGGTGCTTCAGCGGATGGACCCGTTGCTGCCGCTGGCCGAGTTCCGCGATCGCCTGTTCCACATCCACGCGAAAGACGTGCAGATTCACCCCGAAAAGCTGAACCAAGTGGGGATCTTTGCGTATCCGAAACTCTGGCACACCCCGCGCATCCCCGGATTCGGGGAGATCGATTGGGCACGGTTCATGGCCCGGCTCTACGAGATCGGTTACAGCGGGCCGGTGTGCGTGGAGGTGGAGGACGACACCTTTGGACAGACCCTGGAGGGCCGGAAGCGTGCGGTTTGCGTGGCGGGTCAGGTGCTTCGGCCATTCTTCAGCTGAGTGAGCCCCGGCGAACCGGTCCGGGGGCTGCCGGTGGCGGCAAGGGCCCTCCCCTGTCCGGCAAGGCGGCCCGGCCCCCGGCCCGTCCGCTCCATCCTCCGGGTGCGGTGGGTGACGCCCGTGCAAGCCTGTTGAGCTTGACCGATTTCGGCCGGATCCTTAAGCCTAGCGCGTCATGATCATCTCCGACCTGCGCGAGATCGAAGGCCGGCGCTATCCGGCGCGGCGCCGCACGCAGAACCTCGTGGGGGGTGTGGCGCCCATCCAGTGCCAGAATTTCTGCATGGGTTATGTCACGCTCGATCCCAAGGGCGGTCAGGTTCCGTGGCACAACCAGGAGCAGGAAGAGGTTTATTTCATCCTGGAGGGCACCGGTGAGATGTGCCTGGGTGAGGAACGCCGGACGGTGACCGGCGGCCAGGCCGTGTACATCCCGCCGCGTGTCTATCATCAGCTGACCAACATCGGGGAGACGCCGCTGCGGATGATCTATGTTTACGGCCCGGCCGGTGACGTGGCGCATTGGAGGCAGGAACTGGAGGGCACCCTGCCCCGGGCCGGGGTCGAAGCCCCTCCCCTGCCCCCGGGCGCATGGCCGCAGTGCACGGACAAGCCGGCCTGAGAGAAGAATCCCGAATTTCGGCCCTCGCCAGGCCGGTTTGCACCGAAGACTTTGACCTTTTTCAGCCATGAAGACCTACACTGTCGGCATCATCATGAACGGGGTGACCGGCCGGATGGGCACCAATCAGCATTACATCCGGTCGATCCTGGCCATCATGAAACAGGGCGGCGTTCGCCGGGGGGATTCCGAGGTCATTCTGCCCCGCCCTTTGCTGGTGGGCCGGAACCCGGCGAAGCTTGAGAAACTGGCTGCCATGGGCGAGAACGTCCGATGGACCACCGATCTGGACGCAGCCCTTTCCGACAAGGAGAACCAAATCTATTTCGACGCCCAGACCACCGGCCTGCGAGCCGCGGCCGTGCTGAAGGCCCTGGCCGCGGGCAAACACATCTATTGTGAGAAACCCACGGCCACGAGTACCGCCACGGCGTACGAACTCTATCAAAAGGCCAAGCAGGCCGGAGTGAAACACGGCGTGGTCCAGGACAAACTCTGGCTGCCCGGTTTGCGCAAGCTCCAGATGCTGGTGCGCTCAGGGTTCTTCGGGGAGATCCTTTCCGTCCGGGGCGAGTTCGGCTACTGGGTGTTCGACGGCGAGCATGTCCCGGCGCAGCGGCCCTCCTGGAATTATCGCAAGGAAGACGACGGCGGGATCATCGTGGACATGCTGTGCCACTGGCGGTATGTGCTCGACAATCTTTTCGCGCCGGTCAAGGCCGTCTCCTGCCTGGGCGCCACACACATCAAACAGCGTTGGGACGAGCAAGGCCGGCCGTATCGCTGCACGGCTGATGACGCCGCCTATGCCACCTTCGAACTCGAAAACGGCGTGATCGCCCATTTCAACTCTTCCTGGTGCGTCCGTGTCCGGCGGGACGATCTGCTGACGATTCAGGTGGACGGCACGAAGGGTTCGGCCGTGGCAGGGCTGCGCGACTGTTGGGTCCAACCGGCGCATGCCACTCCGCGCCCGGTCTGGAATCCGGACCTGCCCAACCCGATCAACTTCTACGAAAACTGGCTGCGCGTGCCCGACTACGAAAACTATGACAACGCCTTCAAGGTCCAGTGGGAGCTCTTTCTCCGGCACGTCGTTTGGGACGAGCCGTTTCGCTGGAACCTGTTGGAAGGCGCCAAGGGTGTGCAACTGGCCGAGAAAGGCCTGGAATCGTGGCAGCGCCGTGCCTGGGTGGAGGTCCCGCCGCTGGAACCCTGACCCGCAGGCGCCCGGGTGTAAAGTTTGATAGGGCACCCGGCCCGACTCGGGCGGGGCGCACCGTCCGGATGGGCCAAGCCCTGTCCTCCCGAGAAAGGCGGTGCGGCGTTCGTTCCGTTGGAAGACCGGCCCGGCAGCCAGAGGCGACACGCGGGCTTGGGGAACCCGGAACAGGCCCGGACAGCCGGGCCTGCCTTAGATCCGGGTGTACCGCCTCAGCAGGGCGGCACGCGCTTCGATGTCACGGAGTTGGATGCGGTCCAACCGGGTCAGCCCGAATCCTTCGCAACAGAAGCTGGCGACGACGCTCCCGTAGAAGATGGCGCGTCGGAGGCGCGATTCCCATGGGCCACGACCCCGTGCCAGCCGGCCCATCAGTGCTCCGGCGAAGCTGTCTCCCGCGCCTGTGGGATCCACCACACGGGCCAACGGGAACGCGGGTGCAACGAACATTCCGCTCCGGGACGACAGGATGGCCCCGTGTTCGCCCTTCTTGACGATGACGAAACGCGGTCCGAGCGCGTGCAACCGCCGCAGGGCGGTCACGACGTTGGATTCTCCGGTCAATTGGGCTGCCTCGGTGTCATTCAGGATGAACAGGTCCACCCGCCGGAGCAGCTCCAGCAATTCCGACCGGGCGGTCTCGATCCACAAATCCATCGTGTCAGCGGCGACGAACCGCGGCTTTTCCAGTTGCCGCAACACGTGAAGCTGCAGGGCCGGCGCAATGTTGCCCAGCAGCACGAAGGGGGATCGCCGGTATCGCTCGGGCAGGTCGGGCCGAAACTCTGCAAACACACCCAGGTCGGTCAGCAGGGTGCGCCGCCGGTTCATGTTGGACTCGTACTCGCCCGCCCAATGAAAGGTCCTGCCCGGGCGCCGTTGCAAACCTTCCAGATCGATCCCGTGGCGCCGGAAGAGGCTCAGGTAACGCGTCGGAAAATCTCCACCCACCACGCCCACCATCAACGCCGGAGCGAAAAAGCTGGCCGCCACGGCCGCGTAGCTGGCCGATCCGCCCAACAGCCGGTCCCGGGCACCATGCGGCGTGCGAATCGAATCGAGAGCCGTCGAACCAACAATCAGGACACTCATGGCGTGAACCATTTCGAACCCTGCCTCGCCCCGTCACGGCCGGGGCAATGGCGCATGACGCTATCCGAAACGCGCACCCGGCCGCAATCCCGGAACCGGAGAGCCAACCGCCGATCCCCTCCCACAAGACCGCCCTGGGCGGGCGCTTCGCGGAGGGATTGCCAGTCCGCGCCCGGTTGATCCATCCTGCCCGTGATGCAGTTCTCGACCGGGTGTCCCTTGCTGGCGCTGGCTGCCCTTGTTGCCGTGCCGTGGACCTGCGGCGCCGAGGCGCGATCTCCCGGGCCCCACGTGCTGCAACCCCGGGTCTGCGACGCGCTCACACTGGTCCAACCCGATGCCGTGCACGTCGAGGGTTGGCTCGGCTGCCGCATCCACAGCAACCTGACGCAAAGGCTGCTTCAGGTGGATCTGGATCCCCTGCTGGCCGGCCATCGCCACCGGCCGGGCAACCATCCGTGGATCGGCGAGCACATCGGCAAGTGGCTGCACGCCGCGACGCTCGCGTGGGCCTACAGCGGGGAGCCGGCGTTGCGGGCCAGACTGGACCAGGCGGTGACCGACCTTCTACGGACACAGGAGCCCGATGGCTATCTCGGCACTTACACGCCGGAACACCGCTTCGGCCTTTATCCGGGGGCCGACTGGGATGTCTGGTCGCACAAGTACAATCTCATCGGATTGCTGACCTACCACGAGTACACCGGGCACGGGCCGGCCCTGGAGGCGTGCCGGCGGATGGCCGACCTGTTGCTGGACACCTTTCCCCGCCGGAAAAGCATCCTGGCCGCGGGCACGCACATGGGCATGGCGGCCACGAGCGTGCTGGAGCCCATCGTCCTTTTGTACCGCCGGACAGGCGAGGAACGATACCTCGCTTTCGCACGCTACATCGTGCGCGCGTGGGAGGAGCCGGACGGGCCGCGCATCCTGGGCGCCCTTTTGACCCACGGCCGTGTCCATCGGACGGCCAATGCCAAGGCCTACGAGTTGTTGTCCAATCTCGCGGGGTTGTGCGAGCTGTACCGCGTCACCGGCGAGTCGGATTACCTGCGCGCGGTGGAGGCTGCGTGGGAGGACGTGGTTCTGCGCAGGTTGTACGTGACCGGCGGCGCCAGCCAGGGGGAGTACTTTCGGGAAGATCACGAACTGCCCAACCATGAGGCGGCGCACGTGGCCGAAACCTGCGTCACGGTGACCTGGTTGCAGCTCAACCTTCAGTTGCTCCGGCTGACGGGCCGGGCGCAATACGCGCGGGAAGTGGAGCGCACGCTCTATAATCACCTGACGGCGGCCCAGCACCCGTCCGGCCGAACGTGGTGTTATTTCACCCCGTTGGAAGGCCGCAAGACGTACGGGCCGGGGATCAACTGCTGTGTCTCCAGCGGTCCAAGGGGCCTGGCCCTCGCACCGCTGAGCACATATGGCGTGGTGGGGCAGGACTCCGACGCCCCCGAAGTGGCGGTCATGACGTTTGAAACCTCGCGCGCTCACCTCGCCTGGTCGGGCGGCGGGGTCACGGTGGTGCAGCAAAGCGGTTTTCCCACGCGGGGCGTCTCCCGGTTGACCTTCCGACTCGAAAAGCCCACCCGGTTCGGACTCCGCGTTCACTCGCCGGATTGGGCCGGGCCGGTCCGACTTTACTTCGGTGGTCGGCCGCTCTCGGCCGGGAGTCGGGATGGTTGGACCGAGGTGCCGGCCCGGTTCTGGAAGGACGGCGACACGCTGGAAATGCGGTTCAGACTGGAAGCGGTGCTTTTGCCCGGTAAACACGGCAACCAGGGGCGGGCGGCGCTGAGCTGGGGCCCGTTCGTCCTGGCCTGTGAATCCCCGGCAGACGCCGCCCTCCCCTCCCCGTTCGCCGTGGGTTGGAAACCTCCGGTCCGGGGCTCCGCGCGTTGGCAAAACGGCGGGCGTCTGCTGGTTCACACGCGCTCCCTGGCCACGCGCGGAGGAAAGCCGTTGGAGACGGATCTGGTCACGTTTGCCGACGCGGGCTCTGAAGGCGCGCCGTACCGGGTGTGGTTGTGGGGACCGGACCCCGGGTGGCAACAGCGCGTCTCGGCATTGGCCGAAGGGAGCGAAAGCAGATCGCGGCCCGGCAACCAGTCCGGTTCCATCCTCGACGGCGACCCCGGGAGCGTCGTGGTGACCTACGACGGCCGCTGGTCGGTCGAGGACTGGTTTGCCGTTTCCCTTCCCGGGCCGGTGCGGATCCGGCGGGTGATCTTCCGGCATGGGCGCACCTTCCATGACGGCGGCTGGTTCGATACCAGCCAGGGCAAACCCCGGGTTCAGGTGCGGCGGACGGTGGACGGTCCCTGGGAAACCGTGGGTGTGTTGGATGACTACCCGGCGACCTCGGCCACGGACGCTGCAGGCCTGCGCGGGGGCGAGGCGTTCGAACTCCGACTGGCCGGCCCTGTGGAAGTGGTGGCGGTCCGGGTGGCGGGCCGACCAGCCTGCGGGGACAACCCGGCACAGGCATTCAGTTCCTGCGCGGAGTTGGAGGCTTTTGAGGAGTGACGGGCCGCGCGGTCCGCACCGCTGAGAAATTCTCTCGCCGGCCCGAAAGAACGGCCCGGGCTTGCTCCCCTTTGAATTCCTGCCGATGTTGGACCACAAGGAGCGTGACTGCCCGCCTCCCGGCGGATGTGCTGTCCGGGGTCCGGAATGCACCAGAGCCCGGGTGGAGCGACCGCTGAAGCGGACTCGGGAAGATCGGCAATGGAAGACCGCAACCACGAACCAATGGAACCCCGCCCCGACAACGGTGATGGCAGCCGAGGGGCCGGGTCGGACCGCCCGGCTGTTCGGCGCCAGATTCGCGGCCCGGGAACCAGTCCGGTGGAGACCGGCGGTGGCCTGCATCCCTTCCGGGTGGGCTGTGTGCGTGCACTCAACACCGCACCCCTGTGCCGCGGCATCGAGAATGACCTCGTCTTCGCCGCTCCGGCCGAACTGGCCCGGATGCTTCAACAGGGCGAGCTGGACGCGGCCCTGGTGAGCGTGGTCGAACCCTTGTGGCACGATGACTACGACATTCTGGACGGTGTGGCAGTGGCCAGCCTGGGGGAGGTGAAGAGCGTGTTTCTGGCGCATCGCCGGCCGTTGGAAGAGATCGAGACCGTGTATTACGATCCGGGATCGCTCACCAGCGTCACGCTGTTGCGCGTCCTGTTGGCCGAGCGCGGCTTGCAACCGCGGTTCCAAGCCCTGGAGGACCTGACTGCTGCCGCCGAACTGGACAACGTGATGTTGATCGGCGATGCGGCCCTGGACTTTCTCTTCGCGCCGCACGATCACCAGATTTTCGACCTTGGCTATGCCTGGTACGAACTGACGCGGCTGCCCTTCGTATACGCCGTCTGGGCCCTTCGACGCGCCGTGGATCACGCGCCGCTGCGCCGGATCCTGCGTGAGACCCGGGATTTCGGCATGGAGACACTCGATCACATCGTGCGGGAGCGGACGGAATACACGGCGGATTTTCGCCGCGATTATCTCGGCTGGCACATACACTACCACCTTGGTGACGACGAGAAACGCGGCATCGCCCGGTTCATGGAGTTGATGGAAAAGCACGGGCTCGGTCCCGTTCACCCGCCCCGGTACGTGTGGTGAACCGTGGCCGGAGGTGCCTGACCTTGCGGGCCGGGGTCTCGCCACGCCATGTGGGCCTCACCCTGCGGCCGGGTTGCAGGCCTGGAGATCCTCAGGACGCGGCGGATTCCGCTTCCAGTCGTTGCAACACCTCCGGGTCGCGCACGTCCACCCAACGGCCGGCGATGGGCAGACCGAGCAGGCGCAGCCCGGCAGCGGCCATGGCGTTGACGGCGTCGGTCAGCTCGTATTCGCCCCTGGGCGATAGCTGGAGACGCGCGGTGAATTCGAACAACGCGGGCCGGAACACGTAGATCCCGGCGTTGTACCAGAAGGGACCTTCCATTCCCAGCCAGCCTTCGCGTTGCAACGCGGCCAGTTGCTCGGCGGAAGGCTTTTCCACGATGCGGTGGAGGCGGAAGGCGGAATCGAACAGGGCCAACCCACCCTGGCGGACGTCTTCCCCGCGGGTGACCGTGACCACGCCGTCACAGGGCTCGCCCTCGAACCGTGCCCGCACGTCGCGATAGGTCTCCGGCTGCACGAGTATGTCGCCATAGGTCAGAAGGAAGGGTGAGTCGCCCAGGAAGGATCGGGCGGGCTCGGCCGCCCTGCCCGTACCGTTCTGCACGGTCTGCCGCCCGAAAACAATCCGCGCACCCCAGCGGGCGCCATCGGCGAAATGATCTTCGATGACCTCGGCCTGGAACCCCGTCACGATGAACAGGTCGGTGATGCCGGCGCCGACCAGTCCCTCGACAATGTGCTCCAGGATCGGCCGGCCCTGGACACGGAGCATCGGTTTGGGGAGGGACCGCGTCAGTTCCCGCATCCGGGTGCCACGGCCGGCGGCCAGGATGACTGCCTTCATGCGCTCATGATGAACGGGCGGCGCGCGGGTGGGCAAAAGGAATCTCTGCGCACGGGAATGCCGCTCCGTTTGGTGGCGACGCGTGCCGGCCGGGAACAGAGCGTCCTGCCCCTCGGGGTGACGGGCAGGGCCTCTGTTCCCCTGCCCGGCACCGTCCCGCGCCAACCGGCACGATGCTCAACGGCGACCGGGTGCGTAACTGTATCCGCCACGGATCCGGCCGCCCCGGGCGCCGCGGTTCCATCGGGTCCGACCCCGTTGAGGCTGGGCCACCGCCTCGAAAAGCGCCGTGTAACGGTAGTCGAAACCTTCGAGTCGGGAGATCGGGATGGATTGTTTGATGAAGCCCTCGATGGCGCGGACGTGTCGCACGTCGCCGGCGGTCATCAGGGTGAGGGCGTCGCCCCGGTTGGAGGCACGGCCGGTCCGGCCGATCCGGTGCACGTAGTCCTCCGGATGCAGCGGGACGTCGAAATTGATGACGTGACTGACCTCCGGGATGTCCAGGCCGCGACTGGCGATGTCGGTGGCGACCAACACGTCGTAGCGGCCGGAACGAAAGCCGGCCAGTGCGCGTTCCCGCTCCACCTGTGAGCGGTCGGCGTGCAGCACGGCCACGGCATGGGCGTGGGCTCGCAGCAGGGCTGCGAGGCGGTCGGCCCCCTGTTTGGTGCGGCAGAACACGATGGCCGAATCGTGATCGAGCCGTTCCAGCAGGGCCAGCAGCAGCGCCTCTTTCTGCGCCTCCGCCACCGGGTAGAGCCGGTGGGTCACCGTCTCCGCGGGCGTCCGGTGATGACCGATCTGCACGGTTTGAGGTTCATGCATGGCCCAGCGGATGAGCCGGACGATGGCCGGCGGAAGCGTGGCCGAGAAAAGAAGCGTCTGCCGGGGTTGCGGGCACTGTTGCAGGATGGCCTTGACGTCGGGCAGGAAGCCCATGTCCAGCATGCGATCCGCTTCGTCCAGGACCACGTGGGTGAGGCGGTCCAGCCTGCAGGTGCCCCGTTCCATGTGATCCAACAGCCGGCCGGGCGTGGCCACGAGCACGTCCACTCCCCGCCGCAGTGTTTCGTTCTGCCGCCCGTAGCCCACGCCGCCGTGGACCAGTCCGGTGCGCAGGCCGGTGAACCGGGCCAGCGCGCGGAGGGCCGACTCCACCTGCCCCGCGAGTTCGCGCGTGGGTTCGAGCACGAGGGCCCGCGGACCGGGTGCCGGACGACCCAACCGTTGGAGCAACGGCAGTCCGAAAGCGGCGGTTTTGCCGGTGCCGGTCTGGGCACTGCCCAGCAGGTCGCGTCCGGCCAGAACGACGGGAATGGCACGATGTTGAATGGGCGTGGGCTCGGAGTAACCCAGGGCCTCGACCGCCCTCAAGAGGGCTGGTTCCAGCCCCAGTTTTGCAAACGACATGGCCGGAACATGGACGAAAGACCGGTCCTTGTCCAATCAAACCCGCGTGCAGAAAAATCCGGGAATCCCGTTGCGGAAATCCGCGCTTGGCCCGGCGGGCCGGCGTTCCTAGGCTGCCCGGTCGTGATTGCATTGGTGGATTACGGCAGCGGCAACCTGCGCAGCGTGTACAAGGCGCTGCGCCACGTGGGTGCGGACGTGCGCATCGTGCAACGGCCGGAGGAGCTCGAATCCGCTCGTGCGGCGGTCCTGCCCGGCGTGGGCGCATTTGACGACTGCATCCGGGCCCTGGAACGGCAGGAACTGCTGGAGGGCCTGAAGAGGTTCATCCAAAGCGGGCGGCCGTTTCTGGGCATCTGCGTCGGGTACCAGGCGCTCTTCGAGCGGAGCGAGGAGTTCAACAGTTGCGCGCTGGGACTGGCGCTGTTCCGCGGCCGGGTCGTGCGGTTCCGGGACCAGCCCGGGCTGAAGATCCCCCAGATGGGTTGGAACCAGATCGAGATTCTCCGGCCGGATTGTCCCCTCTATCGTGGGATTCCGTCCGGCTGTTACGTGTATTTCGTGCACAGTTACTTTCCGAGGCCCGAGTCCGAATCCATCGTGGCCACGCGCACCGTGTACGGCGAACCGTTTGCCTCGTCCATCTGGTCGGAAAACGTCTTCGCCACCCAGTTTCACCCGGAGAAAAGCCAGCGCGTGGGCCTGCGCCTGCTGCGGAACTTCGTGGATCTGGCGGGCGACTGAGGGGCCGGGCCGGCTGCCTTGACCGGGCGGGCTTCTGTGCTTTCTTTGAAGGACCCTTGCGGTTGGGTGGCGCGCGGAGCGTGGCGACCTCGCGCCGGCGGCAAGGGTGGGAGACCAAACAAACCGAACGAAAAACACGAGGAGAGAAAAACAGGCACTATGGCACACGAACTTCCTCCCCTGCCCTATCCGGCAGATGCGTTGGAACCCCACATTGACCGGCAGACGATGGAGATCCACCACGGCCGGCATCACAAGGCCTACGTGGACAATTTGAACAAGGCCCTGTCGGGCCGGCCCGAGCTGGAGTCCAAACCGCTGGACGCCCTGTTGAAAGACCTTGCATCGGTGCCGGAGGAGATCCGCACCGCCGTCCGCAACAACGGCGGGGGGCACTGGAACCACACGTTCTTCTGGCAGATCATGGCCCCGAACGCCGGCGGCGCGCCCTCGGGGGGCCTCGGCGAAGCCATTCAAAAGACCTTCGGCAGCTTCGACGAGTTCAAGGCCAGGTTCGAGGCGGCCGGGCTGGGCAGGTTCGGCAGCGGCTGGGCATGGCTGGTGGTCAACAACGGGAAGCTGGAGATCGTCTCCACGGCCAACCAGGACAATCCGCTGATGGGCCGGGCCATCGCCGGTTGCGAAGGTGTGCCCATTCTGGGCGTGGACGTCTGGGAGCACGCCTACTACCTGAAGTACCAGAACCGCCGCGGGGATTACCTCAAGGCATGGTGGAACGTGGTCAACTGGCGTGAGGTCGAACGCCGTTACGCCGCTGCGGTCGCCTGACAGTGCCTCGGGCGGATTCCTGGCCGGGCACCTGCTCACGCCGGTGTCCGGCTTTTTCTTTCCCGGCGGGCGCGTGGGAACGTCCTGGTGCCCGAGAGACCTCGTTCCCGGGGCAGATGCGGTCCGGCCGGGCGGGACAGCCGCGGGGATGAATTGCGCTTTGCGCCGGTTCGCGGCGACCCTAGGCTGAAACCGTCGTGAACACGACGTGGCCGAGTGTCTCCGTCATCATTGCCGCGCGTCCGGAGGAAACAGAGGTTCGGGCTGTACGGGCGGCTCAAAGATTGGATTACCCGCACGACCGGTTGGAAATCCTGGTGACGCGGGGCCGCCAACCGTCCGTTCAGCGGAATGCCGCCCTGCGCAGGGCGCGGGGGGAACTGGTTTACTTCCTGGATGACGATTCCGAACCGGCGCCCGGGAATCTGCGGAAGGCGGCGGCCGCATTCGCACGGGACCCCCGCCTGCAGGCGTTGGGCGGCCCCAACCTCTGCCCGGCCGACGCACCTGAACAGGAACAGGTCTTTGCGCTGGTCCTGGGCAGCTGGTTGGCTTTCGGGCCCAGCCGTGCGCGCTACGTCCCCATTGGTCCGGCGCGTGCCACGACGGAAAAGACGCTCATCCTCTGCAACCTGGTGGCACGCCGGCAGACCCTCCTGGAGTTGGGTGGATTCGATGAAACCCTTTACCCCAACGAGGAAAACGCGCTGCTGGACGCCATCCAGCGCCGTGGCGGGCGGCTGTGGTACGATCCCGAGTTCATCGTGTATCGGCGGCCCCGGCCGGATTTCAGACGGTTTGCGCGCATGCTGCTCACCTACGGTCGCGGCCGCGCGGAGCAGTTCCGGCGCCTGCCCACCTTCGGGTCGGCTCTCAATTTCGCGCCGCCGCTGTTTGTCCTTTACCTGGCAGCCTTGGTAGTGGCAGCCCCGTGGGGCATTTGGACCGCAACCCGGGCGGGCCGGGCCTGCCTGGCGCCGCTGATCCTCTACGCCGGCCTGCTCGCCCTCCAAACCCTGCAAATGAAACGGCATCACCCTTGGCGGCGGGTCTGGCGGGCCGCCTGCCTGGTGGTGACGGCGCACGTGTTGTACGGCGCCGGATTCTGGCGGGGTTGCTTCACATCGTTACACCCCCCGGAGGCCCGCACGGCGCAGGAGGTCACCATCGAGATCATTCCCTTTCGTGGCGCGGAGGTGGGCACATGAGAACCTTGTCCATCTGGCAGGCGGCGCTGGACGGGTCCGCAGACCCCGACCGGGCCCGGCGACACTGGGAGATGCTCTGGAACGGGCCGGGTCGGAACCTGTTGGCAGATGCCGATGAAGAACACGCCCGCGCGGTGGCGACCGTGCTGGCCGGTTCCCAAGTGCTGGGCTCATGGTTGGCTCAACACACGGAGTGGCTCGCGGACCTGGTCCCGGAGCGGCTTCGGCATCCGCGCCGGTCGCAAGGGTTCGAGCGTGAATTGCACCGGCTGTTGACCGGCATCTCCCCGGCAGAGCCGGAACGGACCGCCTCGCTGATCCGGCAGTTCAAAAAACGGGAGTTGCTGCGCATCGCGGCACGTGACCTGGCGGGATTCGCGCCGTTGGAGGAGGTGATCCGGGAACTTTCGGACCTGGCGGATGTCTGTCTGGCGGCCGTGTGGAACCTGTGCTGCGGCGAGATGCTGCGTCGCCACGGCACACCCTGGCAACAGGGACCGGACGGCCGGTGGAGTCCCGTCCGTGCCTGCGTGCTGGGCATGGGCAAACTGGGCGGCCAGGAGCTGAACTACTGTTCGGACGTCGACCTGCTCTTTGTCTACAGCGAGGAGGGCTGGGTTTGGACGGAACCGCCCCGCGGACGGCGTCCCGCCCCGGCCGCCTGGACCGCCCACCAGTTCTTCCAACGTTTGGCCGAGCGGTTCATCGGCGAGGTGACCCGGCTCACACCCGACGGCGACCTGTATCGCGTGGACATGCGCCTGCGACCGGAAGGCGACACCGGGCCGCTGGCCCGATCAGTCGGCAGTTACGAGACCTATTACGCCCAGTGGGGACAGACCTGGGAACGGATGATGCTCATGAAAGCGCGCGGCGTCGCCGGTGACGCCGAAGTGGCCGCCGAGTTCGCCGAGATGATCCAGCCCTTCCGGTATCCCCGGTCCATCAGCCCTTCCGTGCTGGAAGACGTGGTGGCCGTCAAGGAGCGGATCGAAAAAGAAGTCCTCCGCGCGGACGAACTGGACACCAACGTCAAACTGGGTCGCGGGGGGATCCGGGAGATCGAGTTCGTCGTGCAGGCGCTTCAACTGTTGCACGCGGGCCGCCACCCATTCCTGCAAATCCCGCAGACGCTCCCGGCACTGGAGAAGCTCGCCCAGTACGAGCTGTTGCCGCCTGACGCGGCCCGCGACCTGGCCGGTGCGTACCGCTTTTTGCGGCGGGTCGAACACCGCCTGCAGATGGAGGCCCACCAGCAGACCCATCGGCTGCCCGCGGCCGCCTCCGACCTGCGAAGGCTGGCGGCTCTCATGGGGTACCCGGATGCCGAGGCGTTTCTCGATGCCCTGCGGCAGCACACCGGCCGCGTGCGTGCCGTGTACGAAAACGTCCTGCCCGCACGGCCGGGCCCGGCGCGAACGTCCCGCCCTTTCCCGGACCGCTTTGCCGGCCGGGAAACCGAGTGGAAGGAGGTGCTCGCCCGCATGGGGTTTCGTGACCCGGACCAGGGCGTGCGGCGCATCCGCGAATTCGTGGAGGGGCCGGCCTTTGGACATACCTCGTCCCGGACGAGCGGACTCGCCTGGCGCCTGCTCGAAAGGTTCTTTGCCCTGTGCCCGGGGTCGGACCGCCCGGCACCGGCACAGGACCGGCCCGACGATCTCCTGCCCCGGGCGCGCGTGTTGTCGGATCCCGACCGCGTGTTGACCCGTCTGGACACCTACATCCAGGCGTACGGCGCGCGGGCGACACTGTTCGAGACCTGGCACGGCAACCCCGCATTGTTCGAACTCCTGCTGTTGTTGTTTGATCGGTCGGAGTTCCTCGCCGAGGCGGCCATTCGGACGCCGGACCTGGTGGAGGATCAGATGCTCAGCGGGCGCTTGCGCCGCCGCCGGACCGCCGCAGAGATCCTGGCCGACCTGCGCCTGGGAAGGGATGAGCCGGACCAGGCCGCCTGGCTCCGGAGATATCACCAGGCCGAACAGATGCGGATCGGCCTGCGCGACATCCTGGGACTGGCGGATCCGGAACAGTACCTGGAGGAGTTGACGGCCCTCGCAGAGGCGTGCCTGCAGTATGCGCTGGAGGTCGTGATGCGCCAGCACCGCCTGCGCCGGCCGCCCTTCGCCGTCATCGGACTGGGGAAGTTGGGCGGCGGCGAGATCGATTACGGATCCGACCTGGACATCCTGCTGGTCACGGGTGTGAAAGCCGGTGCACTCGACCGTTGCCAGCGATGGGCGGTCGAATGGGTGGACCTCCTCAGCCGGCGCACGGAGCTGGGAATGGTCTTCGTTGTCGACACCCGTCTCCGGCCCGACGGCGAGAAGGGCCTGCTCGTCAACACCATGCCGGCCCACGAGGAGTATTACCGCCGCCGCGCGCAGTTGTGGGAGATCCAAGCCCTCAGCCGCGCCCGGGCCGTGGCCGGCGACCGGGACACCGGCAGTTCGTTCGAGTCGCTGGCCCGGGTGCTCACCGATTTCCGGCCCGAACACGTGGCCGCAGGGTTTCCCTGGAAAACGCCGCGCCCTGCCGGACGGCGAAACCGGGCGGCAGCGCCAGCCGGGCTGGCCGCATGGGAGCCGGAATGGAAGATGCGCATCCACAAGATGCGCATGCGCATCCAGAAGGAACGCACCCCGCCCGGTCAGGACGAGCTGGCCATCAAGACCGGGCGCGGCGGTCTGATGGACGCGGAATTTGTGGCGCAAATGTTCTGCCTGCAGGAAGGCTGGCATGAACCCAACACCCTGCGGGCGCTGCAACGGGCCACAAGCGCCGGGCTCCTGCCGGATGGCCCTCGGTTGATCGAGAATTACCGGCGGCTCCGCCGGGTCGAGGGCGTGCTGCGGCGGTGGAGTTACGAGGGCGAATCCGTGCTGCCGGCCGATCCGGCCCCCTATCGGAGGGTCTCCATCCGTTGCGGGTTCGATTCACCCGATGCCTTCCGGCGGGCTGTGGCCGAATGGCGCACGGCCATCCGCGAGGTCTACCTGGCGGCCTTTGGCGTCCGGGAAGAATAGGCCGGCATCCGGCCGGCCGGCGCCGGGCGTGTTGGGGGAAAAGCAAGGGGTGAGCCGGATGAACGACTCAACCGGCCTGAACCACCCCGGGCAGCGCCACTGCCGGATCCACCTGTTCTGTCAAACCCCGCACCCGCTCGTACGCAGCCCGGATCTGTTCCACCAGCCGTTCGGGCGTCAGGCCGTACTTCCGGCGCAGATGTTCCACGCTGCTGGCATGTTCGATGAACTGGTCCGGCCAGCCCAGCCGCACCACCGGCGTGGTGATCCCGCGGTCGCTGTACAGCTCCAGCACGGCGGAGCCGTATCCGCCCATGAGGACATGATCCTCAAGGGTGGCGACGACGTCGGCCGTCCGACCAAAGAACTCGTGCGTGCCGGTGTCCAGGGGTTTGAAAAACCGCGGGTTGATGATCGCCACGTCCCAACCCTGGGCCCGCAGGAGCTCCGCGGAGCGACGGGCCACCGAGTGCATGTTGCCCAGCGCAAACAGCGCTGCGCGCGGATGGCCTTTGCCCGAGAACGGCTCCACCACCTCGGCCTGCCCGATCGGGATGGGCTGGGGCTGTTCCTTCAGGGGGACGCCTTCGGCCGGCCCGCGCGGGTACCGTATGAAGCAGGGGTGCTTCTCCAGCGTGGCCGTGAAGAGCATGTCCTGCAATTCGTCCTCGTTCCTGGGCGCCATCCCGATCACGTTGGGCAGGCAGCGCAGGTAGGCGATGTCGAACAACCCGTGATGCGTGGGGCCGTCGTTGGCTGACAGGCCGGCGCGGTCCATGCAGAAGATCACCGGCAGATCCTGCAGGCATACGTCATGATGGATGCAGTCATACGCCCGCTGGAGGAACGTCGAGTAAATGGCGCAGACCGGGCGCATGCCCATGGTCGCCATCCCGGCGGCAAAGATCACCGCGTGTTCCTCGGCGATGCCGACATCGAAATACCGGTCCGGGAACGCCTTTTCCAGGTACTTCAAACCCGTTCCGCTGGGCATGGCCGCCGTGATCCCCACCAGGTAGTTGTTCTGCCTGCACAACTTGACCAGCACCTGGCCGAACACATCCTGCCAGTTGGGCGGTGTGCCCGGCTTCGCCGGTGGAGAGTCGCCGGTGCGAATGTCGTACGGGCCGGAGCCGTGAAACTTCTCCGGGTTTTTCAGTGCCGCCTCGAAGCCGCGTCCCTTCTGCGTGAGCACGTGGATCACCACTGGTTCCTGGCAGGTCTTGGCAAATTCGAGCGTGGTGATCAGCATCTCCAGATCGTGCCCGTCAATGGGACCGAGGTAACGCAGCCCCATTTCTTCGAACAGGACCGGGTTGCCGTATCCGCCCCGTCCGTCGGTGCCGGGCGTGCTTTCGCCCTCCCTGCCGGCCGGGCGCAGTCCCACCCCGGCGATGGCGCCCTTGAACCCTTCCTCCGCCTTGTGCGCCAGTTTCAGCGCCAGTTCACCCTTGGGCAGTCGAAGAAGGAACTTCTGGAACTCGCGTGAGAAGGCGTTGTAACGCGGATGCGTGATGAGGCGGTTCAGGTAGCTGGCAATGGCGCCCACGTTACGGGCGATGCTGTAGGCGTTGTCATTGAGAATGCCGATGAACCGCCGCGTGGTCTGGGCGATGTTGTTGAGGGCCTCGTACGAGATGCCGTTGGTCAGCGCCGCATCCCCGAAGATGCAGACCACGTGTTCGTCCGTGCCCAGCCGGTCCCGCGCCGCGCACATGCCCAGGGCCGCCGAGAGGGCCGTCCCGGCGTGACCGGCGCCGTAGCAGTCGTGCGGACTTTCACTGCGACTGGCAAAACCGCTCAGACCGTCGGTGGTCCGGATCGTGTGGAACCGGCTCTTTCGGCCGGTCAACATTTTATGGACGTAGCACTGGTGGCTGACGTCCCAGACAAACTTGTCTTTCGGGGTCTCGAACACACGGTGCAGGGCCAGGGTGAGCTCCACCACACCGAGGTTGGGACCGACGTGTCCCCCGTTGACCGAGAGGACACGAATCAACTCCTCGCGGATTTCCTGCGCCAGCACGGTCAGTTGTTCCAGGGTCAGGTTCTTCACGTGCTGGGGGCTGTCCACCATGTCGAGGTATCGGCTCATGGGTTCAAAAAACGGTTGGTACATTTCGATCGTCCGGACGGCCGGTCTCAGCCCTCCGCCGGGCCGGATTCCCCGGACGATTCCTCCGTGCCAAACGGACGGAGGCGGAACTGGCCGTCTGCACTCTTTTCCAATTGCTGCACCTTCAGCTCCGCCTCGGCCAGTTTCCGCGCACACACGGCGGCCAGTTTCATCCCCTGCTCGTACTCCGCCAGCATCTGCTCCAACGGCATCTGGCCGCTCTCCATCGCCTCCACGATGGCTTCGAGCCGTTCGAGCGCCGCTTCGAACGACAGGTCCTCGGGCACCGCCGGGGTTTCTGACTGGGACGACTTGGCCATACGTTTTTCGGAGCATAGGGCAACTTCGCGCCACCGTCCAGCCCCCCAGCGGAACCGGCCCTCTCCGTGAAGGGTGGGCCCAGGTTCGGGCGGTCCCATCGGCCAGCCGGGCGGGTGGGCACACCGAGCCGGCAGGGGGCCGCACCCGACCGGCCCTCGAACGCCCGGGCGCGCGGCCGGCCGGGCGAAGAGGCCCACGGTGCCTTTGCATCCGCGGTCCTTCCCGGCTAGGATGGCGCGGCAAATATGAAACGCGTCTGCCGCACGATCCCGCTCCTCCTGGGCGTTCGAATGCTGGTTTCACCCGTGTGCGCCTGGGATTACGAGGTCCACCGCGCCATCGCCGATCTGGCCCTCGGTGCGTTGCCCACAAACTTTCCCGCCTTCGTAACCGAACCGGCCGCACGCGAACGGATCCTGTACCTCTCGGGCGAGCCGGATCGGTGGCGCAACGTGTCCGCCGAGGTCACCTTCAGCCACGCCACCGCGGCGGATCATTACCTCGACTTCGAGGACCTGGAGCCGCTGGGACTGCGCCCCGATCAACTGCCCCTCTTCCGCTACGAATTCGCGGCTCACGTCCTGAACATGCGTGCGCGCCATCCGGAACGGTTCGAGCCTGTGGATCCGGCGCGAGATCGTGACCGCACGCGCGCGTTCCCCGGATTCCTTCCGTGGACGCTGGCCGAGGGATTCGCCCGCCTGAAGTCCGCCTTCGCATACCTCCGGGCCTGCGAGACGGCTGGCGGATACCCGGAGGAGATACAAAACGCCCGCGAGAATGTCCTCCACGCGATGGGCGTTCTGAGCCATTTCGTGGGCGATGCCACCCAACCGCTTCACACCACCCGCCACCACCACGGCTGGGTGGGTCAAAACCCTGCAGGATACACCACCGACCGGGGCATCCATTCCTGGATCGATGGCGGATACTTCGAACGCACCGGCGGCGTGCCGGTTGAAACCCTGCGCAAAGAGATGCGACCGGCGCGCCTGCTGGATGAAGCCGCCGATCCGGAGAGCACCTTCCGCCTTCTGGTGCGTTGGCTGGAGGACCAGCACCGGCAGGTCGAGCCGCTCTACAGACTCCACAAGGAAGGAAAACTGAGCGGAGTCGGGCCGGAAGGCCAGGAAGGGCGCGTGTTCCTCGAGTCCCAGGTGCTTCGGGCCGCGCAAATGCTGGCCGATCTCTGGCTGACCGCCCACGCGCAGTCGCCACGCGATACGTTTTGGGAACGCCGCCTCCAGGCCCGGCGCTCGGCCCCACCGGGCACGCTGCGACTGCTTGTGGTCGCCGGTGGCCATGGATTCGACCGGTTGCCGTTCCACGCCCTGTTCGCCGGGCTGACCAACATGGTCTTTCGTATCGTGGAACATCCGCAGGCCCACCAATGGCTTCGCCCGGAGCGCGCCCCGGAGTACGACGTGGTGGTGCTCTATGACATGTGGCGCGAGATCGCGCCGGCCGACCGGGCCCGTTTCGTGCAGGTGACCACTTCCGGCAAGGGCGTCGTGGCCCTGCATCACGCCCTGGCAGCCTACCCCGATTGGGACGATTACGCCGAGTTACTGGGCGGAAGGTACCTCTTCAACCCTGTGAAACGGGACGGCCGCGAGTATCCGGCTTCGAGTTATCGTCACGATGTCCGGTTCCGCGTCCGCGTGGCGGATCCTGATCACCCGGTCACGCAGGGCGTCACGGAGTTCGAGATCCTCGACGAGACGTACAAGGATTTTTGGGTGGCACCCGACGTGAAGCCCCTCTTGGTGACGGACGAACCGGGCAGCGGCCCGGTGGTCGGCTGGGCCAAGACCAACGGACTTTCCCGCTGGGTCTACCTTCAAGGGGGCCACGACCGCCATGCATGGGAACACCCCGCCTACCGCCGGCTGCTGGAACAGGCCATTCGTTGGGTGGCCGAACCTGCCCGGGCCTCCGGCGCCTCCGCCATCTCGACCGCCGCGCCCTGACCAGCGGTGCGGCGTTCGCGTCTCAAGGCCACACGAACCGTCCGGACCGGCCCCGCGATCCGCGGCGCGGATTCGGGTGTGCGACCACACCGGCCCCAGCGTTTCGCTACCCGCCTCTCCAGCGCACTCCCGCCCGGCCGCCTTTCCACGCTCACCCCCTTGTGGCCATTTCATGCCACATGACGACTTTCCCCCAATGTGGAACTCTGGCAGCGTGAGTTTTGGAACCCGGGTTTGGCAGCGCGACCGCCTGTTGCTCTACAGGACCCTGGCAACCTGTGAATGCCATGGCCCGGCGTGGGGTCGCACAGTTTCCGCCCGGGAACCGATCAACCCTGAACTCTCGGAGACCATGAACCCTTCCCGCATACCCCAACGTTCCTTTCCCGTCTGGCGCGAGGCGGTCCGCATCGACCGCATGCTGCAGGCGAGCTTTTCCCCGGCTCTTACCCTGGCCCTTCTCGGCCTGGCGTTGGCAGCTGGAACGGTTCAAGCCGCGACCGTCATCAACCTGGACGCCACGTCACAACCCTTGGGCCCGCTTTCGGTCTGGCCTAATACGGGCACGATCAGCGGGGATTTCGTCCCGTGGGCGGACATTCCCGAGGTGATCGAGGTGGACGGTGTAAGGGGTGTGGCCTTCCGAGGGGGCACAACCGGCCTGCAGGGCACGTCGTACTACGGACCCAACGCACCCGAAGCCATGGCCGGAAATGCCTCGCGGACCATCGAGGCCTGGGTTTGGGACCCGGCCCCACAGGACGAGAAAACCGTGTTCTCCTGGGGACACCGCGGCGGTCCGGACGGTTCCAACTGCACCTTCGGCCATGGCGTGCATCCCGTCTGGGGTTGCCTCGGCGGCTGGGGCTGGGCCGATCTCGGTTACAGCAACACGCTGACCTTCCAGCGGTGGGCCTACATCGTTTACACCTACGACGGCGCCACCCGCACCGCCCGTGCCTATTACAACGGCCAGCTCAGCAGCCAGGAGGTCTACACCAATCCATTGAACACCTGGGCCGTGGACGCCAGCGGCTTTCCCATCCCTTTCCGTGTGGCCCGGCAAACCGATGCCAACGGCAATCCCAGCAATGCCGGCGTGGGTACCAACGTCATCGCCAAAATACGGGTTCATGACGTCGCCCTGACCCCGCAGCAGGTCCAAGCCCAGTTCGAAGCCGAGCGTGCCCAGTTCGGGCTATCCGACGTGGACAGTGACGGCCTGCCCGACTGGTGGGAACGACGGTACGGGCTGAACGTGGGCGTGCCAGACGCTCAGACCGACCGTGACGGCGATGGCCTGACCAACGAGGCCGAGTACCAGAAAGGAACCAATCCCTCCAGCGCCGACACCGACAACGACGGCCTGGCCGACAACGTGGAGACCGGGACCGGCACCTGGGTCAGCGCCAACGACACCGGAACCGATCCGCTGAACCCTGACACCGACGGCGACGGCCTGCCCGACGGCGTCGAGACCCACACCGGATCTTTCGTCAGCGAAACCAACACCGGCACCAACCCGCTCGACATCGACACGGACAACGACGGCTGGGACGATGGGGCCGAGGTCCGGTCCGGATCCGATCCCACCAACCCCGGGAGCACGCCCACCCCGCCGCCGGTGATTCATCTGGACGCCACCGGCCTGCCTCTGGGGCCCTTGGCCGCCTGGCCGAACACCGGCACCATCACCGGCGATTTCTTCGCCTGGATGGAGGTCCCGGAGGTCATCACCGTGGATGGCGTCCGCGGTGTGGCCTTTCGAGGAGGCACCACAGGCATGGAAGGCACCTCCTATTACGGGCCCAATGCGCCCGAAAGCATGACCGGCAATGCATCCCGTACGATCGAAGCGTGGATTTGGGATCCGGCCCCGCAGGACGAGAAAACCGTGTTTTCCTGGGGACACCGCGGCGGCCCGGACGGTTCCAACTGCACCTTCGGCCACGGCGTGCATCCGGTCTGGGGTTGCCTCGGCGGTTGGGGCTGGGCCGACCTCGGCTACAGCAACACCCTGACGTTCCAACGTTGGGTCCACATCGTTTACACCTACGACGGCGCCACCCGCACCGCCCGTGCCTATTACAACGGCCAGCTCAGCAGCCAGGAGGTCTACACCAATCCATTGAACACCTGGGCCGTGGACGCCAGCGGCTTTCCCATCCCTTTCCGCGTGGCCCGGCAAACCGATGCCAACGGCAATCCCAGCAACTCCGGCATCGGTACCAACGTCATTGCCATCATCCGCGTCTACGACGTGGCCCTGCCGGCCGACCAGATCCAGGCCCACTTCGAGGCCGAACGCACACAATTCGGCTTGTCCGACGTGGACGAAGACGGTTTGCCCGACTGGTGGGAACGCCGCTACGGTCTCAACACGGGGGTGAACGACGCCTCGGCCGATCCCGACAATGACGGCTCGAGCAACCTCGACGAGTACCAGCGCGGCACCAACCCGTCCAACCCGGACACCGACGGAGACGGCCTGCCCGACGGCGTGGAAACCGGTACCGGCACGTGGGTCAGCAGCACCGACACCGGCACCGATCCGCTCAACCCCGACACGGACGGCGACACACTCGCCGACGGCGTCGA
The DNA here is from genome assembly GCF_049537155.1 of Limisphaera sp. 4302-co. Taxonomy (NCBI): domain Bacteria; kingdom Pseudomonadati; phylum Verrucomicrobiota; class Verrucomicrobiia; order Limisphaerales; family Limisphaeraceae; genus Limisphaera; species Limisphaera sp. 4302-co. The sequence continues at coordinate 265,942 of NZ_JBMVQZ010000001.1, forward strand.
AACACACACCGGTGTGTACGCCAGCCCCACCAACACCGGCACCGACCCGCTCAACCCCGACACGGACGGCGACGGCTGGGAGGATGGCGGTGAGGTCCGGGCCGGTTCCGATCCCAACTCTGCCGAAAGCGAACCGCTCCCCGGCAACTGGGTGCAGGAAGTCACCCGTTCCCGTCCCAAATACTGGTACCGCTTCGAAGAGGGCGACCCCACGCAGCCCGTGGTGAACTCGGGCTCGGCGGGCAGCGCGTTCAACGGCCTCTACGGCGCCGGCATCACGGCGGACAACTTCGTGCCCTCGGTCATCATCTCCCCGGCAGGCAAGGCCCTTGAATTCACCGGGCCTGCCGCACCCAATTCGACCCTCAAATACGTGGAAATCCTGCAGGAGATTCCCGAGCTGGTGAACTTTCGGCCGCCCTCGCAGGAAAAGGTCACCACCGTGGAGTACTGGATCAAGACCACCCAGCGCGGCACCCACGGGAACAATACCTGGCAAAACCCATCCATCATGGCACGAGAAAGCCCCGGCGACGGTGACATGTACTGGGGCAACATCAACGCCAACGGTGACTTCATCTTCAGCACGTCGGATCTGCACGACCTCCACACAATCCGGGACGCCAACTACACGGTGACCGACGGCGTCTGGCACCACGTGGTGATGGTCAAAAAGTGGTACCTCGACCAGCCATGCGTTTCCATCCTCTACGTGGACGGCGGTGCTGAAGAAGGCGGGATCACCCTGACCGCCACCACGCCGCCCGGCAATCCAAGCTACCAGGACATTGACGCCGGCATCCGCCGCATCGGCCTGACCGACAACGGCGAATTGGACAACGTCCAGTTCATCGGCATGCTCGATGAGGTGGCCATCTACGACCGCGAATTGACGCCGACCGAGGTTCGCCTCCATTACCGGTCCGTCTATCTGGGTGACACCGACGGTGACGGCATGCCCGACCTGTGGGAGGTCAGTTACGGTCTGGACCCGTTGCAGGACGACGCCGCGCAGGACCCGGACAATGACGGGCTCAACAATCGCGGGGAATACTTCCGCAAGACCGACCCGACCAATCCGGACACCGACGGCGACGGCCTGCTGGACGGTGTGGAGACCGGTACGGGCGTCTGGGTCAGCGCCTCCGACTGCGGTACCAACCCGCTCAATCCGGACACGGATGGCGACCGTCTGCACGACGGCGTGGAGTCCAACACGGGCACCTACGTGAGCCCGAGTGACACGGGTTCCAATCCCTTGGTCCGCGATACCGACGGCGACACCTTCAACGATCATGACGAGGCGGCCCTCGGCTTCGACCCGAACCACGCCGCTTCCAAGCCGGCGCAGCCAGCCTCGTGGGTTGAGGCCGTGGCCGCCGATCAACCGATCCACTGGCTGCGGTTCGAGGAAACCACCACAGGCCAACCCCTGCAAAACCTCGGCTCGCACGCCGGCGTCTACACCGTGACGTTCGGCCCCGGCATCACGCCGGACGACCTCGGCAAACCCGGCGCCTTCCCCGGCCTGGGCCGCGCCATCCAGTTCACGGGACCACCTGCCCCCAATTCCACCCTGAAATACGTGGATTTCGGCGCGGAAATCCCGGAGCTGATCAACCTCCGCGTCGACGAGCTCAACCAACCGAAGGAGCTCGAACAGGGGAAGGCCGCCACGGTGGAGTACTGGTTCCGGACCACCCACGTGGGTACACACGGAAACAACACCTGGCAAAACCCGTCCATCCTGGCCCATGAAAGCCCCTTCGACGGAGACATTTACTGGGGCAACTTCAACGCTGCAGGCGACTTCATCTTCAGCACGTCCGACCTGCACGACATCCACGTGACCAACAACTACGCCACCGACGGCCGTTGGCATCACGTGGTCATGACCAAGATCTGGTACAACGATCGGCCGTGTGAGAGTCGCCTGTTCATGGACGGCGGGGCCGAAGCCGGTGGCATCACCATCTACGCCACCACGCCCCCCGGCGCGCCCAGTGGCCAGGACCTCGACGCCGGTCTGCGTTACCTCGGCCTGACCCAGTCCGGCGAGCTGGACAACGTGCAGTACATCGGGTTCCTCGACGAGTTCGTGGTCTACACCAACGCCTTTGTCGAGGCCCAGGCCCGGCTGCATTATCTGGCCGCCCGGGGCGCGGTCGAAGGCGTGCGCCTGGGCTTCGAGCGCGACGGCGACACGCTGCGACTGATCTGGTCGCAGGGCCGGCTGCAATGGGCGGACGAGGTCACCGGCCCATGGACGGACGTTCCGGATGCCGGTTCGCCCTACGAAATCTCGTTGTCGGCCAATCCGCGCAAGTTCTTCCGACTGGTGGTACCGTAACGTCGGGTTCGGGGCCGGCCAGCCGGGCCGACCGGCTGGCCGGCAAACCCGATGCGGCTGCCGCAGCGGCCGGTCGGGACAGTCTGGTTTACCGCATGAGAACACGATTGCTCGAATCAACGAAAAGAGAACCGGGACGGACAGCGGCCTTTACGCTCATCGAACTGCTGGTGGTGATCGCCATCATCGCCATCCTGGCCGGGATGTTGTTGCCGGCACTGGCCAAGGCGAAGGCCCGAGCCAAACAGACCGGCTGCCTCAACAACATGCGCCAGGTCGGCATCGCCACGCTCATGTACCTGCAGGAGTACCAAAAGTACCCCGGCTGTCTGTGGTTGAACTCCACCTTCTACTACGTTTGGCCGGTGCGCCTTTTCACCCAGTTGGGGACCAACCGCGCCGTGTTCTATTGCCCGGCTGCCAACCCCAACAGCGCCTGGGACACCAACGCCAACCCCACCCTGGGTGCGCAGATGCCCACCGGAGGCTGGGATCCGTGGGGAATCAGCTCCCGCAGCCGCTTCTCCCTCGGCTACAACGACTGGGGACTGCGGGATCCCGGCGACAGCGGCGGCGGGCGCCAGCTGGGCCTGGGCGGCGACGTCAACGTCGTCGGCGAGGTCAAGGAGAGTGCCGTCAAGAAACCGGCGGACATGATCATGCTCGGAGACAGCAAACCCGACGGCAGTTTCGACGGGAACATCGATCCCAAGAACCCGTTGGAGTGGCCGTCGAACCGGCACAACCGCCGGACCGTTCTTCTCTTCGCGGACGGACACGCCGAAAGTCCCCGCCGTGGCGACGTCATCAACCCGCGCAACAACTACTGGCGCGCCCGGTGGAACAACGACAACGATCCGCACCTGGAGATCGGTTACTGGGTGGTCAACCCCGCCCAGGAAGCGATTCTGGATCCCTGAGGCGCTTTTGCAGCCTGGCGCTGGTTGGAGGAGGAGAACGGAAACGGGGCCGCGGTCCGGGTGAGACCGCGGCCCTTTTTCAATCGCCTCGATGAGATTGCTGCCCGTGACGTCCGGCCCGCCGTTCAGGGCCGGCGTTCGCGGATGGCGGCGAGGATGTCGGCGATGACCTCCGCCCGCGGTTTGGCGCCCAGGTTGCCCTTGCCGTGCACGCGCACACTCACCTGTCCGGCCGCGCGGTCGCGCGGCCCCACCACGAGCATGGTGTGAACGTGGGCGGCTTCGGCGGCGGCGATCTTGGCCCGGATGGGGACGGGCTCGTAATCGGCGTTCACACGCACGAAATGGTCGCGCAACTCGCGCACCAGGCTCTCGCCGTATTCCCGCAGCGCCGCGTCGTCACTGACGGTCAGGACCCGGACCTGCTCCGGCGACAGCCACAGCGGGAAGTTGCCGGCGTAGTGCTCGATCAGGAAACCGATGAAACGTTCGTGCGTTCCCAGCGGCGCACGATGGATGCAGAGCGGCGTCTTGTCGGTGTTGTCCCGGTCGCGATAGACCAGTCCGAAGCGCTGGGGAACCGCAAAGTCCACCTGGTTGGTCGCCAGGGTGAACTCGCGTCCGATGACGCTCCAGACCTGCACGTCAATCTTGGGCCCGTAAAAGGCGGCTTCGTTGGGCACTTCAACATAGGGAATGCCCGAGTCCTTGAGGACCTGCCGCACCATGTCCTCGGTCTGCCGCCACAACTCCGGTTCGTTGACGTACTTCTCGCCGAGCCGGGCCGGATCATGGGTGCTGAACCGCATGACGTAGCGTTCGATTCCGAAGATCCGGAAATACTCCAGGTACATCTGATTGACCGCGTTGAACTCCTCGGCGAACTGCTCGGGCGTGCAGTAGATGTGGGCATCGTTCATGTTCAGACAGCGCACCCGCATCAGGCCGAAGAGTTCCCCGCTCTGCTCATACCGGTAACAGGTGCCGTACTCGGCCAGGCGCAACGGCAGGTCCCGGTAACTGCGCGGCTCGGCGGCAAAGATGCGATGATGATGCGGGCAGTTCATGGCCTTCAGGTAATAGCGCACCCGCGGCGCCTCGCCGCCGGCCTCCCCTTCCTCCTCGCCGAGTTCCATCGGCGGAAACATGCTGTCCGTGTAATACGGCAGGTGCCCGGAGGTCACGTACATCTTCTCCCGTGCCACGTGGGGGGTCTTGACCCGGAGATAGCCGGCCCGGAACTCCGTTTCCTTGGCCAGTTTTTCCAGTTCCTCACAGAGCACGGCCCCGCGCGGCAGCCACAGCGGCAGTCCCGGCCCTACATATTCGGGGTCCATCGCGAACAACCCCAACTCCTGCCCCAGCTTGCGGTGATCGCGCTTCTTGGCCTCCTCCAACATGGCGAAGTATTGGTCCAGTTCCTCCCGTGTCCGGAACGCCGTGCCGTAGACCCGCTGAAGCTGCGGATTGCGCGCGTCGCCCTTGTAATATGCACTGGCCACGCTGGTGAGTTTGAAGGCGCCGATCTCGCCCGTGGAGGCCACGTGCGGCCCGGCACAGAGATCCACGAAATCTCCGTTCCGGTAGTAGGTGATGGGTTCGCCCTCCGGAATCTGCTGGATCAGGTCCAGTTTGTAACGACTCGGCCGACCCGGTCTCTCGCTCAGGGCGCCCAGGCGGCCCTTCAGCGCATCCTGGACGGCCTGTTCCCGCGTCACCTCGATGCGTTCGAAGGGATGATTGGCTTCAATCTCCTTGCGCATCTCCTCTTCGATCCGCGGAAAATCTTCCGGCGTGATCCGATGCGAGCATTCCAGGTCGTAATAAAAGCCCTGCTCCACGGGTGGACCGTAGGCGAGTTGTGTATCCGGCCACAAACGCAGAATGGCCGTGGCCATCACATGGGCACATGAGTGCCGCAGACGATCCAGATCCGACATCTGAGAGCGCTCCTGCGGCGTTTTCCGGTCTGAAACAGGCGGTGGCGAACTCTGTCGAGCGTCAGCCATGGTCATTCCACTGTTCTCAGGAGGGGAGGAGCTGCCCGGAGGGCCACACGGCCTTCCGTTCAGGACCCGGCACGGGTTTGAATCATCCCGGTCTTTCGCGCGTAGTTGAACAGTCCACCCGCATCAATCACCGGACGCACGTCCCCCAGGGGCTTGATCCGGTGCACCTTGCCCGTGGCCTGCACGGTCACGGTCAGATCGTCCAGGTTCACGGTCACGACGTCACCGGTCCGCAGCTTGTCGCAAAGCCGTTCCTCCAGCTCGCAGGGATACAGTTCGCCCGTGGCCACGCAGTTCCGGAAAAAAATCCGTGCAAAGCTCTCCGCCAGCACGATGCGGCAACCGGCCGACCCCAACGCGATCGGCGCGTGCTCGCGCGAACTGCCGCAACCGAAATTGCGTCCGGCCACCACGATCGGATACTCACTGTCCAGGGCCCCCGGTTTGACGTACCGCACCGGGTAAAGGTCCTCGGGCAACCCGCACAGCGCGTAGCTGCCCAGCTTTTCGTACTCCTCCGGGATCGTGGGCACCAGATTCAGGTACTGCGCTGGGATGATCTGGTCGGTGTCAATGTTGTCGCCCACGACGTAAACCGGTCCTGTCACCACACTTGTCATGCCGGACAAGGTGCCGTGCCGACCGCCGGGAAAGCAACGCTGTTTTGGACCGGGCAAAAGCACAGGCTGGTTGGACCCGATTCGGTCGCGCCCCGAACGCGCGCCCGGATCGTGCGGCCTCAGAAGAAAAATGAAACTTTCCGCACGCCACGCGCGTGAAAGGGGCATGAACATCATGTGGCAGTCCGGCCGAAGTTCGCGTGGGGGCCGTTACCATGCACCAGCCAAGGGAACGGTCCCCCGGTCCGTCGCCCCGAGGTGCACGGTCCCTGCCCGCTGCCACCGGGCACCGCGCACTCACGGGTGCGCCCGGGAGAACCCACCGGCACGGGTGGGCGGACCTTGCTCATCACCTTTGCCCGGGGTATGGACCGCCGCCCGCGGCGCGCACCCGGCCGAGCACTGGTGCATGGCCGCGTTGGCGTTGGCCGGTGTCGGTTCGGTGCTGTGGGCGTTTGGCACGATCTGGCTCGGCTTGCGGAACTGGCCCGCCTTCGAGACCTGGGTTCGTCATTTGGGAGGTCTGTGACCGTCATGCCATGTTCACGAACCAATTTCCACCCGGCATTCCGGGATTGCGACCCGGCCCGGCCCGGCCGCAAGCTCGTCCCCGTCGGTCCGCGCCATGAACCCGCCTCATCGATTCGAAGCCTTCGTGCGGGAGCATCAGGACCTGGTGTACTCGACCGCCCTGCGGTTGTTGGGCGACGCCGGCGCGGCGGAGGACGTCGCCCAGGAGGTTTTCATCCGCGCCTGGCAACGGTTTGGCGACCTCGCCCACAGCAACACCGCCCGCGGCTGGTTGCGGACCGTGACCACGCGCCTTGCCCTGACCCATCTGACCCGGTACCGCAACCGGTGGCTGTTCTTTTCAGAGATGACCGGAGCCGAGGAGGCAGACGAGGAGAACCCGGGACCGCCGGACTTTCCCGATCCGGCTGCCGCCTCGCCTCCGGGAGAGCCCGGCGACCGCCGCACCTGGGTACACCAGGCCTTGATGTCCCTGCCCGATCACCAGCGAATCCCGCTGGTGCTGTACCATATGGAAGGCATGAGCTACGAGGAGATCGCGCGCGAACTGGGGATCTCCCTGGGCAAGGTCAAAACCGACATCCACCGGGCACGCCTGGCATTGGGCCGCAAACTCCGGGTCCGGCTCGGAGCCGAGATTGACGATCTGACGAAATGAAACGATACGAGGAGAAAGAATGGGAAGCCACCCTGCACCGGCTCCTGAACGAGCTGGAGCCCGTGCCCGCGCCGCCCACGCTGTTGCCCCGGATCCTGTCGGCGCTGCCCCAGGCCGATCCGCACTCGGTCCGCGGCTGGAGTGCGTGGCCGTGGACAGTACGCGCCGCGGTTTTCCTGGCCTTGGCGGCCTTGGCCGGGCTGAGCGGCTGGCTCGGCACGGTTTGCCTGTGGGAACCCGCCGGAGAGGCTCTTGCAGCCGCAGGCAAACCGGTGTGGGCCCTCTGGCGGGCGGCGGGTGCGGTCGCGCAAGGTCTGGCTGAACAATGGCTGCCCACGACTGCCGCCCCCCGATTTCTGCTGATGTGCGTCCTGTTTTTGGCCGGAACCGCGGCGGCCTTGCTGGCCGCCGGTTACGTCCGGCTGTTGCAACTGGTTTCCGCTCAGATCCGCCCCGGAGAGTATCACTCATGAAAACTCCGCCCTTTCAAACCGCTCCCTTGTTTCTGCACCCCGGCTTTTGCCGTCCGTCCGCGAAAGCGAGCCGGGCGCAACCGGTCGAAACAACATTGAGCGATTCGTATCCATCCGACACGCCCGACGTCCCCGGAAGCACGGGCGGCAGGCGGAGACGGACGCGCCGGCTCGGAACCGTGTGCGGGATGCTTGCCTGGCTTTTGCTGCTGATGTACGCGCTGGCCCGGGCCCAGGAGCCCATGCACGCCGCCCTGGTACGCTGGGATGCCCCGGGCGCGGCGGAGCCGGGGCGCACCCGGCACGAAGTGTTGTTGGGAATGGGGAAGGACGTTGTTTTGGAGCCGGGAGCCGCGGCCGAGGTGGTCGTGGCCATCTTTGGCAACGCAAAGGTCCGCGGCCATGTGACGGATACCGTGGTGGCCGTGGCCGGGGACGTGGAGGTGGACGGCCCCGTGGACGGTGACGTGGTGGCTGTGGGAGGCTCCGTGGCGTTGCTATCGGGCGCCCGCGTCCAAGGGGAGGTCGTCAGCGTGGGCGGTCGTGTCACGGTGGATCCGGCGGCCGAGCTCCGTGGCCAGGTGCAGGAAATCCAGTTGGGGCATTGGGGACTGGGCGGCCTGGCCACGTGGATCCGTGAATGTGTGCTGAAGATGCGCCCGTTGTCCCTAGCCGTGGGATGGGTCTGGCTCGGCTACGCCATCCTGGCGTTTTTCTACCTTCTGCTGGTTCTGCTGTTTCCGCGGGCGATTCAGGCGTGTGCCGTGGCGGTGGAGGAAAGGCCGGCCAGCACGCTGCTGCTCGGCCTGCTGACGAAGTTGCTCGTGCCGATCGTGGGCTTCGTGCTGGTACTCACCGGTTTTGGCGTGTTGCTGGTGCCGGTGCTCCTGCTGGCTGTCGTGCTGGCGGGCCTGGTGGGCAAGGCCGGGTTCCTGGTCTATCTGGGCCGGCATATGTTGCGCGGCGGCCTGAAAACGGCGCCCGTGCTCGGGGCCTTCGTGCTGGGGCTGCTGCTGCTGACGGCGCTTTATCTGGTGCCGTTTGTGGGTTTGCTCACGCTTGTCATCACCGGCCTGTGGGGTTTGGGCGCGGCGGTGGTGGCTCTGTGGTCCGGGCTGCGTCAGGAGATCAACCCCGCATCCGGAGGCGGCGCGCCGCCACCGGCAATGACCGGTCCCGCAGGCGCGCCGCCGGCCGCGCCATTGTCTCCAGCGCCTCCGGGGCCCGGCAGCGGCACGATACTGCCGGGGGCCGGGCCCTCCGTGTCCGGGGCAGGTCCGCACCCGCCCGGAGCGACGCCGCCGCCGATCGAAAGCCCGACCGCATCGCCCTTGCCCGAACCGGCGTCCGCACCGGCCGATCCTGCCCCGGCTCAGCCGCGAGTGCCGCCCCGGGGCGAATGGGCCCTGCCGCGGGCCGGGTTCGGCGAACGCCTCGGCGCGGCGCTGCTGGACGCGGTGGTGGTGGCGCTGCTGTTTGCGTTGGTTGGTGGTCCGCCCGTCGGTTGGTTCCTTGCCCTGCTGTATTTTGCAGGGTTCTGGACCTGGCGCGGCACCACGGTTGGGGGCGTCGTCTTCAAACTCCGCGTGGTCCGGTTGGACGGCCGACCCCTGCGACTGGAGGTGGCCCTGGTCCGCGCCCTGGGCGCCGTGGTGTCCACAGCCGCGCTGTTCCTCGGATTCCTGTGGATTGCGTGGGACCCCGATCGCCAAAGCTGGCACGATAAACTGGTCGGCACGGTGGTCGTGCGGCTGCCGCAGAGCCCGCCCTTGTTGTGCCTCTGACCCGTATCTCTGGTGCTAGTCCCGCCGGATCCGCTCCAGATCGGCGCGGATCTGCCTCCGGAGCGCTTCCAGCGATTCGAACCGTTGTTCGTCCCGGAGCTTTTCCAGCACCGCCACCTCCAGCTCGCGCCCGTACAGGTCACCATCGAAATCCAAGAGATGAACCTCCACCCGGAGAACGGGGTTTTCGCCGGCCACCGTGGGACGCCATCCGACGTTCAAAGCCGCCCGGTACACCCGGCCCTCCACGGCACAACGGCCCGAGTAAACGCCCCGTGGAGGGAGCACCAAACCCTGCACGTCCAGGTTCGCCGTGGGAAATCCCAGCCTGCGCCCCAGGCCGTCGCCCGCCACCACCCGACCCGCCAGGGCCCACGGCCGCCCCAACATCTCAGCGGCCACCTCCAGGTGACCGGTGGCGATTGCCTGCCGAATCCGCGTGCTGCTGATCACGTTGCCGTCCAGCGCGACAACGGAAAACGCATGGACGGCAAAACCGTGCCGCCGGCCGCTTTCCTCCAGGAACCGGACATCGCCGGCCCGGCGATGGCCGAACCGGAAATTGGCGCCCACGCAGATGCTTCGCAGCCGGCCCAGACCGGACAGCAGGAGGCCGACGAATTCCTCGGGACGCATCCGGCTCAGCGCGGCATCGAACCGCAACACCCAGATGGCGTCCGGCCCCAACTCCGCCAGCGTCCGCAACCGTTGGGCCTGCGTCTGGATCAACGGTGGCACACGCTGGGGAGCCACCACCGTGGCGGGGTGCCGGTCGAACGTCACCACCACCGCCAACGCGTCGTGTGACCGTGCCTCCGCCAGCATCTGCCGGATGACCTGTTGATGGCCCAGGTGCACCCCGTCAAAGAACCCAAGGGCTGCGCAGGCCGCTCGCTTGCCGCAGGCCGGCAGCTCCTCAGGGCGTTCGACAATGCGACAGTTGTTCATGGGGTCCCCAACGGGCCGGGGCGGGCGCGCGGAACGGGTGGGCGGCGGGCATGCCCGTCACTTCGAGGGTAGCAACCCGGCTGCACGGGCCAGATCGAGCAGAGGAATCACGTGACGTTCCAGTTCTTCGGGACTCCATTTGAGGATCTCCTCCATCGGCGCAGCATCCTTGACATGGAACGCCCCGGACTGGATCCGGCGCAGACTCGCCAGATGTGCCCCGCATCCGGCCTTTTGACCGATCTCGTGCGCGATGCTGCGTACGTACGTGCCCTTCGTGCAGGCCAGTTCGAACCGCCCGACCGGTTCCTGATAGTCGGTGAACCGAAACCGGTAGATGTGCACCAGACGCGGCTCGCGTTCCACCTCCACCCCCTTGCGCGCCAGCTTGTACAGCGGCACCCCCCCCTTCTTGACCGCCGAAACCATCGGCGGCACCTGCATGAGGTCGCCCACAAACGTCGCCGCCCACTGATTCAGCTGCTCCAGCGTCAGCGGCGGAACCGGCGCGGTGGCCGTCACCTTGCCGTCGGCGTCGTAACTGTCGGTGGTCACACCGAACCGGATCTCGCCCTCGTACACCTTGTCATCCGCCATCAGCTTCTCGGCCAGCTTCGTTCCCTTGCCCAGGACGAGCACGAGCAGGCCCGTGGCATTGGGATCCAGCGTGCCGCAATGCCCCACCTTCTTCAGGTTGAACCGACGCCGCACGGCCGCCACCACGTCGTGCGAAGTGGGGCCTTTCGGTTTGTCCACCAACAGGGCACCGTCAAACGGTGTAAAAGCGTCCATCATCGGATCCACCAAGGTTGCCGCCGGCCGGGACCTTGGGAAGCAAAAACTGGCTGGCCCGACCTCGCGCCCGGCCTATGTTGACCACGTGCAGTCGTTGGCCGAGAGCATGTGGCCCGGGGACGCGGCCACCTGGCAACGGATGGTGGTGCCCGACCTGTGGCAGCAACAGGCTGTGGCCGCCCTCCGCGCGGGACACGACGTGGTGGTGCAGGCTCCCACCGGAGCCGGCAAAACCCTCATCTTCGAGTTGTGGTCCAACCAGGGGCGTTGCCGCGGCCAGGCCATCTACACCGTGCCCACCCGCGCGCTGGCCAACGACAAACTGGCCGAATGGCGCGCCCGCGGATGGGACGTCGGCATCACCACCGGCGACCTGTCCGACAACCTGGATGCGCCCGTCCTGGTCGCCACCCTGGAAACCCAGAAGGCCCGGTTGCTCCGGGGTGAAGGGCCCGACCTGCTGGTCGTGGATGAGTACCAGATGTTGGCCGACCCGGACCGTGGCCTGAACTACGAGCTGGCCCTTGCCATGGCGCCACCCCACACACGACTGCTCCTCCTGAGCGGCAGTGTGGCCAACCCCCATCACGTGGTCCGTTGGCTCGAACGCCTGGGCCGCCACCCCGTGCTCATCCGGCACGACGAGCGGCCGGTCCCCTTGGAAGAAGTGGATCCCCAACAGCTCAGTTACCACGTCCCGCCCCAGATCTCCGGTTACTGGCCGCGGCTGGTGGCCAAGGCACTCGCCGAGGGTTTGGGACCCATCCTCATCTTCGCACCCCGCCGCCAGGCCGCCGAAGCCATGGCCACAGAACTGGCCCGACAACTGCCCAATCCCAACCCGCTCGCCCTCAGCGCCGCCCAAAAACAACTGGTCGGCGATCACCTGGCCCGCCTCCTCAAATGCCGCATCGCCTATCACCACAGCGGCCTGAGCTACGCCGCCCGCGCCGGCGTGGTGGAACCACTCGCCAAGGCCGGCCAACTCCGCGTGGTCGTCGCCACCATGGGCCTGGCCGCCGGGATCAACTTCTCCCTGCGCAGCGTCGCCCTGGCAGCAGATTCCTATCGACGCGACCTCATCGAAACCCCGCTCCGCCCGGACGAGATCCTCCAGATGTTCGGTCGGGCCGGCCGACGCGGCCTGGACGAGGCCGGGTTCATCCTGATCACGCACAATCAACTCCGGCTGCGCGACGCCGCTCCGGTCCATCTCCACCGTTGCGGCCTGGTGGACTGGTCGGCACTGCTCGGCGTGATGAGCGCCGCCGCAGACACCGGCCGGGACCCGCTGGAAGAGGCCGTGCGCCTCCAGGAACGCCTGTTCACCTCCCACCCGATCACCCTGGGCGTCGAATTCTCGCTCCGCCACCGTGACGTCCCCTGCGGCTTGCAAACCGATACCGAACGGGCCCGCCACGTCCGACGCCGAGTCCGCGAAATGCTCAACAGCCGCGGCGAATGGGAACCCCTGCCCGCAGCCCGGGAAGTGCCGGTCCGCGAAGTGAAAGTGCCCCGCATGCCGGGCATGCCCCGGGAACTGCCACCCGCCAAACCGCTCCCCGAAGCCGGATGGAACGGCCCACCGCCCGAGCTCGTCCCCGCCCTCACCGTGCCCGCCGCACTCGAAAAGCTCGGCACGGGCACCCTGGTGCGGCTGGAAGAGCACGGGGATCCCCCCGTCTACGGACGCGCCCTCACCGTGGCCGACCAACTTCGCGACGGCCGCGTGGTCCTGCAAAAGTGGGTGCGGCGCCTCGTCGGTTGGCACGGCAGGCAACTCTCACGCGAGGTCTGGGAACAACAGGTCCTGCCGCGGCTCAAGGATCGCCTGCTCGAGCGCCGGACGCCGTTGCTCCACATTACCTGCCGGGATCACCGCTACATCGCCTGTGTCAGCCTGGCCGACCTGACCCTGCGCGTCCCCGTGGACCGCCACGGCGTGCCCATCTGGCGGCCGCTGATTCGGGAGATCCAACCGCGCGAATGCGCACGATGCACCCTGCAAGCCGCCTGCCGCGCCCTTCCCACCGCCACCGCCACCGTCAGCCTCTGGCGGCGACTGGGGCTGATCGATGCCCGCGGCCATCCGACCCTCCGCGGACGCCTGGTCAGCTTCTTTTCCCAGGGACACGGACTCGCCATCGCCGCCGCGCTCGAGGACGAGTCCTACCCTCTCGACGAACTGATCTACGACCTCGCCAACCTGGACGCCGGACACCGGTTCGCCGGCGATGACAATCGCTGGGGTGGCCGACTGGCCGCAGCCTGTCATGCCCTCTACGGCCTGCGCACCATTCCGGGCTACCTGGAAAACGGCGTCCCGCCCCGCTACGGCGCGGGCGCGGCGGAAATCGCCGCCAGCGTCCACCGCGATCCACGCAGCAAATACGGATGGGTCACCGAAACCCTCGGCCTCGGCGACATCGACCGCATGCTCATCGAGTGGCGGAGTCTCCTCCGCCAGATCAGTCATGCCCCACCCCTGCCCTGGCCGCGCTGGACGGCCCTGCAGGAACGGGCCCGTACCGTCCTCAACGAAACCCAGTCCCCCACGCTCACCGACCTCCCACCCCTCGAACCGCACCAAACCCGGCGCGTGGATCATCGGCTCGTCCTTCGCCGGCACTGAGAATCCGGCGCCGCGCGGTCCAACTGCGCCTCCACCTCCCCGACCCTTTCCACCCCGCAGCCCCTTCGCTACCTTCCCGGCATGACGATCGAGGAGATCCTGCACAATGAGGAACTGCGGCAGCACGAGTTTCCCGTCACCGCCAAGTGCGTGTTTCTCGCACACGCCGGTGTCTGCCCCCTGCCCCGCCGCGTAGCCGAAGCCGTGGCGCAGTACGCCCGGGCCGGCACCGAGTACGATCAGGAACGGATCGTTTATCCGGAAATCCTGAGCGAGACCCGCCAGATCGCCTCCCGCCTCCTGGGTTGCAGCGCCGACGAAGTGGCCTTCGTGGGCCCCACCTCCCTCGCCCTCAGCCTCGTGGCCGCAGGATGGCCCTGGCGCCGACAGGACAACCTGGTCATCTATTTCGACGACTACCCTTCCAACGTCTACCCCTGGATGGCCCTCGCTGAACGCGGCGTGAAGGTGCGCCTCCTCAACACCAAGGAACTCGGCTACATCCGGCCCGTGGACGTCCTCGGCCAGGTGGACGAACAAACCCGCATGGTCGCACTGGCCAGTTGCCATTTCGTCAGCGGGTACCGGATCGACGTCGAAACCATCGGCCGCCAACTTCACGAACGCGGGATTCTCTTCTGCGTGGATGGCATCCAGACCGTGGGAGCCTTTCCCACGCCCCTGCAGCATGTCGACTTTCTGGCCGCTGACGCCCACAAATGGTTGCTCGGCCCTTGTGCCGCCGGCCTCCTCTACGTCCGGCGCGACCTGCAGGAACGGCTCCAGCCCGCCTGGTACGGATGGAACAACGTGCGCTGCCCCAACTTCGTCGCCCAGGAAGAGATCCAATTCCGATCGGGCCCGGCCCGCTTCGAAGCCGGCACCTACAACCTGCTCGGTCTGGTGGGACTCAAGGCCGCCATGGAACTGCTGCTCGAGCTGGGGGTCGAAAACATCGCTCGCGAACTCCTCCGCAAACGCGCCTGGCTCGTGTCCGCCCTGCGCGAGAAGGGTTACACCGTCCTGCACGCCGATGCACCCCAGGAACGCGCCGGCGGGATCCTCTCCTTCTACCGTCCGGAAACCGATATGGCCACCCTGCACCAACGACTGCTCGACCGCGGCATCGTCACCTCCCTGCGCACGGACCGGTCCGGCCGGAAGTACATCCGCGTCTCGCCGCACTTCTACAACACGGACGCCGAGCTGCAACGATTGCTCGAGAACTTGTAGCCCCAGGGAGGCAGCAGCCGGGTCGCCGGTCCTCCGGCGCCACGCCCCCGCCCTCGCCCGCACTCCTGCCCCCATGAACCCGCCCGTACTCACCCCCTCTCAACCACCGTTCGAACCTCGTGGGGATCCGGTCCTCCGGGCCGAGTCTCCCCGGCAGGCCATGGATTGGAGCCTGGCACTCCTCAGCCAGGGCATCGAATGCACCATCGAAGCCACGCCGGAGGGCTGGCAGCTCCGGGTGGCCCCCGACCAGTATCCCCAGGCCCGGACCTGCATCGCCCTCTACGAGGTCGAAAACCGGCCCCGTTCCTGGCGCAGTCAACTGCCTTCCACAGGGCTGCTCTTCGATTGGAGCAGCCTCGCCTGGGCCGGGTTGGTCGTGGTCTTTTACCTCCTGCAGCAGTACTCGCCCGTTTACGAGAAACAGGGCCTGATGGACGGCCGGGCCGTCCTCAACGGCGAATGGTGGCGCCTGGTCACGGCCACCTGGTTGCACGCAAATGCCACGCACCTGACCTTGAACCTCATGTGCGGTCTGCCGCTGCTCGGACTCACCATGGGCGCCTACGGCGCCGGCCCGGGCTTTCTGGCCGCCCTCTTGTCCGGCGTCGGTGGCAACGCCCTCGCCCTGGCCGTCCACGGAGCAGACCACCGCAGCCTGGGCGCGTCCGGCGTGGTCATGGGCGCACTCGGCCTGCTCACCATCCGTGGCCTCTGGTGGTACCTACACGTTCAAAGCGATCGGCGCTGGGCCCTCGCCGCGCTTGCCGCCGGGCTGATGCTGTTCCTCCTGTTGGGTGCCGGCGAAGGGTCCGACCTCCTCGCACACTTGGGGGGCTGGCTCTGCGGCCTGTGCACGGGCAGATTGGCCCTGACCTGGCCCCGCTTTCCACGTTCTGGGGCGTGGAACCTGGCAGCGGGCCTCGCCGCAGCCGCCCTTACCATCCTGTCCTGGACGTGCGCATTGACCTCCACCGGCCGTTGAACCGCTCCCGGCCTGTACCCGAGTCGAGAGCACATCCCTGCGCCCGTTCCGGGCACGGGCAACTGTGCGATTCACGCCCCCGGAAGGTCCCCCACCTCAGGCCCGGCGCCTCACCGGTTGAACCGGAAGTGCATCACGTCATAGTCCTGCACCACGTAATCCCGTGTTTCCAACCGCAGCCTGCCCGCGCGCTTCGCACCGGTCTCCCCGCCGTGCGCCACCAGATCCTCAAAGCTGATCACTTCCGCTCGAATGAAACCCCGCTGGATATCCGAGTGGATCGCCCCAGCCGCCTCCCACGCCGTGGCACCCCGCCGGATCGTCCACGCACGGTTTTCCTTTCCTCCCACCGTCAGAAAACTGATGTAACCGGCCGCCGCATACGCCCGCAGCACCAACAACTCCGGGCGCTCCAATTCCTCCGCCGACGCCACGACCATCGGTTTCAGGGTCACCAGTCCGGAATGCACCGCCAGGGCCTCCCGTTCCGGGCCCGTCAGCTCGGCCTCCGCAGCCGTCCGATCCTCCTCCAGGGCGGACTTCAACTTTGTCAGGGCCGACCGCTCCGGTTCGCCCGGGCCACGTCCCAGTCGGTTTTCCACGAACTCCAGATCGTGCAGCAACAGATCGGCGCGCCGCTCCGGCGCCACGGCAAAGACGTCCGCCGAGGCCAGTCCCTCCTCTCCCACCACGTCCACCTGGACGTAGGTCTTTTTCTTGGCCTCCACCAGCTGATCCACCAGGTCCAGCCGTGGATCCTTCACGTTGTGGCGCCCGACCACCAAACCCGGAATCCCCAGTGCACAGATCTTCATGAGAGCCCGCAATTACGGTCAACGCGGCCGGCCAAGTCAAGGCCCGTGTCCCGCGCGCGGCGGCAGTCCGGCAGTTGACTTTCCAGCAGGCTCGACCATGTTGCCGCTCCGGGACAGCGGCCGGACAACCCCGGCCGACCGCATGCCCTGTCGAAACACCGACACGACAATCGAACACTCCACCGCTCATGAACGCGTTCCATGGCTATTGCCTCATTACACCGGATGATCTTCACTGGCGTCCCTCAAACCTCATGAAGATCCCCAATGCGGATTACCTCGAACGCACCGGCAGCCACAACCTGGCCGCGCGACTCTGGCGCCTGCCACCCCGCTCCGCCAACACGCTCCACAAGCACGTCCGCCAGGAAGAATTCTACTTCGTCCTCGAGGGCACAGGCCGCATCCGCATCGGCGATGTCACGCTGACGGTTCCCCGGTACGGTGGCGTCCTCGTCGCGCCCGAACTCCTGCGCCAGGTCTTCAACGACACCGACAGCGACGTGCTCTGGCTCATCGTGGGTGCACCTGAAGAACCGGAATTCCTGCAGGGATCGAAGTCCACGGGAACGGACCTCTCCCTGTTCTATCCGGTGGACCCGACCCAGTTGCCCGGGGAACTGGCAGGCGTCACCTGGCCACCGAAACCTTGATCCCAACCGAAAAGCCCAAATCCCACCCGCAGCTCTCCTCACCGGCATTCGGCGCACTGCCCCCCGCACCTCGCCCCGATTAGCCACTGCCAAACCCGCTGCATGGCGCTCGAAGGCCCCGTGCTCGCCATGGACTCGACGTCACCCACGCCGATCCCTGGCTCCGCGGCTCATCACCCTGAGCGGCTTGTTCCTTCCACGCCGATGGTATCGGCCGCCACTGGCAAGATTGGCGTTCAAACCGTGGATCAGCATCCCTGGTGTCTGCACGATGAAAGCCGGCTGGCTGTGCGATCGACCCCGGCCCCGCTGGATTCGCACCACGCCCAGATTCGCCACCACGACCCACACCGATTCCGTTGCGTGGTTCGGCCGCACCTGCGCGCGTGTGCTTACCCTCCTCGGTGTCCCTGAACACCGTTGGGTCATCGCCCACAACCGAGCGGTTGCGGGCTTGGGCGCGTCGTGGACGCACGCGCCGGGGCGCAAGCGATTGATAAGGGCGGCCAATTCGGAGGGCCGTCGCCGTGGGCGCCCCTTTTCGGCAAAGGAAGGCAGGCAGGTTCGACGGGGATGACCGCGTGTGTCGCTCCCGGGGCGCGGGTTTTGGTGCGCGCCTCATGGATCGCGACGGTATGCGGAGCGCGGGACGAGGCTCCACTCCGCGTCGTCCCTGATGGAGACGGGCTTGGAACGGGATGTCTTGGAGGCGTTGGGCTGCCGGGCAGGTTCTTGCCGGGAGGAGGGCCTGGGGCCGCGGTGGACCGCCCAACGGTGAAGCGTGGTGCCCGAAAGGAGACAAGGGACGGACGGAACGGAGCGTGCCCTATCAGCCGGGGCAGGTGGCGGCGGGCCTTCGTGAGGGGGTCGGCTGGACAGAGTC
This sequence comes from Limisphaera sp. 4302-co, assembly GCF_049537155.1. NCBI lineage: Bacteria > Pseudomonadati > Verrucomicrobiota > Verrucomicrobiia > Limisphaerales > Limisphaeraceae > Limisphaera > Limisphaera sp. 4302-co. The sequence goes on from NZ_JBMVQZ010000001.1 coordinate 284,231, forward strand.
CGGGTTTGCCCGGCCGCGATGCAGCCCGTAAGCTGCGGAGCCAGAGGCGTCGAACCATGGATGTCCCGGTCGCGGCAAGCATCGCCATTGGACGGCCCTTGGTTGTTCTGGGGCTTTGTGTGGTCTTTTTGGTGGTGCTGATCGGGCGTTGGCGGGTGCATCCGTTTTTGGCCCTGTTGGGTGCGGCGTTGCTGGCCGGTTGGGCGGCGCCGCCCGAGAGGCTGGAGCGATTGGGGACGGCGCCGGATCAGCCGCACGCATTGCGGGTGGTGGAGGTTGCGGCCACGGAGCTGGGCCGGTTGTGTGGCCTGGTGGGGATCGTGATTGCGCTGGCTTCGATTCTCGGGGTGTGTGTGCTGGAGAGTGGAGCGGCGGACAAGGTGGTGCGGCGGTTTCTGGCGTGGACGGGTGAGCGCCGGGCGGGTCTGGCGCTGGTGAGCGGCGGTTTTCTGATGAGCCTGCCGATTTTCTTCGACACGTTTTTCATGTTGTTGATTCCGCTGGCGCGGGCCCTGCGATTGCGGACCGGGCGGGATTACACGTTGTACGTGCTGGCGATTTGTTGTGCGGGTGCGGTGACGCATTCCCTGGTGGTGCCGCACCCGGGTCCGCTGGCGATGGTGGAGATCCTGAGGGTGGACCTGGGCATGTCAGTGATCGTGGGGACGCTGTGTTCGGCGCTGGTGGTGGCGTTTGGGTGGCAGGTGGCGCGCTGGTTGAATCGCAAGCACGATCTACCGTTGCGGGAGACACCGGGGATGAGTCTGGCGGAGTTGGAAGCGGTTGCGCGTCGTGCAGAGGAAGAGCTGCCGACGTTTTTTGGGGCGCTGCTGCCCATTTTGCTGCCGTTGGCTCTGATTGCCGCCGCGTCGTTTCGCACGGCTTTTGTACCTGCAGAGTGGCTGGGAGATGCAGCACCGGTGCTGGATTTTCTGGGGAACCGGAATGTGGCGCTGCTGTTGGGGACGCTCTGGGCGATGGGGCTGGCGTACCGGTACACAGGGCGGGATTGGTCGCGGCTGGCGCGTCTGACCGGGCAGGGTCTGGAGACGGCGGGCGTGGTGGTTCTGATCACGGCGGCCGGGGGTGCGTTTGGGGTGATGCTGACGCACGCCGGTGTGGGTGAGGCGGTTCAGGCACTGACGGCCGGGCGGCAGGTGAATCTTCTGGTGCTGGCCTGGGGGATGGCGGTGCTGATGAAGTTTGCCCAGGGATCGGCCACGGTTTCGATGCTCACGACTGCGGGGATCATGGGCACGATGGCTCAGGAGGGCCAGCTGCCCTATCACCCGATGTACGTGTTTTTGGCGATTGGGTTCGGTGCGCTGGGGATTTCCTGGATGAACGACAGCGGGTTCTGGGTCATCGGGCGGCTCAGCGGTTTGACGGAACGGGAGACGTTGTCCACGTGGACGGTCCTGGCCTTCAGCATGTCACTGGCCGGACTGATTCTGACTTTGGTGCTTGCCGGGGTGTACCCGGCGGTTTGAGAGCCGCCGTGTCGCGGAGGGCATGGTTCCGACGGGCTCGGGACGGGGTTATCGGGGACGGATCAAAAGTTCCTCCACGACGGCGTGATCGGGAAGGTTCACGCAGAAGAGGACGCACGCGGCGACGTCTTCGGGGCGGAGCATCCGCAAGCGGGTCTCGGGTGGGGGTGGTTCGGGGCGCTTGTCGAGCAAGGGCGTGTCGATGTCGCCGGGGAAGATGGCACATGCGCGGATGCCGTTGGAACGTTCTTCGGCATTGATGCTCTGGGTGAGTCCGGCCAGGCCGAATTTGCTGACCACGTAGGCGGGGCCGGCCTTGGCGGAGGCCCATTTTCCGGCGTCGGAGACGATGTTGACGATGGTGCCGCGTTTTTGGCGGCGCATGGCGGGGAGGAAGGCATGGACACAGTGGAAGGCGCCGTCGAGGTTGGCGCCGACGATGGCGCGGTAGTCCTCGAGTGAGAGCTCGGCCAGCGAGCGGCGAGGGACGTTGGTGCCGGCGGCGTTGACGAGCAGGTCCACGGCGGGCCAGGCCGCAAGGAGTTCGGCCGCCATGCGCCTGACGGCGGAGGGGTCGCTGATATCGCAGCGGGCGGTGCGCATCTGTGCGCCGCGTGGCCCGGCGAGGCGGACGGTTTCGGCCAGTGCATCGGTGCGCCGGCCGACGATGGCCACATACCATCCCTGTTGCGCGAGTGCGAGTGCGGTCGCCCGCCCTACTCCGCTACCGCCGCCGGTGACCACGGCGTAACGTGCTGGTGCGTTCCGGGGGCGATCCGCTTCGGGTTGGTTGGAAGGTTGGCTCATGAGGTGTGGTTCCAAGCCGGGAGGTCCACCCACTGATGTGTTTCGGCAGACCGGACGATGGCGTCCATCACCTGCTGGACTCTCGCGCCGTCGTGGAAGGTGACCGCGCAGGGCCGTTGCTCGCGGATGGCCTGCACGAATTCCCAGATTTGGTCGTAACGGAACGTCACCAGTGGATCGCCCTGGGCCGGGTCCCGGGGCGAGCCCGGCCAGGTCCAGAACTCGCGGGGCACTTCCAAGCATTCGAGTTGTTGTCCGCCGGGGCGGCCGATCCAGAGCCGGTTCCACTCGCGGGTTTCGTAGAGGAAGGTGGCGTGGCTGCCGTTGAGCTCGACCGTGTCGGGTGAGCGCCAGCTATCGTTTCGGCCGGTTGCGAGTTTGCTGCTTTCCCAGACGCCGGTTGCCCCGTTGGCGAAGTCGCCCAGGACGCCCACCCACTCGTCGAGTTCGTTGGGTTGGTTGCCCCGGAACTCGTGCCAGCGCCGCCAGTGGGCGGTGAGCCTTCGGACCGGGCCCATGAGGAGGTGGCCGAAGTCGAGTCGGTGACTGAGCATGTCGCCGAGTTCGCCTGTGCCGGCGAGGTCGCGGCGCTGTCGCCAGCCGAGGGGTCTTGTGCCCCAGTCCTGGAGGCGGCAGGCGCGGAAGTGGTAGGGCTGGCCGAGGTCGCCCTGTCGGACGCGGTGGACGAGGTAGCGCATGGCCGGGACGAAGCGGTAGGTGAAGGCGGTCATGTGCCGGACGCCGGCCTGTTCGGCGGCGCGGGCCATGCTCCAGGCTTCCCCGGCGTTCATGGCAAGCGGCTTTTCGCAGAGGACGTGTTTGCCGTGTTGGATGGCTGTGAGCGCCACCGGGGCGTGGGTGACGTTGGGGGTGGCGATGATGACGGCGTGCACGTCGTCGCGGGTTACCACGTCCTCGAAACGGGTGGAGGCCACGGTGGCTCCGGTGCACCGCCGGGCGGCTTCGAGCCGGGCGGGGTCGGTGTCGCAAACTGCGAGGAGCCGTGTTTCGGGACAGAGTGCCAGGCCGGGGAAGTGATTTTGCAGGGCAATGGCGCCGCAGCCGATGAGGGCGAAGTTCAATTGTCCCGAGCGGTTCATGGGTTGGTGCGGTTGGTCGGGCGGCCTTGGGGCCGCAGTTGGGTTGCGGGGCTCACCGATCCACCTCGCCGAGCACGATGTCAATGCTGCCGAGGATGATGACGACGTCGGCAACCAGATGACCGCGGCACATGTCCTCGAGGACGGTGAGGTTGATGAAACTCGGCGGCCGGACGCGGTAGCGGTAAGGTTTCGGGCTGCCGTCGCTGATGAGGTAGAAGCCCAGTTCGCCCTTGGGCGCTTCGATGCGCGCGTAGGCCTCGCCGGGTTTGGGGCGCAGGGCGCGCTGTTTGACCTGGGGATTCTGGATCGGACCTTCCGGGAGGTCGCGCAGGGCCTGTTCGAGGATGCGGAGGGATTCGCGCATTTCCAGGACGCGCACCATGTAACGGTCGTAGACGTCGCCGTGTTCACCGAGGGGGATGCGGAACTGGAAACGATCGTAGATGCCGTACGGGTCCACCTTGCGGACGTCGTAATTCACGCCGCTGGCGCGGAGGACCGGCCCGCTGACACCGGCGTTGACGGCGAGCTCCGCGGGCAGGACTCCCACGCCCTGGGTGCGGGCCATGAGGATTTCGTTTTCGGTGAGGAGGGCTTCGAACTCGTCCAGGAAGCGTGGAAATTCGCGGACCACGCGCCAGGCCTGGTCCACCCACCCGGGTGGCAGGTCGCAACGCACGCCGCCGAAGCGCATGTAATTGCACATCATGCGGGCGCCGGTGAGAGACTCGAAGAGGTCCAGGATTTTTTCACGCTCGCGGAAGGCATACATAAGAGGGGTGCCGGTGGCGCCCATGTCCTGCAGGAGGAAGCCTGCCAAGCATGCGTGATTCTGGAGACGGGTCAATTCGGCGAGGATGACCCGGATGTACTCGGCGCGTTCGGGAACGGTGATGCCGCACAGGCGCTCGACGGCCAGGGCGTAAGCCCAGTTGTTGGTGAGGGAGCAGAAGTAGTCGAGCCGATCGGTGTAGGGCATGGAGCCGAGGTAACTGATCTGCTCGGCGATTTTTTCGTGGTTGCGGTGCAGGTAACCGAAGACGGGCTTGAGTTTGACCACTCGTTCGCCGTCCAGGACGACGTCCATGCGAAAGACGCCGTGTGTGGAGGGGTGTTGGGGGCCCATGGAGACTTCCAGGAAGTCGCCCTCCTGCTCTCCATGAGATGGTACGATCCGTGCCTGGCGCGCGGGAACCATGGTGTCCGCGCCCGGATGACCCTCAGTATGCCGAGACATGCTTGCGCCTTTTCGATTGTTGCTTGCGCCATTGCGCCCGCTCACCGGTACGGCTCGCCTGTGAGGCGCCCGGTTGCACTCCGGCAGAGCGAAGGGCTGCCACGTCCGGCCCGCCCTGCGTGCCCGATCCCGGAGAAGTCCGGGTCCAGCTGACGCGCAGGGGGAACGCCTGTCGGTGCCCGGTGAAGGGCGCGTCGGGACTGACTGTAGGCAGGTCGGGCAGCGGTGACAACGTTCGACCCCGATGAAAATCCGTGCCTGGTTGGTGTGCGGTTTTGCCGAGGGGCCTCTTGCACTGGTCCGGCGAGCGGTTACCCTCGCCCGGGATGAAGAATTTGTTTGGGAGGAGACGGTCCGGATGTGAAGGCGGATCGGGGGGTGTTGGACAACCGGTTCGGGGGTCGGAGGACAGCACCGGGGGCGGCCGGGCGTGTGGATGGAGGGCGCTCGGGGCCTGGGCGCTCCTGGGATGGACGGCGGTGTGTGGAGCGGGCGGGTTCAGCTTCAGCGGTCCCGAGCTTTTTCCCATTGACCAGGGCATCGGCCTTCTGCGCGTGGCGGATCTGGACGGAGACGGGCTGCAGGATCTGGTGCTGGCGAACAACACGCGGGCGCGCATTGCCCTGTTGTACAACCGGACCGGCCGGCCGGCGGTGGCGGCACGGGAGGAGCCGGCCGATGAAGGGTCGCGCGAACCGAACGAACTGCCGCCGGATGCACGGTTCGAAATCCGGTCCATCGCATCGGAAAAACGGATCAGCGCATTGGAGGTGGGGGACCTGAATCAGGACGGGCGTCCGGATTTGGTCTACTTCGGTGATCCGCAGGAGCTGGTGGTGCAATACAACGAGGGTGATCGTCGCTGGAGCGCACCGGTATCGTGGCCGCTGCGGGACGTGCCGTTTTCACCCAACGTATTGGCCGTAGTGGATCTGCAGGGGGACGGCCGCCCGGATGTTTTTGTGTTGGGCGAGTATCAGATTCACTGGTTCCGGCAGAGTGCGGAGGGCGGTCTGCAGCGCGCCGATCCCATTGCGCTGGGTGAGCCGGCGTACAGTCTCCAGGTGCTGGAAGTGGACGGGGACGGCCGGCGGGACCTGCTGCTGGTGAACTGGGAGAGTGCCGATCCGATCCGTGTGTTGTTCCAGCGAGCGGACGGGACGTTGGGGCCGGAAGTGTATTTTCGATTCCCGGCCATCCGGGCGTACTGGGCGGATCGGGCCGGCACCGAAGGGCCTGCCTACCTGGTGGGCATCGGCCAGGCATCGGGGCGAGCATTGCTGGCCCGGTTCGAGCTGGCGGCGCCGCGTTCCACGGGGCCGTTGCGGCAGGGGTGGATGGAGGTCTTTGCACTGCCGCGCACGGAGAAGGTGCGCCGCGGTGTGGTGTGGGCGGACGCGGACGGGGACGGTCGATGGGATTTGTTGGCCGCGGATCCTGAACAAGGGCATCTGCTGATCTGGTGGGCCGGCCAAGATGGCGGGCTGGCCGCGCCGCGCCGTTTCCCCTCGCTCATGGGCGTGGCCGATGTGGTGGTGGGCGACTGGGACGGGGACGGGCGGCCCGAGTTGTTCCTGTTGAGTCCGGATGAGAAGGCGCTGGGGATCACGCATGCGGAGACGCGGGCTCAGGTGCCCTTCCCCGCACTGATGCCGCTGCAAGGCCGGCCGCTGGGAATGGCGTTGGGCCGACCGGCCGAGGGCCGGCCTCCGGAGTTGGCTGTGGTGACCGAAGTGGAAGGGAGACGATTCGTCCGGTTCTTCCAAGCCGGCCGGGCGCCGCGATCGCTGCCCCTGGCCGAAGGGTTCAAAGGACAGTTGACCGCGGTTGTCTGGCAGGACGCGGATGCGGATGGAATGACGGATCTCCTGCTTCTGGCTTCCTACGAGCGGATCAAGGTGCTCCGCCGGCGTGCGCCGGATGAATTCGAGGAACTGGACGTGCCGCCGCCGGGCGGTGTGCTGGAAAACCCGTGGCTGGCGGTGGCCGATCTGACGGGTGACGGCCGGCCTGAACTTCTGCTGGGTCAGAAGAACCTGGTTCGCGCCGTGCGTTTACAGTCTGCTTCCGGGATTGCGGCGGGAGAATCGGCCTGGTCGTTCCAGGTCCTGGAGCAGATCAACGCACCATCACGCGAGTCGCGGTTGGTCGCTGCCACCGTCGTGCCGGGCACGGGGGGTCCGCCCCTGCTCGGCCTGTTGGATGCCGGCACCCGCACACTGCAGTTGGCGCGCCGTGAGACCAACGGGCTGTGGCAATTCGCTGAAGCGTTGGTTCTGCCGCGCACGGATTTCACCTCCATGCAACCGCTGCCGGCCGGTGAAGGCGGGGTTCCCCGACTGGCCTTGCACGGGCTGCAGGCCGGAGCGATCCTCCGATGGGAAGGTCCGGTATGGTCGTTGCGTGAGCTGGACCAGTACGAGACGCCGGTTCGGAACGGTTATCTGCGGGACGTGCTGGCGGGGGATCTTGATCACGACGGCCGGAAGGAATGGATGTTTCTGGAGACGGCACGACACTATGTGGACATCGTGCGATGGGCGGGGGATCGTTTGCTGCCCGGGGATCGGTGGCCGGTGTTCGAGGAGCGGTCGTACCAGCGCTCCGCGGGTATGCGCATGGAACCGCGCGAGGCGCTGATTGCCGACGTCACGGGCGATGGCCGGAATGATCTGATCCTGGTCGTTCACGACCGGGTGTTGGTGTATCCTCAGGAGGCGCCGGCCGATCCTGCCTCGGGCGGCCCGGCCTCGGACTCTTCGATGGACCGGCGCCACTCCGGGTACACCGCCTCCGGCAACTGACCGCGCCGGATCAGTTCCTGCAGGTCCCGCATGATGGTGCGGCGCGACACGCGGAATTCCCGCGCGAGGGCGGAGATGTTGGCGCGTTGGTTTTGTCCCCGCAGGCGCGACAGGATCCGATTTTGCCGGCTCAAGCGGTCGGTGGACCGGCTCAAGAGTTCCTGTGCGTCAATGCGCCGGGAACGTTCCAGGGCTTCGAACTGGCGCACGACTTCGCTGGGGCCGCATTCCCGGAGGGCCTCCTCGACCGTCCGGCGCAGCTGACGGAGATCCACCGGTTTGGGCAGGCAATAGTGGGCACGCCGGGGACCCTGGAGTGCCTGCAACTGCTCCTCGATATCCAGCACGCCGGATACGATGATGACCGGCACGTGCGGCAACAGTTCACGGAATTCGGGCAGGAAATCCAGACCGCGTTCCCCTTCTTCGAGCACGTGATCGAGGATGACGACGTCGGGTTGGATCCGGCGCAGACAGGCCAGGGCATCGGATCCGGTGCGTGTCCGGACCAGGTTGTACGGTGCGAGCGTTTCCTCGTACAACTCGTACTGGTCATCGTCGTCTTCGATGACCAGGACCGTGGGCGCTCTGGTGTTCATGACCACGGGTTGCCCCCGAGGGAGGCGGGAGGGTTCACTTGCCGCGCCTCCCCATCGAGACGTTCCTTTTTTAGCTCCGCGCGCGGCTTTCGGCAACCGCGAGCCTCCCGGCACCGGTCGGGACTCCTTCGACTGTCCGGACCGGCAGGATGAGGCGGAACGTGCTTCCCTTGCCCGGATGGGATTCCACGGCCAGGCCGCCTTCCAGGCGTTTGGCCATTTCGTATACCATGGTCAGGCCCAGGCCGGTCCCGCGGCGACTCGAGAGGCCCTTGGTGGTGAAGAAAGGCTCGAAGATCCGGGGCAGGTTTTCCGGGGAGATACCGGAACCGAAATCCTGCACGGCCACTTCCACGTATTCCGCGGCTTCAGCCGGTCGCAGCACCAGGCTGTCGGGCAAGGAGGTTCTGCGTGAGGTGCGGACGACGACCCGTCCCCCCGGCGGCACTGCCTCGGCAGCGTTGAAGAGGAGGTTCAGCAGGATTTGCTGGACCAGATCGCGGATCACGGGCACCGGCGGCAGGTTTTCGGCCGGTTCGAACTCCACGTGGCAGTCGCGGTTCCAGCGCTCCCCCAGCAGCGCGAGCGTGTCCTGGACCACCTGGTTCAAAGACGCCGGTTCGAACCGCTCTGCTGAGGCGCGGCTGAAGCCGAGCATGGCCTGAACGACGCGTGTGCCCTGCTCCACCATGGCCTTGATGCGGTCGAGGCGGCGCCGGACCTTGGCGGGGTCGTCCATGTGGTCTTCGATCACTTGCACCGAGCCTTTGATGATGGACAGCAGGTTGTTGAAGTCATGGGCCACGCCGGCGGCCAGTGTACCCAGGGCGCGCATTTTCTGGCTCTGGAGCAGTTCCTGGTAGGCATTCTCGAGCTGGCGCGTGCGTTCGGCCACCTGTCTCTCCACCTCTGCGTAGCTGCGGCGCAGGCGCCGGTGGCGGTTCCAGGCGAGTGCGGCAAAAAAGAGCACGCCGGCGCCGGCCACCATGACCACGCCCATCAGGCGTGGCTCCCGGTACCAGGGCGATCGGACGAAGAACTCGCGTTGTGCGGACCGGGGTTCCACATTGCCGTTTCTGTCCACCGCCCGCACTTGGAGGACGTGGCGACCGGCCGGCAGGTCGTTCCACATGACCATGGTGCTTTCCTGGGCGACACTCCATTCACCCTCGTCCAGCCGGTAGAGGTACAGCAGCCGTGAGACCGGGGTGAACTTCCACCGGTCCTGACCGCGAAAGCCGAGGGTGACGACGGTTCCTTCCGGGACCTCGATCCGTTCCGGCAGATCGAACGCGGTGCGCGGTGGGTCCCGGTCCACCTCCGGATGCCAGCCGAACAGTCCGCGGCCGGTGGCCAGCCAGAAACGGCCCCGGCGGTCTTCCCAGAGATCGTACACGGCGGCGGCTGGCAGGCCCTCGTCCGGCCCGTAACCGATCCAACCCTGACTGGTGAGGCGATGCAGGCCCTCCGGGCTGACCACCCACAGGCTGCCATCACGGGTGCAGCCCAGTCCGAGCACCGGCCCGCTGCGGTTCCAGACCAGCGTCCATTCGCGGTCGTCCCAACACCAGACCTGTTCCCGGGCGGCGGCGTAGATCCGGCCGTCAATACCTTCGGCAAGGAATTCAACCGTTTCCGGCTCGGTGAGGTCGCCGATGCGGAAGCTCTGTTCGCGGCCCATGCGGACCCGGATGGCTGCCGTCCGGCTGGCGAGCCATTCGTCCCCGTTGCGTGCGTGAAGGTAGGCGGTCCACCGATCGGCGCCGGCGGGCAACGCCTTTCGAGGTTCCAGCAACTTCCATTGCCCGGACTGCCAGGTCAAAAGTTCCGGTGCGTCTCCATCATCTTGGGTCCCCGGGTGGGTCTGCATCACCAGGGTACCGTCGTGGCGCCGGCCGAGGACCCCCACGCGCTGGCCGTTTGGTCCGCGCACCTCCTGCCAGTCGGGGTGGTTCAGGTGGCCGGTCCAAAGGCGGGTCCCGTGCTGCAGCCACAGGAACCCGTCGCCTGCGACCCACAGGCGCGCCGTTCCCCCTTCCCCGGGGCGTAAGGTTTCCGGCAGCGGCTTCGTGACAGCGCGCTCACCGTCCCAACCGTCCAGCCGATCCGGGCGCAGCAGCCAGAGCCGTCCGGCAGGGTCCTCGGCGATGGCCAGGACCGGAGCCTCTCCGAGGTCCGCTTCCGCCGGCTGCCACAATGGCGGGCTGTACTTTATCAGACCGTCCAGAGTGGCCAACCAAAAGGTGCCGTCCGGTGCGGGAGACATGTCGTAGAACTCCCGGGCCGGACAACTCTCCTCGGGTATCCACAGACCATCCGAGGGGCTGAAGCGCCACAGACGCGTTTGGCTCATGGACCACAACCGGTGCCCGGGGCCGTACCAGACGCGGGAACAGCCCTCGGGCAGCTCCGGTCCCAGCCACCAGCGGGTGCCGTCGAATTCCAGGGCCACCGGCGTCCCTTCGTCCCGGATGGCCAGCATCACCAGATGCCCGAGGGGATCTTCCACCAGCGCACGGGGCTGCCGCACGGTCCACCCGGCGGGGATGTCAAACCGTCGCCATGTGGTTTCCGAGCCGACACTTCGGGCCGGAGCTTCCGCCCGGGCCAGCCCGCGCTCGGCGCTCACCCAGAGAGTGCCGTCCCGGGTGACCCAGAGGTCCAACAGCCGACCCAGGCCCAACGCCTCCGCGGTCTGAGCGGTTTCCTCCCGGACTTCACCCTGACGGCCCACCTGTACCACCAGGAGCTGATCGGGCAACAGCACGAGGAGTTTGCCGGTCCGAACCGGCCGGATCGGCGTCGTGGGGGTGACCGGCCCTTGGTTGATCCGCACCCAGGTCCAGTTGGTTCCACTGTGAAGAAACACGCCTCCGGCGGCCGCAACCCAGAGCTGGCCCGTCTGCCATTCCCAGACGCGGGCTCCTGCGCGTTGTGGCAGCCCGAACACATCAAGGGAGTAACCGTCCAACCGGGTAATGGCGTTGGTCCGCTTGTGCCGTGCCACCACGTCGCCACGGGAGGTGACCGTCACTCCCGCGCATGCGGCTTCGGCCATGCCGTCCAGGGCCTTGTAAGCTCTCCACCAACTCGCGGCCGTAAGGGACACCACGGGCATCCACCACAGGAGGGCTGCGATCCAGAGTCGTGGGTTGGCGATGCCGCGGCTCATGTGCATCTTTCGCCCGGTACAATCGAACCCTACGAAACGGCGGCCCGACCCGCAATGGCGTGGCCCCTGTGCACGCAAACGCACACTCCCCGCTTTCTGTCCATCCCTTAGAATGGATGGCAGAAAGCACCATGGTCCGGCCCTGCTTCCCATCACGACCTGTGTCTCGGCGAAGGATCCAACCGGGTGCGGTTGACGGCGCGCGGCGGCGTCTCAGGATCAGGCGCGGCAGGCGGTGTGCGCGCCTGTGCTGCCTGGACGCCGCCGGCCTGCGGCGGGTGGTCCGGTTCGTGCCTTGCCTGCAATGGGTCGAATCCGGCTGGGCGGTTGCCATTCACGTCGGACCGGTGGAGCCACGGGGCTGACCCCGGGCCGGACGCGGCCGGGTTCACGGCTGACGGGTGCGGGAACGGCCGCGGCCTTGTTCGGGCTTTGTTCCCCCGGCCAGCACGGTCTGGAAGTGGGGCGGCGTTTCTTCCCTGGCCACGACGCACACCTCCACGTTTCGGAAGCCGGCCTCTTCGAGCCAACGTTGCAACTGCCCCTCGGTGAAACCCAGCCACCGGTCCCCGTACAGCTCCCGGGCCTTTTCGAAATTGTGCTGCAGCAGATCGAGGATCCACACCTGTCCGCCGCGTTTCAGAATGCGCCAGGCACTGTGCAGAGCGCGGGCCGGATCCTCGGCATGGTGCAGCGCCTGGCTCAGGAGGACCAGGTCCACGCTGGCCTCCTCGATGGGCGGATCCTGGAGGTCGCCCAGCCGGAACTCGAGGTTGCGCAAGCCGATCTTTCGGGCGCGGGCCCGCCCGTAGGCCACGATGCGTTCCGAGTTGTCGACCGCGATCACCTTGCGGCAGCGCCGTGCCAGCAGCTCGCTCACCAGGCCCTCGCCCGATCCCAGGTCGGCCACGACCAGCGGCGGCACGATGCGCAGGAGGAACTGTCCCAGGGCCTGCCACGATCGTCCGGGACCATAGACGCGGTCGAAACGGCCGGCCACCTGGTGGAAGGAGAGTTGTGCCTGGTCACGGCGCCATTGCAACACCCGCCGCAGATTGGTGGCGTCGTCGGCCGCCTGCGGCAGGTCGGCAGCTCCGGCCAGGGCGGAGCGCACCAGGGTGCCGGCCTCCCCGTTGAGGTCACCGGCCAGCCGGTAAAAGGTGCGCCGGCCTTCCCGTCGCGAGCGCACCAGCCCCGCGGCGGCCAGTTGGGCCAGATGCGTGGAGATGCGGGACTGCCCCAGACGGGTGATCTCCTGAAGCTCGTGAACCGACAGCTCCTCCCGCTCGAGCAGGGCCAGCAGCCGCAGACGTGTCGGGTCTGCCAACGCCCGTAAGATTGTCAAGGTCACGCTCATGGTCCTTGTCGCCGCCCTGCTGCGCCGGCACGCGGCACCGGCAGCCGGATCCTGCGATGCGACCGCGCCTGGTTGACCGCTGCGGTGGCGTCTCCGTTTGATGTTGACGATGGCTTTGGTTGAAATATCTTCCCATCCTGATTTGTCAATGAGAATTTCGGAAAACAACAGCCAAGGCCGGTCATGAGCTCGAGTTTCATTTTTTCCTCGGAGTCGGTCGGAGAGGGACATCCCGACAAGGTCTGCGACACCGTCTCGGATTACATCCTGGACGCCTGCCTGCAGGTGGATCCCCAGAGCCGTGTGGCGTGTGAATGTTATGCCAAGTCCAACGTGCTGATTGTGGGCGGGGAGATCACCATCCCCTCGATCGGCCAGCGGCATCCAAGCGAAGTGCTGGATTTCGTCCAGATCGCGCGCCAGGCCGTGCGGGAGATCGGGTACACGCACCCGGACGACCTTTTCCATGCCGACCGGATTTTCATTCATCTGCTGGTGACGGGGCAGTCGCCCGACATTGCGCAGGGTGTGGATCCGCGCAAGGCAAAGGGGAAGAAGACGGCCAAACAGGGGGCGGGCGACCAGGGCATGATGTTCGGCTATGCCTGTGACGAAACGCCGGAACTCATGCCGGCGCCCATCATGTTCGCCCACCGGTTGGGGCGTGAACTGAATCGGATCCGCAAGACCGGCAAGGTGGACTGGCTGCGTCCGGACTCCAAGACCCAGGTTTCGGTGGCCTATGAAAACGGTCGGCCCGTGGCCATCACCAGCGTGGTCATGTCCACCCAGCACACGGCCGACGTGGATCACAAGGAGGTGGAGGACTTCTGCATTCGGCAGGTGATTCAGAAGGTGCTCCCTCGGAATCTGCTTACGCCCAAGACACAGTACCTGATCAATCCAACCGGCCGGTTTGTCGTCGGCGGGCCACACGGGGACACCGGTCTGACAGGGCGGAAGATCATCGTGGACACGTACGGTGGCATGGGCCGGCACGGCGGCGGTGCGTTTTCGGGCAAGGACCCCACCAAGGTGGATCGGAGCGCCGCCTACATGGCCCGCTGGGTTGCCAAGAACGTGGTGGCCGCCGGCCTGGCCAGACGTTGCGAGATCCAGTTCGCCTATGCCATCGGCTATCACAAGCCGCTGAGCGTCAGCCTGGAGACGTTCGGCACCGCCACCGTGCCGGAGGAACGCATCCTCCGGGCGGTTCAAAAGGTTTTCAATTTCGAGCCGGCCGAGATCATTCGTCAGCTCGACCTGCGCCGGCCCATCTACAAGAAAACGACCAACTACGGTCATTTCGGGAAGGACGATCCCGACCTGACCTGGGAACGCACCGACAAGGTGGAGGAACTCAAACGCGCTGTTTGATTCAGGCAAGCAACCGGACAACGATCATGGCCACGATGCTGAAAACCCCATCCTCACAATCCCGCAAGCCGACGCGGACACCGCGAGCCCGCACCCGCCGCAGGAGCGGGCCCGACTTTGTCGTCAAGGATCTGACCCTGGCGGACCTGGGCCGCAAAGAGATCGAGGTGGCCGAGCATGAGATGCCCGGGCTGATGGCCATCCGCTCCAAGTACGGCCCGCGCAAGCCTCTGAAAGGGGTGCGCATTTCGGGCTCGCTGCACATGACGGTGGAAACGGCGGTGCTGATCGAGACCCTGGTGGAGCTGGGGGCCAGTGTCCGCTGGGCCAGTTGCAACATCTTTTCCACCCAGGACCATGCCGCTGCCGCCATCGCCAAGGCCGGCATCAGCGTGTTTGCGTACAAGGGGGAGACCCTGGAAGATTACTGGGAATTCACCCTTCGAGCGCTGACGCATCCGGGGATGAAGGGCCCCCAGCTGGTCGTGGACGACGGTGGCGATGCCACCCTGCTCCTTCACAAGGGTTACGAGATGGAACAGGGCGACGATTGGGTCCATCAGCCGGCTTCGTCCCGGGAGGAACAGGTCATCAAGAACCTGCTGAAACGTTGTGCCAAGGAACGTCCCGGCTGGTTCACCGAGGTGGTCAAGGAATGGAAGGGCGTCAGCGAGGAGACCACCACCGGCGTGCACCGGCTCTACCAGATGTTGCAGCAGGGACGGTTACTGGTGCCGGCGATCAACGTGAACGACTCGGTGACGAAGTCGAAGTTCGACAATCTTTACGGTTGCCGCGAGTCGCTGGCCGACGGTCTGAAACGCGCCCTCGGCGTCATGATTGCGGGCAAGACGGCGGTCGTTTGTGGGTATGGCGACGTCGGCAAGGGCAGCGCCCAGAGCCTGCGCGGCTTCGGTGCGCGGGTGATCGTGACGGAGATCGATCCCATCAACGCCCTGCAAGCGGCCATGGAGGGGTACCAGGTGACCACGGTGGAGGATACCCTGGGCATTGCCGACATTTATGTAACGGCGACCGGCAACTGCGACGTCATTACACTGGAGCACATGCTGCAGATGAAGGATCAGGCCATCGTCTGCAACATTGGTCACTTCGACAACGAGATCCAGGTGGACCGGCTCAACGCCCTGCCCGGCGTGCGCAAGGTCAACATCAAACCGCAGGTGGACCGCTACGACCTGCCCAACGGCCGGAGCATCTACCTGCTGGCCGAAGGCCGGTTGGTCAACCTGGGTTGCGCCGAGGGTCATCCGAGCTTCGTCATGAGCAACAGTTTCACCAACCAGTGCCTGGCCCAGATGGACCTTTGGGAAAACCGGGACACGTACAAGGTGGGGGTTTACCGCCTGCCGAAGAAGCTGGACGAAGAGGTGGCGCGGCTGCATCTGGATCGCCTCGGGGTGAAACTGACCCGGCTGACGCCCAAACAGGCCGCCTACATCGGCGTGCCCATTGACGGGCCTTACAAACCGGAGCATTACCGGTACTGACCTAGCCGGGTTCCGACGCCGGTCTCGACCGCGCGCAGCGTCCGGCGGCAAATTCTGTCCGAAACAAAGTGCAGCCGGTTCTGGTGAACCGGCTGTGCTTTTCAAGACCGGCATGCAGGTCCGGGCTGGGCTCCTTCAGGGCCGCCGCAAGCCGGCCCGGCCGGTGGGATTGGTCCGGCTGGCCCGCCGAAACGGGACGGGTGCGCAGGGAGGCTGCCCCTCGCCTGTGGCGAGCCGGAAGGAGTCACGGTTTGGGACCGGCCACCCGGCCGGCAGCCGGGTCAGTTGCGCCATTGCCGGGCCGAGACGATCCGGCTGCGGATGAGTCCCACGAAATGGCACTCGCCCGCGTACCACCACCCCAGTTGCAGGCCGCAGCCCCTGCAGATGCAGTAGCACCAGGCATGTCCGGGGAACCAGGTGTGCAGCTCGGTGGGCGTGCCCACCGCCCGGCCGCCGGGACAGTCCGCAAACAGCAGGATGTGAAAGCGGCGTCCCTCCGGGTTTTCGAACTCGAATTCGCTTCGGCCGTCCCGGTACACCCGATCGTACTCTCGTGCCACGCCGCGCAGGCAGCGCACACAGTACCAGTCCAATCCCGGGTCGGCTTCCGCGCCCCAGGTGGCCGGTTCCACCAGCGGTGTGGTCTGCAGCGGAGGGTCTTCCGCCATCGGACCCACTCAAGCACATCGGCCGCCGCCTGTCCACTTGCACAGCGACCCGGCCGGCGCAAGGCGCCGACCCGATTGTCCCAGGGGACGCTTCAGGTGGTGAACGAGGCCATTCTGGGTCGGACCAACCGCTCGAAGTCGCGCCAGGCCATTTTGATGACCTCCGTGTGCGACCCGGCGTTGAAGGCGATCTCGTCGTTCTCCCGCAGGGACTCGGCCGCGTAGACCTCCATGCCATACAGGTTTCCGAACGGCGGCATGGCCCCGATCTCGCAATCGGGGAAACGAGCCTGAAAGGCCTCCTCGGAGGCGAACCGTGCGCGCTCGCAACCGGTCAGTTCCCGCAGATCCTGGAGTACGACGCGGCGTGTGGCGGGCAGGACCGCCATGGCCAGCTCACCATCCAGATCCACGATGACCACCTTCGCCATGATACGGCCCGGGATGTGGGCCGAGGCGGCCACTTCCTGCGCCGTGTAGGCCGGCGAGTGCACGATGCTGACGTACTTGACGCCCTGGGCGTCGAGGAACTCCTTGAGTTTGCGCACCGGCATGGTGGGCTCCTTTCTGTACTCGGAAGGTTGTGGTCCTGGGGCTTCCCATCCACCCTACCCTCGTGCGGGGTTTTTTCAAGCGCCGGCGCGTCACCGTCCGAATCGGGCTACAAGGGGGCCGGGGCGTTTTGCCCCGGTCAGCGTTTCGAGACTCGAAGGCAGGCACGCAGCTGCCGTGGGGGCGGAAACTTGCCCGCTCGTGGCGCCCTTGCCTAGGTTGGTCGGCCTTGAATGGGTGAACGACGCAAGGTGTTGATGTCGGCCTACGCCTGTGAGCCGGGACGCGGTTCCGAGCCCGAGGTGGGCTGGCGCTGGGCCACGGAGATGGCGCGATACCACGACGTGACGGTGGTCACCCGCGCCAACAACCGGTCGGTGATCGAGGCCGCCCTGGCGTCGATGCCCCCGCCCCACCCCGGGTTTCTCTACTACGATCCGCCGGCGCCATGGGTGCGGTGGAAAGGCCGGGGAGTGCCGGTGAGCGTCTTTTACGCACTCTGGCAATGGGGTGTTCGACGGAAGGTCGCGCCGATGCTGGGTGGGTTCGACCTGGTTCACCACGTGACCTTCAATTCCTTTCGCCAGCCGGGGTATTGGTGGCAGCGGCAGCCGCCCGTGGTCTTGGGTCCACTGGGGGGCGGTCAGATCTGTCCGTGGGCGTTTCTCCCCGGGTTCAGGTCCCGTCTGATCCCCGAGTTGTTCCGTTCGCTGACGGTGTTGAGTGCCCCTTGGTGGCCGCAGCTTCATTTCAGCTTCCGATCGGCCGCGGTGATCCTGGTGGCCAACGCGGACACGGCTCGACGCATCCCGGCCCGGTACCGGTCCAAGGTCCGCACACTCCTGGAAACGGGTGTGACACCCGAACAGGTCCTGCCGCTGCGGCCCGTGAGGCGGGACGGACCGGTTCGGGTTCTCTGGGTCAGTCGCATGGAGAAGATCAAGGGAGGGACATTGGCGGTGGCCGCCTTTGCGCGTGCCCGGCGGAGCGAACCGCGACTGCGTCTCAGCATGGTGGGCGACGGTCCCGACGCCGGCGCGGTCAAGGCCGCCGCGGTACGCCTCGGAGTGGCCAGCGCCATCGAATGGCACGGCCGCGTACCGCGCGACCAGCTCCCCTTCCTGTTTCAGAGCCACGACGTGTTCCTCTTCACCAGTCTCCGGGACACTTCCGGCAATGCGCTCCTCGAGGCCATGGCTGCGGGCCTGCCGGCGGTTACGCTCCTCCATCACGGGCAGGCGGAGATCGCGACCGACGAGACCGCGATCCGGGTGGCACCACGCGATCCGGAGTCCGCTGCGAACGATCTGGCCGGGGCGCTGGTGACACTGGCGCGCGACCCCGGGCGCCGCCAGCGCATGAGCGAGGCGGCCCGCGAACGGGTGATTCGTTTCTACGTCTGGCCGCGCAAGGCCGAGGTCATGAACCGGATTTACCAGGAGGCTTGGGACGCGGGCGCTGCGGCCGGCGGGTCCGGGTGTGCCAAGGGCTGATCCGCCGCCCGGGCCGGGGCCGGAGTCGTTGGAGGAGGTCGTTTCTGCTTGCGCCCCGGTGGGGCGGTTCGAATGCTGCCAATGAATTATGGGCGCTGCCAAATCCAAGCAGAAGCGAGCCAAACGGAAGACTGTCGCACGCCGAACCCGAACCGCGCAAAAGAAGGTCCGGCGTACGACTCGCAAGGCTGTTTCGGCTTCTGCCGAGACCTCCGCCGTGCCCGCGGCTGCCGGGACCGGTCCGGCGCCCGCGCAGGTGGCGCCGGAGCAGCCGGCTCCCGAGGAGACCCAGGGGATTCCCGTGCCTGCCGGGAGTGCGGCGACAGCCGAGCCGGTCGCCGTTGAACGCGAGCCGGAGGTGGTCGAGGAACGCGAGCCGCTGGACCGGGACAGTGACACGGCCTTCCGGCTCTATTTGCGGGAGATCGGCCAGGTCAAGCTGCTCACTCCGGAGGAGGAGATCGAACTGGCCGCCCGGATCAAGGCGGGGGACAAGAAGGCCCGCGAGCACATGATCAAGGCCAACCTGCGGTTGGTGGTGAAAATTGCGCGCGACTACGAGGGGCTGGGGCTGCCGCTGTTGGACCTGATCAGCGAGGGGAACATCGGCCTGATGAAGGCCGTGGAACGGTTCGATCCCAAGAAGGGTGGCAAGCTTTCCACCTACGCGGCCTGGTGGATCAAACAGGCCATCAAACGCGCGCTGGCCAACCAGTCCAAGACCATCCGGCTGCCGGTCCATCTGGTGGACAAGATCGCGCGCATGCGGCGGGTGGCCATGGAACTGCAGGAGGAACTGGGACGGGAACCGACCGATGAAGAGCTGGCGGCCGAGCTGGGCACCACCGCCGCCCGGGTCGCCCAGATGCGCACGGCGGCCATCCGCCCCGCGTCACTGGACGCGCCCCTGTCCGATGACGAGGACTCCAACAGCTTCGGGGAGATTGTCCAGGATGAATCTGCCCACACTCCCTACGAGGAGCTGGAGGAAAAGACCGTCACGGCCATGTTGCGCGAGTTGCTCGCGCGACTGGACGAGCGCGAGGCCAAGATCCTCACGCGGCGGTTCGGGCTGGACGGCAACCCGCCGCAGACCCTGGAGGAGGTGGGCGAACAGTTCGGCGTCACGCGGGAGCGTGTCCGCCAGATTCAGAACATCGCCTTGCGCAAGTTGCGCCGGATGATCGAGAAGCTGGAAAAGGTCAAGGACTGATCCACCGGAATCTGGAGCCATGCCTGACGTCACACCCGCCGAGATTCAACAGGCGATTCGGAACGTGCCGGACTTTCCGCAACCCGGGATCCAGTTCAAGGACATCACCCCGCTGCTGGGTGACGCTCGGTTGTTCGCCGGCAGCATCGAACTGTTGACGGCGGGTTTTGAGCCCGGCCAGGTGGATACGGTTGTGGGCATTGACGCGCGCGGTTTCATCTTCGCCGCCGCGGCGGCCTACCGGCTGCACGCCGGCTTCGTTCCGGTTCGGAAAAAGGGCAAACTTCCCTACCTCACCCACGAGCAGACGTACAACCTGGAGTACGGCACGAACACCATTGCGATTCACGTGGACGCGATTCGTCCCGGTGCACGAGTGCTGCTGATGGATGATCTGCTGGCCACCGGAGGTACGGCAGCTGCCGCAGCCGAGCTGGTGCGCAAGCTCGGCGGGCAGATCCTGGAAATTGCCTTTTTGATCGAGCTCAGCCACTTGCAGGGCCGCGCCCGGCTCTCCGGCTACCCGGTTCGGTCCGTCGTGACGTATTGAGAACACAGGTCCGGTGCGAAGACCGCGCAAGCCGGTCCCCAATCCGGGTGTGGCACGGGCAGGTGGGTCTGCCCGGCGCGGGCCCGGGGAGACTGCCGATGGGACCGCCGCGGGGGTTTGCAACGAAACACGACTTGGAGTTAGATAGCTCTTGTCATGAACACATCAGGGAACTGGCGGAACTCCACATTCATCGGGCTGATGGCCTGGTTGGCGGGCTCCGGCGTGTTTCTGGTCCGGGCCCAGCTGCCTCCGCAAGGGTTGCCCGCCGTACCTGCGCCGCTTTCTGAAGCCTCCGCTGCTCCGGAGATCCGGTTTGCCGCACCCATCCACGACTTCGGGCGTGTGGTGAGCGGGGCCGTTTTGCGTCATGATTTCTACTTTACCAACACCGGGTTGGGCGTGCTGGAGATCAGCAACGTCCACGCCTCGTGCGGCTGCACCACCGCCGGCGAGTTTACCCGGCGGGTCGAACCCGGTCAGACGGGAGTGATCCCGATCCAGCTCAACACCGCGGGGTTCCAGGGCCAGGTTCTCAAGCACATCACCGTCAGCTGCAACGATCCTCGCCAGCCCACCGTGGCCCTTCAGTTGAGAGCGCAGATTTGGAACCCGATCGAACTGACTCCCCGTTACGCCGTGTTGCACGCCAATCCCGAGCGGCTCGGCGAGGCGAAGGCGATCGTCCACATCGTCAATCGAGAAGAGCCTCCCCTGCGACTGGAGCCGCCGCAAAGCAGCAGCCCGCACCTGATGGCCGAACTGGTGGAACGTCAACCGGGCCGGGAATTCGACCTGGTGATCACCGCCACCGGGCAGGCCCCGGCCGGCAACGTTCAGGGCGTCATCTCCATGGAGACTTCATCCACAAACCTGCCCAGGCTCAGCGTGACGGCTCTGTTGCTGATGCAACCGGTCGTGACGGTGGCTCCCCCCTTTATCCAACTGGCTCCGGGGCCGTTGCCCACGCCACAGACGCTGGCGGTGGCGATCGTGAACAACGGGACCAACGCACTTCAGTTGTCCGAGGTCTCGGTGAACCACACCAACGTCACCGTGGAGGTCCGGGAAACGAATCCCGGACGGTATTTCGATGTGAAGCTCCACTTCCCGGCGGGCTTCCAATTGGAGGCCGGCCAGGTGGTTGCGTTGACGGCGCGGACTTCGCATCCGAACCATCGCGAGCTTCGGGTGCCGATCGTGCAATCGCGCGGGCCGGTGGCACCCCCGCCGGCGATCCCACCGACTGCTGCGCAGGTGCGGCAGGCCGGCACGCCGGCCGTGGCCGGACCCAGGCCGCCTGCGCCGGCCCTGCCTTCGCCGCCTCCGCAGAGGGTGCCACGCACGAACCGGCCGCCGGCGGAGCCGCCGCCCCTGCCGGGGGCCTGACGCCCAACGTTTCCAGGAGGGATGGCCATGGGGTCTTCGACCTGGATGGGCTTCTCAAGGCCGGACAAGTCCCGGCCCGACGCCGGGCTGTGTCTCAGGAGGACGCTAATGGAGATGGGTCTGGTCCTGGCAGCCGGCATTCTGTTTGGTTGTCTGGCCAACGCAATCTCGCCCCTGGGGCTTCAGTGGACGCGCAATTATTTCCCCCTGCCGGCTGTGAGGGATTCGCCTTCCCCTGCCGCAGCTGCTTCATCGGAGAGCCCGGCTGTGTCCGAGGAAGCTGAAGCCATTGCGAGGATCACCGCCCGCGGGTACACGGCCTGGACATTCGACAGGGCTGCGGAGGCGTTTGCCGACCCGGGCCGGCTGACCGGCCGCGTGGTATGGGTGGACGCCCGGGCCGAAATCCCCTATCGGCGCGGGCACATCCCCGGCGCGCGCCAGCTGGACCCGTACCGTCCGGAGCAAAACCTTTTGGAAGTGCTGGCTGCCTGTCTGCAAGCCGACCGCGTCATCGTGTACTGCAGCGGCGGGCGCTGCGAAGACGCCGAGCTGGCAGCGTCGCTGCTCGAACAGGCCGGTGTGCCGCGCGAACGTCTGGTGATTTACGTCGGTGGTTTCAACGAGTGGCTGGCGCGGGGACAACCGGTCGAACCCCCGCAGGCCGGCGGGTCAGGCGGGAAGGAATCGGGTTCGTGATCGGTTCGAAAAGCATGGCAATCTGGTTGGGTACACTGTTCCGGGTGGCGCTGGGTCTGTGGTTGGGTGGCCTCGGTCTGGTCAAGGCGCTTGATCCGGTCACTTTCCTGAAGGCCGTGCGGCAATATGGCCTGTTGGAGACGCCCTGGCTGCTGAACGCGGTTGCGATCCTGCTGCCCTGGTTGGAGGTGTTCTGCGGTTTGCTGCTGGTGGCCGGTGTGGCGGTGCGGGGAACGTCCTGGTTGCTGGCGTTGCTCCTGGCAGGTTTCACCGCCCTTGTTGCCGTTCACGGATGGCAACTGGCGCAGATGCGTCAGACGGCCTTGTGTGCGGTGAGGTTCGACTGTGGTTGCGGCACGGGCGAGGTGCGGCTTTGTCACAAGTTGGCGGAGAATCTTTTGTTGCTGGCCGGGTGCATCTGGCTCGGAACGGGCCGCGTGGGGCGCGGCGGCGCGCTGCGTTATGAACTGATCGCGCGCGGGACCGACCCGGCCTGAGCTCGCCCTGCGGGGTTCGATGGGCCGGCGGGATCGGCTCCCGCGCATCGTCCGGCCTGACGTCCCGTTGGGCGGGCGACAATGACAAGGCATGCTGTTCTGTCCGGCTTGCAAAGGGCACCTGCTGACGGTCCGGCACCGGGGCGGGCTTTACTACGCCTGCGACCGGTGCGGGGGCCGCGCCGCCACGGTTCCGCAGATCCGGCGGATGGCCGGGGACGATTGCGCCAAGCAGGTCCTGCGGCTGCTGCTCCGCCAGTCGGATGCTGACGGGCCGCCCTGCCCGTTCTGCAACCGGCCCATGCGCCGGTTTCATGTGCCCGATCCACCATTGGAGCTGGATGGTTGCCGCCCCTGCGGCGTGGTTTGGTTCGATGCCCTCGAGATGGAGGCCCTGCCCGAGGCCCCGCTTTTGAACGAGCACGCACAGGAGTTGATGCTGCGCGAACGGATCGCCCGGATGCGTCTGGAGGAATTGGCCAGCAAAAGCGAGGCCGAAGCCCGGCCGGAGGGTTGGCAATGGTTGCCGATGGTGTTGGGAATGCCGGTGGAGGTGACGGAAAACTCCCTTGCCCGATTCCCTTGGGCGACCGTGTGCGTCGGTCTGCTGATGGTGGCCGTCTCCGTCCTGGCTTGGTGGTCGGGTGACGCCGAAGCAGTGATGGACCGTTGGGGGTTGATTCCCGATGAATGGGCGCGCATGGGCGGGCTGACCTTCCTGACGAGTTTCTTTCTTCACGCCGACGCCCTGCACCTGTTTGGCAACTTCTATTTCCTCCTGTTTTTTGGAGACAACGTGGAGGACTACCTTGGCCGGAAACGGTGGTTGCTCCTGCTGTTTGGTTCCGCCATGGCCGGGGACGTCCTGCACGTGCTCTTTGACCCGCGCGGTGATCTACCCTGCGCGGGGGCCAGTGGCGGAATCTCGGGCCTGATCACGTTCTACGCCCTGCAGTTTCCGAACATCCGTCTCGGCATGCTCATTTATTGGCGGGTGCTCACGCTGACGGCGGGCACGGCCTGGTTCCTGTGGATGGCTTTTCAAGCGATTCAGGCAATCCTGCAGGCCGGTGGGTACGGGCACGTGTCCGCACTGGCTCACCTGGGCGGAGCCGTGACCGGTCTGGTTGCCTGGTGGTTCCACAGGCGCCGGCTGGGCGCGGCGGGACAGGCCGGTCTGTAGCCACTTCATGCCACATGACGCGGGAGCCGGGATCCCGCAATCTCGACGGCGCGTTGAAGGCGCGCCCTGTACACGCGGAGAACGGGCGCCGGCGAATTCCGTTGCCCGTGCGGAGTCGAGGAGGCATGCTGTCGGGCCAGGAACCGGGTCCGAACCAGGGACAATCCCGTGCCTGCCGCGACCGTCACAGACTGACAAGCACCGTTATGACAAGAAAGCACCCAGTCTGGTTCGCTCTGGCGCTTGGTCTGGGCCTGGTCTCGAGGCCGGTCATGGGGGATGAGGCGCCGACGGTGGTGGAGCGCCCACCCGTGGCGGGGCCGAACCGGTTCTATGGCGGTCACCGGCCGCCGCTGGAGCCCGCGGCGTTTGTTCGCCTGCCCATCGGCAGCATCGTCCCGCAGGGTTGGCTGCGTCATCAACTGGAACTGGCGCGCGACGGGATGGTAGGGCGGTTGGCCGAGGTGTCGCC
Organism: Limisphaera sp. 4302-co; assembly: GCF_049537155.1. Classification (NCBI taxonomy): domain Bacteria; kingdom Pseudomonadati; phylum Verrucomicrobiota; class Verrucomicrobiia; order Limisphaerales; family Limisphaeraceae; genus Limisphaera; species Limisphaera sp. 4302-co. The sequence continues at coordinate 308,407 of NZ_JBMVQZ010000001.1, forward strand.
CTGGTTGGACTTCGAACGGAGTGCGTGGGCCAGTCCGGAGGGCAGGGGCGAGCGCGGCTGGGAAGAAATGCCCTACTGGCTCAAGGGATTCGGCGATCTGGGCTACGTGTTGAACGATCCGCGCCTGATCGCCGAGGCACGACGCTGGATCGAGGCCGCCATGGCTTCCCAGCGGCAGGACGGGTGGTTTGGCCCGCGGGATCTTTTGACCGGTCTGGACGGGAAGCCCGACCTCTGGCCGCACATGGTGATGCTGAATGTGTTCCAGAGTTATCACGAATTCACCGGAGACCCCCGCGTGCTGGAGGTCATGCGGCGTTACTTCGAATGGCAACACCGGTTGCCGGGCCGGGCGTTCAGCGTCGGTTACTGGCCACCTTTGCGTGCGGGGGACAACATCGAGAGTGTCCTGTGGCTTTACAATCGCACCGGAGAATCCTGGCTGCTCGATCTGGCGCGGAAGATCCACGAGAACATGCCCGCCTGGCACCGGGATGTGGTGAACTGGCACAATGTCAACATTGCCCAGGGTTTCCGCGCGGGCACCATTGCCTGGCTTTTCACCCACGACCCGGCCCACCGCGACTCGGCCGAACGGAACTGGCAGAAGGTCATGCAGACGTACGGACAGTTCCCCGGCGGCGGTTTCGTGGGCGACGAGAATGTCCGGCCCGGCTTTGTGGACCCGCGCGGCGGTATCGAGACCTGCGGGATCGTGGAGTTCATGCACAGCTACGAGATGCTGGTGCGGCTGACCGGCGACCCGGTGTGGGCCGATCGCTGCGAGGAGATCGCTTTCAACTCTTTTCCGGCGGCGCTGACGCCTGATGCGCGTGCCCTGCACTACATCACCTGCGCCAACCAGGTGCAGTTGGACCGTCACAACAAGGCGCCCGGCATTCAGAACTCCGGCACGATGTTCTCCTACAGCCCCTACGAGGTGTACCGGTGTTGCCAGCACAACGTGTCACACGGTTGGCCCTACTACGCCGAGGAACTCTGGCTGGCCACACCGGATGATGGATTGGCGGCGTCGCTGTACGCACCGTGCGAGGTGCGCGCCCGTGTGGGGTCCGGGACCACGGTTCACCTGCAGGTGCGCACCGGCTACCCGTTCGAGGAAAGCGTCCGCATCCGGCTGATCACACCGAAGCCGGTCCGTTTTCCGCTGTACCTCCGCGTGCCGGGTTGGTGCAAAGAACCCCGCCTGTCCCTGAACGGGCGCCGCGTGCCGTTGACGGGTGTTCGGCCGCGTGCGTACGTGCGCTGGGAACGGACCTGGCGGGATGGCGACCGCATCGAGTGGCAGCTCCCCATGGAGCTGTCGGTGCGGACCTGGCCCACCAATCATCACGCGGTCTCGGTGCACTACGGTCCGCTGGCCTTTTCCCTGGCGATCGAGGAACGTTGGGAAAAGTACGGCGAACGCGTGCCGGGCTGGCCCGAATGGGAGGTGTTCCCGGCCTCCCCGTGGAACTACGGGCTGGAACTGGACCCTGCGCGACCCGCCGCCGGCCTGCGGCTCGACCGACGCCCGGGCCGGATCCCCGAACAACCGTTCACACCCGAGGCGACGCCCCTGCGGGTCCGCGCCCGGGCACGTCGGATCCCGGAATGGCAGTTGGACCGCCTGAACATGGTCGCGCCCTTGCAGCCTTCTCCGGCCTACACGACGGAACCGGTGGAAGAGGTGACGCTCATCCCCATGGGAGCCGCGCGGTTGCGGATTGCCGCGTTTCCCACCGTTCGTACCGATTCGTCCGCCCATCGCTGGACTCCGCCCGCGCGGCCGCGCAAACCGGACTGGCGCCCCTCGGCCTCGCATTGTTATGAGCATGACACGGTGGAGGCCCTGGGGGACGGGCTGGAACCGACGCACTCGAACGACCACAGCATTCCGCGTTTCACGTGGTGGCCGCATCGCGGCACCCGTGAGTGGGTCCGGGCCGATTTCGAACGTCCGCGAAAAATCAAGGGCGTGGCGGTTTACTGGTTCGATGACACCGGGGTTGGCGAATGTCGCGTGCCGGCCTCCTGGACCGTGGAGTATCGCGAGGGCGATCAATGGCGGCCGGTTCGCACCCGGACCGAGCCGGGCGTGGCCCGGGACCGGTGGAACGTGGTGCAATTCGATCCGGTGGAGACCACCGCCCTTCGATTGGTCGTTCAATTGCAATCCAACGTTTCCGCAGGCATCCTCGAATGGAAGATTCTCGAAGAATGAAAGCGCACGTAACCGTTCTCACGGCCGCCCTTGCCCTGGGCTCGTTGATCCTCCCTGCTTCAGGCGCCCCTGCCGGCAGGAATCGCACCGGCTCGGACTGGCAGCCGGCACGCGGTCCTTTGATGACCCGGTGGGCCTCGGAGGTTTCGCCCGACAACGTCCATCCCGAGTATCCCCGGCCGCAGTTGGTCCGAAAGGAGTGGCTGAATTTGAACGGGCTGTGGGATTATGCCATCACGCTGCGCGAGGATCCCCAGCCTGCCGGGTGGGAAGGGCGGATTCTGGTCCCCTTCCCCGTGGAGTCGGCGCTTTCAGGCGTGATGCGCCGCGTTTACGAGACGAACCGGCTCTGGTACCGGCGCACGTTCACCCTTCCGCGTTCCTGGTCGGGTCAGCGGGTCCTGCTTCATTTCGGCGCGGTGGACTGGGAGGCCGTGGTCTGGGTCAACGGCCGCGAGGTGGGCCGGCATCAGGGCGGCTACGACGCATTCTCGTTCGACATCACCGAGGCTCTGAAAGGTGAAGGCGAGCAGGAGGTGGTCGTGGCGGTCTGGGATCCCACGGACGCCGGGACCCAACCCCGCGGCAAACAGGTTCGCAACCCGCACGCCATCTGGTACACGCCGTCGAGCGGCATCTGGCAGACGGTTTGGCTCGAGCCGGTGCCTGAAACGCACATCCGCCGCATCCGGCTCACACCCGACTTAGACAAGGAAACGCTCCGACTGGAGGCCTTTTGTGAAGGCCCGGGCGACGGATGGGAACTGGAGGCCGAGGTCCGCGAGCGGGGCCGCGCGGTGGGTCGAGTCTCGGCTCCCCTCCAGCCCGACGGCCAGGCCGCCCGCGCCACGATGGAGATCCCCATTCCCCGGCCCCGCCCGTGGTCACCGGACGATCCCTTCCTGTACGACCTGGAACTCAGGTTGCGCCGCGAAAACCGGGTGGCGGACCGTGTGACCTCCTATTTCGGGATGCGCAAGATCGCCGTGCAACGCGATGGCCTGGGCATCCCCCGGCTGTTCCTGAACAACAAGCCGCTCTTTCAATTCGGGCCGCTGGACCAGGGTTTCTGGCCGGACGGACTTTACACCGCCCCGACTGACGAGGCCCTGCGGTTCGACATCGAGATGACCAAAAAGCTCGGGTTCAACATGGCGCGCAAGCATGTGAAGATCGAGCCCGCACGGTGGTATTACTGGTGCGATCGCCTGGGTCTGTTGGTCTGGCAGGACATGCCCAGCGGCGACCGATACATCGGGCCGAACGACCCGGACATCCGCCGTTCCGCCGAATCGGCCGCACAGTTCGAGCGTGAGCTAAAGGCCATGGTGGAAGGCCTCTACAACCACCCCTGTATCGTGATGTGGGTCCCCTTCAACGAAGGTTGGGGCCAGTACGACACCTGCCGGATCGTGGACCTGATCAAGCAATGGGATCCCACGCGCCTGGTCAACAACGCCAGCGGCTGGGCCGACCGCGGCTGCGGTGACGTGCGGGATGTGCACATTTATCCCGGACCGGGAACCGCCCCGGTGGAAAAGCAACGCGCGGTGGTGCTGGGTGAATTCGGCGGTTTGGGGCTGCCGTTGCGCGGTCACACCTGGCAGGACGAACGCAACTGGGGTTACCGCAGCTACAACACCCGCGAGGAGCTCACCGAGGCCTACCTCGAACTGCTGCGCCGGTTGCACCCCCTGACCGGCGACCAGGGGCTGGCGGCGGCCGTGTACACGCAGACCACGGACGTGGAAATCGAGGTCAACGGACTCATGACCTACGACCGGGCGGTTGTGAAGATGGATCCGGAACTCATCGCCGCCGCCGCGCGAAAGTTGTACACGCCACCGCCCAAACGGCTCAGTCGTCCCACCGAACTCATCCCGCCGGCCACGCCACTCGTGGCGCACGACCCGTACTTCAGCATCTGGTCCCCGGCCGATCAGTTGACCGAGGCCGACACGGTCCACTGGACGGGACGTCCTCACCGGTTGACCGGCCTGATCCGGATTGACGACCGCGTGTGGCGCTTCCTGGGCGCCAGTCCGGCCCGGGTTCCTGCGCTGCGCCAGACGGGGCTGGAGGTCCTGCCCACCCGGACCATCTACACGTTCGAGGGCGGCGGGGTCCGGCTGCGCCTCACCTTCCTCACACCTGCGCTGCCCATGGACGTCGACATCCTCTCCCGTCCGGTGACCTACGTGACCTTCGAGCTGGTCTCCACAGACGGGCGGTCCCACACAACGGCCATTTACCTCGACGCCTCGGGTGAACTGGCGGTGAACGAACCTGAGCAAACCGTCACATGGAAACGCGAAAGTTGGGACGGTGTCCGGGCCGTGCGTGTGGGATCGGTGGAACAACCGATCCTGGAAAAACGCGGAGATGATCTTCGGATTGACTGGGGGTACTTTTACCTCGCGGGTGCCGCAGACACACCGGGTGCTCCCGCGGCCGGACCGCGGCACGAGATACAGGAGCTTTTCCTGCAGGGCGGTCGGTGGCCGACGGAAGTGCCCGGCAGCGACGAACCCGTCCGGGCCGATCGCCTGGTGCTGGCCTGGAACCTGCCTCTCGGCAATGTAGGTTCCCAGCCGGTTCGTTCCTGGCTGATGGTCGCCTACGACGATCTGTGGTCCGTCCAGTACATGCGGCACAACCTGCGCCCCTACTGGCGCCGCAACGGTTGGGAGGCCGGCGATCTTCTCCGGGCGGCGGCCGCCCAATACGAGGGTCTGCGGCAGCGGTGCGAGGAGTTCGACCGCGAATTGATGCACGATCTGGAGCGGGTGGGCGGAACCGCTTACGCGCGCATGGCGGCACTGGCCTACCGGCAGTGTTTCGCCGCAGGCAAGTTCGTGGCGGACGCCAACGGACAGCCGCTCCAATTCTGCAAGGAAAACCATTCCAACGGATGCATCGGCACGGCCGATGTCTTCTACCCCATGTCGCCCCAGTTCCTGCTGTTCGGTTCGACGCTGGCCAAGTCGTTTCTCGTGCCGTACCTGAACTACGCAGCGAGCGACCGATGGAGGTTCCCCTTCGCGCCCCATGATCTGGGGACTTATCCGCACGCCAACGGCCAGGTGTACGGCGGAGGCGAACATTCCGAGGAAAACCAGATGCCGGTCGAGGAGTGCGGAAATGCTTTGATTCTGGTTGCTGCGGTGGCCCTGATGGATCGGGACGCCCGCTTCGCCGCGCCCTACTGGGCCAGGCTGGAGCAATGGGCGCAGTATCTGCGGGACAAGGGATACGACCCCGAAAACCAGCTTTGCACCGACGATTTCGCCGGGCACATGGCCCACAACGTCAACCTCAGCGCCAAGGCCATCGTGGCGCTGGGCGCCTTCGGCAAGCTGTGCGCCCTGCGCGGGGACGCTGCCAAGGCCGAGGAGTATCTCAACCTGGCCCGGAGCTTCGCCCGCCGCTGGGTGGAGGAGGCCGACGACGGTGACCACTACCGGCTGGCGTTTGACCGGCCGGGTACGTGGAGCCAGAAATACAATCTGATCTGGGACCGAATCCTCGGACTGAACCTCTTCCCCGAGGAGGTCTTCGAGAAGGAAGTGGCGTTCTACCGCAAGGTGCAGAACCGTTACGGCCTGCCCCTCGACAGCCGCCGCGATTACACCAAGCTGGACTGGATCTTCTGGTCCGCCACCCTCAGCCGCAAGCAGTCCGACTTCATTGCGCTGACCGCCCCCGTGTGGGATTTCCTCAACGAGACGCCGGACCGCGTGCCGATGACCGACTGGTACGACACCCGGACCGCCCGCCGCGTGGGCTTCACAGCGCGGCCGGTGGTGGGTGCGCTCTTTGCCGCGATGCTGTATGATCCGGCCCTCTGGGAGAAATGGGCCGGCCGCGATCAAACCCGCGCCACCAACTGGGCCCCCATGCCTGTGCCGCCCAGGATCGTGCCGGTTGTCCCGGCCGCCGACACCCAGCCGGCCATCTGGCGTTACACCACCAGCCGGCCCGGGCCGGACTGGTTCCGGCCCGATTTCGACGACTCCCGGTGGAAGCAGGGTCGCAGCGGCTTCGGCACACCCGGCACGCCCGGCGCACACATCGGCACCCAATGGAACACGCCACACATCTGGTTGCGGCGTGAAATCGAGTTGCCTGCCGAGGGTCTGGACAATCTGCAACTGTGGATCCACCACGACGAGGACGCCGAGGTCTATCTCAACGGCGAGCTCATCGGGCGGTTCCGCGGCTATGTCACCAGTTACTTCAACCGCCCGCTCAACGAGCGGGCCCGCGCCGCGCTCCGGCCGGGGAAGAATCTGCTGGCCATCAGTTGCCGCCAGACCGGCGGCGGTCAGTACATTGATGCAGGTTTCGTCCGGCTCGAACCGGGCGAACCGACTGCACGCTGAGCCCTGCCCCGGCGCGCATTGCCGCAGCTGACCTGGGCCGGGTTCCGAGTGCCGGGCGTGCGAATGGGATGTGCGGGTCGCCAGGCTGGGAGCTGACGGCCCCTGCAGTCCGCCACCTTCCTGTGGCTCGGGCAAAGGTTAAAACTCGGCGTGGCCGGGCGTGCGGGGGAACGGGATGACGTCACGAATGTTCCCCATCCCGGTCAGAAACATGAGCAACCGCTCGAAACCGACGCCGAACCCCGCGTGCGGGACGGTGCCGTACCGGCGCAGGTCCAGGTACCACTGGTAGTCTTCTTCCTTCAATCCGTGGAAGCGGAGGTTTTCGCGCAAGACCTCCAGCCGTTCCTCGCGTTGCGCACCGCCGATCACCTCTCCCACCCCGGGCACCAGCACGTCCATGGCGCGCACCGTGACGCCGTCGTCGTTGAGGCGCATGTAGAAGGGTTTGATGGCGCGGGGATAATCGTAAACGATCACCGGCGCCCGGAAATGTTCCTCGGTCAGGAAGCGTTCGTGTTCGGACTGCAGGTTCTGCCCGGGTTCGGGCCGGAACTCAAAGGAGCGGCCCGACTTCTGCAGAATTTCCATCGCCTCGGCATACGGGATGCGTACGAACGGCCGCTCGGCGACGAACCGGAGTCGGGGCCGAACCTCCCTGTCCACGAAGCGCTCGAAGAGATCCAGGTCGTCTCCGCCCTCCTCGAGCATGTGACGGGCCATGGCCTTGAGGAAATCCTCGGCCAGGTCCATGTCCGCGGTGAGATCGAAAAATGCGGCCTCGGGTTCGATCATCCAGAACTCCGCCGCATGACGCGAGGTGTTGGAATTCTCCGCCCGGAAGGTGGGGCCGAACGTGTACACCCGGCCCAGTGCGCAGGCCAGCGCCTCGGCCTCCAGCTGCCCGCTCACCGTCAGGTAGGTCGGCCGACCGAAGAAATCGTCCTCGGGCCGTTCTCCGGGGCGCCCCTTGAGGGTCGTGACTCGGAAGAGTTCCCCTGCACCCTCGCAGTCGCTGGCGGTGATGATCGGGGTGTGCACCCAGAGAAAATCCCGTTGCTGAAAGAATTCATGAACGGCCCGGGCCAGCCGGCTTCGGGTCCGGAACACCGCGCCGAACAGGTTGGAACGCGCCCGCAGATGCGCAATGGTGCGCAGAAACTCCAGTGAGTGCCCCTTCTTCTGCAAAGGATAGCTGGGGTCTGCCGGCCCGATGAGTTCCAGCCGCGTGGCCCGCAGTTCCCACCGTTGACCCGGCGCGGGCGATTCCACCAGGTCCCCCCAGACCGAGACCGAGGCGCCGGTGGTGCAGCGCGGCAGGGCGTCGGCACCCGGGACCTGCGCGTCCACGACCACCTGCAGGTTTTTCAGGCACGAACCGTCGTTTACTTCGAGAAATGAAAAACCCTTGGCGTCCCGGCGCGTTCGGATCCAGCCCTGGACCCGCACGTCCGGGCACGGATGTTCCGATGCCAACAGTTCCCTTACCCGCTTTTGCATGGCTCAGTTCTCCGAAGGCCATAATGGCCGGGACCGGAGCCTGCCGCCGTGCCTGGCGCTCGGCAAGGGCAAAGCGGCCCCGGCCGGGTGCCTCCCGGGCTTTTGTCCGGCGACTGGCGAGGGATCGGGCGGCGTCGCCCCGCACGGCATCCGGCCGGCGCAGGCGCGGAGGGGCGAGGCATCCGCTCCCTGCCTCGCGCCGCCCGAACCGGATGACCAGAATCGAAAGCCGGGCTTGGACAAGCCCGTCCGCCTTTCTACCTTGGGGATTTGATGAGCCAACGACGGAAGCGCAAACCGGCATCCGGGGAACAGGCTGCCCTGCCGTTGCCCGACCAGGGCGGGGGCGCCGCCAAGCCCGCCGCCCGGGCACGCCCTGCGGCCACGCCCGGGGACGACGGCAACGGCGAATCTCATGTCCAGGCCGAGACGGTTGCCACCGTCTCCCGCCCGCCTTTTGACCCGCGCCGGCCTGTCACGCCGTTGCATCAGAGGGTGGACCGCAGCTTTCTGGAGTATGCCAGCTACGTGATCCGGGACCGTGCGCTGCCCAGCCTGGCCGACGGTCTCAAGCCGGTGCAGCGCCGCATCCTCTGGGCCATGCACCTCGGCGATGACGGCCGGTTTACCAAGGTCGCGAACGTCGTGGGGGACACCATGAAGTTCCACCCGCACGGCGACGCCTCCATTTACGAGGCTTTGGTGGTCCTGGCCAACAAGGGCTATCTGATCGAGGGCCAGGGCAACTTCGGCAACATCTTCACCGGCGACCCCCCGGCCGCGCCGCGCTACATCGAATGCCGTCTGACGGATCTGGCGCGGGAGGAACTGTTCAACGACGATCTCACCGAGCTGGTCCCGAGCTACGACGGCAGGAACCAGGAACCGGTGGCGCTGCCTTCCAAACTGCCGCTGTTGCTGATGCTGGGCACCGAGGGGATCGCGGTCGGACTCTCCGCCCGGGTCCTGCCGCACAATTTTCCCGAGCTGCTCCAGGCCCAGATCGCCATTCTGAAAGGCGAACCGTTCAAGGTGCTGCCGGATTTCCCCACGGGCGGTTTGATGGACGCGCGCGATTACCAGGACGGCCGTGGCAGCGTGAAGGTCCGGGCCCGGATCAAGATCAAGGACCCGCACACGGTGGTGATCACCGAGATCCCGCCCGGCACCACCACCGAGTCGATCCTCGCCTCCATCGAGGATGCCGTCCGCAAGGGGAAGTTGAAGGTTCGTTCCGTCCACGACTACACGTCCGAGTCGGTGGCCATCGAGATCAAGGTCCCGCCGGGGGTGGAGCCGGAACAGCTCGTGGACGCCCTGTACGCCTTCACCGATTGCGAGGTCACCCTCAACAGTCGGATTGTCGTCATCAAGGACCATCGGCCGGTGGAGATGACCGTCAGCGAGGTCCTGCGGGAGAACACCGCCCAGCTGGTGGATCTGCTGCGGCGCGAGCTCGAACTGCGCCAGCGCCGCCTGCAGGACGAACTGCACTTCCGTACGCTGGAACGGATCTTCATCGAGGAACGCATCTACAAACGCATCGAACAATGCCGCACGGCCGATGCGGTGCACCGCGCCGTCCGCGAGGGTTTCCAACCCTTCCACAAGGAACTGGCCCGGCCGCTCACCGACGAGGACATCGAAAAGCTCCTGCAGGTCCGCATCCGCCGCATCTCCCTGTTCGACATCGAACAGCACCGCCACGAGATGGAGAAACTGCAGGGTGAACTCAAGGAGGTGCAAAAGAACCTCAAGAACCTCACCGCCCATGCCATAGCCCACCTGGAACGCCTGTTGGAGCGATACGGACCCCGGTTCCCCCGCCGTACCACCAAGTCCGCCCGGCACGAGGAGGTGGACGCACGGGCTGTTGCCTTTCGGGCGTTCAAGGTCAGCTACGACCGGGGAAGCGGCTACGTGGGCTACAAGGTCTCCGGCGACGAGTTCAAGCTGGAATGCACACGCTACGACCGGCTCCTGCTGGTCTTCCGCGACGGCACCTACAAGATGATCGATCTGCCGGAGAAACTCTTCGTCGGGTCGGAACTGGTGTGGTGCGGGCTTCCGGATCGGGACCGCGTGTTCACGTGTGTGTATGCCGATCGGAAGGCCAACTATCTGAAGCGCTTTACCTTTGGCGGCATGATCCTGAACAAGCTGTACTCGCTGCTTCCGGACAAGGGGCGCATTCTGTTCTTCAGCCCGGACACGCCGGAGCGCCTCTACATCCGGTACAAGCCCGCCCCGCACCAGAAGATTCACCAACAAACGTGCGATCCCTCGAAGGTGGAGGTGAAGTCCGCACGGGTGCGCGGCCGGCAGCTCTCCATCAAGGACATCGCCGCCGTGGGCGAGAAGCCCCCGCGCGGCTGGGACCCGAAGGCGACCACCACCGAGGTGGTGTTTGCCTGAGGCTCCGGATCATTCCGGCGCCGGCAGGCTGCGAAAAGCGTCGAGCAGGGCGGTCACGGACTCTTCGGGCACGGGATCCGCGCTGCGGCGGAACAGCAACAGCACGGCACCGCTCTCGCGTCGTGCACAGTCCAGCGTCACCTGTTGGTACCGCCAGCGCAGTCGGAGTGGCCGCACCCGGTGGGCCTGCAACACCTCGTACGTGTCCAGCACGGTCCGGCCTGCATGGTCCAGCCAGGCGGCGGAAAAATCCCGTGCGTCCAGGTCGGAAACCACGCTGCGGTCGGCAAATCGGATGGCCCGCAGGACCACGCCCGGTTGCAGCGACTGGCGCCGCAGCCATTGTCCCCACGCGGCCGGGTTCTCACGCAGTCGGCCCGGAGCCGGCGTGCGCGCAGGGCGGGCCGGGAGTTCCTCGCCGAAGGCCAGCGCCACGGCGAATCCCGGACGCAGGACGATCAACCGCCGGCCCGACTCCTCGAAGACCTCCATGCGATCGAACTCGCCGAACTCGTCCGCCGGCGCCAAGCGCCGCGCCTTCTGCGTCACGAACTCCAGGATGTTGACCCATGCAGCCCGATCGGGGCAGTTCCATTCGTAAAGCAGCTCGCCGTGATCGTCGCAAATGACCAGGGCCGTCGCTTCCGGCAGCGTCGTCTCCGGAGGTGGGGCCTGGCCGGCCGGTGCCGCCGCGGATGCCCCGGAGGCGGCCGGTGCAGGCGGTGCTTCGATGGCCTGCGGGGACGGTTCCGGTTCGGGAAACGCTCCTGCGGGTGGCGCCGGAACCGCCAGGTCGGCCACCCGGTCCGGCCCGGTCGGTTCCTCCACCACGGCCGGTCCGGCCGCCTCCACGGGCGCACCCTCGCCTGCCGGGCTGGTTCCGGCCATCTCGGCCCGCAGCTCGTCCTGGACCCGGGCCGCTTCCATCAGCAGGAATTCCCAGGAGTTCTGAATCGTTCGCGCGGGCGGTTCCCGCAACGGATGGACGACGAATTGGCCGCCCGGCAACGCCAGAATGCGCTGGAACGCCGCTTCGCCGGTGTATTCACCCAACTCCGCGTGGACGATCTGGCCGTCCTCGACGAAGATGCGCCCGGTCAGGGAGCCGGCGGTGACTTCGAGCAACGAGGAACTGCGCCCCAGGCACTCCATCTGCAGGATCTCGGTCAATCCCACCCGGCGCAGCACACCACGGAAGCCCCGTTCGGGCGGGAATTCCATCAACTGGTGCAGCGCGGCGTGCACGCTGGCCCAACCGTCCGGAGTGGCCGGTTTTTCCAAAAAAAGTTCGGCTCCCTGGGCCAGGCAGGCGGCCCGGTAATTCTCCGTGGCGTAGCCGGTCAGCACGGCCTTCTGCAGGTGCGGATGGCTCCGGTTCAGCAAAGAGAGCACCTGCACGCCGTCAATGGCCTGCATCTCCACGTCCAGCACGACCAGATCCACCGGCCGTTGCTGAAGCATCTGAAACGCCTCACTGGCATTACGGGCGGTCAGGATCTCCCAGCTGCCCCGGCTCAGCTCGGTCATCAGCCCGGTCACGACCTCCAGGAACGCCGCGTCGTCGTCCACAAACAACACCCGTCGTCGGGCTGCACCAGGGGAACCTGTTGGGGGAGCGTCAGCCGGCATGGCAACGTTGGAGAGCTTCGTGTGCCCCGGCGGCCACGCTGGGGTGGGGATCGTTCAAACGGGCCTGCAGGGCCGGGATACTCCGGCGCAGCCCCAGTCGGCCCAGGGCACGTACCGCGGCCAGCCGCACCGCCGCGTCGAAATCCCCGGCCAACAGTTCCAGCGCCCGCGCAGCGGCCTCCCGCCGATGAACCGGCGACAGGGCCCCGCCCTGCCGCTCCAACTCGCCCGGGCTCAGACCGGTGATCTGGCGGATCAACCCAGCCGCAGCCAGCTGCACGCCCGGATCCCGGTGATGCAGCGCCGATTGAAGCGTGGGCAACAGGTTCTGTACCCGGGGAGAACGCTGCCAACCCGGGTCAATCCGGTGAAGCGCGCGTGCAGCCGCCTGTCGAACCCCGCTGTGTGGATCCATCAGGGTGAGGACCAGCTTCTCCACCACGCTTTCATCCCCCACGACGCCCAGGGTTTCGGCAGCCTGTTCCCGCACCTCCTGCTCGGAATCTTCCAAACGTGCCGCCACCGAGGGAAAGGCGCGGCGATCCCCCAGGCGCCCCAGCGCCTCCAGTGCCGCCGCCCGCACCTCCCACTGGGCATCTTCCAAGGCACGGATCAAGGGTTCCACCGCCGCGCCGTCGCGCAACTGTCCCAGCGCGGCCGCTGCCGCCGCGCGCACCTGTGGCATCGGGTCCTTCAACAGCCGGATCAGGGCCGGAACGGCCGGCGCATGCATGCGCAGACCCAACCCCTCCGCAGCCGCCGTGCGCACCGCCGCGTCGGGGTCCCGCAACGCCTCCATCAAAAGGGATCCCGCTCCCGCGTCTTCACACCGGATCAGTGAGCGAACCACCGACAGTCGCTCCGCGTACTCGCCTTCGCGGAGCCGGCGCGCCAACAGGGGCAGCGCCACCCCGCCCAGCTCCGCCGCACGCTCGTACTCGCCACGGGCCACCGACCAGGCCGCTTCTTCTTCCGGTCCTGCCGGGCGCCAACCGAGGGCTTCCAATGCCTGGGCCACGCGAAACTGCACGCGGCTGCTCCCCTGTCCCAGGGCCCGGGACAGTGCATGCACCGCGTTCGGCCCCCCCACCCGCCGCAGGGCCAGCACCGCCGTTTCCTGCACCTGCTCGTCCCCGTCGCGGAGCCCGGCCGCCAGCAACTGCACCGCTTCGTCCGAGCCTGCCTGTCCCAACGCGCTCATGGCGGCGCGGCGAACCGCGGCGTCCGGATCCTGGGCCGCCAGGCGCAACAGCCGCATCGCCGCCGGATCGGCACGCCCCGCCAGCCGCTCGACGGCCCGCTGGCGCGTCATGACCGAGCGCGAGCCCAGGCACCGTTCCAACCACCAGTCCTGCAACACAAGCTCATCCTGCGTCAGGAAGGCCGGCTTGTCCACCCGGAGAGCCTGTCCCACCCCGGGTCAGGCCCCGCGCTGAACCGGAGATCCCGCCACCATGCCGCTGCACGGTTGGACCTGCTCCGTCCGGCCCTTCCCCATGCGGATGGCGCATCGGGTCTTTTGCCTTGGCCCGGCGCACGGGGTCTCTCTTCAATGGGAGGGATGGCGCAAGAATACGTATTGCGACCGTTCGGTGCACCGGCGCAGTTGCGGATCGACTACCAGCGGGAGCTCAATCCGCAACAGCTCGAGGCGGTCACCTCTCCTCCCGGACCCGCCCTGGTGATCGCAGGGGCCGGCAGCGGCAAAACCCGGACGCTCACCTACCGGGTGGCCTTTCTCCTCGAACAGGGCGTGCCGCCCGACCGCATTCTTTTGCTCACCTTCACCAACAAGGCCGCCCGGGAAATGTTGCAGCGGGTGGAATCCCTGCTGGGCCGCCTGCCCGGCGCCCTCTGGGGCGGCACTTTCCACGCCATCGGACACCGCGTCCTGCGCCTGCATGCCGACAGACTCGGGTACGAGCCCAATTTCGGCATCCTCGACCGCGAAGATGCCCGCCATTTGCTCAACACCTGCATCCGCGACACCCTCTCCGAAGACGAGCGCAAGAAATTCCCGCGGGCCGAGGTGCTGGCCGAAATCTACTCCCTGGCCGCCAACCTGCGGCTGTCCATTCCGGACGTGCTCGACCGGTATTTCGACTATTTCCTCGGCCTGGCGGACCGGATCACGCAGATCCAGCGCCTCTACGAGGAACGGAAACGCGCCACCCGGGTGATGGATTTCGACGACCTGCTGGTGCGCTGGCTGGAGGTGCTCGAACAACAGGCCGACCTCCGCGACTATTGGCAGCGCAGGTTCCTGTTCATTCTGGTGGACGAGTACCAGGACACGAACGTCGTCCAGAGCGCCATCGTCGACCTGTTGGCCGCGCGGCATCGGAACCTGATGGTGGTGGGGGACGATGCCCAGAGCATTTACGGCTGGCGGGGCGCCGACGCGCGCAACATCCTCGAGTTTCCCAACCGCTACCCCGGCACCCGGGTGTTCAAGATCGAAACCAACTACCGCAGCACGCCCGAGATCCTCGAGGTGGCCAACGCGGTCATCCTCGGCAACCGCCATCAGTTCCACAAGGAACTCACCGCGGTCCGGCCCTCGGGCCCGCGCCCGGCCGTGGTGGCCTGCACGGACGCCTCGCAGCAGGCGGCCTTTGTCGCCCAGCGGGTGGCCGAGCTCCACGAAGCAGGCACCCCGCTGGATCGCATGGCCGTCCTTTACCGGGCTCACCATCATGCCCTGGAACTGCAGATGGAACTGACGCGGCGCGGCATTCCCTTCAGCATCACCAGCGGGGTACGGTTCCTGGAGCAGGCCCACATGAAAGACGTCAACGCACACCTGCGTCTGGTGGTGAATCCGCTGGACAGCGTCGCCTTCCAGCGGGTGGTGCAGATGCTGCCGGGGATTGGCGCCAAGGGGGCCGCCCGCTTGTGGGAGACCTTCCGATCCCACCTGCACGCGGCCTCGGCGCGGCTGGAGGCCGACGGGGCCGCGGCCGGGGAGGGCTCCATCTCCGCAGCCCTCGCAGCCTGCACGAGGGAAGTCGGCCGAAAAACCGTCCAGGCCTGGGACGACCTCGTGGCGTTGATGAGACAACTCGAGCGCCCCGAACTGCTGCGCAAACCGGCCGAAATGATCCGGACCGTGTTGAAGGCCGGTTACGAGGAGCATCTCAAGCTCAACTACTCCAATTACCGGTCCCGCCGGGAGGATCTCGAGCAACTGGCCCTCTACGCGGAGGGCTTTGATGACGTGCACGAGTTCCTCGCCCAAACGGCGCTTCTGACCAACGTGGAGGCCGAGGACGACCAGCCCGGCGGCATGGAACCGAACCGGCTGCGGCTTTCGACGGTTCATCAGGCCAAGGGACTCGAGTTCGACGTCGTCTTCGTCATCATGCTGTGCGAGGGGATGTTCCCCTCGGCACGATCCCTGGAAGACGAGGAGGGTGAGGAAGAGGAACGGCGTCTCTTTTACGTGGCCGTCACTCGCGCCCGCAACGAGTTGTACCTCACCTTTCCCCTGCTCCACCGGGCGCGCGGTTCCCAGACCGGCCCTCTGCAGGAACCGTCCCGGTTCCTGCGCGAAATCCCGCCGCAACTGGTGGAAACCTGGGAACTTCGCACGCCCCACTGGTGACATCGGGTGCAACCGGCCCGGTCGCCCGGGCACCCCCGGTTGCCCCACCCACCCGCGGCCTGCGCGTCAGGTGGCCGGGCGGAGCGCCGTCGCGGGCGCCGATTCCTTGCGCCGTTCCAGGCAGGCGTAAGCGTTGTGGTTGTGGATGCTTTCGTGGTTTTCGGCCTCCACGCGGTACCAGGTGATGTCCGGATGCGCGTTCAGCCGCAGGGCCACATTCCGCACCAGATCCTCCACGAACACCGGATTGTCATACGCCTTTTCGGTGACGTATTTCTCGTCCCGCCGCTTCAACAGGGCGTAGAGGTCCGAGCTGGCCGAACCTTCAATGATGGCGATCAGGTCCTCGATCCAGACCGGCCTGGTGAACCGCACCGCCACGGTCACCGTTCCCCGCTGATTGTGTGCCCCGCGGCTGCTGATCGCCTTCGAACACGGACACAACGTCGTGACATTGGCACGGACCGTCAGCACGAAATCAATCTCCGGCCCGCACGCCGCCGCGTCGAATCGCGCCGTGTAATCCATCAAACTCGGCAGTCGCGACACCGGCGCGTGCTTCGTCATGAAGTACGGAAACTCCATCTCGATGTGCGACGTGGCCGCGTGAAACTTCTTCTGCATCGCAAACAGAATCTCCGGGATGTTGTCCACGTGGACCACGTTGCCGTGGGCATTCAGCACCTCCAAAAACCGGCTCATGTGCGTGCCCTTGAACTCCTTGGGCAGGTCCACGAACATGCCGATCGTGGCCACGGTGTGCTGCCGCGCGTGCGCCTTGTCGCGCACCTCGATGGGAAAGCGCAGTCCGCGCACGCCGACCTTGTCGATCCGCAACTCGCGGTGATCCCGCTCGTTCTGCTTGTCGCACAACTCGCCCGGCTCCTCCCCGGCCGCCCGCCCGGGACAGCTCCGGAGGAGTTGGGGATCCCGGTGACCCTTGGTTTTGACCGACATGGCCCTAAAGTAGATCGGCCCGTGTCTCCTGCCAAATCCAGCGGTGCGGCCGGCCATTCGCCTGCCCGATCAAGGCTGCGAGCCAAAGAAGAATTGCCGGCGCCGGGCCGGGCCCGCTAGCATGGCCCCATGCTACGGGAAACGGGCAGCGCGAAGGACGCGCTGGCAGACACCTCGTTCCAGAACCTTTGCCGCCGGGCGTATCGGTTCATGCTGTTGGCCCGCGTGGCGGAAGACAAGCTGGCCAGCCTCTACCGCGCGGGAAAAATCCATGGAGGCGTCTTCCTCGGACGTGGCCAGGAGGCGCTCAGCGTCGCCGGGGCCCTCGCCCTCCGGGAGGGCGACGTCTACGCGCCCCTGATCCGTGACGCCGCCGGGCGACTGGCCTTCGGCGAACCGTTGGTGGACCTGTTCCGCACCTACCTCGGATCCCGCCTCGGCCCCATGCGCGGCCGTGACGGCAACGTGCACCGCGGCTACCCGCGCCAGGGTTACCTGGCCATGATCAGTCACCTGGGCGCCATGATCTCGGTCGTCAACGGCGCCCTGTTCGCCAAGCGCTACCGTGGCCGGACCGGCATGGTCGGCCTGGCCTGCCTGGGCGAGGGCGGCACATCCACGGGCGCGTTTCACGAGGCCGTCAACCAGGCGGCCGTCGAGCGCCTGCCCCTGGTCCTGGTCATCGCCAACAACCAGTACGCCTATTCCACACCCACCAGCCGCCAGTTCGCCTGCAAAGACCTCGCCGACCGGGCCATCGGCTACGGCATCGAGGCCCATCGGGTGGACGGCACCGACCTGATGGCGTGCCTCGAATGCCTGCAAGAGGCCGTCGGACGCGCACGCGCTGGCGGCGGCCCCCAGATGGTTGTGGCCCGGTTGCTCCGACTGGCCGGGCACGGCGAACACGACGACGCAACCTACATGGACCCGCGCCTGCGCGAGATGCCCTTCGGACGGGATTGCCTGCCCGTGGCGGAACAGCAACTCCTCGAGCGCGGCTATGCCACCCCGGAGGAACTGGCCCAATGGCGCAGGGAAGTCCAGGAAGAGGTGGATACCACCGTGGCCCGGGTCCAGCAGGAACCTGCACCGGATCCGCGCCTGGAAGACTGGCGCGCCCTGGCCACGGCGCACCTGGTGGAAGCCCCTCACGGTTGGGAATCCCTCCCCCTGCATCAGCGGGACGCGCTGCCGGCATGAGCATCACCTACCTCGAAGCCATCCGCGAGGCCCAGGCCAGGGCCCTGGCCGAGGACCCGCGGGTGTTCATCTACGGGCAGGACGTGGGCGCCTTCGGAGGGGCGTTCAAAGCCACCAAGGGCCTCGCACGCGAATTCCCCGGCCGGGTGATTGACGCACCCATCAGCGAGGATGCCATCGTCGGATTCGCCGTCGGCGCCGCCATCGAAGGATTGCGCCCCATCGTGGAGATGCAGTTTGCCGACTTCTCCAGCGTCGCCTTCAACCAGATCGTCAACCAGGCCGCCACCCTCTTCTGGCGCACCGGTGTCCCCTGCCCCATCGTCATCCGCCTGCCCAGCGGCGGCACCTCCGGCAGCGGGCCCTTTCACAGTCAGACCTTGGAAGCCGTCTACGCACACTTTCCCGGTCTGATCGTCGTCACACCCGCCACCGTGGAGGACGCCTACAGTCTCCTGCTCGAATCCGTGGCCGTGGACGACCCGGTCATCTTCTGCGAGCACAAGTTCCTTTACTACCATCTCAAGGCGGAACGGTTGCCCACCGAGGCATTGCCTCTCGGCAAGGCCCGCATTGCGCGCGAGGGACGCGACCTGACCGTCGTCGCCTACAGCGCCATGGTCCATGAAGCCCTGGCCGCCGCCGAGGAACTCCGCGAGGAAGGCTGGGAACTGGAGGTGGTGGACCTCCGCACCGTCAAACCGCTGGACACCGACACGGTCATGGCCTCGGTGGCCCGCACCGGCCGCCTCCTTTGCGTGGGCGAGGCCTGGCCCTGGGGCGGCGTGACGGCCGAGGTCATCGCCCGCGTGGCCAGTGAGGGACTTTCCCTCTTGGACGCCCCTCCCCAGAGGCTCAACGCCAAGGACACCCCGATTCCGTATCACCCGAACCTTTGGACCGCGCACCGACCCACCGCCCGTTCCATCGCCACCGCGGCACGTCAACTCCTGCAACTGTAGCCTGAGCACCATGCCGGAAATCCCGATCATCATGCCCCAGTTGGGCGAGTCCATCGCCGAGGCCATGATCGTCAACTTCCTGGTCCGCGAAGGCGAGCGCGTGGAGGCGGATCAGGACATCATCGAGGTCGAAACCAACAAGGCCGCCATGAACGTCACCGCGCCCTGCCGCGGCCGGATTCAGCGCTATCTCGTCAAACCGGGCGAAAGCTATCCCGTGGGCGCGGTCCTGGGCTACATCGAGGCCACCGTCGAGGACGCCGCCCGCGCCGGACTGCATCCGGCCGGGCCGCAGCCGGCGGGCCAACCCGCACCGGCCCAGGAGGCCCCCGGGCCGGTCCTTACCCAGCCCGCCACGCCCACCGCCACCGACCGCGTCCAGCCCACCGTGCGGGGCCTGCCCGTGCCTGCCAACGCCACCGGCGCCAGCTACATGTCCCCGCGCATGAAGGCGCGCATGGCCGAGCTCGGCCTGCACGCAGCCGACCTGGCTGGCGTGGCCGGCAGCGGCGCAGGCGGCCGCGTGACCATCCAGGACTTCGAGCGGTTCCTCGCCAGCCTGGAACAACACCGCATGACCCAGGCCTCGCCCATGCGCGTCAGCGTGGCCGACGCCATGCGCCGGAGCTGGACACGGCCCCTGGCCACTGTCGGGCTGCCGTTCCGACTGGATCCCATCCTGGCCCACCGCAAACGCAGCGGCATCAAGGCCAGTCCCACCCTCTACGCCATCCGCGCGCTGGCCCTTGCACTGGCTGAAAACAGCGCCCCGGCCGGCCGGCTGGTCGGCAACCGCATCGTCCATCCAAAATCCATCGACATTGGCTGGGCTGTCGAGGTCGAGGACGGCGTGCTGGTGCCCGTGCTGCGTAACGTGGATCAACGCCCGCTTCAGGAGCTGCTGGCCCAGTACGAACATCTGCTGGAGTTGGCCCGACAGCGCCGCCTGCCTGCCGAAGCCTCCGGCGGCGGCATTGCCACCGTCACCAACTTCGGCACCTTCGGCCTCACCTGGGCCACGCCCATCCCGCTGCCGGAACAAACCCTGGTCCTCGGTGTGGGCGCCGGCCGGCGCGTCCCCCATTGGAGCCACAGCAAACAACAGTTCGTACCCGTCTGGGAGGCCAACCTCACCCTCAGCTTCGACCACCGCGTCCTCGACGGCGGGGCAGCAGGACGCCTCCTCACCCGCGTGGCCGACTTCCTTGCCCAACCGGATCGGCTCTGAACCGCTTCCGCTCTCGGAGCCACTCCCTTTCCGGACCACGGTCCCGGACCGCACCTCTCCTGCTCAGAGCCGCCGCTGGATACTTTCCAGAATCTGGCGTGACGCGGCTTCGTCGCCCCACGTGCCCACACGAATCCGAATCTCCGTGGTTGTCCCCGTGACCTTTCGCAGTCGAACGGTTACCTTCCGATCCCCAGCCGCCCGCGCGATGATCCGACCCGACAAACCGTCCTTTTCCTGAGCCGTCACGGGCATTTCCAAATCCCGCAATGCCCGTTGCGCGGCCGTCCAAGCCCGCTCGAACGGGGCGTCCTCCGTGCTGCGCAGCTCCCCCTGTACGTACGCGACGGTCCCGGCACCGGCCGCAGCCGCACCGCCCACCAACAACGCCACACAACCGCTCGACAACATCGAGATCATCAACAACAGGCCCCAGACCGGACCAGCCAGCCGCCTTGGATCACGCACGCGATTCATGCCCGACAACGAAAGGCCCGGCCGGAACGCTTGTCAATGACGGGATCGCACCCGCGGCTGCGCAAGCTCCTGCCGCTCCGCCGTCGATCGAATCACCTGTCGAACCAACCTCCGATCGCCTCAGGCACCCCCGGCTCTCCCCAAGGACAGCCCGATCTCTTCAGGACCCTGCCGTTCGCATGCCACGCGCGTTCGAGTGCGGCTTTGCCCGGCCGGTTCGCCCATCCGCACCTGCGCGACACGGGCACTTCGGGCTACCCGGCGAAATGGAACGTGAAAAAACTGAAGGTGGCCCACGCCTGCAGGCCGGCCAGAAAGATCACATAGTACCAGTACATCCACCTGGGCCCGATGCGTCGCAGCCAGAATGCCCAGACCAGAAACACCGGAAACAGCACGACCGCATATCGCCGGTACGAACAAAACCACGTCGTCAACGCCGGTACCAGGCCCGCCCCCAAGACGTAACTGAACCAAGGCCTGTCCAACCGCCACAACCAAGGCAGGCTCAGCACCGCCGCCACGAAGAAGAGCCGATCCAACAAGCCCTCTGAATAACCGTCCAGATCCTGGACCGAGGTCAACGCCTGCCAAAAGCCGGTCAGTTTGAAGATGTGACCGATGGACGGTTCATTGGGCAACACCTTCTGAATATCGAAACCCTCCAGCGCGTTGCCCGTCCACAGGTACATCAGCACGAAATAGAATGCATACCCCGCCAACAGGGCACCCAAAAGCCCCCACGCCAACCAGCCATTCAAGCCCTTCGAGGACCTCTTGATCCCCTGCGCCAACGCGGCAGCCGGCTCCACACCAACGCAGGGTTCCGGTCTCGTCACACGCGGAGCCGAATCCCCGGCAGCTGGCCCCTTGGTGAGCCCCTCACTTGCGGTTCCTGCCCTCGGTTGTTCGATCCGCCGACTCTGCCGGAGCATCGCGAGCCGGTTGCCGCGGTTGGCGACGGCCCGGCGGATCCGCGGCACAGCCGGCCAGCCCCGCTCCCACAGGACCCAGACCAACGGCAAGAGCACCAGAATCCCAATCGGACGTGCCAGCGGCAGCAAAAACGCAGAGAAGGCCACCCAACGCCAGCGGTCCGTCTCGCATCCCCAGAAAAAGAGCATGATCAGGGCAAAAAACAGGGGTTCGGAATAAGGAACCGAAAAGAACAGTGCACCTGGATAAAACAACAGCAGCAACCACGCGTCCCGGGCCACGGCCGGTCCGAACCGGCGTCTCCACAGTTCGTACACCGAAAACAGGCCCGCGGCGGAGAGGGCATTTGCCAAGATCCATGCCGCCCAGACCGGACCGTCTCCCGGCAATGCCAGGAAAGGCCGGAGCACGATGGGCCAGAGCGGATAGAACGCGCAGCTCAAGTCCCCGCTTTCATACCCCACACGGGCCAACTTCAGGTAATGGGCTGCATCCCACGCCGCCACCCGGGTTGCCAGCGTCGGTTCGTCACCCGACATCCATCGTGCATGGGCGCCCGCGAACGTCTCCTGTTGAAGAGGAGCCAGACACCCAATCGCCGCCCATATCAAGAACCAGAGCTTGGCCGCCACGAGCAACCACCATGCTCCAGCACCGGATTCACGAACACCTGGCATTGGCTGCCATCCTGATTCATCGGCTGGTTCGTGCCATTCGGGCCGGCTCCTGGGCAGCCCGGATTGCCAACCTGTTCCTGGCCGCTACCGGCACTGCCAGTGCTCGTGGCCCCATGCCGCCGGCTTTTCATTGGGCTCGGGAGTCTCACACTGGCAGTATGTATTGAGAGAACCGTCCATGCTCCACTGACATTCTTTCACATAGATCCGCACTTCCACTCCTTTCGAACTGTAATTGGTATAGACGCAGCGGTCCGCACGATTACCAGTAGCCACACACATCCACCATGTAGATGAATTTCGTCTGGCCACGTAGCATTCCGTATCATTCTCGCATTCGGCGCGTGGCGCATGGTTGGAGGGACAACCCCACGAGTCATACGCGGCGTTCTGGCACCTGAAACCTCCGAGGTCCACAAGACCCGCAGACCACAGTGCTCCGAGCGTGCAGATCAAGACACTGTATAGGATGGCTCGCCTTGTCGTTTTCATGTTCTTCCTCCCTGCTTCATCGTTGCTGTTCTGTGCGTGCATTTTCGAATCAACCAGAGTGTCCCGGCTACAGCCGGTGGAGCTGCCAACAACCCCCAGAACCCGATGTTTCCCAAACGCTGCACCAGTGCAGGATCCCACGGGGCGGCGGCAGCCTGTTGCTCGAAAAGCCGATGCAACTGTGGATCGCTGACCGGCGGAATCCGGCCCTCCTCGGAGAAGTAGCTGATGTAATCCACCAGCTTTCTGGGATGACGGAAACGATGATCATCCACCTGCACCCTGCCCACCTCCTTCACGGGCCATTGCGGCGCCGCGCAATATGTCAGCAATGTCACGCGGCCTTGATCCAGTCCCCTGAGTTCGGCTGCCCCGCCGGCGACCCTCCGATAAAACCCCATTTCAAACTCCAGGGGAATGTGGATGCCGTCCAGGTTGGTTGCGGCAACCACGTAATAGTGCGCGGCGAGGAACCCGTCTTCGAGTCGGAACTCCCGCAGCAAAACCGAAGTGAGGTGCTTCCGAGACCAGGAGCTGCGGATACGCACCGGCCGGTTCGCCGAGACACGAAGGCGGGCACTCGACTTGTAAAACCGGACAGATTCGGGGAGCCCCACACGATCTTCGAACCGATGAACCTCGGTCCGGTAGGCGAACGCGTCCGGGTCCGCCAATGCATCCGCGCTCAAGGGGATTCCACTCCCCCAGTCCAGGGGATGGAAAGGCGAACAAAAGGCCATCCAGAGCAGTGTCACTCCGCTGTGATCCAGCGGGACCGTTCCCGGAATGACTCGCACGTGGTACTGGGGAACCTCCTCGCCAGGTGCCGGGCCGGGCGGAGGAGCTCCATACCGCTGGCCATATACCGCCGCCAGTTCCGCTGGCAACGGGTAGAACTCCACCAATTCATACACATTGGTGCCATCGCAGTAATGGTACTGGACCGCGTTGGGGATGAACCGGCTCTCGATCAACCAAAAACGGCCTCCAAACACGACGCGAGCAGTCCATGAACGCTTTCTGGCCCTGCCTTGAAGCGTGGACGAAGCGTCTTGCCGGGAGGTGGGGGCGCTGCGGTAGGAGCTGCTCCCGCCTTCCAGACGCACTTCGTAGTAGGCTTCTGCACTGCGGCCGTGCAGAGAGGCGCTACCGAGCATGGATGCAAGCATCACCATGCCCCGGATCGGGCTGGCACCGGCTCTTGTTCCGCCCGGCCCGGCGGGATGCCGGATATCCGCACGTCGTTGAGCCATGCGAGCGAGCCAACCCGCCACGGCCGTGGCCGTGAGAAAGACCAAAACGACCGTTGATCCATGGTCGGCTGCTTTCTGGATGGATGCGGACCAATAGCCGCCGCAGCCACAGGAGGCACCCGGAAGGGCCAGCGAGTAAAGCCAGCGATACCACCAGGCGAGACTGACGAACCAGCCGAGCAGGCCCGTCACCCATGACCTTCCTCTGCCTCTCCACAGCAGGCTGGCCAGTAACAACTCGACCGCAGCAGCCAACAACAGGAAAGCTGCGGCAGGAATAAACGGAAAGACGGGATTGAGGACCGTGAAGAGGTCAGGATGGGCTCTGAACTTCAACGCGATCGAAGCCACCTTGGTCACAGCCGTGGCCACCAACAGTCCCGCAGCCACTCTGTGCAGGAGAACCATATCCCCCTGCCCGCCCCAGGAGGTCTCCCGTGGCCGGAGCTGCATGCCGACGGTGGCCTTCTCATCGTACATGTTCGATTCCTCCATCGTCGGGCGGCCCGTGAAACTCCCTGAAGCGGTGACCTAGCAGATGCGCTTCTCGATACACCGCACCTCTGCCAAGGCTGTTCAGGCACTCGACGTCTGTGTGACGGATTTTGCGCTGGGGAACCGTCGAACATGGATTTGCCCGCAGTTGCATCCAGCAAAGCGGCGGTGAATCAGCGAGCTCTTCGTTCGGATGGACCGACAGTCGGGACCGGGCAGTGACCACACGATGACCAGTGGCGAGCGAGTCCGCGCACACGAGCCGGATCCCGGCGGAATGATGCAAAGAATCAGGAGTCGGCGACGGGTCGGCTGGGGTTCTGAAGATGGCAAATCGCGCAGCCATTGACTGCGACGCCAATCTTGGCTCCCTCTCTCTCTCTCGTCAACAGATTCTCTCTCGGCTCCCTGAAACGAATCCTGGGAACCGGTCGCAGACCTGTCACGATGCCCGTGTCGCCCAAGGGGGGCCGACTTGGTGGGGGCGGCGGCCGGGCGGGCTGCCACGCCGGGGTCACTCGTGCCTGCACATACAGAGCCTCCCGGAACATCATCGGCCTTCCACATGCGCGGGATCGGCTTGGTTTCTGCGGGACGCTCGACCTCTGCCGGTTCTCCAGGAGACCCGATCAACGTGGATTCGGATTGGAAGGGTTTCCGATTGGATCCATTCGGCAGGCCGAGCACTGGCGTGTCCGGGGGTCAAGGTTCTCCGGCGGCGCGGGAGCCCGCGGTTGCGGATCGAGCATACGTTCCGCAGACTCGGCTTCCATGTGGGCGGCGTGCCTCACCACGATCCTCTGGGCCTGCTCGGCGGTGTTTGCCGTGCGGTCGGCCCGGCTCTTGGGCGGGACGGAGGCGAATTTCTGGCGTCTGACCGTTGCGCTTGTACTGCTGGGCCTGTGGTCGGGTACGGCCGGGCGTGCATTCATAAACGACGGTTGGGCATGGTTCGTCTGGAGCGGGTTCGTGGGCATTGGTCTTGGCGACACGGCGATGTTCCAAGCCCTGCCCCGGTTGGGTTCTCGTCTTACGATCCTGTTGATCGCCTGTCTGACCCCGCCGATTGCCGCCCTGCTCGAATGGCTGTTTCTGGGCACGCGTCTCGGCCCGCTGTCCCTGGCGTTCGGCGGCTGCACTTTGTTGGGGGTGGGGCTGGCGCTTGCGCCGCGAAGGGGGCAGGAACCGCATCCGCACACGGTCGCGGGGATGCTCTGGGCCGTGGCATCTGCCTGGCTGGGTGGCGTGGGAGCGGTGTTGAACCGGGTGGCCTTCGCCGAGGCGGCAAGGCACGGGCCCGGTCCGGACGGCGGCACGGCTGCCTTCCTGCGGGTGTTGGGCGGTTACGGCGTGGTGTGGGCGGCCTGGCGAATGGCCGTGCGGGCCCGCCGCAGGATCGGAGGGGGCCGGGCACGGACAGAGTCGGCACGCCATGTCTCCCGGCGGCAAGCGGTTCCCTGGGTGCTGGGTAACGCTCTGTTTGGCCTGGTGCTGGGGGTAAGCTGCTACCAGTGGGCGTTGTCCCAGCTGCCTGCGGGGGTCGTTCTGGCCATTACGAGCCTCACGCCACTGACGATCATCCCGTTGGCCTGGTGGATGGAAGGTGATCGTCCCACGGCCCGTTCGCTCGTGGGCGCGGTCATTGCCGTCGGTGGTGTGGTGGGACTGGTGCTGACGTGGTGAGAGAGCGGCCCTGCCCTGTCCGACCGGCGACCTGCCCCATGGGAAGGCATCCGGCCATGGCCGTTGGAGCAGCGCCCGGTCAGCACCCGGTGGCCTCTCCGGACCCGTCGGGAGGCGGTGGCAGGTTGCGAGGTGCCAGGGCCTTTTCGAGGACGGCGGCCGCGTAACGGGCTGCGCGCGGCTCGACGCTCCGGCGCGGTCCCGCAACGTTGAGCACGCGGATGCGGTGCTGATGGAGGAACCTTTCCAGTCGTGCCGCTGCTTCGGCAACCGGATAGAGTTCCTGTGCGAGGTGTAGGCACGGCTTGCCCCAGCGCTCCGCCATGATGCGCGTGTACGCGGAGCCCCCGGTGAGGTGGGCCGACACGCTGAAGATGACGGTGCCGTCGGAATCGCGCACGTTCCATTCGGTCCGTTGTTCCGGTTCGGCGGCCGGCGTTTCGCGCAGGTTATAGAGTTCCGGAATGACACCGTCCTCAGCCCAACGTCCGCGCGGGCACCAGCCTCCGTGGGGGATGCCCAGCTTGATTGCGACATCGAGGGCCGCGCGGTCCACTCCGGTCTGCCCGCCGGAGACGATCTTTTCCAATTCCCATCCCTGCCTCACCTTCTCCATGGTCCCTTTTCAAGTCCGGAGCCGTTGAACCCCGACAACCTGTCTCCAGTGGCCGGTGGGGGCTCCTCCTCAAGGGTGACAGGCGGAGTGCCCACCGTCCGGAAGACTGACGGGGGACGGCGGCTTGTGCAAATTTTTCAATGCCCGGTGCAAGGTTGAAGGGTGTCGCCGCGACGTGGAATGTTTTAAGGTGATAACAAGGAATCCAGCCCGGTCCCTCGCCGGTTCGGGTCGGC
This sequence comes from Limisphaera sp. 4302-co, assembly GCF_049537155.1. Lineage (NCBI taxonomy): Bacteria > Pseudomonadati > Verrucomicrobiota > Verrucomicrobiia > Limisphaerales > Limisphaeraceae > Limisphaera > Limisphaera sp. 4302-co. The sequence goes on from NZ_JBMVQZ010000001.1 coordinate 335,376, forward strand.
GGGTTTGCCGGGCCCAGGTTGCAGCCCTATGAAGCAGCATATACAGCGGAAAGTGAAGCCCGGGCGTGCCATCGCCTTCACCTTGATCGAGCTTCTGGTCGTCATTGCCATTATTGCCATCCTGGCAGGCATGCTGTTACCCGCGCTGTCGGAGGCCAAGGAAAAGGCGGTCCGCGCACGGTGCATGAGCAACATCCGGCAGTTCGGCATGGCGGTGATGATGTATGCCAGTGAAAACCGCGACTACATCCCGGCGCACCTTCGCAACGGATTCTGGCTGTGGGACGTTCCCTGGGACACGGCCAACGCCATTACAAACTACGGGGCCACACGGTCGGTCTTCTACTGCCCCAGTGTGCGGGCCTCGGTCAAAGAATTTGACGTGGAGGTGAACTGGTGGGAGATCAGCCCCGGCAATCGCCGGATCATCGGCTACGGCTGGTTGGGGGCCCGCTTGGATTCCAGTGGGCGGCCCGATCCGCAGATGGCCAGCCGCATGTACCCCGGCAAAGAATTCCACCTCCGAACCACCGGCAACACGAACCCGGCCCTGGCCGAACTGATCGTGGACGCCCTGTTGTCGCGCGGGCCGAACGATTTCGTGGGCGTGCCCTCCGGCCTCACGAGCGACGGCCGCCACAAGAATCCCCATCGCAAGGGCAACTTCCCCGGTGGCGGCACCGCGTTCTTCCTGGACGGGCATGCCGCCTGGCGGCCGTTCAAACTGATCAAGGAACGTTACAATCCCCAGGACCGCGACGTGCGCTGGTGGTTCTGAGGTCTGGCGGCCCCCGGTTCCATTTGGAACCGCGGTTCGTTCCCTGGACACCGGCTTGACCGGCCGCCGCGGGGCGCGTTTCATCTGTTCGTGAGGCGCTCACCGATTTGGCCTGCGTGGAGGCCGGGCGCAGCGGCGCTCTTGTGTGCGGCATCTTCTCTCCTGGCAGCCTCATACAACATCGTCGTTTACGGCGGCACCTCGGCCGGCGTCATGGCTGCCGTCCAGGCAACGCGAACGGGATGGACCGTCGCCCTGGTGGGGCCGGACCGGCACCTTGGCGGGATGTCCAGCGGGGGCCCTGGCTGGACCGACACCGGCACCAAGGCGGTGATCGGTGGCCTGGCCAGGGAGTTTTACCACCGCATCTGGCTGCATTACCAACAGCCCCAAGCCTGGCGATGGCAACGGCGGGATGAATACGGCAACCGTGGTCAGGGCACGCGGGCCATGGACGGTGACCGCCGCACCATGTGGGTGTTCGAACCCCACGTGGCGGAAGCGGTCTTCGAGGACCTGACCCGGGAACACCAGAGCCCGGTCTTTCGCAACGAGTGGCTCGACCGCCGGCACGGGGTTCCCAAGGAAGGCAACCGCATCGTTCGCATCCGCATGCTCAGCGGCCGGACCTTCGAGGCACGCATCTTCCTGGATGCGACCTACGAGGGCGATCTGATGGCCGCCGCCGGCGTGGATTACGTGGTGGGGCGTGAAGGACGGGACGAGTATGGTGAGATCTGGGCCGGCGTGCAGACCGGCGTGTTCCATCACCGGCACCATTTCAAACTTCTTCGGCGGCCGATCAGCGCCTATCGGGTGCCGGGCGATCCGGACAGCGGTTTGCTGCCCCAGGTCAGCCGCGAGCCACGGGTTCGAAAGGCTCCGGTGACCGGCGTGTGCAGGCTTACTGTTACCGCCTGTGTCTGACGGATGCCCTGAAAACCGGATTCCCTTCCCGCGACCTGCGCACCATGACCCGGACGAGTTCCTTTTGCTTGTTCGGATCTTTGCCGCCGGTTGGCGGGAAACCTTCCGAACGTTCGATCCCCTGCCCAATCGCAAGACGAACGTGAACAATCACGGCCCGATGAGCACCGACCACATCGTCGCCAACTACGAGTATCCGGAGGCTTCCTACACCCGGCGGGAAGCCATCGTTCGCGAACACGAACGTTACCAGAAGAGCCTGTTCTACTTCCTGACGCACGATCCGCGTGTGCCGGAGGAGGTCCGAACCGAAATGCAGCGCCGGGGCCCGGCCCGTGACGAATTCACCGACAACGGTCACTGGTCCCATCAGCTTTACATACGCGAGGCGCGGCGGATGCGCGGCCCTTTCGTGCTGACCGAACACCACCTGACCGGTCGGGCAACGACGCCGCTTCCGGTGGGCATGGGGTCCTACTCCATTGATTCGCACAACGTGCAGCGCTATGTCACATCGGAAGGCTGGGTGCAAAACGAAGGAGACCTCGGCGTGCCCCTGCCCGCGCCCTACCCCATTGATCACGGCGTGCTGCTGCCGCCCCGGGATCAGGCGGCCAATCTCCTGGTGCCCGTTTGCGTGAGCGCGTCTCATGTGGCGTACGGTTCCGTCCGCATGGAACCGGTGTTCATGATCCCGGGCCAGTCGGCCGGCACCGCTGCCGCGTTGGCTGTGGAGGCCGGCTGCGCCGTGCAGGACCTGCCTTACGAGAGCCTGCGCAGGTGGTCGCCCGCCGACGGACAGGTTTTGGAACCGGCGCCTGCGCGTCGGTGAGCCTTTCCAAGGCGGATTTCCCGCCCGGACCGCGAAGGGCAAGACCCTGCGACGAACAATGGCGGTCGGCCCGCCCTGGCCGACGTGCCCCGGTCACCGGCTTTTCCTGATCCGCCCGCGGGATGATTTCGGTTTGGATTTTCAAGCTTGCCATCGGCCCACTGTGTGCGGAGATTGCGCGCTTAATTATGGGAGCACAGGTGAGCGAACCGGCATGGTGGATCCAAGCCTACGCCTGGCTGGACACCTACAAACGCCAGGTGGTTTACGGGCTGGTGGGTCTGGCGCTGGCGGGCCTGGTGTTGTCCTACTACATCTACTGGCGGGGACAACGCGAGGAAGATGCGGCCCGCGCGCTTTCGGAGGCGGCGGCCGCCCTGGTGACGGGGCAGGCAGACACCATGCGTTCGGCGGCCTACCTCGAGGTGGCCGAGCGATATGCCGGCACACGCGCCTCCGGTTATGCGCTTTTGTTGGGCGCATCAGCCCTGCTGCAGGAGGGTGATGCCGCGGCGGCCCAAAGCCGGTTCGAACAGTTTCTCCGTGATCATCGCCGGAGTCCGCTGCTGCCTCAGGCGGTGTTCGGTCTGGCCACGGCCCTGGAGCTCCAAGGGAGGACCAACGAGGCCATGGAACGGTATGAATCCCTGGCTGAACGGCAGTTGGAGACCGATCCCACGATCTTCCTGGCCCGCCTGCGGCTGGGCCGATTGTGCGAAGCGCGCGGGGAATGGGAACGTGCGCGGCGTTATTATGAGAGCGTGGCTCGGGCGATCCCCATGACCTCCATCGGCGGCGAGGCCCGGCTGGCGCTCCAGAGCCTGCTGGAGGCACATCCGGAGCTGGCGAATGCGGAGTCCTCCGCCGGTGAAACGGCCGGGACGACAAACGCCGCCGTGTTGGTGCCCGCCGTGCCCCAGCCGGCCACCAACGGCGCGACGCCCTGAGGCGGAGCAACCGGTCGGATGTGCTGCTGGCGCCATGAAACTCGCGATCATCGGGACCGGTTACGTGGGCCTGACCACCGGCGCCTGTTTTGCCGAGGTGGGTCACGACGTGACCTGCGTGGACAACGACGAGGCCAAGGTGCGGCTGCTGCAGTCCGGCGGGATGCCCATTTACGAGCCGGGCCTCGAAGAACTGGTCCACAAAAACGTCGCGGCGGGCCGACTGCGGTTTACGACCAGCATTGCCGAGGGTGTGGAACGGGCGTTGGTTGTGTTCATCGCCGTTCCGACACCGCCCTTGCCCGACGGCTCGGTGGACCTGAGCTTCATCGAGAAGGTCGCCCGGGAAATCGCCGGTTGCATGACGAGCTACCGGGTGGTGGTGGACAAGAGCACCGTCCCGGTGCGCACCGGCGAAAAGGTGGCCGAGACCATCCGGCGGTACTGCCGGGCTCGCGTGGATTTCGACGTGGTCAGCAACCCGGAATTCCTGCGTGAGGGCTACGCGGTGGAGGATCTGATGCACCCGGACCGGATCGTCATCGGGGTCCAGTCCCCCCGGCCGGTCCCCGTCATGCGGGAGATCTATCAGCCGTTCGACGCCCCGATCATCGTGACGGACCTGAACTCCGCGGAGCTGATCAAGCATGCGTCGAACTCGTTCCTGGCGCTGAAGATTTCCTACATCAACGCCATCTCGGTGTTGTGCGAGGCCACGGGTGCCAACGTGCAGGAGGTGGCCCTGGGCATGGGCATGGATCATCGGATCGGACGCGAGTTCCTCCAGGCCGGCATCGGGTTTGGCGGCAGTTGTTTTCCCAAGGACCTCAGCGCGTTCATCAAGATTGCCGAGCAGCTCGGCTACGATTTCCGCCTGCTCAAGGAGGTCCAGCGCATCAACGCGGAGCAGATGGACCGGTTCATCAAAAAGATCGCCGACACCCTCTGGGTGTTGAAGGACAAGACCATCGGCGTGCTGGGACTGGCTTTCAAACAGAACACCGATGACGTGCGCATGTCACCTGCCATCGAGCTCTGCCGGCGCCTGCTCCGGGAGGGTGCGCGACTGCGGGTGCACGATCCCAAGGCCATGAGCAAGGCGCGGGCCGTGCTGCCGGAAGCCACCTACGTGGATGACATGAACGAGGTGGCCGAGGGTTGCGACGCCCTGGTGATCGCCACCGAATGGGAAGTCTTCAAAAAACTCGATCTCGAACGGGCCCGGCGGGTCATGACGCATCCCATCATGTTTGACGGACGCAACCTCTTCGACCCGCGTGAGATGGAACGGCTCGGTTGGATTTACAAGAGCGTCGGTCGTTGAATGCGCCTCCGGCGCGTGGCCGGGTTGGTTAGCCTGCATGAAATCCCCTGCACCCCGGCGGGTTGAAGTCGCGGCGGCACTGATCTTTCACCAGGGGCGCCTCCTGATCACGCGGCGCCCGGCCGGTTCGCACCTGGCCGGGCTGTGGGAATTCCCGGGCGGCAAACGGGAGCCCGGCGAGTCCTTCGAGGCCTGTCTCGTGCGGGAGCTCGAGGAGGAACTCGGCATCCGTGTGAACGTGATGCGGCTGTGGTCAACGGTCGAACATTCGTATCCGGAGGTCCATGTGACGATCCGGTTCTATCTGTGCCGGTGGACGGGGGGCGAACCCCGGCCCCTGGGCTGTGCGGCGTTGAAGTGGGTGGATCGGCGGAGGCTCCGGCGGCACCGGTTTCCCCCGGCTGACGCGCGACTTCTGGAGCAGTTGGTCCGGTCTGCCGATCTGTGGGAGGGGGGCGGGCCGGCGTGAAACGGCTCCGCAAGGTTGGCCCTTTACTCCTGGTCCTCCGCGCGAGTCAGAATGACGTCCTCCGGTCGAACATCCAGGCATTCGTCCTGGTCCTCCCAGATGACGGCCGGGTAGAAATCGAGGAGTCGCGGGGCCAGTTCGGTCCCCGCCCGCGCGAGCAGGCGCTCGGCCTCTTCGGCGGCCTGGTCCAGGGCGCGGTCGTAGTTGCCCACGGCCTTGCGCTGGCGATCGTCCCAGTGCGCCACGGCATGAACCGGCGCGTACTGCGCAGCCCAGAGATCCAGGTCGGGCCGAATGTCCTCCGGCAACTCCTCGAACGGCACCATCGTGTCGTTGCAGTGCTGGCAAAGCAGACCGGCATCGCGGACGTCGCGGGTCAACAGCGGCAGCATGGGCGCCCGGCAGCAGGGCGATTCCAGGTAGGCGGCCGGGGCCGTGGCGAGCCGTTTCAGCCACACGCCCCGGCGATGGGCTTCTTGGGCCGCCAGCCGGTAGGCAGCCACCAGTGGGTGCGACATTCGCCAGGCCCGTCCCTGCAGTTGACCCAGCGTCTGGGCCAACCAACGTGCCAGCGTCAGGTCGTCGAAATCACGAAACACCTCGCCGTACTCCTCCCACAAAAGGTCCAGAGGTGAACGTTCGCTGCTCTCGTTTGCCATCGTGCATAGGTTGCGGCCGCGGCCCGAGGTTGTCGAGCCGACAGGGCATGGTCCGTGGAAGAGTATCGGCGCCGTCCCCTGCAGTCTCACAGCGGGACGCCGGGATCCCGCGCCCGGATGGGAAGGCCATGCGCACCGTGATCCGGGTCGCTTCGCCGTGCGCGGGCGGGCTCCAACTGCGGGCTTTTCCACGAGGCGTTTTTTCGGTTGAGTAGGGCCCGAAATGAACGGGAAAACCGCTTTGTTGTTCGCCGGCCAGGGCGCCCAGTACGTGGGCATGGGACGCGACCTGGCGGAGTCGGACCCCGGGGCACGGGAGTGGTTCGAACGGGCCAACCGGGTGCTCGGGTACGACCTGGCCACCGTCTGCTTTGAAGGGCCTGATGACGTGCTGACCCGGACCGAACACGCGCAGCCGGGCATTTTTCTCGTGGGTTGGATCGCGTGGCAGCTCCTCCGAGCGCGGTGCCCCCGGTTCCAGTTCCAAGCCACGGCCGGGCTGTCGCTGGGCGAATTCACCGCCCTGGCCGCGGCGGGCGCGTTGAGCTTCGAGGATGGTCTCCGCCTCGTTCGCATCCGCGGGCAACTGATGCAGGCGGCGTGCGAGAGGGCCGACGGCGCCATGGCCGCCATCATCGGCCTGGACGAAGCCGCCACGCGCGCCGTTTGTGAAGAAGCCGGTGTGGCGATGGCCAATCTCAATTGCCCGGGCCAGATCGTGATCTCCGGTGCGCGAGGCGCGCTGGAAAAGGCCGTGGAGTTGGCCAAAGGCCGGGGAGCCAGGCGGGCGGTGCTTCTCAACGTGGCAGGCGCCTACCACTCCCCCCTCATGGCCCCGGCACAGCCGGGCCTGCGCGAGGCGCTTGCCTCGGTCGAGGTTCACCCGCCCCGGGTGCCGGTGATTTCCAACGTCACGGCCCGGCCCCATGAAGACCCGGAAAGCATTCGCAACCGGTTGGTTGAACAGGTCACCGCCCCGGTCCTTTGGGAAGCCAGCATGCGCCATCTGCTGGCCCAGGGGTTCACGCGCTTTGTCGAACTCGGGCCGGGAACCGTCCTGAGCGGTTTCCTCAGGCGGATTCAAAAAGACGTGGAAGTCTACAACGTGGCAGACACTGCCTCCTTGCAGGCCACTGCCAATGCGCTTGCCTGACAGAACGCTTCTGCCAGACGGCCCGTGGAAAGGGCGCGTTCGGTGGGCCTGCAAGAGTGGTGATCCCGCTGTCGTACCCCTTCGGCGGTCGCGCTTTCCCTGACCCCGCTGCCCATGGCAGGGCGCGTGCTCGCCTCCGAGGAGCCCCTGCGCCTTTTGGATCCAAGTTGTTCCTAAAGTTTCCCTCCCCGCCGGCCGATAACCGGGCTGACCGTCGTGGAAGTTCGGCCAGGTCCGGTGGACCGGCGGAGTTGGGGTGAACCGCACATGGGTTCGGCCCCGCCGGAATATGCGTTCCGGTCGCCGGTCACACGCGGCACCGGACCGCCGGCAGGAATGGAACGTATGACCGCCGCTGGGTCGGGAACCGGGGCAGCTCGAAAGAAGACCGGTCGGTACTATGACCGGCAAACCGGCAGGGTTCCTCCACGCCGGCCATGAGGCTGCGGCCACCCGGAACCCGGCAGGCGGCTTGCATACCATGTTCTTCAAGGAACAAGCACCCAATCCGGACCGCGACCGAATGGTTCGGCCCGGCCGTTTTTGGTGGGTTCTCGGCTGCGCCACCGCCACAGCCGCGGGCTTGTTGGCCTTGACACACGTGCCTTTGTCCGGGTCGAGTGCCCTGGCGTCCGCCGTAATCCGGTCCGAGCCGGTCGTCAACCGGAGTGAACCGGCCAGAGCCGGGGCCATGGGGCAGGTGTCGGTTTCGGCCGGCTGGACCGCCCAACAATCGGCGGCCCTCGTCAGCCTCTTGTCCGCCTTGACGGCGGGGATGGGACTGTGGGGGCTGTGGTTGCGTCGCCAGGTCGCCGCCCGCACGCAGGCCTTGCAGGAGCGGCTGGAACGCGAGGCAGCCCTGGAACGGTCCTACCGGCAGTTGTTCGAGCAAACGCATGACCTGATTTTCACCGTGGACACCTCCGGACATTTCCGCTCGGGCAACCCCGCCCTGCAGCGGGCCTTGGGCGTGGACGAGGGTACGCTGGGGGAGGTACCGCTGGAGGAGGTCCTGTCGCCAGAGTGTTGCGAGACCATCCGCCGTCTGCTGGAAGCCGAGGAGGCATCCGACGCGCCGCTGCGAATCGAAACCCGGTTCCGCGGCCGGACGGGTCGCGACCTGCATGTGGACCTTTCTTTGCGGCGCACCGCCACACCGGAGGGCACGCCCGTGGTCCAATGCATCGGCCGGGACATGACGAGCCGGAAGCAAATGGAGGAAGAGCTGTTCCGGTCCACCCAGATGCTCCGGATGATCCTGGACGCCACTCCCAACCGGATCTTCTGGAAGGACCGCAACTCTGTCTACCTGGGATGCAATCGTGCCTTTGCCGAGGATTGCGGTCTGCCCGATCCGGAGGCCATCGTGGGCAAGACGGATTTCGACCTGTCCTGGCAAACCGACGCGGAACGATACCGCGCCGATGATCAGGAGGTCATGTCCACCGGCCGGCCGAAACTGAACTACGAAGAACCCCAAACCCGCCCGGACGGTTCGATCGCGTGGCTGCGCACCAGCAAGGTCCCCATTCGAAACGCCCGGGGTGAGGTCATCGGTGTACTGGGTACGTACGAGGACATCACCGCTGTTCGCCAGGCTCAGGAGGCGCTCGCACATGCCAGCAGTCTGTTCCAGACCATGCTGGAGCATTGCCCCGACATGATCTATTTCAAGGACCGGGAGTCCCGGTTTGTACACTACAGCCGGGCGTTCGTGGAGCGGTACGGACTGACCGATCCGAACGCACTCATCGGCAAGACCGATTTCGACATCTTCACCGAGGAACACGCCCGGCCTGCCTACGAGGACGAGCAGGAGATCATGCGAACCGGCCGGCCCATCGTGGGCAAGTTGGAGAAAGAAACCCATGCCGATGGGCGCGTCACCTGGGCCCTGACCACCAAGGTCCCCTGGCGTAACGCCAACGGCGAGATCATCGGCACCTTCGGCATCTCCAAGGATATCACCGAACTCAAACAAGCCGAGGACCAGCTCCAGTACGAACGGGAGCTGTTCCAGACCCTCCTGGACAACATCCCGGATGCCATCTACTTCAAGGACCGCCAGTCCCGCTTCGTGCGGTTCAGCCGCGCCCTCCTGCAAAAGCTGCCCCAGGTGGAACGTGCCCAGGACCTCCTCGGCAAGACCGATTTCGACATCTTCACCGAGGAACACGCCCGGCCTGCCTACGAGGACGAGCAACGGATCATCGCCACCGGCGAACCCATCATCGGCAAGGTCGAAAAAGAAACCCACAAGGACGGCCGGGTAACCTGGTGCCTGACAACCAAAATGCCCTGGCGCAATGCCAACGGCGAGATCATCGGCACCTTTGGCATCTCGAAGGACATCACCGAGCTCAAGAAGGCCGAGGCGGAACTGGAGGTGGTGCATCGCCGCCTGGTGGATGCCTCCCGCCTGGCCGGCATGGCCGAAGTGGCCAGCGACGTCCTCCACAACGTCGGCAACGTTCTCAACAGCATCAACGTCTCCTGCTCCATGCTGCTCGATCGGGTTCGGCAGAATCGTTTCGCCAACCTGGCCAGGGTGCCGCAACTGCTCCGCGAACACGCCGGACGGCTCGATCATTTCCTCACCGAAGATCCGCGTGGCAAACACCTGCCGGGGTATCTCGAGGCGGTCAGTCAGGCGCTGTCCGAACAGCAGGAATTCCTCCTCAGCGAGCTGGCTCAGGTGCGCGACCATGTGGAGCACATCAAACAAATCGTGGCCATGCAGCAGAATTACGCACGTTTGGCCGGTGTGGAGGAACAGATCGAGCCGGTGCAGCTCATGGAGGACGCCCTCCGCATCAACGCCGCCGCCCTCACCCGGCACACCATCACGCTCATCCGCGAGTTCGATCCCGCGCCGCCCATCCTCGTTGACCGGCACAAGGTCCTGCAGATCCTCGTCAACCTCATCCGCAACGCCAAATACGCCGTCAGCGACTCCGGCCGGCCCGACAAACGGATCATCGCCCGCATTCGGCGGGAGGGCGAGGAATGGTTGATCCTCGAGATCGAGGACAACGGCGTCGGGATCCCGGCCGAGAATCTCACGCGCATCTTCACTCACGGGTTCACCACCCGGCCCAACGGGCACGGCTTCGGCCTCCACAGCAGCGCCCTGGCTGCCAAAGCGATGGGCGGCACCCTGACGGTCCACAGTGACGGCCCCGGTCAGGGCGCCCGGTTCACCCTCCGCATCCCCTACAGAGCTTCCTCGGCCACCGCATGACGCAAAAATCAGCCAGCCCCGCACCCCGGATCCTGGTCGTGGATGACAACCCGGCCATCCACGCCGATTTCCGCAAGATCCTCTGTGGCAGCGCGGGCTTGGGGGCGCATGCCGAGCTGGACGCGGCCGAGGCTGCCCTGTTCGGCGAGCCCGAGGAAAGTACGCTTCAGGTCAGTTTCCGTGTGGACTCGGCCCACCAGGGACAGGAAGCCTTGGAAATGGTCCGGCGCGCCTTGGAGGAGGGCGATCCTTATCAGCTGGCCTTCGTGGATGTCCGGATGCCCCCGGGCTGGGACGGCGTGGAAACCTTGGAGCGACTCTGGCAGGTCGCTCCCGAACTGCAGGCGGTTATATGCACCGCCCATTCCGACTACGCCTGGGACGACTTCGTCCGCCGGCTGGGCCAGACCGACAGCCTGCTCATCCTCAAGAAGCCGTTCGAAACCATCGAAGTCCTCCAACTTGCGCATGCCCTGACCCGCAAGTGGGAACTGGCCCGGCAGGCCCGCCTCTGCATTGCCGACCTGGACCGACTGGTCCAACAGCGCACGGCCGAACTGGTCGCGGCCAACGCCGAGCTGCAGAAGGAAATCGCCCAACGCCTCAAGATCGAGGTCGCGCTCCGCGAAAGCCAGGCACGGTTCAGCCGCGCTTTCGAATTCAGCCCTGTTCCCCTCGCCCTCCTGCGCGTCAACCCTCTCCGCTGCGTGGATGCCAATCCGGCTTTCGTAGAGTTGTCCGGATGGTCCAAGGCCGATCTTCTGGCAGCCGAACCGTTTCCCCTTCAATGGTTGAAACAGGGAAGTGGTGAACCGTCGCCACTGCCGCTGGACTTGGAAAAGCCTCTCCGCCAGCAGAGTTGCCGCCTCCGGCGCCCGGATGGGCAGGAACGCCACGTGTTGCTCAGCACCCAACCCTTCGAGCTGGACCAGGAGACCTGCCTGCTGGTGGCGGCCGAGGATGTCACCGCCCAGGTGCACCTCGAAGAACAGCTCCGGCAAACCCAGAAGCTGGAGGCCGTCGGCCAGCTCACCGCCGGAATCGCCCACGAGTTCAACAACATCCTGACGGTCATCATCGGCAATGTCTCTCTTCTTCAGAGCGGAGATGTGAACCCCGGTCTGCAGGCGGCCCTGCTGGAACGCACCACCGAGTACGCCCAACGAGCTGCCCGGCTCACCCAGCAGTTGCTGGCCTTCAGCCGGCGACAATGGCTGCAGCCCCGGCCCCTCGACCTGGCACACACCCTCCAACGACTCGTGCCCATCCTTGCCGGGGGACTGGGAGACCGGCACTCGGTCCGTCTCCGCACGGCAACGCAACTGCCGCTCGTGCTCGCCGATCCCAAGGGCCTCGAACAGGTCCTGCTCCAACTGTTGCTCAACGCCCGGGACGCCACCCCCGATGGCGATACCATCGAAGTCACCGCAGGACGCGCCGACCTGGACGAGACCGCCGCCGCGCACAACCCGGAGGCGCGCCCGGGATCGTTCGTCTGGTTCGAGGTCACCGACCACGGTTGCGGGATCGCCCCCGACGTGTTGCCCCGGATTTTCGATCCCTTTTTCACCACCAAGGGCATGGGCCGCGCCACCGGCCTCGGCCTTTCGACAGTCCACGGCATCGTCAAGCAACACGAGGGCTGGGTGGAGGTCCGTACCGAGCCCGGCCGCGGCAGTTCGTTCCGTGTTTACCTCCCGACCGCCAACCAGACCGGCAATCCCACCGGACCGGCCCCGGAGGACGGGACCACCCTCAGCCTCCAGCCTGCTGCTCCCGTCTCCCATCCCACACCCCCGCCCCCGGGCCGGGGGCCCCTCATCCTTCTCGTGGAAGATGAGGTCCCTGTCCGCGACCTGACCGCCGAGCTCCTCAAACGCCGGGGATTCCGCGTCCTCAAGGCCAGAGACGCCGACGAAGCCATGCGGATCTGGGAAACCTGCGGCGCCGTGCCGGACCTCCTGCTCACGGACGTGGTCATGCCCGGAACCATGAACGGCCACGACCTGGCCCTGAGCCTCCAGTGCCTCAACCCGGATCTCAAGGTCATCTACACCAGCGGCTACAGTCCCGACGTGGTCCGCGAAACGCTCGAACAGCAGCCCAACACGGTCTTCCTGGCCAAGCCATACCATCCCCGCGCATTGTTTGAGGCGATCGAGCGATGCCTGGCATCGCAGCCCGGCTGCTCCGCCGGTCAGCATTGCCCGCAACCTGATGCCGGCGTGGGTGCCCGGGCTTGGGCCTGACCTTTCCCGCGCGACTCCCGAATCCTCGGCGGCCGCCCGCCGCGCGAGCCGCTCGAAGGAACCCGATGCGTGTGCCCTTCGGCAGGGCTTCCACTCCCCGGCCTTGTTTCCTCCAGCCGGGCAGGTTACAAAGGCCAACCGGGTTCGCCCGTCACCACCGGCAACGGGGCCGGAATTGCCGGACGGGCAGAACGAAAGCAGGTTTTCGCGCCGGACCGCGGCCGGCTGGAACGGGCACGAATGTCCGCCCGTTGTTTGTCGGTCCGGGCACGTGCGCACATGCATTCGGGAGTCAGCCATGCCCCTACCCGTTCTGAGCGTGGCGCAAATGCGCCAGTGGGAGCAGGCCAGTTGGGACGCGGGCCGAAGCGAGGCCGCTGTCATCGCCCGCGTGGGCGCCTGCCTGGCTGCCTGGCTGCGCAGGCACGCGCGCCGGCGGGATCGCATCCTCGTGGTTGCCGGCAAGGGTCACAACGGGGACGATGCCCGGGCGGCGCTACCCCACCTTCAGGATCGGACAGTCCGCCTCGTGGAGGTCCGTGACCCGGACGCTGCGCTGCCCGCGCTTGAACGAGCGTTGGATGAACGACCCGATTGGATCTTGGACGGCCTCTTCGGCATCGGCCTCAATCGGCCGCTCGCGGAACCCTGGTGCCGGCTGATCGAGAGATTGAACGCCTCACCGGCCCGAATCGTGGCCGTGGACGTGCCCTCCGGACTGGACGCCGATCGGGGCGAACCCTGGGGCGCCGCTGTCCGCGCGGCCGTCACCCTGACCCTCGGAGCACCCAAGCGCGGGCTGTTGAACGCCTCCGCCACAGTTTGGACCGGGCGGCTTGAAGTGATCCCGGACATCGGCCTGATCCCCTGCCCGCTCGAATCCGAGCTGCAGTGGACCTTGCCCGGCGATTTTGCCCTCTGGCCGCCGCCCCGTCCCGTCGCCGGACACAAGGGTTCGTTCGGGCACCTGGCCATCGTGGCCGGTAGCACAGGCTACCACGGCGCGGCCGTGCTGGCAGCCCGGGCCGCCCAGCGCGCCCGGCCCGGGCTGGTGACACTGATCACCCCGGCGTCGGTGTACCTGGCGGCGGCGGCGCAGCTGCAGGCCGTGATGGTGCACCCTTGGTCGGCTGCGCATCCGCTTCCCGGCAAGTACACCGCCCTGTTGTTCGGGCCCGGCCTGGCCGGTGCCGATGTTACCCCGGAGATCCGCGACACGTTTGTGCGGTTGTGGCGTCATGCGCCCGTGCCCATCGTGGCCGACGCCAGTGCCCTGGACTGGCTGCCGGCCGGTCCGGTCCCCAAGAACACGCTGCGCATCCTCACGCCGCACCCGGGCGAGGCCGCGCGCCTCCTGGGCACGTCACCTGCACAGGGCCAGGCCAACCGACCAGCCACGCTGCGGGCACTTTCGGAAAAATTCGGCGGCGCCTGGGTGGTCTTGAAAGGGTTTCAAACCCTGGTCGGACGTTCTCAGGGACCCGTCTTTGTGAACCCCAGCGGGAATCAGGACCTTGCCCAGGGCGGCAGCGGCGACGTCCTCGCAGGTTACCTGGCCGGGTGGTGTGCGCAGCCGGAACTGCAAAAGGACGAGGCCCTCCTGATCCGGTATGCCGTCTGGCAGCACGGGGCCACGGCTGACCGGCTCAGTCGCCGACACAGTGCCTGGGTGGTCGAAGATCTCGTATGCGAACTGGGCCGGGCTCGTCCGTATCGAGCCTCCGCCGACGCCGGATCCGGCAACCCCTTGAGCGAGACACCCGTCACATGAGCGAAAACCCCTGGTACGCACTTCTCGAGAGGCCTGAGCTTCCGGAGCTTTTTGTTCGACGTGCAGCCCCTTCGATTGCCCTGAAGGCACTGGAGGAGGCCTGTGCCCGGGCGGAGCAGGCGCAACCTCCGAAAACCGCCGATCCCGAGGTCGTCCGCGCACTCGTCCTTCTCTGGCACGATCATTGGGAGCCGGCGCACCAACTGGTTCAAGAGAAGGAATCTCGCGAGGCCGCCATCGTTCACGCCATCGTGCACCGGCGCGAACCCGACTTCTGGAATTCCAAGTACTGGTGGCGCCGGGCCGGCGCCCACGCCGCCTGCGAGGTCCTGGGACGTCAAATCCGGCCCTGGTTGGACCAACACGGTCCGCAGGAGTGGCGGTTCCGTCTCATTCAGGGTGGCATTTGGGATCCATTCGCATTCGTGGATCTGGTGGAGTCTCTCCCGGAGACGGACCCGTCGCGCACGCGGCTGGCACGGCAGCTCCAAAAGTTGGAGTTCGAAACCCTTTTGGAGGTCTTCACCGGTGCGGCGGCCTCCCACCGTGCAGGTTCAGCAGGTGGTCCTGCGGCTCTATGAACGCCTATCGCACCATTTTGGAGGCCGTTCTGCCCGTTTTCGGCCTCATCGGAGGCGGCTTCCTCCTACGCCGGATGGAGTGGCTTACGGCTGAAGCGGATGCCAGCCTGCTTCGGCTCACGCTCTACGCCTTTGTTCCCTGTCTGATCCTCGATTCCGCCCTCGGCAACCCCGCCTTCAACCGCCTGGACAACCTCCTGTGGGCGCCGGCAACCGGGTACCTGAGCGTGGCGCTGGGGTTGCTGGTGGCCACGGCCGCGCGGCCGTGGTTAGGGCTGGGTGATTCCGCTGTGGCCCGGACATTCGCCGTGGCGACGGCCATCCACAACTACGGGTACATCCCTTTGCCGCTCTGCCTCCTGTGGTTCGGCAAGGCCACGGCAGGCGTGCTTTTCCTCTACATGGTGGGGGTGGACGCCGCGCTCTGGACCCTGGGTGTCCTGGGCCTGTCGGGCGGCCGCGGCAGAATCGAATGGCGCCGGGTCCTCAACCCGCCGCTGTTGGCGGTTCTCCTGGGTGTGACCCTCAACGCAACAGGCATGCATGCCTGGTGCCCCCTCGCGCTGCGCACGGGCATGCACTGGCTCGGCCAATGTGCCGTGCCACTGGCGCTGCTGTTGATCGGTGCGGTCATGGCCGATGAACTCCCGGCCGTCCGATCCGCCGCGGGCTGGCGGATCATGGCCGCAGCCGTGCTCATCCGGCTCGGTTTGATGCCGGGTCTCTTCCTGGCCATGGCCCGCCTGCTGCCCGTGAGCGCCGACCTCCAGCGGGTGCTCGCGCTCGAATCCGCCATGCCGGCGGCGGTTTTTCCCATCGTCATGGCACGACATTACCAGGGCGACGTGCCCACCGCGCTGCGCGTGGTGTTAAGCACCTCGGTGGTCAGTTTCCTCACCATGCCCTTGTGGTTGCGGCTCGGGCTGGACTGGATCGGGGTCGCCATGCCATGAAAACCTCCCGACGGCTTGGAAAAACGTCCGGCATCGCTTTGCGCCCATGCTGAATTCCATCTGGCTCGCCCTGCTCCTGATCGCAGTGATCCTCGCAGGGATCACCGGTCGGGCCGACGCGCTCACCTCTGCAGCCCTGAACGCCGCCAAGGAGGCCATTCTGAATGTGGCCCTGCCTCTTGCGGGGTTGATGGCGCTGTGGCTGGGGCTGATCCGACTGGCGGAACAGGCCGGCTTGGTGACGCTGCTGGCCGGCGCGCTCCGGCCCGTCCTGCGCCGTCTCTTTCCCGATGTGCCACCGGATCACCCCGCCATGGGCGCCATGCTTCTCAACATCGCCGCCAACATGCTCGGGCTGGGCAACGCCGCCACGCCACTCGGGCTACGGGCCATGCAGGAACTCAACCGATTGAATCCGCAGCCCGGTACCGCCACCAACGCCATGTGCACCTTTCTGGCCATCAACACCGGCTCTCTCCAGCTCCTGCCCGCCACGGCCATATCCGTGCTGGCCGCGCATCAGGCCGCGCAACCCGCCGCCATCGTGGGCAGTGCACTCCTGGCCACCGCCTGCAGTGCACTGACCGCCGTGACAGCCGCTCGGCTTCTGGAGCGGCTCCGATGGTTTCGCGCCGACTCGCCCGCCTCCGGCACAACGGCACAGCCCCGCTTGCCACCCGCGACCTCGCAAGGTTCCCCCTCCAGGAATGCCGGCCTCCGTAATCCCCATGCCACCAGACCCATTGGTCTGGCGGGGCGCCTCCTGCTGTTGGGCTATGTCTTCTTCTTCACGGCGTTGATTGTGGGAAGCGGCTTCGGGGCCGGGAATGCCTCTCCTGCGCCTGAGGGATCTGTTGTCGTTCGCCTGTCGCAGGCCGTTTCGCAATGGGCGGTTCCCTTCCTTCTGGCAGGGTTTCCCCTCTACGCCGCCCTTCGAGGGGTGCGGGTGTACGAGGAGTTCATCCGCGGTGCCCGCGAGGGGCTTCGTGTGGCCATCCGGATCATGCCCTACCTGGTGGCCATGCTGGTGGCGATCGGCGCCTTCCGCGAGGCAGGGGGCGTGGCCTGGTTGGGCCGGGTTCTGGGCCCTGTGTTGGGATGGATCGGTTTCCCGACCGAACTGTTGCCCCTGGCCCTGGTCCGTCCCTTGAGCGGCAGCGCTGCGCTGGGTGTCTTTGCCGACCTGGTCCGCGTGCATGGTCCGGACAGCCTCCTGGCCCGCACGGCCGCCACCATGTATGGCAGTACCGAAACCACGTTTTATGTCCTGGCCGTCTACTTCGGCGCCGTGGGCGTCCACCGGATCCGGCACGCTCTCTGGGCGGGACTCATCACGGATGCTGTGGCCATGATCGCATCCGTCTGGATCTGCCGCTGGCTCTTCTCTTGAAGCGCGGGCCGGTCCGGCAAACGCCGTCAGGCGGGGCCCCATTTCTCCATTGGAGGCGTCACTCGACGCTGGCAAACTGTCGCCGGTGGGTATCTCGCTGCGAGACTATGCCCGGATGGAGGCGCGGCTGCGTCAGCCCGCAACCCAGACGGAAACCGGGTCCGGCCCGACAACCACGCGGCACGAAGGCGTGGTGATCGGGGTGGACCCCTCTCTGCGCGGCACCGGTTACGGTTTGGTGGCCAGGAAGGGTTCAGACCTCCAAGTCTTGGCTTATGGTACCGTGCGTTGCCCGCGAACCTGGTCCCGGACGGAATGCCTTGCGGCCATCAGCCGGACGTTGCGGCAGTTGGTCGAGACCCATCACCCCACGGTTGCAGTTTTCGAAGGCCTCTTCCACGCACGAAACGTCCGGACCGCCCTCATCATGGGCGAGGCCCGTGGGGCCGCGCTGAGTGTCCTGGCCGAGGCCGGGATCGAGATTTACGAGATCGCCCCGCGCCGCGTGAAACTGGCCGTAACCGGTCACGGCGGGGCCGACAAACCCGCCGTGGCCCGCATGGTCCGGCGGCTGCTCAACCTGAACCAGAGCCTGCACTCCGACGAAGCAGACGCCCTGGCCCTGGCCCTGACCCACTGGCAAACGCACGCACGTCCCTGGGCGGGCGCCAGCAAACGCATCTGACCTGACATGTATCAGTTTACCCACGATTGTCCACCCTCACATCCTCCCGCCGGCCCGGCGGGCGAGGAAATCCGCTTCCAAAGCCCATGATCGCTTTCCTCCACGGCACCCTTGTGGAAGCCTGGCCCACCCAGGTCCTGGTGGACGTCCACGGGGTAGGTTACGAGGTTTTCGTCCCCCTTTCCACGTATGAGAAGCTCCCGCCCGTGGGACAGCCGGTCCGCCTGCTGACCGAGTTTGTCGTTCGCGAAGACGCCCACAAACTCTACGGTTTCCTGACAGCGGCCGAGCGCGACACCTTCCGGCTCCTCATTCACACCGTGAGCGGCATCGGCCCCAAAATCGCCCTCAACGTCCTGAGCGGACTGAGCGTCACCGCCTTCCGAACCGCAGTCGCCCAAGGCGACGTCCGCGCCCTGGCACGCATCTCCGGCGTCGGGCGAAAAACGGCCGAGCGCATCGTGGTGGAACTCAAAGACAAGTTGGGCGGCACGGTCGTCCCCCTGCCTGCGGCGGGGACCGCTGCCCCACCCGGGACCGACGCCAAATGGCAGGATGCCGTACTGGCCTTGATGGCCCTCGGATACAAAGGAGCCGAGGCCCAACAACGGGTGCGTGAAGTGGGCGCCGCGCTCGGGCCTCAGGCAACTGTCGAAGACCTCGTGCGTGCCGCCCTCAAACGGGGCCTCACCAGCGCATGACAGGCCGCACGCCAGCCCCGTCCGACCGCACCTCCCGCCGGCGCCGCGCCGGCGTGGTGGTCCCGCATCAACCCACCCGGCTCCAGCGTTTGCTGGCGCGGCTGGTCTTCCTCCTGATTCGTGCCGTGGCCCTGACGTTGCGGCGTTCCCTTGTCGACCGCACCGGCTGCCACGACCCGTTGCCTCCCCGGGCCATCTACGCCGTCTGGCACAATCGTCTGGCCCTCTGCCTCGAAGCCTATCGCACCTACGCGCGCCCCCGCTCGGCCGCACGCGGCCTGGCAGCACTGGTCAGCGCGAGTCGCGACGGCGGTTTCCTGGCGGCCGTGTTGGAATGTTACGGTGTCCGGCCCGTCCGCGGCTCCTCCAGTCGCCGCGGCCCGCAGGCACTGCTGGAATTGACCACCTGGGCCGAGCGCGGCTATGACCTGGCCATCACCCCGGACGGCCCGCGCGGTCCCCGCTACGTCGTCCAGGACGGCGTCATCAGCCTCGCCCAGGTCACCGGTCTGCCCATCGTCCCGGCCTCCTACCGCCTCAGCCGGTTTCTCCGGCTCCGATCATGGGACGGGTTCATCGTCCCCCTGCCGTTCGCCCGCTGGGAGGTCATCCTCGGGAAGCCCCTGCACGTGCCGCGCCAGGTCTCGGAAACCGAACGCGAAGAGTTCCGCCGGGAGCTCCAACGCCGCCTTCTCGAAATCACCCAAGACTGATCCCGGGGGCGGCTCAACCCGTCCGGGCCGCGCGGCCGGTTCGCCCGGCCACTTTTGAATAGCATGCCCATCTCGCCGGTCCTAATCTGAGGACCATGTCCGAGAAGTCTCTTCAGGACGTTTCTCGAGAAGTGCGCGAACTTTACGAGCGCGGGTTGGAAGCCCTGCGGCGGGACAATCACGAATACGCCCAAATGCTCCTGACCCAGGTGCTGAACCGGGAACCGGCCTTTCTGGACGCACGCAAGGCCCTTCGCCAGGCCCAACAACGCAAGGCCGCTGCCAAAAGCACGGGCTTTTTCAAACGCATCCTCAGCGGGGCAGCCGCATCGCCGGAACTGGCCCGCGCACGCCTCGCCCTCCGCAGCAATCCCTTGGAGGCCATGCAACTGGCCGAGGAGGCGCTGAACGCCGACCCCAACAACATGACCGCCCACAAGCTGTTCGCTGAAGCAGCCGTCGCCGCCGGCCTTCCGCGAATGGCCCTCCTCTCCTACGAGGTCCTTTTCGCCCACGACCCGCGTGACCGCGAGGTGGCCGTTCAGTACGCCCACGCACTGGCCGATGCCGGCCAGGTCGCCAAAGGAGAACAAGTCCTGGCCGCACTGGTCCGGGTGTACCCGGGCGATCCCGACCTGGCCCAGGAACTGAAAAATCTCTCGGCTCGCCGCACCCTTACGGAAGCGGGGTACGGCGCCCTCGAAACCGGTACCGGATCGTACCGCGACGTCCTCCGCAACGCTGAAGAAGCCAAGGTCCTCGAACAGGAACAAAAAGTCCAAAAATCGGAGGACACCACCGAACGGCTCATCCGCGAGTACGAGGCCCGCCTCGCAAACGAGCCCCAAAACGTGCGCCTGCTCCGCTCCCTCGCAGAGCTCTACACACAGAAACACGACTACGACCGCGCCCTCCAATACTACGAACGGATCCGGGCCACCGAGGCCGGACAGGATCCCAGCCTCGACCGCGCCATCGCCGACACCGTCGTCCGAAAATTCGATCATCAACTGGCCCGGCTCGACCCCGCCGCACCCGACTACGCCGAACGCACGCGCGAAATCGAGGCCGCCAAGCAGGCCTTCCGACTCGAAGAGTGCAAGAAGCGGGTGGAAAAGTATCCCACCGACCTTTCCATCCGGTTCGAATACGGCCAGCTCTTGTTCGAAGCCGGGCGCATCACCGAAGCCATCGCCGAATTCCAGAAGGCCCAGAACAACCCCCACAAACGCATCGCCGCCCTTGCCTACCTGGCCCGCTGCTTCGCCCAACGCAAAATGTATGACCTGGCCGCCCGCACCCTTCAAAACGCCCTGAAGGAGAAAAACGTCTTCGACGACGAAAAAAAGGATCTCCTCTACCAACTGGGATGCGTCCTGGAAGCCATGGGCAGGCGGGACGAGGCCATCGAACCGTTCAAACAGATTTACGAGGTGGACATCAGCTACCGGGACGTCGCCGCCAAGGTGGATGCCTACTACGCAGGACAGTGACCTCCCCGGCCGCGCCGTTCCTTCACCACAGCACCCTCACCAGAGCACCCGCCCCACCACCGCCTCGGATCGTACCGGCCCGTACTCCCGGCTGTCGGCGCTCACCCCCCGATTGTCACCCAGCACGTACACCTCGCCCGGCCCGCACGTCACGCGCGCCCATCGCCGCTGAATCGGATCCGTTCGCGTCCCCTCCGGCAGGTACGGCTCCTCGAGCAGGCGTCCGTTCAAAAACACCCGCCCCCCGCGCAGCTCCACCGTATCCCCCTCAACCGCGATCACCCGCTTCACCACCGGCGTCTGATCCGTGGGATCCCGCAAAACCACGATGTCCCCGCGTTGAATCCCCTGCCAGCGCAACCAGAGCGGGCTGGCCAGATACCAGTGCCGCTCCCGCAACGTCGGCACCATGCTCGCCCCCTCCACACAAATGGATTGCAAAACGTATTGCCGGCAAAGGGCGAAGCTGCCGCCCAGCAACCCCAGCACCATCAACCCCTGAAGCACCACCGACAACACTTCGCCCCGCAGCCGCCGGAGCCCGTGCCTCCCGGCAGCCAACGCTGCAGATCCCGCTCGAGCCGCTCGTGTCGCCAGCATCCCCTGGGTTCGCATTGCCTTCCACCGGCAGCCGCAATCCTCCGGCCCCGGCAAGTCCCACTTTGCCCCACCGCAACCGGCACCCACAATCCGGGGAAGACCCGCACGATGCTCGTCCGTGGCGCTACGGGCCCACCCGGGGTTTCCCCGGGGCCGGCTCCCTGCCTGTTCGACTGCCGGACAGCGCCCATGCCGCCGCAGGTCGAACCCATCCGCCGTTGCATCAACGCCGGTATCCCACCATCCTGACCCCCATGACGAAAGTGAATGCCTTTGCAGCCCTGGCCCCCGGCCGGGATCTTGTTCCATGGTCGTACGACCTGCAGCAACTCCAGCCCGGGGAGGTGCTGGTGCGCGTGCTGGCCTGTGGCATCTGCCACAGCGACGTGCACATGATCGACAATGACTGGGGCATCGCACGTTACCCCCTCGTGCCGGGTCACGAAATCGTGGGTGAAGTGGTCGAGTTGGCACCGGGCGTCACCCACCTCAGTGTGGGGATGCGTGTGGGCATCGGTTGGCAACGGTCCGCCTGCGGCCATTGCGAGGACTGCTTGAGCGGCAATGACAACCTCTGCGACCAGAACCAGGGGGTGATCACCCACGGATACGGCGGGTTCGCTTCCCACGTGGCGGTGGACAGCCGTTACTGCTTTCCCCTCCCCCCTGCCCTGCCCACGGAAGCCGCCGGCCCCCTGCTTTGCGGCGGCATCACCGTCTACTCTGCCCTCCGCGCCGCCGGAATGGGCTCCGGCCTCCGCATCGGCATCATCGGCGTGGGCGGGCTCGGCCACATGGCCATCCAGTTTGCCAGCCGGCTCGGCAACCACGTAACCGCCTTTACCACAACCGAAGCCAAGGCCCGCGAAGCCGCCGACCTCGGCGCACACGAGGCCATCCTCGTCCGGGAGGGTCAACCGGTACAGCGACCCGCCCGCCCCCTGCACATTATCCTGAACACCGCACCGGTCCCGACCCCGGTGGAGCCCTATCTGGACCTGCTCCGCTCCGACGGCGTGCTCTGCTACGTGGGCGCCCCCACCGCGCCACTCTCCGTGCCCCTCTGGCCCCTGCTCGTCAAACGCCGCCGCATCATGGGCAGCCCCATCGGCAGCCGCGCCACCATCTTCGAAATGCTCGACAACGCCGCGCTCTTCGGCGTGTTGCCCAAGGTCGAGACCTTCCCCATGGCCAAGGTCAACGAGGCCCTCGCCAGGGTCCGAAACAACTCCGTGCGCTACCGCGCCGTGTTGCTGGCCTGAACCACGGGCCCCGTCCACCAGGCGGCCACCAGGCGACCCGCAAGTGCCACGGGCGGCACCGACGCAACCAGTCTCACGCCGACTCCAGAATCATGTTGGCGTACTGCACGGTGTCGCCCGTCCGAATCAGGCCAATGGCCGAGGGAACACGCTGCTTGAACTTCACGTGCGGCTCGTACGTCACCGGCAGTCCGGCCAGCGCAGCGGCGAACCGCGCCTGTGTCTCCGCACCATTCTCGCGCCGGAATTCCTCGGCCATCCACACCTGACCGATCTGAAAGTTCGGCCGGATCGCCCGCAACACGTCCAACACGGTGGGAATGTCGTCCACCAGCGATAAATCCACCGTCTCGACCTGCGGCCAGTACGGAAACCCACGATCCGCAATCACCAGGGTGTTCGTGTGCCGCACCCGTGCCAGCAACGAAAGCACGTGCGGATTCAATATCCCCGTCTTGAGCATGCACCCCCTTTAGCACAAGGCCCTCCCCCAAGCACCTCATTTCCGTCCATCGGCCAGCCGCCGACTCAACACTTTTCTAACTCCTCCCAGCCCCAACATGTGTGTCATTATGGCACCAGAGAAGCCACATGTCACAGTTTGACCGCGCATATGTGTCGTTTGGATACAGATGACTAAGTGCGGGAATCTATGCATCATGCTGAAAACAAGCATCTTACGTTTTAGACGTGCAGTGGCATGCTTCCTTCTTTGAGGCGAGTTGGCTGGGCGCCGATGCTTGGGTGAGCATCGGTGAGACGAAAGGCAACCCAGCCGCCCGGAATGACCTTCAAAGTAACAGGCGGCGGTCGTTCCAGGGCGATCCGTCGGCAACCGAGTCCGCCTGTGCGGGGAGTGAGAGTGCCTATGGCTGCTTTGACTCGCTGGAATCCCTTCCGGGAGCTGGAGGAGATGCAACGGCGGATGGCTGCCCTTCTGGATTGGTCGCCCTTCCGCCGCAGCACGCTGACCACGGACGAAGAAACCATCACCGTGCCCGAATGGGCGCCCTTGGTGGATATCATCGAGGATGACAAAGAGTACCTCCTGAAGGTCGAACTGCCGGAGGTCAGTAAGGACGACGTGAAGGTCACCGTGGAGGGCAACACGCTGACCATCTCCGGCGAGCGGAAGGCCGAGAAGGAGGAAAAGAACCGGAAATATCACCGGGTCGAGCGGTTCTATGGGCGGTTCGTCCGGAGCTTCACCATCCCTGAAGACGCGGATCCCGACAACGTCCGCGCCGAGTTCAAGGATGGAGTGCTGAAGGTCCATCTGCCCAAGAGCGAGAAAGCCCGGCCCAAACAGATCGAAGTGAAGGTCAGCTGACCTCCTCCGCTCCCAGGACGGGCGCAAGCAAGGGGCGCCCCGCCACGAGGGCGCCCCTCTTTTCGCCCGGACATCAGGCGTTCATTGCACCGGCTTTCTTGTCTTGTTTCGTTCATGTTGCCACAGTCCCGCGTCGGACCGGCAGGCCGGAGGCGCACGGAACGTTTTCCCCGGGCGTCTGTCGAAGCTTGTAACGGATCAACATCAAAACCGGAGAACGAAGCGATGAAAATGACGGCACGAAAGGTGGCACTGCTTGTCCACACGAGTTTCACTCGACTCGGTTCGGTCCCAACCGTTCCTGGCAAGGGGCGGCCAGGTAGCCGGAGGACGCTGTTGCCGGTGATCCTTGCCGGGCTGTTCCTCTTCGGCATGGCGACCGTGGAAGCCGTCCGGGCGGCGGAATTGCCCAAGTTCAAGGTGGACGATTCCCCGCTGCCGGCCTCGGCCCAACCCAACTTCACCTTCCACCCGGTCGTCGAGAAGGTGGCCCCCAGCGTGGTGAACATCTACAGCACCAAAACGGTGCGCCAACTCCCCATTTGGGGGCCGTTCATGGAAGATCCCTTCTTTCGGCGGTTCTTCGGCATTCCGGATGACCTGCCCCGTGAAAGGCGCGAGCGCAGCCTGGGCTCGGGTGTCATCGTCAGCGAGGACGGTTATATCCTGACCGCCAACCACGTGGTCGAGGGAGCGGATGAAATCCGGGTGGCCTTGCCCGACGGCAAGACCGAGTACGAAGCCAGGATCGTGGGCACCGACCCGCGCACCGATGTGGCGGTCATCAAGGTTGAGGCCCGCAATCTGCCTGCCATCACCATCGCCGACAGTGACAAACTCCGCGTGGGCGACGTGGTCCTGGCAATCGGCAACCCCTTCGGCGTGGGCCAGACGGTGACCATGGGAATTGTCAGCGCGAAGTCCCGTTCCGGCCTGGGCCTGGACTACGAGGACTTCATCCAGACCGACGCCCCCATCAATCCCGGCAACTCCGGCGGCGCCTTGGTGGACGTGGCAGGCCGGCTCGTGGGGATCAACACGGCCATCATCAGCCGATCGGGTGGAAACCTCGGCATCGGCTTTGCCATCCCTTCCAACCTCGCACGCTACGTCATGGAACGGCTCATCGAGGACGGCAAGGTCACACGTGGCTATCTGGGCGTTTACATCCAGCCCATTACGCCCGAACTGGCCCGGCAGTTCGACCTGAAAGACACCTCCGGTGCGCTCGTGGCAGACGTGATCGACGGCTCCCCCGCTGAGGATGCCGGGCTCAAGGCCGGCGACGTCATCCTCGAGTTCGACGGGCGCAAGGTCCAGGACGACCGGCACCTCCGCTTGATGGCGGCCCAGACCCGACCGAGCACCGAGGTCCGTTTGCGCATCCTCCGCGATGGCCGCGAAATGAGCCTGCGGGTGAAGCTGGGTGAAATGCCGCAGGAAGGCGGTCTGGCCCGCGCCGGCCGGGGCGGCCTGCGGCGGGGTCCACAAGCCGATCCGCTGGACGGGGTGGTGGTGGATGATCTGACGCCCCGCAAT
This sequence comes from Limisphaera sp. 4302-co, assembly GCF_049537155.1. Taxonomy (NCBI): domain Bacteria; kingdom Pseudomonadati; phylum Verrucomicrobiota; class Verrucomicrobiia; order Limisphaerales; family Limisphaeraceae; genus Limisphaera; species Limisphaera sp. 4302-co. The sequence continues at coordinate 360,973 of NZ_JBMVQZ010000001.1, forward strand.
CGCCAGATGTTCGGCATCCCTCCGCACGTACGCGGCGCCCTGGTGGTGGAGGTGGATCCCGAATCACCCGCGGCACAACAGGGTCTGCAGCCCGGTGATGTCATCCTGGAGATCAACCGGCGTCGCGTGACCAACGCGGACGAGGCCGTCCGCGAGAGTGAAAGAATCCGCGAATCCACGGTACTGCTGCGCGTTTGGAGCGGCGGCGCCAGTCGGTACCTCGTCATTGACGCAAACCGCCGGCGCTAGGAAGCTGACGCTGTCGGCCCGCCTGAGGTGCGGGGCGGGCGCTCCAAAGCGCCCGCCCCCGGGCCGCAGGACAACCCAACAGGCATGAAGCAGGATCCGTCCAAAATCAAACTCCCAGGCTCGTTCGGCCCGCAGGGGCGGTTCATCCTCTTCTACCTCATTGCCACCCTGCTGGTCCTGTGGGGGTGGCAGGAGTGGTTCGACCACTGGACGGTTCGCACGATCCCGTACAGCCAGTTCAAGCGTCATCTCCGAGCCGGGGAGGTGCGGGAGGTCGAGGTGCGCGAAACAGAGATCATGGGGCGCATCGTGCCTTCCGGCCCCGCGCCTGCCGAGGCATCCTCGGATCCCTCCGACTCCTCCCGGAGCAAGGACGCAGCGGCCAACGCCGCCTCCGGGGTGCCCGCGGAGCCGGCCCGTCCGTTCCTCTTCCGCTCGGTGCGAGTGGAAGATCCCGATCTGGTGAAGGAACTCGAGGCGGCGGGTGTGGAATTCACGGGCGTTCGTCCCGGCCTGATGAGTCAGTTGGTATGGGGATGGCTGCTGCCGATCGGGTTGATGGTCCTGCTCTTTTCCCTGCTGAACCGGCGCCTGAGTGCGGCGGGCGAACAGGTGCTTGGCATCGGCCGCAGCCGCGCGCGGCTCATCCTCGACAAGAACACCGGCGTCACCTTTGCCGATGTGGCCGGTTGTGAGGAGGCCAAGCAGGAACTCAAGGAGGTGGTGGATTTCCTCAGGAACCCCGCGGCGTATCAAGAGCTGGGCGCGCGCATTCCCAAGGGCGTGCTCCTGGTGGGCCCGCCCGGCACGGGCAAAACCCTGCTGGCCCGGGCCGTGGCCGGTGAGGCCGGAGTGCCGTTCTTCTCCATCAGCGGCGCCGACTTCGTGGAGATGTTCGTCGGCGTGGGCGCCGCGCGGGTGCGCGACCTGTTCAAACAGGCCAAAGAACATGCCCCCTGCATCATCTTCATCGACGAAATCGATGCCATTGGCCGGCAACGCGGCGTGCATCTGGGCCCGGCCAATGACGAGCGCGAGCAGACCCTCAACGCCCTCCTGGTCGAAATGGACGGGTTCGAAGCCAACACCGGCGTGATCATTCTCGCCGCCACCAACCGGCCCGAGATCCTGGATCGTGCATTGCTTCGACCCGGCCGCTTCGATCGCCAGGTGGTGGTGGATGCACCGGATCTGGATGGACGGGAGGCCATCCTGAAGGTGCACGCCCGCAACAAAAAACTGGCCGCCGATGTGGACCTTCGTCGTGTGGCCGCCGCCACGGCCGGTTTTTCAGGGGCGGACCTGGCCAACGTCCTGAACGAAGCCGCGCTGTTGGCGGCCCGTCGCCAGGCCCGGGAGATCACGCAGGCGGATGTCGAAGCCGCCATTGAAAAGGTCGTGGCCGGGCCCGAGCGCCGCTCCAGGCGTCTGCAAGCCGAGGAAAAGAAGCGCGTCGCCTACCACGAAGTGGGCCACGCCCTGGTGGCCGCCTACTGTGCGCACGCCGACCCGGTCCACAAGATCAGCATCGTCCCGCGGGGTCGGGCCGCCCTCGGCTACACGCTGCAGCTGCCCCAGGAAGATCAGTATCTCCTGACCCGCAGCGAGCTGTTCGACCGCATCAAATGTTTGCTGGGCGGCCGGGCAGCCGAGGAGGTCGTGTTCGGCGAGGTTTCCACCGGCGCACAGAACGATCTGGAACGCGCCACCGCACTGGCACGCCACATGGTGGCGGTCTACGGCATGAGCGAACGCATCGGCCTTGTCCATTGCGCCCAGCGCACACCGCTGTTCCTGCAGGGGGCCGACGGAGGATTCCAGCGGGATTGCTCCGAACAAACGGCCCGGGAGATTGACGAAGAGGTCCGGGCCATTCTCGACCGCGCGTACGATGAGGCTCGCCGCATCTTGAACGAGCATCGCGACCAGCTCGAGGCCGTCACGGCCGAACTGTTGGCGCGGGAGACCCTTGAAGGGGACGAGTTCTACCGCCTGGTCGGCAAATCCCGGCCGCAGGCCAAGGAACCTGTGCCCACCCTGCCGCCGCCCGGCCCCTTGGCCCTGTCGGCCTCCCAATCGGCGACCCGTGCCCCGGCTGCCGCCGCGGCGCCTCCGGCCGTGCAGCCGCCGCAATCTCAACCCACAACCGGATTTGCACCATGAGCACTCACGAACAATGGCAGGTCAGATTGAACCAGGTCGCAGGCGATCTCTACCAGCTCAGCGTGGTGCACATGGAATCGCGCCGCGTCTGGCACCCGGCGATCAATGCCTTCCGCCTGTCCGACCGGTACCTCGTCTGCGTGGAACTGGCCGGGATGCAGAAGGAGCAAATCGCCGTCCGCGTGGAGCCGCAACGGCTGATCATCGAGGGGAACCGCGCCTCGCCGGAGCCGCGTTGCGCCTCGGGCGACCCGGCCCCACAGGTCCTGGCCATGGAGATCGACTACGGCCCGTTCGAACGGATCCTGCGCCTGCCCGAGCCCATCCGAACCGACCAGGTCACCGCACGGTACCGGGAAGGGCTTTTGTGGATCGAACTGCCCCTGGCCCGTCCGGCCTCGCCCGGACTCACAGTGGAGCTGACACCATGAAAGGACTGCTGGAATTCATCCCCGACCCTTTGTGTTTGGAAGAATCAGGCAGCCCGATCAGCCCGGGCGGTGCGGGTGCCGAAAGCAGGGCCGGATCCGGTGAGGGGGAAATCGCCATCCCCGACACGCTGCCCATCCTGCCGGTCCGCAACACGGTGCTGTTCCCGGGCTTGGTGGCCCCGCTGACCATCGGGCGGCCCTCCTCGCGCAAATTGCTGGAAGAATCCCTCCCGCAGAGCAAGATCATCGGCATCTTCGCCCAGAAAGACGCGGCCACGGAGGAACCCGGACCGGACGACATCCACCACGTGGGCGTGGCCGCCCGGGTGCTCAAACTGCTCCGTCAGGCCGATGACACCCTGATCATCGTCGTGCAGGCACTGGAACGGGTCGCCTTCGTCCGCGCCCTGGTTGTCGCGCCGTTCATGCGTGCCGAGGTGCGGGTGTTGACACCCCTTCCCCCACCCTCCGACGACCTCGAGTTCACCGCCACGGTGGAGGAACTGCGGGAGACCGCGCTCAAACTGGTCGAACTGACGCTCGATCCGCCCGACCAGGCCGCCTCGGTCATCCGGAACTTGAAGGACCCGGGCCAACTGGCCGACTTCATGGCCGGCAGCCTGAACCTCCCGGTCGAGCAGAAGCAGCCCCTGTTGGAGGAGCTCGACGTGGCCAAACGCGTGCGTGCCGTCCTCAAGCACGTGGCGGCACAGCTCGAAATCGCGCGCATCCAGCAAAAAATCCAGAAGGATGTCTCCTCCGCCATCAGCGATCAGCAGCGCCGGGCGTTCCTGCGCGAACAGGTCCGCGCCATCCAGAAGGAGCTGGGTGAGGAGGACGGCGGCGTCGAACAGCAAATCGAGGAACTCCGGCAGCGGCTCCAACAGGCCGGCCCGCCGGAGGCCGTCATGCAACAGGCCGAACGCGAACTGCGGCGGCTGCAGCACCTGCACCCGGCCAGCCCCGAATACGCCGTCGTCGTCTCCTACCTCGAGACGCTGGCCGAACTGCCGTGGAACAAACTGACGGAGGACAATCTCGACCTGGACCGCGCGCAGAAGATCCTGGACCGCGATCATTTCGACCTCGAGAAGGTGAAACGTCGCCTCATCGAGTACCTCGCGGTCCGCAAACTCAATCCCCGGGGGCACGGCCCCATCCTGTGCTTCTGCGGCCCGCCGGGAGTGGGCAAGACCAGCCTCGGCCAGTCCATCGCCGATGCCCTGGGCCGAAAATTCGCCCGGGTCAGCCTCGGCGGCGTCCATGACGAGGCCGAGATCCGCGGCCACCGGCGCACCTACATCGGTTCCATGCCCGGTCGCATCATCCAGGAGATCCGCCGGGCCGGATCCCGCAATCCGGTGCTCATGCTGGACGAAATCGACAAGCTGGGCACCGATTTCCGCGGCGATCCCGCCAGCGCCCTGCTCGAGGTGCTCGATCCCCGGCAAAACCATGCCTTTGTGGATCATTACCTCGACGTGCCGTTCGACCTTTCCCAGGTGATGTTCATCTGCACCGCCAACGTGATGGACACCGTCCCGGCACCGCTGCGGGATCGGATGGAGGTCATCGAACTGCACGGTTACACGGACCGCGAAAAACTCGAGATTGCCCGCCGGTACCTCGTCAAACGCCAGCTGCAGGAACACGGCCTCAAGAACGGCCAGTGCCGGTTCACCCAGGCGGCGTTGCGCCGGATCATTCACGACTACACCCGCGAGGCCGGCGTGCGCGAACTCGAACGCCAGATCGCAGCCGTTTGCCGCCACGTGGCCGCACGCGTGGCACGGGGGGAAATCACACGTTTCACCGTCACGCCCGGGGAGGTCGAGGCCATCCTGGGCCCGCCGCGATACATCCACGAAACCCGACTGACCACCGGCCGGCCGGGCGTGGTCACAGGTCTGGCCTGGACACCCACCGGTGGCGAGATCCTGCACATCGAGGCCCTCGCCTACCCCGGCAAGGGCAACATCCTGCTGACCGGCCAGATCGGCGATGTGATGCGCGAGAGTGCACAGGCCGCCCTCAGCCTGGTCAAAAGCCGGGCCAGGGAGCTGGGCATCCCGGAAGACGCCTTCAAGGACATGGACCTTCACATCCATGTGCCGGCCGGCGCGGTTCCCAAGGACGGACCCTCGGCCGGTATCGCGATGTTTTGCGCCATCGCCTCCTTGTTCACCCGCCGGCCCGTCCGACCCGACATCGCCATGACCGGCGAAATCACATTGCGGGGCGTGGTGCTGCCGATCGGCGGCCTCAAGGAAAAGAGCCTGGCCGCCCTCCGGGCCGGCATCCGCACCGTCATCATCCCCAAACATAACGAGAAAGACCTCGTGGAGTTGCCCCCGGAGGTCAGACGCCAGATCCGATTTCATCCCATCGAAACCGTGGACGAGGTGGTCGCGCTGGCCTTCCAAACGGCCCGGCGCACCCGCAAACCCGGAGCAAAACGGACCCGGCGCCGCGTGTCGGCGGCTTCGCAACCCGCCGCCGTGCCGGCGCAGACCCTTCAACATCTGAAACGCTGACTTTGTGCCATGGACCTGAATCAATTCACTGAAAAATCCCAGCAGGCACTGCTGGAAGCCCAGAACATTGCCGTCCGACACCAGCACCAGGCGGTGGATGCCGAGCATCTGCTGCTGGCGTTGCTGGAACAGGAAGGCGGCCTGATCCCGCGGCTTTTCGAACGAGCCCGCGTCAATCCCGAGCTCATCAAGGCCAGGGTCGAGGAGGAACTGGCCCGCCTGCCGCGGGTCTCCGGCAGCGATGTGACCCAGCAGGGCATCTACATCACGCAGCGTTTGAACCGCCTGTTGGTCACCGCCCGCGACCACGCCCGCCGCATGAAGGACGAGTATGTCTCGGTGGAACATCTCGTCCTGGCCATGTTCGACGAGCCCGCCGGCACCGGCATCGGCAAAATCTTCAAAAACCTGGGCCTGACCCGGGAGGATTTTCTCAAGGCCCTCACCGAGGTTCGCGGCAACCAGCGCGTCACCAGTGCCAATCCCGAAGCCACCTACGAGGCGCTCGAGAAGTACGGGCGCGACCTCACCCGGCTGGCCGCGCAGAACAAGCTCGACCCGGTCATCGGCCGCGACGCCGAGATCCGGCGCTGCATCCAGATCCTCTCCCGCCGGACCAAGAACAACCCGGTCCTGATCGGTGAACCCGGCGTCGGCAAGACCGCCATCGTCGAGGGACTGGCCCAGCGCATCGTCTCCGGCGATGTCCCCGACAGCCTGCGCGACAAGCGGATCATCGCCCTCGACCTCGGGGCGCTGATCGCCGGCGCCAAATACCGCGGCGAATTCGAGGAACGACTCAAGGCCGTGCTCCAGGAGATCGCCCGGGCCCAGGGGCAGATCATCCTCTTCATCGACGAGATCCACACCATGGTGGGCGCAGGCAAGGCCGAGGGCGCCATGGACGCCGGCAACATGCTCAAACCGATGCTCGCCCGGGGCGAGTTGCACTGCATCGGCGCCACCACCCTTGACGAATACCGCAAATACATCGAGAAGGATGCCGCACTCGAACGCCGGTTCCAACCGGTCCTGGTGGACGAACCGAGCGTGGAGGACACCATCTCCATCCTCCGCGGCCTGCGCGAACGCTACGAACTCCATCACAAGGTCCGCATCCAGGACGCCGCCCTCGTCGCCGCCGCCCACCTCTCGCACCGCTACATCACCGACCGCTTTTTACCCGACAAGGCCATTGACCTGGTGGACGAGGCGGCCGCCAAGCTCCGCACCGAGATGGAGTCCATGCCCGAGGAGCTCGAACAGCTCGAACGGCGCATCACCCAGCTCGAGATCGAGCGCGAGGCGCTCCGCAAGGAGAAGGATGAAGCCAGCCGGGAACGACTCCAAAACCTCGAGAAGGAGCTGGCCAACTTGCAGGCCCAACGCGATGAACTGCGCGCACAGTGGCAGAAGGAAAAGCAACTGGTGGACGACATCCAGAAACTCCGCGAAGCCCTCGAACTGGCGCGCAACGAAATGGAAAAAGCGCGCCGCGAACATGACCTGGGCCGCGTGGCCGAATACCAGTACGGGAAAATCCCCGCCCTGGAAAAACAGCTCCGTGAACTCGAGGCCAGGGCCGATGCCGTCAGCAAATCCGGCCAGCGCCTCCTCCGCGAGGAGGTCACCCCGGATGAAATCGCCGAGGTCGTCTCACGCTGGACCGGCATCCCGGTGGCCCGCCTGCTGGAAAGCGAAAAGGAGAAGCTCCTCCGGCTCGATCAGATCCTCCACCGCCGGGTCATCGGCCAGGACGAGGCCGTCCAAGCCGTGGCGGATGCCGTCATCCGGGCCCGCAGCGGCCTCAAGGATCCCAAACGCCCCATCGGCTCGTTCATCTTCCTCGGGCCCACCGGCGTCGGGAAGACCGAGCTGGCCCGTGCGCTGGCCGAGGCGCTGTTCGACAGCGAGGACAACATGATCCGCATTGACATGAGCGAGTACATGGAAAAACACGCCGTGGCCCGCCTCATCGGTGCCCCGCCGGGTTATGTCGGCTACGAGGAAGGCGGCCAGCTCACCGAGGCCGTCCGCCGCAAACCGTATTCCGTGGTCCTCTTCGACGAGATCGAAAAGGCGCACCCGGACGTCTTCAACGTGCTGCTCCAGATCCTCGACGACGGCCGCCTGACAGACAGTCACGGCCGAACCGTGGACTTCAAAAACACCATCATCATCATGACCAGCAACATCGGCAGCCCGTACCTGATCGAAAACGCCAGTGAGACCGGCGAAATCGCCGAGGGCGTCCGCCGCAAGGTCATGGCGGAACTGCGCGCCCATTTCCGTCCCGAATTCCTCAACCGCGTGGACGAAATCGTCCTCTTCAAACCTCTGACGCTGTCCGAAATCAAGCGGATCGTCGAACTCCAGCTCGAGCTGCTCCGCCAGCGACTGGCCGAGCGGCACATCCGCCTCGAACTCACCGAAGCCGCCCGCGAACACATCGCCCGGGCCGGTTACGATCCCGTCTACGGCGCGCGCCCGCTCAAGCGCTATCTGCAGCGGCACATCGAGACCGTGCTGGCGCGCAAGGTCCTGGCAGGCGAGGTCACCGACCACAGCCTGGTCACCGTGGACTGCAAAAACGGCGAGCTCACCTTCGAATCACGTGCCCTGGCCGCCTGAGCGCCGCGCCCGGCGCCCCCATTGTCGTCTCCCCGGCCGCCCGACCGACGTCCGTTGTCGGGCGGCCCTTTTATCTCCCACGGCATCGCAACCCAAAGTTTTCTGACTGGCCGTGTCAGCCCGAATCTGCTTCCCTGCCGGGACCGGGGTCTCGACCATGAAAACGCTGTTGTTTGCCGTGCTCGCCCTCGCCCTCACCGGTCTCCCTGTCCCCGGCTCCGGATCGACCGGGCTCCCTTCAGCCCTGGCTGAACCTCGTCCGGCCACGCCCAACCACAAGATCCCCGTCATCCTGGACACCGACATCGGCGACGACATTGACGACACCTGGGCTCTGGGACTGCTCCTCCAATGTCCCGAGCTGGACGTAAAGCTCGTGTTGACCGACTACGGCCGGCCTTCGTACCGCGGCCGGCTGGCCGCCAAGCTGCTTCAATCCATGCGAAGGGCCGACGTCCCCATCGGCCTCGGCATAGAGGTCCCGCAAGTGGGTGGCGTCGCATCCCAGGCAGCCTGGCTGGGGGATTATGACCTTGCTTCCTACCCCGGCCCGGTCCACACCAACGGCATCCGCGCATTGATCGACACCATCCTGGGCTCGCCCGAGCCGGTGACCCTTATCGCAATTGGGCCGGTGCCGAATCTCGCCGCCGCCCTGGAACAGGAGCCGCGGATCGCCCGCCGCGCACGTTTCGTGGGCATGCAGGGCAGTGTCCGTCGCGGTTACGGCGGGAAAGACCAGCCGGACGCCGAGTGGAACGTCCGCTGTGATCCTGCCGCCTTTCAAAAAGTCCTCGCCGGCCCCTGGCCCATCACCCTCACTCCACTCGATACGTGCGGCCTCGTGCAACTCGATGGCCCCCTCTTCCGGCGCTTCCGTACCAGTCCCGGGGCCGTGCCGCGGGTCATTTGGGAAAATTACCGTGTCTGGGCCGCGCACCGCCCGGAACTGGCACCCCCGGACATCGAACAACGCTCCTCCACCCTCTTCGATTGCGTGGCCATCTACCTGGCGATCGCCACCGACTTTTGTGAAATGGAAACCCTCCCGCTGGAGGTCACCCCCGACGGTTTCACCCGCGTGCGCGCCGGCGCCCGCACCGTCCGGGCTGCGACGGCGTGGAAGGACCTGGAGGCCTTCAAACGGTGGATGGTCGAAAGACTCACCCACACGGCATCTCCCGCGCGTTGACCGACCCCTGCCGATTGCAGCAGCCCCGCTGAAGACGCGTCCGCAAGGCCCGTCTTGCAGCGGCCCCCGTAGCTGCCCCCGGCTCCTCCCGCCGCAGCGCCACTCCCACCCGCCGGCCCAGGATGAAAAACGAGGGCGGCAGGCCTGAATGGGGCTTTCCGGCCTGCCGCCCTGTTCCCACAGGGACGTCGAGCAAATTTCCCCGTGTCCTCACCGGACCAGCCGCCGTTCGCTTGCGGCCGTTTGGTTTTGATTTGCAGCGGCCGGCGCCGATGCCCTTCGGGACACTGGGAACCTCGCCCGACTCGGTTGGTTGAGGACAAATCCAGTGGCAAAGAACAGCTTTACAGAGCTATCCCCAAGCCTTCGCCCGGGCGAGCGTCCGGCCCGGGGGCTGGGCCGGACGCTCCTCTCGATCAGGCCGCTCTGCTGACCCCGCGCTGCTTCACAAACCGGGTCTTCCACAGCCGGGCTCCGTCATCGGCAACGCCGTCCCGGCCAGCCCGGCCAGTATGCGCCTTGTTTAGCCTGCGCGACCTGGCCTGTCATGTGGCATGAAGTGGTGACATTGCCCCCGGGGAGCCATGGCCGGGACAGGTTGCCCCTCCCGCCCATCGCGAGGCCGTGAAAAGCCGGTCTGCCCGGGAACAACCCGAGCGTTGCCGATGCCGGGAGGGTGGCCGGTGAGTTTTGCCAACTCGGACCGTTCACCGCTTCGCCCTTGCAAATCCGCCGTTGCTTCCCGGGGCGGGGTTGGCTCAAACTTGCGCCTCCGTATGGGTAACGTGCGCAAGCTGTATCCGTTCCACCTCATTGAACCCAAGTGGCAACGGATCTGGGAGGAGACAGGCGTCTTTCGCGCCTTCAATCCCGGGGACGAGATTCCGTCCGACCATCCCTTTGCCCGTCGGCACGGCCTGTCGGGCCGGGCTGACGCCGCCCGATTGCCCCGCAAATACTACATCTTGGACATGTTCCCCTACCCGTCCGGGGCGGGTCTGCATGTCGGCCATCCCGAAGGCTACACCGCCACGGACATCCTGGCCCGCTACCAGCGGGCGCGCGGCCTCCACGTGCTGCACCCCATGGGCTGGGACGCCTTCGGACTGCCGGCCGAACAATACGCCATCAAGACCGGTCAGCACCCCCGCATCACCACAGAACGCAACATCGCCACCTTCCGGCGCCAGATCAAAAGCCTCGGGTTCAGCTACGATTGGACCCGTGAGGTGGACACGACCGATCCGGCCTACTTCCGGTGGACCCAGTGGATTTTCCTGCAGCTCTATCATTCCTGGTTCAACCCCCGGACGCGCAAGGCCGAGCCCATCGAGACCCTGCCCTACCCGCCCGAACTGGAGGTGCCACCCGGCACCCAACCGGATCCGGAGCTGGAGGCACGGCGTCGGGCCTGGCGGGACGCCCACCGGTTGGCCTACGTGGCGGAGGCACCCGTCTGGTGGTGCCCGGCGCTCGGGACCGTCCTGGCAAACGAAGAGGTCGTCAACGGCCGCAGCGAGGTCGGCGGCCACCCCGTGGTGCGCCGTCCGATGCGGCAGTGGATGCTCCGGATCACGGCCTACGCAGATCGGTTGTTGGAGGATCTGGACCTGATCGACTGGAGCCCTTCGCTCAAGGAAATGCAGCGCAACTGGATCGGCCGCAGCGAGGGGGCCGAGGTCATCTTCATCATCGACGACCCGCAACTGTCCGCCCAAGAGCGGCAACTGCGCGTGTTCACCACCCGCCCGGATACACTTTTCGGCGCCACCTACATGGTGCTGGCGCCTGAACATCCCCTGGTTGCCAAGATCACCCGTCCGGAATGTCGGGCCGCCGTCGAGGCTTATCAGGCCGAGGTCCAGCGCAAATCCGACCTGGAACGCACCGAACTGGCCCGGGAGAAAACCGGCGTGTTCACCGGCGCCCACGCCATCAACCCGGTGAACGGCCAGCGCATCCCCATCTGGATCGCCGATTACGTCCTCATGAGCTACGGCACCGGTGCCATCATGGCCGTGCCCGCCCATGACACCCGCGACCTCGAATTCGCCGAGAAATTCCACCTGCCCGTTGTCCAGGTGGTCCGGCCGCCGGACGACAGCATCCCGTGGCGCGGGTTTACCGGCGACGGCGTCGCGGTCAACTCCTCCTGCCGGGACCTTTCCCTCGACGGTCTGCCCACCCCACAGGCCAAGGAAAAGGTCATTCAATGGCTGGAATCACGCGGCCTGGGACGCCGGACCGTTCAGTACAAACTCCGCGACTGGCTCTTCAGCCGGCAGAGATACTGGGGCGAACCGTTTCCCATCGTCTGGCGCCGCGATCCCCGTGGCGAGTGGTATCACGAGGCGGTGCCGGAATCGGAACTGCCCGTGCTCCCACCCGAGCTGGACGACTACAAGCCCACCCCCGACGGCCAGCCGCCTCTGGCCCGTGCCCGGGATTGGGTCGAACGCCCGGACGGCAGCCGGCGCGAAACCAACACCATGCCTCAATGGGCCGGCAGTTGCTGGTATTACCTGCGGTACCTGGACCCCAAAAACGACCAACGCTTCGTCGGCCCCGCCCCGGAACGCTACTGGATGGGAACCGACCCTGCCGAGGGGCGCACACCCGGCGTGGACCTCTACGTGGGCGGGACCGAACACGCCGTGCTTCACCTCTTGTACGCCCGCTTCTGGCACAAGGTCCTCTACGACCTCGGACACGTCTCCACGCCGGAGCCCTTCCACAAGTTGGTGAACCAAGGCCTGATCCTGGGCGAGGACGGGCAAAAAATGTCCAAATCCCGCGGGAATGTGGTCAATCCGGACGACATCCTGGCCCAGTACGGCGCTGATGCCTTCCGGCTGTATGAAATGTTCATGGGCCCCCTGCAGGACACCAAACCATGGAGCACCCGCGGCGTCGAAGGCGTGTACCGGTTCCTCGGCCGTGTATGGCGGCTTTTCATTGATGAATCGAGCGAAACCGAGTTTGAGCAGAACCTCGCCGTCACGCCCCCCGATCAACAGGAACCGCTCCTGGAGCAGCTCCGGCTCCATCCCTCCATCCGGGACCTCGAACCGGACCCGTCGCAGAACAAGGCCCTCCACGCCTGCATCAAGAAGGTCACCGAAGACCTGGAAGCGCTCCGATTTAACACCGCCATCTCCGCCATGATGATCTTCGTCAACCAGGCCGGTTCCTGGGAGGTCCGACCCGCCCGGCTCCTCCGCAGCTTCCTGCAGTTGCTGGCACCTTTCGCCCCGCACCTGGCGGAGGAGCTGTGGGCTCTCTGGCACCGGACCTTCGCACCGGATCAACGCCCGGTCCCCTGCCTCACCTACGAACCCTGGCCCGCTTGGGATCCAGCACTGCTGGAGGAAGAAACCTTGCAAATCGTCGTCCAGGTCAACGGCCGGGTGCGCGACGTGCTCCGGCTGCCGCGCGACCTGGATCGCGACGCCCTGGAAAAGGCGGCATTCGCTTCCGAAAAGGTCCGGCCCTTCCTGGCCGGCAAGACCATCCGGAAGGTGATCGTCGTGCCGGGCAGGCTGGTCAACATTGCGGTGGGCTGATTCCTCGGTTATCGTTCCGGGCATGGGGTACCTGACCCGCCGTGAGCAACAAGTTCTCTGTGCGGTCGTTGGACTGTTGTTGATCGGTTGGGCCGTCCGCACCTGGCGTCTCAGCCAGGAGCCGGCCGAACCCGTCGCGGTGCAGGTCGCCCCACGTTGAGAACTATGCACGAACCGGCTCTCGAACAGGCACTGGATCGGATCCTGGCCCTCGACCCGCGCTATCCGCGGGACGCCTACCATTTCGTGCGCGAGGCACTCGAGTACACCCAACGCATGGTCAGCAAAGGCCAGCGCGGGCGGCTCCGCCACGTTACCGGCCAGGAACTCCTCGAAGGGATCCGCCACTACGCCCTCGAGCAGTTCGGCCCCATGGCCCTGACCGTGTTCGAGGAATGGAACATCCGATCCTGCCGGGACTTCGGCGAAGTCGTCTTCAACATGGTGGACGCAGGCATCCTGGCCAAAACCGAACAGGACAGCCGCGCCGACTTCGAAAAGGGCTACGACTTCGAGGAGGCCTTTCGCAAACCCTTCCTCCCGCCCAGCAAACAGGCGGCCTGGGAGCGAGAAAGAGCCCGCAACAAAACGGCCTCGGCCGGTCCTTGATCCGGTGATCGTGCCCCGCTGCTGTTCACCAACTGTCCCGGATCACCGCAAACCCGCGGCCCTGCCGCGCCTGCCCCAGGCCTGCCTCCCGGGCCAGGACACCGGCCCGACCCGCCGGTCCCCACTCCACTGCAAACAGCACCAATTCCACCCGTGAAACGTATCCCCCAAAACCGGTCCGTCCTCACCACCCGATCGTCACCCGGCCAGCGGCAGCCCCGACTGGAGTTGCCCGCCCTGCCGCCGGACGTCCACCTCAGCCAACTTGACAACGGCCTGGTCATCATTCTCCGCCAGGACCCCAGCGCGCCGGTCGTCTCCGCCCAGGCTTGGTGCATGTCCGGCAGCGTCCACGAAGGACGCTGGCTCGGTGCCGGGCTCTCCCATCTGTTGGAACACATGCTTTTCAAGGGCACCCGCTCCCGGCCCGCCTCCCGGATCGACCAGGAGGTGCAGGCCGCGGGCGGCTACATCAATGCCTACACCTCCTTCGACCGGACCGTCTATTACATCGATGTCCCCTCAACGGGAACACCCGTCGCAGTGGACATCCTCTGCGACATCATGCAGCACGCCACATTGCCTGCGGCCGAGCTGGCCAAGGAACAGGAAGTCATCCGGCGCGAGATGGACATGTGCCATGACGATCCCCACCGGCGCTCCAGTCAGCGGTTGTTCGAGGTCGCCTACACGCGCAGTCCCCTCCGCTACAACATCATCGGCTATCCGGATCTCTTCAACGCCGTGACCCGTCGGGATCTCCTCGCGTACTACCGGGAAAAGTACGTACCCAACAACGTGTTCTTCGTGGTGGTGGGAGACCTCGATCCACGCGCCGTGGAGGAACAGATCCGTACCGCCTACGCGAAGACACCCGCCCGGCCGTTGCCACCCGAGGTCCTTCCCGAGGAACCCCGGCAAACGGCTCCGCGCGAGTTGTTCGAAGAAGCCACAACCGAGCTGGGCCATCTCCACATCGCCTGGCACATCCCGGATGCGCGCCACCCGGACCTGCCCGCCCTGGAGGTGCTGGCCACCATCCTCGGCCAGGGACGCAGCTCCCGGCTGTATCAACAGGTTCGGGAAAAACTTCGCCTGGTCACCAGCGTCGATGCCTGGACCTATACCACGGGGCTGCCCGGCCTGTTCGGCATCAGCGCGATCATGGAACCGGACCGTCTCCACGCAGCGCGGCAAGCCCTGCTGGACGAGGTCCAACGCCTCCAGGACCGACTCGTCACCCGGGAGGAACTCCGCAAGGCCATCAAACAGTGCACCACCGCACTGCTCGGCAGTCGCAAGACCATGGCCGGTCAGGCCCAGGACCTGGGCGGATGCTGGCTCCTGGCCAATGACCTCGCCTTCTCCCAGCGCTACCTCGAGGCCATCCACAACCTCACCCCGGAACAACTGCGCGAGGTCGCCCGAACCTACCTGGTGCCGGAAAACCGCACCCTCTACGGTCTGTGGCCCCGCGGGCGCCTGCCGCGCAACACCCACACCACCACGGTCCATCGATCCGGCCCGATTCAAAAGATCGAACTCCCCAACGGCCTGCGCCTGCTCATCAAGGAAGATCACCGGCTGCCGTTCGTGGAAATGCGCGCCGTTTTCCGCGGCGGTGTCCTGGCTGAAAACCCGGAAACCAACGGCCTGACCACCCTCACCGCACGCCTCCTTCTCAAGGGCACGCGTCGCCGCTCCGCCGAAAGCGTGGCCCGCACCATCGAGTCCGTGGGCGGTTACCTCGACACCTACGGAGGCAACAACAGCTTCGGTCTCAGCGGCGAGGTCCTGCACGACGATTTGGATCTCGGCCTGGAGCTGCTGGCCGAGGTCCTGCGCCAGCCCGCCTTCCCCGCTGCCGCGCTTGAACACGAACGCGAGGTCCTTCTCGCCCGGCTCCGCGCCCGCAGGGACGATCTGCTGGCCCGCGCGTTCCTGGCCATGCGCCGCGCATTGTTTGGCGGACAGGGCTACGGCTTGGACAACCTCGGCAACGAAACCAGCCTGCCCTCTCTCGATGTCACCCGGGTCCGCTCCTTCCATCAACAATGGGCCGTGCCGCGAAACTGTGTCCTGGCCCTCTTCGGCCATGTCGAGGCCGGCACCGCCCTCGCCGCCGTTCACAAGTACTTCGGCACTTGGAACGGCGCCCCAAGTGCCCCCGCCCTGCCGGAGCCGATCCCAAGCGTCCCCGACAAACCCCAACACGTCCGCGAAACCCACGACAAACGGCAGGCCGTCCTGGTCATGGGCTGGCCCGGCGTCCGACTCGACAGCCCCGATCGTTTCGCCCTCGAACTCATCCAGGAACTGTGCAGCGACCTGGGGTCCCGACTTTTCCTGCGCGTGCGTGAGAAACTGGGCCTGGCCTACTACGTGGGCGCCCAGAATTTCATGGGCCTTGCCCCGGGCTACTTCGCATTTTACGCAGGCACCGAACCCTCCAAGGTCAACCGCGTCGAAAAGGAATTCATCGCCGAGGCGCGCCTGCTCCAAACGCGGGGCGTCTCCAGGGACGAGCTTCAACGCGCCAAAGCCAAGTTGCTGGGCCAAAAGAAAATCGCCCGACAGGAGCTCGGCAGCCTGGCCCAACAGGCCGCCTTGGATGAACTCTACGGCCTCGGGTATCAGAACTTCGACGAGGAAGACGCCCAAATCGAGGCCGTCACCCTGGACCAGATCCGGGACGCGGCCGCCCGCTACCTCAGGCCGGACCGCTATGTCCTGGCAGTGGTGGAGCCAGACTCTCCCCGCCGTGCCGGAGCCCGGAAAGCTTGAGCCCCCGCCCTACGGGCCCAACCGCGCGCGGTAAAACCTGCGTGGACCTTCAGCAGGTACGGTCGTCTCCCGCCGCGCAGCCTCGCCCATGACCACCGTCCCCACGGGCGTCCACTGCAGCAGATCTGCCGACGCCTCGATCACGTAGCTGCTGCCGGGCTGGGCCGTCAGCGCCAACACCAGCCCGGACCCCTCCAAACGCACCACCTCCAGGAACGGCCGGACCGATCCCCCGCCGATCTCCACCGTTGCCACGGAAAGGGTCGTGGCCGCGTTCGACCCGGGAGGGGAATACACCCGCCACACCGACTCGCTCAGATTCGCCACGTAAAGGTTCCCCACCGCATCCCAGTCCACGTCGCTGTACTCCTGATCCACCCCGGGCAGTGTCACCACCCACGCACCCGTGGCCGCATCGAAGATCATCACGCGGCCGCCCACGAAAAAGCCGCCGGACAACACACCGCGAAACGTGACCGCCACCCGGCTGCCCGTCGGATCCACCGCAACCGCGGTCGCCCCGCGCATGGTGTCCTGACCGCCACCCGCCACCCAGATCGCACTCTCCAATGGTGCAGCCGGGTTGGTCCAGGCGGGAAACGCCAGCACCCGCGGCTGCCCGTCACCCGGGACCGCGCGCGACTGAATCACAAAAAGCCCGCCGTTCGGTCCCACGGCCACGTCCCACGGCGCCGTGCCGAGATCGAATCCGGCGCCGGCACGGATCGCCAGAGTACCTCTGTCCCCGGGAGCCACCGTGCCATCGTCCTCCAAGGGCCACCCGTAAACGCCCGGGCCGGACGCCGCCTCGTTCTGGGCCATCCACAACCAGTTTCCCCCCGGCCCTGTGCCGACAGCAAATCCGGTCATGCGTGTCCCGGATGTCGGGTGGTTCGTGTGATCCCATGCCACGCGCAAACTCGTCGGCGATGCCTCGGGGTCCAGCATCACCAGCTCGTGTTCCGCCGCGTCCCAGACATACACACGCTCGCCCCACACCTCCACCTCACCCGGGCTGTCACCCTCACCGGCCCAACTGCGGCCCCCATCGCTCCAGCCGCCCTCCCCCGCCACGGAACCATCCGCCTGAAGTTTCAGCAGACCCGGCCGATCGCCGTCGAGGAATTCCGCGTTCGGTCCCGGGCGGCCGTTTGCCACCAGGACCCGGCCGTAATACGGCGAAAGCGGGTCGCGAACCACCCCGATCCCGGTGGGCGCATACACGTACTGGCCTGGGGCAAAATCGTCACTGATCTGCGTCCAGTCGGCAAAGCCCTGCGCCGCCGCGGTGATCCGCACGCGGTAAACCCCGCAGCAGACCGGCACGCCCTGCCCATCCCGGCCGTCCCACATCACTTGGTTCTCGCCCCGGAACGTCCCCGGCTCTCCCCCCGCCATGGCCAGGGTCCGGACCACCTGCGAGCCGTCCCAAACCTCGATCACGACACCGGCCGTGGCCGGCTCGTTCAAAATGTAGCGGATCGCCACCCCGCCACCCGACCCTTCGGGGAGCCTTTCCAATCGAATGTGACTGGCGAATACATTCCCAGGAGCCGCGGGCACGCCGGGCCCCAGCATCGCAAAGGCCAGGCAGACACCCATCCACCACCTCCACGGCTTCCACCATTCCAGAGACAACCCGGGAATCTCCATCGAAAAAGCAGGCCCCATCGCTTCCCTGTTCATGCGGCTCATCGTCCTGGCAAGGCTTCTGACTCCTCCGGCGCCCCGGCCCCAGCCGGACTCCCGAGGCGGCTTCACGACACTAATGCCCCGGATCCTCCGGGGCAAGAAACACCTCCGCTGGCCGCGCCTCCCTGGCACGGCGCCGCCTCCCCGGAGATCCGCCTCCCGTGACCGAGCCGCTCGCCGCTTGCGCAGCGGGCCGTGCTCTCACTACGGTAGGGTCATGCGGATTCTGTCCGGTATCCAGCCCTCGGGCGCACTGCACCTGGGCAACTACTTCGGCATGATGAAGCCTGCGATCGAATTGCAATCGCAGGGGGAGGCCTATTACTTCATCGCGGACTACCACTCGATGACCTCCCTGTTCGATCCACAGGCCCGCCGCCGCAACACCCTCGAGGTGGCACTCGATTTCCTGGCCTGCGGGCTCGATCCTCAAAAGGCGGTCTTCTTCCGTCAATCCGACGTGCCGGAGGTCTGCGAGTTGACCTGGCTGCTGGGCACCGTCACCCCCATGGGCCTGCTCGAACGTTGTCACAGCTACAAGGACAAGATCGCCAAGGGGATTTCGCCCAACTTCGGCCTGTTCGCCTACCCGGTCCTCATGGCCGCCGACATCCTGATTTACGATTCCAATCTGGTGCCGGTGGGCCAGGACCAGAAGCAGCATGTGGAGGTCGCCCGCGACATCGCCGGCAAGTTCAACGACACCTATGGCCCCACCTTCGTCATGCCGGAACCCCTGATCCGGTCGGAGGTGGCCAAGGTGCCGGGCATTGACGGCGAGAAAATGAGCAAGAGCTACGGCAATACCATCGAGATCTTCGGCGACGAAAACGTCCTGCGCAAAAAGATCATGAGCATCAAGATGGACAGCCGCACACCGGAGGAGCCGAAGCCCGATGCCGATCGCAACATCGCCATCCAACTGATGAAGCTGGTGGCGCCGCCGGAGGAGGCCCAACGCTATGAAGAACGCCTCCGCGCGGGCGGTCTCGGCTACGCCGAACTCAAACGCGCCCTGTTCGGCTTCTATTGGGAATACTTCGCGCCTGCGCGCCAGCGGCGGACCGAACTGGCGGCCAACCTCGACTACGTCGAGCAGGTCCTGCGCGAGGGCGCGGCCCGGGCACGGGCCAAGGCACGGGAGGTCCTCGACCGCGCCCGGCGCGCATGCGGTCTTTCCTGAAACCACCGGCCCGGAACCCCAGCCATGCAGGATCTCATAGCCAAGGCGGCCACTCTGCTGGAGGCCCTCCCCTACATCCAGAAATACAGCGGTGCCACTTTTGTCGTGAAATACGGCGGTTCCTTCATGGACTCGCCCGATCCCGCCGTGCGCACCGGCGTGGCGCGCGACATCGTTTTTCTCGAAGCGGTCGAAATCAATCCGGTTGTGGTGCACGGCGGCGGCAAGGCCATCAACCGCGCCATGGAACAGGCCGGGCTCACCCCAAGGTTCGTCCAGGGCCAGCGCCTGACCGATGAAGCCACCGTGGCCATCGTGGACGAGGTCCTCTCCCGCCGGATCAACCCGGAGATCGTGCAGGCCATCAACAGCCTGGGCGGCCTGGCCCGGGGTTTCCCGGGACCGGAAATCTTCCGCTGCCGCAAACTCTGGGTGGAAGACCGCCAGCAACCGGGACGGAAACTCGACCTCGGTTACGTCGGCGAAGTCACGCACGTCAACACCGGCCCGATTCTGGAGTGTATCGAACAGGGGATCACCCCGGTCATCAGCCCCACCGCCCGGGGGGAGGACGGCCACGTTTACAACTGCAACGCCGATGTGGCCGCCGCCCAAACCGCCATCGCGCTCCGCGCGCGGCGGCTGGTCTTCATGAGCGATGTACCAGGCATCCTCCGCAACCCCGACGATCCGGATTCGGTCATCCCCTACCTCCGCGTTTCCGAGGTCGAGGAACTCAAACGGGCCGGCATCATTGACCGGGGCATGATCCCCAAGGTGGACAGCGCGGTCGCCGCCCTCCAGGCCGGTGTCGAAAAGGTCTCCTTTGTGGACGGGCGGGTCCCCCACGCCGTGCTGCTCGAGATCTTCACGGACGAAGGGGTGGGAACCATCCTGGTGCCCTGAGCGACATTCCGGATTTCACGACCGGCACCCCGGCCTGGAGGACGGGCCGGCCCTTTGCCGGTCGCACTCCGACGGGTATATTCTGCCTCCCATGGCGCAGAACGGTCGCATCCGGGTCGTCGTCGGCATGAGCGGTGGGGTGGACTCCTCCGCCACCGCCGCCCTGTTGCTCGAACAGGGTTACGACGTGATCGGCATCACCCTGAAACTCTGGCCGCAGGACTGCCGTTACCGGGCCGAGGACAAGTGCTGCGGGCCGCAGGCCGTCATGGATGCACGCGCCGTGTGCGATCGCCTGGGCATCCCCTACTACCTCATCGACGAGTCGGCCGAGTTCCAGCAGATCGTCATCCGGTACTTCGCCGAGGAATACAAGCGGGGGCGGACACCCAATCCTTGCGTCATCTGCAACCAGGAACTCAAGTTCGGCCGGCTGCTCGAGCGTGCCTCGCGTCTGGGGGCCCATTACGTGGCGACCGGTCATTACGCCCGGCTGGAACGCACGCCCGAGGGACGCACCCTGCTCTATCGCGGCCGTGACCCGCGCAAAGATCAGAGCTATTTCCTCTTTTCCCTTCGCCAGGAACAACTGGCGCGGGCCCTGTTCCCGCTGGGGGATCGCACCAAGTCGGAAACGCGCCAGGTCGCCCGCCGCTGTCGGCTCAAGACCGCCGACAAGGTCGAGAGCCAGGAGATCTGCTTCGTCCCGGACAATGACTACGGGCGCTTCCTGCGCGAGTCCAACCTCGTGGAACCGCGCCCGGGTGAGATCGTCGATCTGCAGGGCCGCGTCCTGGGGCATCACGAGGGAGTGGCGTTTTACACCATCGGCCAGCGGCGCGGCCTCCGCGTGGCCGCCGGCCGGCCGCTCTACGTGGTGGACCTGGACCCGGAGAACAATCGCGTCATCGTGGGAGAGGACAGCCACCTGCTGGCCGACACGTTCGTCATCGAACGCTGCAACTGGATTCCCTTCGACCAACTGACCGAGCCGATCGAGGTCACCGTGAAAATCCGCTACAATCACCCCGGCACCCCGGCTCGTGTGGAACCATTGGAAAAAGACCGCGCCCGGGTCCACCTGCACGTGCCGCAGCGGGCCCTCACGCCCGGCCAGGCAGCGGTCTGTTATCAGGGTGACCTCGTCGTGGGCGGCGGCTGGATCTGCCGGCAGTAAGGGCGGGCGATCCCTCGCTCCGCCGCACCCGGCGCCGCCTGTCACGGGGCAGGCCGCCGTCGCTTCACCGGATGCGCGTATCCCCTGCGGGTCGCGCCCCGCCTCACAATCCGCCCGAAGATCCCGGACGTGCGGATTTGGCCAGGACCTTCTGCACCCAGTCCTGGTGGTCGAGGTACCACCGCACCGTCTCGCGCAAGCCCTGCTCGAAGCTGTGGGCCGGCGTCCAGCCGAGCTCCCGCCGGATCTTGCTGGCGTCGATCGCGTAGCGGCGGTCGTGTCCCGGCCGATCCTTCACGAACGTGATGAGTTTCCGCGAGTTCCCACCCAGGTCGGGTCGGAACTCGTCAATCAGATCGCAGATCCGTTCCACGATCCGCAGGTTGGGCCACTCGTTGTTGCCGCCGATGTTGTACGTCTCCCCCACCCGACCGCGGGTCAGCACCTGCCACAATGCCTCGGCATGATCGAGTACGTAGAGCCAATCGCGCACGTTCATCCCGTCGCCGTAAACGGGGATCGGCCGCCGGTGCAACGCACTCAGAATCACCACCGGGATCAGTTTTTCCGGAAACTGATACGGCCCGTAATTGTTCGAGCAGTTCGTGATCAGTGTGGGCAACCCGTACGTGTGATGATACGCGCGAACCAGCATGTCGGAAGCCGCCTTGCTGGCCGAGTAGGGCGAGTTGGGCGCGTAGGGGGTCGTTTCCGTGAAATAGCCCGTGGGACCCAGCGAGCCGTACACCTCGTCCGTGCTCACGTGATGGAAGCGGAATCCGCCCGGGGGCGGCTCCACCCCGCCCTGGCCTTCCAGCCAGCAGAGCCGGCAGGCTTCCAGCAAATGGAAGGTCCCCACGATGTTCGTATGGATGAAATCCCCCGGACCTGTGATCGACCGGTCCACGTGTGATTCGGCCGCCAGATGCATCACGTGGGTGATCCGGTGTCGCCGGACCACGTCGAACACGGCGGCCTTGTCGCGCAGGTCCACCCTCTCGAACACGTACTTCGGATGGCCCGCCACCCGTTCGAGGTTCTCCAGGTGCCCGGCGTAGGTCAGACAGTCCAGATTCACCAGCACCCGGATCTCCGGCCGGTCAATGATGTGGTGGATCAGGTTCGACCCGATGAACCCCGCGCCACCGGTGACCAACAGATTCATCATCTCCATTCGCTCCTCCCTGCAGATTGGCTATTCGCCGCCCAGGGCCAGGCGCAAAGCCGTTTCCCAGTGCGGGAGCGCCAGCCCGAACGTGCGTTCCAGTTTCTCACATGACAGGACCGACCAGGCCGGGCGGCGGGCCGGCGTGGGATATTCCTCCGTCCGAATCGGAATCACCTCGCGGCATTTGCGCTCCCCGGCGGGCACCGTTTCGACAATGCGCCGCGCGAATTCGTACCACGAGGTCTCGCCGGCGCAGCGCAGGTGGTACACCCCGCTCCACCGCTCCGGGTCCGGCTGCACCAGCACCTGTTGCAGAGCCAGGGCCGTCGCCTCCGCAATCAACCTGCACCAGGTCGGGCTTCCGATCTGGTCGGCCACCACCCGGAGCGTCTCCCGTTCCCGTGCCAGCCGCAACATGGTCAGCAGGAAATTGTTCCCCCGCATCCCGTAGACCCAGCAGAGCCGGAAGATCAAATGGGCACAACCGGACGCCTGCACCGCCTGGTCCCCCTCCAGTTTCGTCCGCCCATAAGTGTTCAGCGGACCGGTGGGATCCGTCTCCACGTATGGCCGCTGTTGCCTGCCATCGTACACGTAGTCGGTCGAATAGTGCACCAGCCAGGTGCCCGTGTCCCTGGCCAGCCGGGCCAACCGTTCCGGAGCCAGGGCATTGACCTGCCGGGCACGTTCCGGTTCCGACTCGGCGCGGTCCACGGCCGTGTAGGCCGCCGCGTTCACGATGATCGCCGGCGCCACCTGCCGGACGACCCTTTCCAGCATCTCCCCGTCTGCAAGGTCCAGCTCCGGATGGTCCCACGCGTGCACCTCACCCAAGGGGGCCAAGGCCCGCCGCAGTTCCCAACCGACCTGCCCCCGATGGCCCAACAGAAGAATCCTTGGCAGCCGTGGCAAACCCGTGTTCATGGGAAAAGTTTTTCCTCCGGCAGATCCCGCAGGCGCAGCCCCTGCCGATCTTTCTCCGACAGGACCGGGTCCTCCACCGGCCAGGGAATGGCCAGGTCGGGATCGTTCCACAACAAGGTCGTCTCATGCTCCGGCGCGTAGAAGGCCGTGCATTTGTAGGCGAACAGGGCGGTCTCGCTCACCACGGCAAATCCATGGGCAAACCCGGGCGGGATGTAGAGCTGCCGCTTGTTGTCCGCCGACAGCGTCACGCCGTACCAGCGGCCGAACGTGGGCGAGCTCCGCCGCAGATCCACCGCCACGTCGAACACCTCACCCTGCAACACGTACACCAGTTTCCCCTGGGCGGAGGGGTTCTGAAAATGCAGACCACGCACGGCGCCACGGCGCGAAAACGACAGGTTGTCCTGCACAAACGGACCTCTGATGCCCGCCTCGCTGTAACGCCGCTCGTTCCAGGTTTCCAGAAAGAACCCGCGGGCATCGCCGAAGACCCTGGGCTCGATGAGCAACAGCCCCTCCAGATCGCACGGAAGAACTTTCATGCGGCACGACGTGCCTCTGCAATAACCTCATGCTCCAGATAATACCGATACTCGCAGCGTGGCATGCGCGACACCAGTGCCTCCAGCTCCTCCAAGGTGATGAACCCCTGCCGGAAGGCCGCCTCCTCCGGACAACCGATCTTGATCCCCTGCCGTTTTTCGATCGTCTGCACGTAGGCCGACGCCTCGTGCAGGCTGCTGCTCGTTCCGGCGTCCAACCAGGCAAACCCCCGACTCAACCGGTACACGCGCAGTTGACCCCGCCGCAGGTACTCCACGTTCACATCCGTGATCTCCAGCTCACCGCGCGCCGAGGGCTTCAGTTTGCGGGCGATCTCGACCACCTGGTTGTCGTAGATGTACAGGCCGGGCACCGCATAGTTGCTGCGGGGGTTCTGCGGCTTTTCCTCGATGGATATCGCCCGGCCGTTTTCGTCGAACTCCACCACGCCGTACCGGCGGGGATCATGCACGTGATACCCGAAAATGACCGCCCCCGATTCGAACTCTGCAAAGGCGCGCTGGAAACTGTCCGCACCGTAGAAGATGTTGTCGCCCAGGATCAACGCCACCGAATCGGATCCGATGAAGCTCTCGGCAATCAGGAAGGCCTGCGCAATCCCTTCCGGACGGGGCTGTTCGCGATACTCCATCTTCAGACCCCACTGGGTGCCGTCGCCGAACAACTGCCGGAAACGCGGCAGATCCTGGGGGGTGGAGATGAGACAGATTTCGCGAATGCCCCCCTCGATCAACGTGGTCAGGGGGTAGTAAACCATCGGCTTGTCGTAAACCGGCTGCAGTTGCTTGCTCGCCACGAGTGTGAGCGGGTACAAGCGCGAGCCGGCTCCTCCAGCCAGGATAATGCCCTTCATCGCCGCGCAAGATAACCCGCCGGGGTGGCACGGGCCAATCCGGAATCACCCCGGAACGGGGCTCGGGCCGGCCATCCACAACCCCCGGGATCTCACCGGTCTCCGCCTTCCGCCCGGACGCAGGTTCAGTAGTTGAACATCCTCCGGCCCGTGGCATACAGGGTGTAGCCCGTCCGCTCCAGGTACCAGGCAAAGTCCTGGCGACCTGCGGCATCGAAGCCCACGGGCGTGTAGGCGTAGCGCACTGGCAGCCTGGAGGTGCGACTCAGCCAGCGGTGGATCTCCGAGTGCCCGTCGGCAAAGGAGAAACCACAGGCGCCCGCGTGATAGCTGGCGGGTTGATCCTGCCAGTTGGCCGCCGACGGGCTGTTGATGAAATACCCGTCATTGATCGAGTCGGCGTGTTCCTCGATGAACAGCCAGGTCCGCGCCGGCGCCGGCACTTCCGACATTTTCAAGTACTGTCGGTAGTTGGCGTCTCCCCAGTGTTTGCCCTGGATGGTCGGGTCCAGGCCGGGATTGCTGGCCGTGCTGAAGCGGCCGAACAATGCGTTCATGGAGTAGCTCCGCACCCGGTAGGGAAAACCTCTCGCCTGCTGCACGGGGCTCAGGTAATTGTCCGCCGGACAGCGATAGGCGCCCAGTACGCCGGCGGTATATCGCCCCAGCACCCCGTTGGCGAGCCACAGAAGATTGGTGTTGCTCCGGTCCGCCACGCTGCCCGAGGCGCCCCAGGTCATGACATTGTTGACCCAGTTGTCCAGCCGACCGTTGTTGATGGCTTCAATTGTCTCGGCCACTCCGTAGTTGTTGGGGACCCGGTCGTTGTGATCGGCCAGGTAAAGCTGCACGGCCGTGGCCAGCGTTTTGGTGTTGTTCAGGCAGGCGATCCCCAGGGCCTTGCTCTTGGCTCGACTGAGCGCGGGCAAAAGCATCCCCGCCAGGATGGCAATGATGGCAATGACCACCAGGAGCTCGATGAGTGTAAACGCGTCCGAAACGGAGGCGCGCCTTCGGCGTGGCTCGTTTTTCGTGCGCATGGTTGAGGCGGAGACCTGGACCGGCCCGGTTCATCCGTAGCCAGGAGCCAGACTTCACCCAACCGTTAGCAGATAGCGGGACACCCGGCAACCGTGGGAGCCGGGTCGGCGGTCGCTTCGGACAATCCGGACAGAGGGCACGAGGCTCGGCCACTGGCAGGCCCTTGAACCACCGTAGGACCGCCGGAACAGAGGCCGCGGACAGATTCGCAAAGAGCTTTTCACGCGGGTTCCGCGCCCGCCTCCGAAGGCGAGGGAGCACACACCTCGAAGCGGCGGTTGCCCCACACAGAGACCGTCACCAGGGTGGTCTGATAAAAAAAAACACCCCGCCTTTGCCGTGCCGCAACTCTTCCTCTGAACATGTTTTGCAACATGTTGGGACGGCCGCGCTGCTTTCGGCTTCCTTCCCGCAGGAAGGCCTGCCGGCCACAGCTTGGATGCGGCTTGGGTCCCTCGATGGTGAGTACGGTTCAAGGACTTTGTTGCGGATCACGCGCAAGGCAGGGTAAATCCGAGTCTGCCCGTCTCCAGCCTCTGGCAAAGAGCCGCGGTGGATTCACCACCGCTCACCGTCCTACCTATCGGCCGGAACCGCCCGCCGCTCAAGTCAAAAATGCGCGCTCCTCGAACAGGGCACACGGACGCGTGCAACGGTTGGTGCGCGGAGCAGGGAGGTTCACGAAAAACGCGACCAAACGGAGCGCGCGGGCGCGCTCATTCCGCGGGAAAAGCGCCGGACCCGGGCGGCCACGCCGTTCCAATGCTCCATTTCCTGCCGGAGTTTCCCCAGCCGTTCCGCCAGGAGCCGCTGGTTGTACCGCTCGCGCTCAATCAGTGCACTCACCAGCGAGCGGATCTCTTCCCGGGCGGAGCTCCCGGGTCGCAACTCCCTCGTCATCCGGTCCCTTCCTTCCCACTCCGCCTGTAGATCGCGGATGCGATCTTGGCAGAATCGAAGGGACTCCCAATCGTCCCGTTGGATGGCCTCGGTTTCGCGCTCGGCCATTTCCAGCCAGGACCGCAGGAAGTCGAGCGTGGGGTCCTGCCCGAAGATGCCCATGGCCTTAAGCCGGAGGTGCGGCAGCAAAGGCCGGACGAGGTTCGGCAGGGAGGGCACCACCCTGCTGCGCCAGCATGGTCGCCCACGCATCCCGCAAGGTTTGCAAATGCCGTTGAACCTCCTCGATCCCCGACCTTTCCTTGCGCAGGTTGCTCTCGAACAACCGGCGCTCGAAATAATCGTAGAGCCGGCGCAGCGTGGCGGCGAATTGCCCGCCCCGTTCCATGTTGAGGGAAAAGTTCAGTTCCCGGATGATGTCCACGGCCTTTTGGGTGCCGTTGTGAATGGTGGCGTTGGCCGTGGCGGGATCGTCACTGGCAAAACCCCGCAGGGCCTGGTCCAACGCCCGGAGGGCACCATCGTAGAGCATCAGGATCAGTTGGCCGGGCGGGGCGGTCTGGGTGGCCACGCGCCGGTACGATTCCCAAGGGTTGCGAGGGACCATGGTCTGAAAGCTGGGGAGCCGGGGTTGCGCCTTACTCACTGTTCCTGAGTTTCAGCGCCAAAAGGTGCGACAAGCGGTCCAGGACCTCGTCGGGCGGATACTTGACATCCGCCGCGTAGACCCGGGCCTCCTCCACCTTCTCGGGCCGGACCTCGGGCGCTTCCGACAGGGCGCGCCCGACCGATCGTGCCCGCTCGAAGCTGGGCTTGTCGGCGGCCGCAGGCGCAGCCGCCACTTTCCGGGTGATGTTCTGACTCACCCCCGGCTCACCGTAGCGGCCTGGATTGAACTCGATTTCCATACTAAGCAAGCGCCTACATGGTGGCAGGCCTCGTTTTTTCGTTTCCTCTACGCCAATCCGGCTTGGTTATCGGCGTTGTCCGCGGCAACTTTAGCCGGAATTTTCGCGCCCCGGCAAGGTGGCCAACAACCAGGAAACCGTCAGCCGGGCCAGGGCCCGCGGCGCCCGCAGGCTCCGCCAGCATGCGTCCTCCTGCCCGGCATTCCACCAGCCGGTCCTGGTCGACCGGCGTGCCGCCCGGATGACAACCGGGTCGGCCGTGTCGAACACCTCGTCCGCAGCCCACCAGGTGCAACCGGAGCGCAGGTCCACCAAACGCAATCGCCATCCCACCACGGCCGGCGTGTAGGGGCGAAAAGTGGTCAACTCCGCAAAGAGGACGGCCTCGGCGTCGCTTGCCTCCCGCACCTTTTGCAGGAAGTCCGGTGGCAGGGGCTGCTCGGGGCTCCAACTGGGCCGCCCGGTGAGCTTCTGCAGTCGGCGGGCGGGAAGGAGCACGACCTCGGCAAAACCACTCCGCAACAGCTCCGTCTGCAGGGCGTCCAACAATCCCTGCTGCATTTCCGGTCCCAAATCCGGGAGTTCCACGTGCAACGGCAACAACACCACCCGCCGCAGATCCGCCGGCAGAGTGGGCGCGGCCCGATACACGTTCAGCCTCGCTGGCACGGCAGGTTTCGGCCCCGCCGGCAGCCATTGACCCCGACCGCTCCCGGCCCCGGCAAGCACCAACGCCACGGCCAGGAGCCCGGCCCAGCCCCGCAAGCCGCCTGGTTCCACTCCGGTCCTGACCGTCGCGCCGTTCATGTCGCCACCTCACGCCCTCTGACCGAACGCCTGGAGGAGATATTGCAGCTGCTGGTTGATCCGTGCCTGGGCCTGCTCCATGGCCGTGAACTGCTCGATCATTCTCTGGCGGTTCTGCTCCAGCAGCCGTTCCATTTCGGCGATCTGTTCGTCTATGTCACTGGACTGGCGCGCCAGGTTGGCCTGTTTCTGGATGAGCGTTCCGTCCTCGCCCACCAGTTGTTCCACGTAGTCATGGAGCCGGACCGCCAGACCGACGCCCTCCCCGGTGAACAGCTGTTGCACAGCCGCCAGGTTGGTGCGCAGGAGCTCGTCCAGGGCGGACTCGTCCCTCAGGGTCAATTTGTTGTCCTCCCCGCTGGTGGTGATGCCCAGGTCGGCGAGGTGATCCGCCACACTCGAAAGTCCTGAAACCTGCTGGTAGGCCAGGGCCCGGAGTCGGGAGGCGATTTCGTTTGCGTCACTTTCCCCGGCCAGCACCCCGGCGCTGACCACGCCCTTCGAGTCGGTGGTGCTCGAGGTGTAGTCGTCGAGCATGGATTGGACTTTGTTGTATGCCTCCAAGAAAGACTGGATGGTGCGTTTGACCTTGTCCGTGTCCTGCTCCACCGTGACCGTGGTCGTGCCCTCGGTCAACGCGGTGAGGGTCAGACCGGCAATGCCGGAGCTGGCCTCGGTGATGGTGTTGGAGGTGCTCACCAGTGTGTCTCCACCGTTGACCTTGAACTGGAGATTCTGCCCCCGCTGGAGGGTGCCGGTGGTCAGCCCGGCCGCGGCCAGGAAGTTGCCCGTGACATCCTCCAGGGCGATCCCCAGGTCGCCCGTGCTCCTGTTGGTCAGGACGATCCGGTCGCTGAGGGCGTCGTACGTGGCATACACGCCCGCGGCCGATTGATTGATCCGGTCCAGGACCGCGGCCAGCGTGTCGGTGCTGGCGTTGTAGGTGATGGAGACACCGTTGATGCGGAATTCGCCGGCGCCGCTGCCGCCGTCGGTCACTGCAGTGGCGAAGTTGGCGTTGCTCAGTGTGGTGTTAATTTGGAGGGCGCCCAGGGAACCGGCGCTCGTGACGGTGCCGGTCCCGTTGTTGTAGAGCCGGGCCACCTGCAGGAAATTGCTGGTGTCACTGGCGCTGCCCAGGACGATCTCGCTGCCGCTGGACAGCGTGATGCGATCGGTGGCGGCGTCGTAACTGGCGGTCACCTGTCCGCCGGTGGCCGCGGCGATCTTGTCAAACACCGCCTGCAGGGTGTCGGTGGTTTCGATGCTGACCTGTTTGCCGTTGACCGTGAAGGTACCCGCGGTGACGGCGGTGGCGAAGGGTGCGGAGGCCAGGGTGAGGCTGCTGACGTCGCCCGATGGACTCAGGGCGGCTCCCACGTCGGCCGTGCCCTGCCAGCGGGCGGCCGTGGCGCGCTGGATGATTTCGATCGTGTAGGTGCCCGGCGCGGCCGAACTCGCCGCCTCGGCCGTCAACACGTTCGTGTCCGCCACGCTGGTTTTTCGCGAGGTGTAGAGATCCGGCTTGAGCAGGTCGCCGAGGCGGTTTTGGAGGACCTTGAGTTCGGTTTCCAGGCTCCTGTAGGCGTTGTTGCGTTGCTGGATCCGCGTTTGTTCGTTGCGAAGCGCCTTTTGCGGTGCGCGCTCCACTTCGATGAGCTGATCAATGAAGCTGCGCCAGTCGAATCCGCTGGCCAAACCGGAGAGACCAAGGTCCATAAGTCGTCGTTCCTTTCTGCTTGTACCGTCCCGGACACCTTTCGGTCCGGATCCAACGGGACCGCGCGGGGCCCGGTGACCCCGCGCGGTCCGCAGGGTGAGCGGGTCGGATCCCGTACCCGCTCACCGGTTCCACTCCGGCTCCCGCCGGCCGTCAGGCCAGCAAGCGAAGCGCGGTCTGCGGATTGGCGTTTGCCTGGGCCAACATCGCCGTGCCTGCCTGGACGAGGATGTTGTACCGGGCAAATCGGGTGCTTTCTTCGGCCACGTCCACGTCCTTGATCCGGCTGTTGGCGGCCGTGAGGTTGTCACGCAAGACACCCAGCTGTTCGCTGTACTTCGTGAGCCGGGCGATGTTGGAGCCGATCGTGGCGCGATCGGTGGCCAACTGCTCGATGGCCGCCTTGACGTTGGCCAGAGCGGAGACGGCGCCGGTGGTCGTGGAAATGTCGGCGCTGGTGGCATTGGTGTAGACCGAGGCCGTCAGATCCACGCCGCTCATGTTGAACGTGTTCGCGTCACTGTCGGTGGTCACTGCCAGCGTGTTCCCGCTGAACAGACTCACGCCGTTGAAGTCCTTCGTCGCCAGGTCGTCAATGTAGGCGCCCAGGGCGGCGAACTCCTTCTGGTACAACGCGCGATCGTCGTCGGTCTTGGTGACGTCCTGCGCCAGCACGGCCAGTTCGCTCATGCGGTCCAGGGCCTTGGAGACCTTCTGCAGGAATCCGTCCTGGGTCTGGCTGAACGAGATGGCGTTGGCCACGTTGGTCGCCGCCGCATTGATCCGGTTGATCTGGGCGTCAAACCGCATGGAAACGGCCAATCCCGCCACATCGTCCTCCGGCGAAACGATCTTCGAGCCGGACGACAGACGAGCGAGCGACTTGCTGAGCATGGCGCTCGATTCGGCGAGCAACCGTGCGCTGCTTTGTGCGGATACGTTGGTGTTGATGACCATGTTGCTGACTCCTTCCCTGAGTCACCCCTTGCGGGGATTTGGTTCACACGGCATCCCTGCCGTGGGGTGATCCTGGGCTCGGGCGATCACCCGGTTTTCCCGACCGGC
Source organism: Limisphaera sp. 4302-co (assembly GCF_049537155.1). Classification (NCBI taxonomy): domain Bacteria; kingdom Pseudomonadati; phylum Verrucomicrobiota; class Verrucomicrobiia; order Limisphaerales; family Limisphaeraceae; genus Limisphaera; species Limisphaera sp. 4302-co. Next base: position 392,040 of record NZ_JBMVQZ010000001.1, read on the forward strand.
TGTCTGGGGCCGCCGGCCGCCCTTTCTCTGTCCGGCTCTCGTATCGGCGGTCGCGCCGAAGACTTGAGCCGGAAATCTGCAACCCGACGCGGGGAGGAGGGCGGGCCGGCCGGGCCGACCCGCCCCTGTCGGCTTACTCCTTCCCCCGGGACGGCATCGCGGTCTGAGTCGTCGGCGCCGCATGATTTCTCCCGCGTGGGGCGGACCGGACGTGGTCGCCTGACGTCCTCTCCCGCCCCCGGACGGGAACCTCCGCGTCACCGATCGTGCGATGCGTCAAATTCGGGTTCATTTCGATTTCCTGGTTGACCGGGACCGGCAAACCGGCCCGGAGGTTGGGACCGCGCACTGCCCGGTGAGCCGCCACCGGGCCGGGCGGTGTGGCTTACGACAGCAACCGCAGGACCATCTGCGGCACCGCGTTGGCCTGCGCCAGCATGGCCGTGCCGGCCTGTACCAGGATGTTGTAACGCGCAAATTGCGTGCTTTCCTCGGCCACATCCACGTCTTTGATCCGGCTGTTGGCCGAGGTGAGGTTGTCCTTCAGGACGCCGAGCTGGTCGCTCGTGTGCATCAGACGGACGATGTTGGCGCCCACGGTGGCGCGGTCGGTGGACAACTGCACGATGGCCGCCTTGACCCTTGTCAGGGCGGTGACCGCGTTGGTGGTGGTGGTGACGTCCGTGCCCGACAGCACGTTGGTGTAGGCGGTGGCGCCCAGGTCCACCCCCGTCATGTTGAAGGTGTTCCCGTCACTGTCGATGGTGACGTTGAGAGTTGCCCCGTCAAAGAGGCTGACCCCGTTGTAGTCCTTGGTGGCAACATCGTTGATGTAATCGACCAGCGTCTGGAACTCGAGGTTGTAGAGCGCGCGATCGTCATCCGTCTTGGTGACGTCCTGGGCCAGGATCGCGAGCTCGCTCATCCGGTCCAACGCCTTGGCCACCTTCTTCAGAAAACCGTCCTGGGTTTGGCTGAACGAGATGGCGTTGGCGATGTTGCCCTTGGCTGCGTTGATGCGGCTGATCTGGGCGTCAAACCGCAGCGCCACGGCCTGACCCGCCACGTCGTCTTCCGGCGAAACGATCTTCGAACCGGAAGACAACCGCATGAGGGATTTGTTCAGGAGTGCGGAGGATTCCATGAGCAGCCGGGCGCTGCTCTGGGCCGACATGTTCGTATTGATGACCATAACTCAGTCCGTGAGTCGCCCCGGGGAGGGCGTGGGATTTTGCGCGGCGTCCGTGCCGCGGGTGCGACATTCTCAGGGGCGCGCACCGTTTTCCCCACCGGCGGTTCCAGGCCCGCCGGTCGCCTGTCTTGCGACGCCCCATGGATCGGCATGCCGGCGCAAAGCTTGAGCGGTTTTTCGCGGTCGCCAAACGGCGTGCCGTCCATGCAAGCCCAACCCGATGCGGCCCCGGCCGGGCAGCGGGTTCGTGCCGGGCCCAGGTCCTGCGGCAGCATCCGCAGGGGTGGCGGGGCGCCGTTGACCGGAGGCCGCGTTTGTCCGCACACTCCCGCGTGGGTCACATTCATGAACGGATTGACTTTGCGGTGGCCGTGTTCGTGGTCGAGCACGGCCGGGTGCTGCTTTGCCTGCACCGGCAACTGGGGAAGTGGCTGCCCCTCGGCGGGCATGTCGAGCTGGACGAGGATCCCGAACAGGCGGCCATTCGTGAGGTGCGCGAGGAAAGCGGCCTGGAAATCGAGCTGTGGGGCGAGCGCCCTCCCACAACGGGCCCCGGCACCCGCGCACTCATTGCCCCGCGTTTCATGGACATCCACCGCATCCACGAAACCCACCAGCACGTCGGACTCATCTACTGGGCCCGGCCGCGCGGGGGCCGGCTCACCCTGGCATCCGGAGAGCACCAGGAGCTGCGCTGGTGCACGCCCGAAGAGCTGGAGACCCTTCAACCACCGCTCGATCCGCCCATCCGCTGGTATGCACGAAAGGCACTGGAGGAAGTGGAAGGGATCTCCCCCGGCCCGGTTGCCGGGACTTCGGCCTCAACGGCTTCGTAGTCATCCCGAGGAGGGAACGCACCATGGCTGCCCACCGATCGGCGGTCTACTTTGTGTTGGCCGGCTTGAACTCTTTCTCCACGGTCCTGTTTTTCTACTACTTCTACTTTTTCGCGCGCGAGGCATTCGGGTTTGACGATGCACGCAACCTTTGGCTGGCGGCGCTTCAAGGAGGGGTTTACGCCGTCGGTTCGTGGACGGGAGGCCGGGCAGCCGAGCGCTGGGGATACCGTCGTGGCCTCATGGCCGGTATGGCGCTCATGGCTGCCGCGTGGACCGCAGGCATCCGCGCCGAGGGCGCTGTCTGGCACATCGGGCTCCTGGTTATGGCGACCCTCGGCATGTCCTGCACCTGGCCCGCTTTGGCAGCATTGGTGACCGAGGGACAGGACCGCTCCGGCATGCATCGGAGCGTGGGGGTCTACAATTTGGTGTGGGCCGGCACGGGCGCCCTGGCCTACTTCACGGGTGGGGCGGTTCTCGAATGGCTCGGCATGCGGGCCCTCCACCTGGTGCCGCTGGCCATCGTCTGTTCCGGACTGGTTTTGCTCGTGCTCGCAAAGCCTCCGCACCGGCCGGCGCAACCGGAGGCGCAGACCGGCTCCCCTCCCTCCTGGGAAACGGGTCATCCACAGGCCAGACGTTTCCTGCTCATGGCCTGGCTGGCCAATCCGCTCGCCTACATGGCCATTCAGACGTTGATCGCCGTCATGCCCGGAGTGACCACGCGACTGGGACTCTCCACGACATGGGCCGGGATGTGTGCCTCGATCTGGTGCTTTGCCCGGTTGGGCGCGTTTGCGCTGTTGGGGCAGTGGGCCGGTTGGCACTACCGATTCGGCTGGCTCGCCGCCGGCTACGCCACGCTGACCACTTGTTTCGCCCTGATCCTGTTGGCCCCCTCCATGCTGGTGCTCGTCCTGGCCCAGATCGGCTTCGGCCTGGCCCTCGGACTCATCTACTCGTCCTCGCTCTTCTACTCCATGGATGCAGGCCCCACCCGAGGCCAACACGGAGGCATCCACGAGGCGGCCATCGGCCTCGGCAACATGAGCGGCCCGCTGATTGGCGCCCTCGCGTTGCAGTGGGGCCCTCAGACACCCCGGAGCGACACAATTGCCATAACCTGCCTCCTTGTTGCAGGCGGATGCATCCTATGGACGATGCGACCTGACGAGCCTGCCCCCGGCCGGTCCTGAAACGAAACGTCCTTCGGCCGCTCCAAAGGCAAGGGTCTTCCCCGGCCGCCTGCCCGCGGCAGCCGGGCCGGGTCATCCGATCAGTGTTGACTGCCGTTGCCGGAGCCCGTGGGCGGTTCCTCCGCCGCCCGGGCCAGCTCTTCCAGCACACGGGCCAGGTCGCGCAGGCCGGGTGCGGGAATGATAATGGCATCGCGCCGTCCGCCCACATCCTCCGTAATCCGCAGAAACCGACCGCGCGGGTTCTCCTTCAGCGAAAGAATGAAGGTCTTACGCTCCACTTGCAGTCGCTCGGTCCGCAGCGTCACGTCCGCGGAGGCCGCCGGCTTTGCAAGCCCGTCATAGGCCGGACGCGACCGGTAAGGCGAAGGCCGTTCGTTCGAAATCATAACCCCAACCCCAAGGTTCCCTTCACACAGCTATTAGCTGCGCACAAGTTCAGCCGCCATCATCGGCTTGTCAACTCCGCAGTTTGAACGCGGGAACGAAACGGGGCCCGTCGGATGATCGTGCCATGCGCGCCAGATAGCATCCCAGACCGATCAATCCTATCAGATTGGCCACCTGTGCCGTCGCATGCCAGTGCCGAAGTTGTTGGGCGGCCGCTTCTTTCTGGGGCGCCGGCAGGTTCACGGCATACTTCATGCGGTGCAGCCGCCGGATCTCCGGTTGCCAGACGAATGCGCCGAGCAACGTCAGCCCGGTCAACGCCACTGCCAGGTAGGTTTCGATCCGGCGCAAGGGTTTACGGAGCCAGGCCCATTCGATGAAAAGGTGCCCCAGTGCGATACCCGCGCAAACGATCTGCAGCCGGATCAATCGGGAAATGAGCACCTGGGCAATGGCCCCGCTGAAATAGGGGTGATTGGCCTCGCCCAGCAGCCGGCGCATGTCGTCGGAAAAGGCTGCGGGCCCGGCGCCCAGGGTGAAAAAGACCGTGGCGCCGAACCAGACGGCTGCGTTGGCCAGTCCGACGTATCGCAGCAAACCGATCACGGGCCCAACCCTAAGGAGCGACCGTTGCGCTTGCCAAGCCCGAACAGGTTTCCGTCCTTTCGCGGGAGCGCAGGCCTATCGTCCCCGCGCATCGTTGAAAAAAACATGCTGGAGTGGGAAAACCATGGCTTGACACATGTGCGGCCTCCGTTCATAAGGGGGCGCGAAAGGTGGGACTGCGCGTGCACCGGGCGGTCGGCCCGACCGGTTGGTCCGGAGGAAACCGAACCTCTTCAAAGCGAATCACCTGAGGAGGTTGGCTCACCCGCCCACCCGGCTGAGAACGGCTCCTACGCTCGGCACGGGTCCCGTCCTTTTGCTTAACCAACACCGGTAGTCCAAACCCTGGTCCTAATATGAAACCTCGCAAACCCGCAGCTCTGACAACGTGCAGCCGTGCGGTAACGCTGCTCGGATTGGTTGCCGCCAGTGCGGCCTCCCGGGCCGAGTTCCAACCGATCGACTTGCTCCCCCAAAGTTTCAACGCCGACGTGGTTGTGGAGAAGACCGCCCCACCGCCCTTGCCAGCGTTCGTCACGGCCACCATGGACGGCGGGACCAACAACAACGCCTGGACCTTTTACGAGCAGGGATACGATCCCAGCCGCCCCAACACCGGACTGCCCCCTGCGGGCACCGATTTCAGCACGCCGAACGACCCGAACCGGGTCTACCGGCTGGCACCCAGCGCGGCCGAGCCCAATGCCCTGCTGGTTTATTCCGCGCTTCCGCAGGGGAAGCTCACGTTCCAGACGCCCACAGCCTACACCCTTCTGAGCATCGTCAGCGCGGCCGGAAGCGGGACGGCCGTGCTCGATTACACGGTGCGGTTCACTGACGATACGACCGAATCCGGAACCCTCAACATCTATGATTGGTTCAACACCCCGTTCGAGATTGCCTGGGTCGCCAACGGCCGGGTGAACACCGACAACGGCCAGTTGGGCGCCCTCTACAGTGGCAATCCCAAGCTCTTCTACGCCGACATCCCCATCGTGAACAACACCAAGCCGATCAAGGAGGTGGAGTTCCGTTACTCCAGCGGGAATGGGCGCACGGCCATCTTCGCCATCAGCGGTTCCCAAGACGGTGTGACGTGGACGCCCGTCGCCCTGGCCGGCTTCACCCATGACGTGATCATCGAGGCCGGCGCGCCGTTGACGGGTGTGCTCAGCGGTTACACCACGGTCGTCCTGGACGGTGGCAATGGCGCGACCAACAGCGCCGGCAACGGATTTTACGAAGTCGGGTTCAATCGCGACGCGCCTTCCACCGGTTTGCCAGCCGCGGGGACGACGGTCACCAACGCGGGCCGGGCGTTCGCGTTTGCGCCCGATTACAGTCAGAACAACGTCTTCTTCGTGGGACCGTACGAGGGCTATCTGACGGCCAGGGCCAACCTCGTGAATCCGGCGGCCTACCAGGCTCTCTCGGTGTTGAACTGCTCCGGCAACGGGCCGGTCACGCTCAACGTCGTGGTCTATCACGCCGACAGCACCACCGAATCCTTCCAGATCGATTCGCCCGACTGGTTCAACCAGCCGAATCCCTTCTATGTTGTGAACGGCCGGTTCAACCCCAGCACCCTGGGCATCGACGCTGTCAACAGCGGCAATCCCCGGCTGTACACGAATGACATTGCGCTGGCCAACACTGCCAGTCCCGTCACGGCAGTGGAATTCACCTACCTCGGCGGGGGACGCGCCGCCGTGTTTGCCCTGGCCGGGCTGGCCCCCGGAGCGGACATGTTCCTGCCCGTGGAGGTCACCGGGTACAACGGCGATGCCGTGGTCGAAGCCTCGGCCCCGCGATTCCCGGCTGCTCTGACCAACGTCACCACTGTCTCCATGGACGGCGGCACCAACAACACCGGTAACACCTGGTATGAGCAGGGGTACTACCCGCTGATCCCGGACTCGGGGTTGCCGGCTGCCGGGTCGCTCGTGACCAGTCAGGCCCAACCGGATCATCACTATCGGATGCCGGCCAGCTACACTGGACCGAACGCGGTCTTCGTGGATTATGCCCATCCCGAGGCCAATCTCATCCCGGCCCGTCCGCAACCGTACTCGGCCCTCAGCTTCCTGAGTGCCACGGCCAACAACAATGTGACCAACGAGGTGGTGATCCAGTACGCCGACGGCACCTCCGAGACGAACACCTTCGTCTCGCGTGACTGGTTCAACAACGAACCGTTCGCCTTCAGCACCCGGGGCCGGGTCAACCTCAACACCCGCACGCTCAACAACGATCCGGGCCGGACCACCACGCCCAACCCGCGGCTCTACGAGGCCCAGTTCGCCCTCCAAAACACCACCAGCCCGGTGACCAACATCGTGGTGCGCTTCCTCGGCGCAGTGAATCCCACGACGGGCCGGATGGTCATCCTGGCCGTGAGCGGCACGCTGGGCGACTTCGCCCCCATCCTCGGAGACATCACGCCGGCCAGCGCGGGTGTGTACGAAGGTGGCACGGTCACGTTCACCTGTCCCTTGGTCGGCGGCACCGAACCGGTCAGCCTCCGTTGGCAGTATCGGGCACCGGGCGGGAGCGAGTGGACCGACCTCGCCAACAGCGGTGGCATCAGCGGCGCCGACACGGCGCAGCTCGTGCTGAACTCGGCGGCACTGGCGCAAACCGGCGAGTACCGCCTGACGGCCACCAACGCGGTCGGATTCGCTCTCAGCGGCGTCGCCCGGCTCACGGTGGTATCCTCCATGCAGGACGTCACCCAACCGGGCGATTTCATCTACATCCTGGACGGCAGTTCGCCCGGAGCGGAAACGGTGGACCATGCGATCGACAACCTGGTACAAAAGTACCTGAACTTTGACGCCTTCGACACGGCCGCACCTTACGTGGGCCCGCAAGGGTTCGTGGTCCGGCCCTCGGTCGGGCCCACCATCGTCCGCGGCGTGCGCATCTATACCGCCAACGATGCCGAGGCACGCGACCCGGCGGACGTGGTCATCGAGGGCTCCAACGACGGTGTCAGCTGGACGTTGATCAGTTCCAATGCGCTGACCCTGCCTTCCGGGCGGAACACGGTGACCACGGAGATGATCGATCCACTGGTGCATTTCCATCAGGAGGTGTACTTCGCCAACGAGACCGAGTTCGCCTATTACCGTGTCCAGTTCTACAACGTGAAAAACAACAGCGCGGCCAACAGCGTCCAGATCGCCGAGATCGAGCTGTTGGGCATCGTGCCGGGTGCCGAACCGCCCACGCTGACCCTGACCGTGGGCACAGGCGGGACCCTGACGCTGACGACGTCGCAACCGGGCACGCTGCAATCCACCACCAGCCTGACTCCGCCGATCCAATGGGTGGACGAAGGCCCCATCTCGGGGAGCATCACCATCACCCCATCCACTGAAGTGCCGGTGAAGTTCTATCGGGTGCGCGTTCCCTGATGGGTTCGGCTGAATACTGAATCGCGCCGGCGGGTCGGGTTGAATCCCGGCCCGCCGGTTCGTTTGGAGTCGGGCAGAAGAGAACCGGATCGGGCGCATCAGCGGCCACAGGACAGCAAACCGGACAGGGTTCCCTGGCCGGTTTTTGTGCCCGCGGGTCGGTCGCAGGTGGCGCTGCCCGCACCCATGCCGGCCGGGCGCCTTTCCGGCGTTGCCAAATGGCCGGTAACGACCCTAAATGGGCACAGGGATGCCGACAGTGGGCGAACAACTCCGAGCACGGCGCGAGGCCGCTGGACTGAGCCTTCAGGAAATGGCGGCCGTGACCAAGCTTCGTGCCGACCTTCTACAGTCCTTGGAAGAGGGTCGTTACGAAAGATTCAGTGCCCCGGTTTACGTGAAAGGTTCGGTTCGCAGCTACGCACTGGCCCTCAAACTCGACCCCGCGCCACTGCTCCGCCAACTGGACCAGGAATTGGCGCGCGACGAGCGCCTGTCCGGCCCTCCAGCGCTCAGCCCGCAGGAACCCGGCCTGCTCGACCGCGTCCTGTTTCATGTCGCCCGGGTCAGTTGGCCCCAGGTGATCGTGTTGGCGGCCGTGGTCGGGCTGCTGGCGCTCTGGATGGGACGGCGCATCCTGCAGGACCCGGCCCGCGTGGAACGGGCCCTCCAAGATGTGGCGCCCTCCCTCTACGAAGTCCCCGCCCCGTCGAGCCTGCAAACCCTGTCCCTGCCGGACTCCGCGTCAGTCCGGCAAAACCCCTGACCGGAAGCAGGAAAAGACGATTACGGACCCTCGCGCAGCCTGCCCGGGGTCGCGACCCGGAAACCGCCGGCTCCGGAAGATCAGGCAGGAGGTTGAGGCGGGAAGGTCGCCCAGGCTGAGAGCTTGGACTGGGCCTGCCGCGACATGCCTGTGAACACCATCGAGACGTGGTAGCCGGTGTGCCGGTTGCCCGTGCAACTGACAACCACGCCCGTACAGGTCACGCGGCCCTTGTCCATCGGCGACTTCACCGTCAGGGTCATCTCTGTCCAACAAGGCAGGGCCGTGGGACTGAGAAACTCGATGCCATTCCGGCGGAACACCACAGCCTCCGGAGGCAACGCCAGCTGCGTCTCGCGAGCTTCCACGGTGACCTGCGTTGATCCGTCGGGACGCTCGGCTTTCCGCGCACTCATAGATTACTCTCATCCTACCACATTTGTCGCGCCGGTAAAGGATCAAACCTCGCATTGCATGAGCCAAACGCCACAGGCGCCGCGGCGACGGCCGCCGTTCGAGCGGCTCCGCCGGCAACAGCCCGGGTTCCGACCAGCCGTTGGATGCCCCTCCACGCTTTGCCATTGGCAGCAGCCGCGGACCACGCCAACCTTCGGAGGATGTCGCGCGCAGTGTCGATGCGAATCCGGCTCAGATGTCACCCTGCCGGTCCGACGATTCACGCAGGCCCGCCAAACCACACGTTTCCTCCACCGGGCCGGAGGCGGTGTCAGGCTTTCCCCCGCGTTCATCAGGCAGAAGGATGGCCGGTCGAGCGAGTGCCGCATCGGCATGCACGGTCCAGGGCCGGCTTTTTGCGTGGATGGATTTCACTCGCATGAACCCCGCCGTTCCGCCTGTCGGGTCGCCCGCCGGTGCACCGTCCTTGCGCCCGCTGCTCACCGCGGTTTTCCGCACGTGGCGGGAAAGTGGCATCCGGTTCGTTGTCCTGAGGAATTACCAGCAACTGCCCGACTCCACCTCCAACGACGTGGACGTGCTGGTTGCCCCTTGTGCGCTCGCAGAAGCCGAAAGACGGTTGATCACAGCCGCATCCCAGGCCGGGTACAGGCCGCATCAGCGCGTCTGTTTCGATCCCGTCTCGCTCTTCTTCCACCATCCGCAGACACTCCACCAGGTGCAGATCGACCTGTTCCACCGCCTGGCCTGGCGGGGGGTTCCGCTGCTGGATACCGAGTCCGTGCTGGACCGGTCCGTGCAACGGGATCTGTTTGCCGTGCCGGATCCGGTGGACGAGGCCGTGCTCAATCTCCTCATCCGGCTCCTTTACCAGGGACGCGTGCGAGAGAAGTACCGGGAATCCATTCGCACCGTCGCCGGGGAACGGTCGGAAGCGTTTTTCGCGCGCCTGGCCGAGGCCGTCGGAACCAAAGCAGCCAGGACGCTTGCAGAATGGACGCGCGGGGGAGACTGGGAAGCCATCGAATCCCGCGCCCACCGATGGCGCCGGAATGTCGTTTGCCGGGCCCTGTTTCATGCACCCGGGCGAGTCCTGCGAGCGTGGGCAAGCGACCTGAAACGGTTGTGGGCACGGGCCCGGCGGCCGCCCGGCCTGCTCGTGGTTCTGCTGGGACCTGACGGTTGCGGAAAGTCCACGGTGGCCCGGCTGCTCTTCCCGGCTCTGTCTCCCACTTTCCAGCCTGACAAAAGCCTCCTGGGTCATTGGAAGCCGGAAGTCCTGCCCCTGCCTCATCGGCGGGGACGCCCGCCCACGACCCAACCTCACGGGCGCGCTTCACGTGGCCGGTGGCTCTCGCTGATTGTGTTGTTCCTGCACGCTCTGGAGTACGGCCTGGCGCACTGGTGCGTGATCCAGCCCGTCCGTTTTCGCAACGGCTGGGTGGTCATGGACCGGTATCACCACGATTTCTTTGTGGACCCCAGGCGATATCGGCTGGCTCCGCCCCCTTTGCTGTTCCTGCGCATGTTCCGCATGGTTTCGGACCCTGATCTGGTGTTCGTTCTGGATGCGCCGGTGGAGGTGCTGCGACGACGCAAAACCGAGGTGCCCGAAGAGGAGACCCGACGACAGCGGCAGGCCTATTTAGAACTGGCCTGCCGGTTGCCCAAGGCGCACGTTCTGGATGCCACCCAGCCGGCGCCTCTTCTGGTGCAACAAATCGTCCGTATTGTCCTCGGTCACCTGGCCGGTCGCCGAACCCGCTCCCCATGGACATGAGCGATCCCGTTCCCATGCCATGGTCCGACCTGTTGCTTCCGGCGCTTCCGGGGCAGGCGGCCATCGAATTGTCCGGCTGGCTGGTCACGCGCAGAGGGGAACCTCTGTTGTGGTTGCCCAACCGGACCGAGCTGGCCCGGGCCGTGCTGTCCCTTTATCCAGCCCAGACCTTTCCCGCACGGTGCGCTCGGGCCTTGCTGGCACGGACTGTCGGCCGGTTTCGGTTACCCGGCCTGAGGCGGTGGGAACTGCGGTTCCGGGCCGATGCACCGTTCCTGCAGGTGTTGCGGGATCCTGCGGCCCCTCACCGGGTCCGTCCCTTCGGCCTCTTTTGCGGGAACCCGAATGCAGCCGGGCGCAGGTTGCTGTTTCTGTGCTTTTCACCGGACGGGCGGCCTGAGCAGGTCATCAAGGCCGGCAGCGGTCCTGCCGCCGTCAGGCGCCTCCAGGCCGAGGTGAACGTTTTGCAGACCATCGGTGCCGATCGGCTCCACGCGCCCCCCGTGGAGTCCGTCTGGGAAGGGGAACATGCCCTGGCCATGGTCCAGCCCTGGGTACCCGGGCAGGCTCCGCGGGGACTGCCGGTCGAGTGCCTCGGCACCCTGCTCGGCACCTGGCTGGACCGTCAACGGCGGGTGCGTCTGGCCGAACTGCCGCCATGGCAACGGTGTCGGGCCCGTCTGGCACAGACCGGCTTCTCCTGTCCTTGGATGGAGGAGCTGGGCCGGCTGGAGGTGCATCCGACTGTGTTGCACGGCGATTTCGCACCCTGGAACCTTCGCCACGATTCCGTCACGAACCGCTGGTGGGTCCTGGACTGGGAGCGGGGCGAACCGCTGGGTCCGCCCGGGTGGGATTGGGTGTACGGGTTGGTCCAGACCTGGGTGCTCGTGCATCGGTGGAAGCCGTCGCGAATCCTGGATGCCCTCGCAGCCAGTGTGGATGCACCGCCGCTGCGCGACCACCTGGCCGCGGCGCATGTCGAATCGGTTCGCCTCCCGTTGGTGGCGGCCGGACTGCTGTTCCACTACCTGGAGTGGCCGCCAACGGAGGGCCGATCCGCGTGGGAGGGGATCGTCCACGGCCTGGTCGCGCGCGTCCGGGCGCAGGTCCCATACGGAAGGAGCTGAACCGTCCGGGGGGGCGACAGCGCGCGTTGCCTTCGGCACGTTCACCCCCCAGACTGAAGGCCGCATGGGCCGTGGTGTGAAAGATCAGTGGGACTTCGGCGAGTTGTTTGCGCCGGAGCAGATGCGCCGGGTCTGGACCGTCAGTGAACTGACCCTGCAAATCCGGCGACTGCTCGAGCAGCAGATTGGGCAGGTTTGGGTCGGCGGGGAGATCAGCAACCTCCGCATCCAATCCTCCGGCCACATTTATTTCACACTCAAGGACGCCGCCGCACAGATCGCCTGCGTGCTGTTCCGGGGGGAAAACATCACGCGCCGGGACCTCTTGGCCGATGGACAAAAGGTGGTCGTTTGCGGTGACCTGACCGTCTACGAACCGCGGGGCCAGTACCAGCTGGTCATCCGGGCGCTTGAGTTCCAAGGGTTGGGTGCCCTACAACTGGCCTTCGAGCAATTGAAAAAAAAGCTGGCCGCCGAGGGGCTCTTCGCCCGGGAACGAAAGCGTCCCCTGCCGCCCTACCCCCGCCGCATCGGCCTGGTCACCTCACCCACGGGCGCCGCCATTCGGGATGTCCTTCACGTGGCCCGGCGGCGGAATCCGATGCTGGAATTCGTGCTGGTCCCGTGCCGCGTTCAGGGCGATGGCGCAGCCGGCGAGATCGCCGCCGCCATCCGGCTGCTCAACGAGTTCGCGTTTGCGCCCGTGCCCGAGCCGCCTCCGTCCCAGGGGTTGCTTCGCGTCCCCCCGCCGCGGCTCGACGTCATTCTGGTCACACGGGGCGGCGGCAGCCTGGAGGATTTGTGGGCCTTCAACGAGGAGGTGGTCGCCCGGGCCATCGCGGCTTCGGCCCTTCCGGTGGTCTCCGCCGTGGGGCATGAAATTGACTTCACCATTAGCGATTTCGTGGCCGATGTTCGCGCCGCCACGCCAAGTGCCGCCGCCGAAATCCTGACCGAAAATGTCCATGCCAGCCGCGACTTCCTGGCCCAGGTCCCCGGCCTGTTGAAGGACCGGCTGCTCCGGCACCTGGACCGCTCCCGGGAGACGTTGTCCGCCTGGTTGACCCGGCTCCAGCGCGTGCATCCCCGGCGGCGTCTGGAAGAGGCGTGGCAGCGTTGGGACGAATTGATTGCGCGATTGCAGCGCGCCCAATGCGCCACGCACACCCTGCGGCTGCAGCGGTGGCAGCACCTGGTGCATCGTCTCCACCAGGCGCGGCCGCTCGCACGGCTTCAGCACCAGCGTCGGCTCCTCGAAACTGCCTGTGCCCGGCTCCGTCAGGCGGTCCGGCATCAGCTCCAGCACCGCAACCAGCGCTGGTCGGCGGCGCGAAGCCGCCTGGCGCTCCTCGGTCCGGAACAGGTCCTGGCCCGGGGTTACTCCCTGACCTTCGACGCCGAATCGGGTCGGCTCATCCGGAGTGCCGGCGAGGTGCAACCGGGCCGCCCCATCCTTACGCGCCTGCACCGGGGCAAAATCCTCAGCCGCGTCGAACATACGCAGCCGCCTGACAACGCATCCTCCCGTCCCGGCAGGGAGTCTGAACCCCGCAAAACCTGAGCGGCCGGCGGCGGTCCGGCTCGCCCCGCGGTTCCGGTTGTGACCAGGCGGTTACCTTGTTGCGCCGGGCACCATCCCGGGGGACTGCTCGACGAGCCCGGCCTGGGGGTGGGTACTCAGCCGGTCCTCGACGAACCCCTCTGTCGTTCCTTACCCTGCCGGTATGCGAGAGGCGTCCCTGGAATTCCTCAAACAACTGGTCAACACCCCCAGTCCGGTGGGGCATGAACTTCGCGGGCTGCAGGTTTGGTTGGACTACGTGCGGCGGTGGGCGGACGAGACGTTCTGGGATGCCTACGGCAACTGTGTGGCGGTTTTGAACAAAGGCGGCTCGCCCCGGCTGATGTTGGCGGCGCATGCGGACGAGATTGCACTGGCCGTGCATTACATCGATGACCAGGGCTACCTCCATGTGCGGCGTCTGGGGGGAGTAGACCCGGTGGTTTCGGTGGCGCAGCGGGTGATCGTCCACACCCGCCGCGGGCCGGTCAGGGGAGTGATCGGCAGCCTGCCCCCCCACCTGCTGAAGGACGAAGGGGAACGCAAGCCTCCCAAGATCCACGATCTGTTCATCGACATCGGGGCCACCAGCCGGCGTGAGGCCGAACGCAGGGTCCGCATTGGCGACCCGGTCACCCTGGCCGATGAATTCGAACTGTTACACGGCGATTTCGCCGTGGCCCGCGCCTTCGACAATCGGATCGGCACTTTCGCCGTGGCCGAGACCCTGCGGCTGTTGCGGGAGTCCGGTGCCCGGCTCCAGGCAGAGGTCTGCGCTGTGGCCAACGTGCAGGAGGAGGTCGGCCTCTTCGGTGCACGCCAGATCGCCTACAGCCTGCAGCCGGATCTCGCGCTGGTCGTGGACGTCACCCATGCCACCGACTATCCGCAAGTCAACAAGGCCAAACACGGCGATGTCCGCCTGGGGAAAGGTCCCACCCTCACCCACGGCGGTTGCAACCATCCCGCGCTGGTGGAGCGACTCGAGGCCCTGGCCCGCAAGGCCCGAATCCCGATCCAGCACGAGGCCATGTCCAACACCAGCGGTACGGACACCGACGCGATCTTCTGGACCCGCGGAGGAATTCCCAGCGCCCTCGTCAGCCTGCCCAACCGTTACATGCACTCGCCCGTGGAGGTCATTCACTTGGGCGACCTGGAGGCGATCCCGAAGCTGCTGGCCGAATTCGCACGGTCTCTGAAACGCGGCGAAACGTTCCGGCCCGCCCTGCGTTGAAGCGATTCCCGGACAGCCGCGCCTGCCGGAGCCGTTCGCAGGGCTGCTTGCGTCCGGCGGGTCCCCGCCGTAAGGTGGCGCAGCAAGGGTCATGAGCGCAGGTTACGAAGAAATCCTCGACGGGATGCCCACCCTTCGTGCTCCCCCCGGAGAACGTCACGAGCGGATCTGCCAACGCCTTCACGCGCGCGTGGCCGCATCTCTGGCGGCCTTTCCCGCCGCCCAATTGCTCGCGTGCCGGGCACGCATCCAAATCACACCGGACACGGCCATCCGCCCGGACCTGGCGGTCCTCACCACGGCAAACGCAAAACTCTGGTTGGCTGCCGAGGTGATCAACCCGGCCGATCACCACACCGACACCGTGATCAAAAAGGCCCTCTACGAGGAGATCCGGCCGGCCCGGCTCTGGATGATCGATCCCCGGTACGACAACGTGGAGGTTTACCACGCCACGCCCTACGGACTGGCGCTGCAGACCATCCTGGCCGGGTCGGAGCTGCTCACCGAGGCTCTGTGGCCATCGTTCGAAATCTCCATCCGCGAGCTGTTCGGTCCATGACCCGCGCGGGTCTGCTGGGGTTGACCGTCTGTCTCGTGACAGGAATCGCCGGCTTTCCCTCGGAGGGCACTCCCCCGCGCATCCGGGTCAGCCCAACCGGCCCGATCTTTCTGTGTCCGGAGGGCCAACCCTTTCATCCCTGGGGTTTCAATTACGATCGCGACCATCGGGGCCGCCTCCTGGAGGAGTATTGGGAACGAGAATGGGACACAGTGGCGGCCGACTTTGCCGAGATGAAACGGCTCGGAGCCAACACGGTCCGCATCCATCTGCAGGTGGCCGCGTTCCTCAAAGGGCCCGGGGAACCGGATGCAACGGCACTGCGCCGGCTTCGCCGGTTGCTCCGGCTGGCGGAGCGCAACGGACTTTTCGTGGACCTGACCGGGCTCGGGTGTTACCGCAGGACCACCGTGCCCGCATGGTACGACGCGCTGTCCGAGTCCGATCGGTGGCGCGCGCAGGCCACCTTCTGGCGGGCTGTGGCGCGCACGGCCCGCTCCAGTTCGGCGGTCTTTTGTTACAACCTTATGAACGAGCCCTTCGTGCCGGCACAGCCCCGACCGGCCGGGGACTGGCTGGCCGGCGAGTTCGGGGGGTTCAGCTACGTCCAGGCCGTGACACGGGATCCGCAGGGGCGGCCCCGGGCGATCGTGGCGCGGGATTGGGTTCGATTGCTCAAACAATCCATCCGCGCCGAGGATCCACAAGCCCTGGTCACGGTGGGTCTGCTCCCCGAGCGCCGTCGCACGGACTCGTTTTCCGGTTTCGATCCCGAAATGATGAGCCGGGAACTCGATTTCCTGAGTGTTCACCTTTACCCGGATGAAGGGCGGTTGTCCGAGGCGATGGAAGTCCTGGATGCCTGTCGCTCTGACAGGCCGCTTGTGGTCGAAGAGATCTTCCCCCTTCACATCCGGGCGGAAAACCTCATCCGGTTCATGCGGGAGCACGCCGACCAGGTGGCGGGTTGGCTGACGTTTTACTGGGGGCAACCTCCGGAGGAATTGGCGGCGGAGGGAACTTTCGCCGGTGCGATCCTGCACGACTGGCTGGTCCGCTGGCAACTCATGAAGCCTCCGTGGCGCCGTTGAGCCGCAGGGTTCGGTCCGCCCGTTGCAGGCGCTTGGGGCAGCTGGCGCGCTATCGCGTGTCTTCACGGTGGTCGGCGCCCTGCCGGGCCAACACGCTGTGCCGCCGGCCATACAAGAAATACACGCACAACCCCAGCGCCATCCAGACCAGCAACCGGGCCCAGGTATCAGGCGGCAACCCGACCATCAACCAGCCGCAGAAAAACACCCCCAGCGGACACACGAGCCAAAACACCGGCACCCGGAAAGGCCGCGGGATGTGCGGATCGGTGAACCGGAGGGCAAAGACCCCCCCGCAGACGATCACAAAGGCCAGCAGCGTGCCAATGGAGACCAGCTCACCCAGCAGACCGATGGGCAGCAACCCCGCCAACAACATGGCAAAGCACCCGGTGAGGATGGTCGCCCAGTAGGGCGTTCGAAACCGTGGATGCACCCGGGCAAACAGCGGCGGCAAAAGGCCGTCGCGCGCCATGGCGTAGAAGATCCGGGGTTGACCCATCATCATGACCAGGATCACGGAAGAAAGTCCCGCAAGGGCACCGACCTTGATCAGTGTCTTCAACCAGGAAAAGCCCGACCCCAGCGTGTCGATCGCGACCGCCACGGGCGCGCCCACGTCGAGTTGGTCATACTTCACAATGCCGGTGAGGACGCCGGCCACCGCGATGTACAACAGGGTGCAGATGGCCAGCGAACCGAGAATGCCGATGGGCATGTCTCGCTGCGGGTTCCTGGCCTCCTGCGCGGCTGTGGAAACCGCGTCAAACCCGATGTAGGCAAAGAAAATCACACCGGCTGCACGCAGCACGCCCTCCCAGCCGAACCGGCCCGGACCCTCCGACGGCGGGATGAACGGCTGCCAGTTTTCCGGGTTCAGATGCGCCACCCCGACGGCCAGGAACATCAGGATGACCCCCACCTTCACCGCCACGATGATGTTGTTGAACGTGGCCGATTCGCGGATGCCCAGAACCAGCAACACGGTGATCACCCCGACAATCAACATGGCAGGGACGTTCAGGATGGCCCCGGTCCGGGTCCAACCCTCGGTGAACACCCGCCAGAGATTCCAGCCCGCGTCGGGCGGAACCTTGTGATCCCAGGGTGCCGCGGCCCATTCCGGCGGAATCACGATTCCGAAGTCCGCCAGAAACGAAACCATGTATTCCGACCAACCCGACGCGACCGTGGAAGCCGCAAAGAGGTATTCCAGAATCAGATCCCACCCGATGATCCAGGCCAGGAGCTCCCCCATGGTGGCGTAGCTGTAGGTGTAGGCAGAGCCGGAAATGGGGATCATGGAAGCGAACTCGGCATAGCACAATCCGGCAAAGGCACAGGCCAGTCCCGCCAGCACGAAGGAGATGACGATCGCGGGTCCGGCGTAATTGGCAGCGGCCTTGCCCGTGAGAACGAAGATGCCCGCCCCGATGATCGCCCCGATACCCAGCAACACCAAATTCCATGGGCCGAGGGCACGGTGCAGGCTCTGGTCGGTCAGGGCCTCCCGCTGCAGATCTTCCACTCGTTTCCGGCGCAGCAAGCTCATCTGGTGGTCTCCTTTGTACGGCCCTGCTTAATGCGGGTTTTCGCCCGGTTCAGTCAAGGAAATGGCGCCCGAGGCCGCCGGCTCACCCGATCCTGGCCTTGAAGAACAAGGCCGGCCCGCCCTCTGCCACCCCTGGCTCACGCTCGAAGTGTCCACGGACGGCATGCAGCGCCCGGCCGTCTGCGGCACGAAGAGTCGTGTCCCGCACGCACAGGACCCCTGGCGGTACGGCTGGTGCGGTGCGAGCCGGGTATGCGTCCCGCCACGCCCATGTTCAGAGGTCGTTTGCCTCGTCCCGTGCCAGCGCAGCGGTGGTCGGTCCCCCGCTGGTGGCCAGTTTTCGCAACGCCGTCTGTCCACGGCGACAGAAGTCGATCGCCTCGGCCAATATCCGGGCCGCCTCCTCCGGGGCATGGAAACCGGTCGAGTTCTCAGCCTCGATGAAGTCTATGTAGAACTGCGCCTTGCGATGATAATCCAGGGCCTCCTGCAGTCCGCGTTCGTCCAGGCCCGCTTCCCGTGCGGCCCGGATGTCGGCAATCAAGTCCATGAGGGCGTCCAGGGCCCGGTCGCGCAGTTGATGAGTCCGGTCCTGGATGGCATGGACACGGGCCTTGAGCTCGTCTTCAGGCCAGGGATGGCAGGTCTGGCAGGCCCGATGCACGTTCAGCATGGGGCTCCGGACGTGGTGGTCGCTCACCTTGAAAGCCCCCACCCTCTGGTACGGCATGTGGCAATCCGCACAGGACACCCCCGAACGCGCATGGATACCCTGGCTCCACAACTCGAACTCCGGATGCTGCACCTTGAGGACCGGAGCGCCGGTCTCGGCATGGTTCCAATCCTTCACGCCGTGCTCGTCGTAGTAGGCCAGGATCTCCTCGATCTTGATCCCGTGCGTCCAGGGGAAGGTCAGACGTTTGCTCTCTCCCTTGAAGTAGTATTCCACGTGACACTGCGCGCACACGTAGGTCCGCATCTCCTGGCGCGTGGCCATGCGATTGACATCGTAATCGGGGATGCCCTCGCGGGCCTTTAACTGGCGGATCCCTTCGATGAAGGCCGGCCGCGTGATGCGCAACTGCATGGTTTCCGGATCATGACAATCAATGCAGGCCACCGGGTGTTCCACCAGTTTGCGCGCCTCGGCAAACGGCAGGGCATTGAAGCGTTCGAACCCCTTCATGATGTCGCCGTCGCCGAGTTTCTTGTACGCGGTGTAAACCGACGAATGACAGTTCAGGCAGGCACCGGGTTGAGGCCTGGCCTGTCGCCCCGTGAAGGTGGCGTCCTCCAGCATGTAGGCGTGCCCGCGGTCTTCCCGGGTGTCGAGGGCAAAGGCGTATCCGGCCCACAAGGTCTTCAGTCGCGGATCCTCCTCCAGTTTGGACTGCGCCACGACGGAACGGGGATCGGCTTGCGTCGGCGTCCGCGGCAGGGCCTCACTGCCTCCGTACCGCGTCCGCACCTGGTCCACCGTGCGTTTGTAACTGTCGTACTGGATCGGGAAATTTTTTCCCCACACGGCCGGGTCGGTGGTCTCGTCGGTCAGTTCCACCACGCGGAAGAACGGGTTTTGGGCCTCCCTCTTCCGCTCCAGGATGTTGAGCAACAGCGCCAGCGCACCCACCGTCACCAGCGCCGCCAACCCGGTCACCACACCGTATTTCAACAACTGACCGCCGAACCGGCTGCCGATCCTGCTGATCCACTGGTGCCGCATGTCAGAATCTCCTCTCCTTCCTTTGCTGGTTCAGTGCATGTGACCCACGTCCCGGTGACAGTGTACACATGAAAGCCTGTCCCTGGCCGGAAACGCGCGTCCTGCGGGAGCCTCGATGGCGTGCACGATGTCGCCATGACACTTCCGGCACGCCTCCTCCGTCACCCGCAGGTTGCGTTCGGTGATGCGGATGGGATCGGGATACGTGCCCAGGGTGAAATAGTACGAGTGCCAGAAGCCGTTCTGGGCCTTCGTCCACCACTTGGCAACGAACCCTTCGGGGGTGTGACAATCGTTGCAGGTGGCCACGGCGTGATGGCTCGAGTGACGCCACGCATCGTGCTGTTCCCGCATGATGTGGCAATTCACACAGGCGTCCGGATCGTCCGTGAGGTAGGAGTACCCACGGGCATAAAGGAAGGTGTAGGCCCCGGTGCCCAGGGCCACACCGATCATCACGCCCACGGCGATCCCTGCCCATGTCTGCACGCGCATGTCGGACATTACCTTAGCAGACTCGCGCCGCCGGACAACGTTCTCGCAGCGAGTAACTTGACTTATGTCAAAACCATCTCAGTAGAAGTCAAGCAGATGGGCTGAACGACCGTTCCGACGGCATCCGGCTCAGCAGTGCGCCCAGGAAACGCGACATGCCCAAGGGAAAGGTTTTCCGCGCACGGCACGGATTGCCGCTGGTGGCCCGTCCCCGTTCCCTGTGTGATTCTGCCGGCCCGGCCCAATCCCCTGTCAGGTGACCGGCCAGGCAAAAACGACCGGCCCGGAGCATCCTCCGGGCCGGCGCACACATCGTCTGTCGGGCACTGAAAGGTCCCGACCGACATCAACGCGGGAAGACCTCCCACTGGAATTTCACTTTCACCTCATCCCCCGTCTTGATCAGGCCGAGGGCGATTTTCGGCGCGGGCGGCTCGATCTTGAAGTCGGACATTTTGAGCGCCACCTCGCCGCTGACCGTGACGTGGTTGTCCGGGTGAAGCTGGATCTTCACGGGGAAGGTCACGCGGTTGGTCACGCCGGCCACGACCAGATCACCGACGGCCTGGGCCTCGTACAGGCCCGACTCTTTGGCGCCGCCCTCCTTGAGCGTGAGCTCCTGCAGGGTGTACAAGATGCGCGGGTGCTCCGTCTTGAGAAGCTTGCCGTGCATGATGTCGTCCATCGCCGTGCTGTATGGTGTGCCGTCATCCTTGATGCTCTTGAGGGAGCTGACCGGGATGAAGACCTGCGCCCGCACGTCGAGTTTGCCCGGTTTGGCCTCATCGGGTGATTTGGGAAAGTTGGGCCCCAGTTCGAGAGAGCCTCCTATGAGAGGGCTTTCGACCTGCCAGTCATGGATGGTGGAGGTGCCCTCGATGCGGACCTTGGAATGGCCGCCCGGCTTGGGCCCCAGGCGGGTCCAGCCCTCGGCAGCCACCGCGCTCAGGGCAGCCACCAGCAGCCCAACCGACGCAATGCGCAACGATCGGCCGGTCGTTCGAGCACTCACGCCTCGCGCACGGGAGGCGGCCATTTTGATGGGAGCGAGCAGTGTCATCATAAGATTGGACGCGGAGGGTTCAGCTCAATTCAAACATTTCCGGTGCAAGGGCCACAGGTTGACCGCGGACCACGGCTTCGTTGGCCTTGAGGGCCAGCACCGTGGCCCGGTAACCGTCGAGGGCGTCGGCCGCCGGTAGCCGCCGCACCTCCTGGGCCAGATAATCGGCCAGTGCCCGGGGATCGGTGTCGCCGTACAGCGAGGTGAAGTCGCGGACGGCGCTGGTCACCTCCCGGCTGTTGCGCAGGAAGGCTTCGAGGGCAAAGTAGACCGGCGGATCGGCGGCTTCCGTTTGCGCTTCAGCCTGCGCGCCGCGGGTCTTCAGTTTGGAAGCGTCGGCCCGGAGCGAAATGCCGGTCGCCTGGTAAAAGGCATCCTTCTGCGCATACACTTCCCATCCCAGCAGCGGGGCATCGGCCTCCTTGAACATCCAAGCGCTGCTGCCGCGGATCAGCACCGCGGCATCGCTCCCGTAATAGATCTCCGCGTCCGCCTCGTAACTGTTGGCCAGCGTGGCGCTGTACAGCAGGCGCAAGCCATCCGGATATTCCACAACGGCCTGGACCGTGTCGGGCACTTTTCGGCCGTCCCGCCAGAAAGCGACGGTTCCGAATCCATGCACCGCGGTGGGCCAGTGGTTCAGGAACCAACTGACCTGGTCCAACTGATGGATGCCGACCTCGCCCATCAAACCCGGGGAGATCTCCGGAGACAACCGCCAGTTGATCTCGGCCTCCCGTTCCGGATTCGGCGAGGTAAGGCGCCAGCTGGTTTTCTTGTTCCATTGGGCACGAGCCATGGCCATGCGCCCCAGCGCGCCCGAGCGGATGAACGGCAGAAGGAAATGCCGCTGCGGATCCGACCGGAGTTGCAGCCCGGACTGGAACACCTGTCGGTTGTGCTTGAGCGCGGCGCGGGCGATTTCGCGTGCCTCGTCCACCGTATGCGCCAGCGGGACCTCGCAATACACATGTTTGCCCGCCTCCAGTGCGGCCAGCACGATCTCCTTGTGCTGGTGGGTGGGGGTGGCGACCACCACCGCGGTGATGTCTTTGTTCTCCAGCACCTCGCGGTAGTTTTCGGTGGCCAGCGCATCCGGCGCTTTCCTCTGGCTGCGGCGCACCATGGGGGGGTAATTGTCGCAGATGGCGGCGACCTCGGCGGCGGGCAGCCGCAGCAACTGGTCCAGCAATTCGCGACCCCACTGGCCGAGCCCGATCAGCCCCACCTTGACGCGCTCTCCCGAGGGGGGCGCGGGCGTTTCAGCAGCCCGGGCCGCCGGTTTGACCAACCGCACCCCGCCCAGCACCGTGGCCAGCGCCGCCAGGGAACTTCCCCTCAGGAATTCTCTCCGATTCCATTCCATCCCGTGCTTGGTCTCGCTCATAATCCTTTGTCTTCCGGAGGTGCCGCGCTCAGCACCCTTTGCTCCCGCTGGTTCTCAAGGCCTCCCTGCCGTTCTCCCAGGGAAAACCGCCGCCCGCGGACCGGTTCGGACGGTTGGCGTCGTCGGGCCGTTTGGCGCGACATCGGTTTGCCGTCACTGTTCCCGTCCCAGCGCCCAGCGAATGCCACCCAGCAAGTGGCGCTGGAAGGCAACCGCAACCGACGGCGGGTTCCGCCTTTGGCCGTTGCCCTCGGTCCAGTTGGGATCCCACACGTCCTCGCGATGGCCGAGCGAGGTGTAGAACACCCTGCCTTTGCCATAGGTCTTGCACCACGCAATGGGGTAGTCCCCGGGCGTTTTTTCGTTGGGATGTTTGTCCAAGCCCAGCAGGCCGTGCACGGCCGGGCGCTCGAACCCGTCCAGAATGTAGATCTCGTCGAACACGGTCCAGGAACCCGGCAGATGCGCACAGGCCGGGTGTTTCGGGTCCTGGTTGAGCACGTCCACCTGGACCTGCGGACCGTGCGTCTTGAATTCACCACCGATCATTCGAACGTACGGGTGAAACGGCCGATGGCCGCGGAAGGTGTCCGTGGCCGCGTGAACACCCACAAACCCCTTGCCACTGCGGATCCACTCGAGGAACGCGTCCATGTCGGGTATGGGCAGGTCACCCGTGGTGCTGTTGAAAATCACCAGGTCGTACCTGGCCAGTGCAGCCGGGCTCATTTTCTCGGCCAACAGGCGCCGGTTCGCCTCGTGCACTTTGGCCCGGTCCGGCTTGCCATCAGGGCCACGAAACTCGGGCGCATTGGGGTTGATGTTGGCCACTTCCACAACGAAGTCACCGGAATCGTGCGCCAGTTGCGCGATCACCTGGTTGCCGATTTCGATGCTGCTGTGGCGGAAACCCTCCGTCACGCTCACCACCAGCACCTTCTTGGGCTCGGCGGAGGCGGTCACCGTGCCGAGAAAGCCCAGGCCACACACGCCCATCCACGAGGCCAGGACCCACTGGTTCCAACCAAACCGATGTTTCATAAGCTTGCCTTTCGTTTCGAGGGCGACGCCCCATCCATCGGACGATCCCGCCCTCCATGAGATTCATTCACGGAAGGCACGTCAAGCCCGGCCCGTGCACTTGCATTCTATGAAAGGCCGGCCTGAAAAGTCCGGCAAGCGTGCCACCGAAGAGGCATCCCCGCGGCACGCCCGAGACTGGCAGGGCGTGCCGGACGCGGCCGCCCTCCCCTGCGATCCGAGTTCGAGTCCGGCCGGCCGGAGCCATCCCTTCGGGATCGGCTCGACGCTGTTTGTGTGCGGAAGCCGGTCTCCTGGAGAGTGGCACGTGCCGGACCCCGTAGCCGGTGTCCGAACCCCTGCAGCGCACGGGCGGGCGACCTGTAGCGGCTGGGGCGCCGCCTCCGGCCCGCTTAGTCTTCGCCTCCCTTGCGTCCCACGTCGCCCACGCCCTCCATCAGCTTGATGAGAGGCAGGAACATGGCGATGACGATGCTGCCCACGATGAGGGCCAGGCCGACGATCATGATCGGTTCGAGCAGCGAGGTCATGGCCGCCACGGCGTTGTCCACCTCGTCGTCGTAGTTGTCGGCGATCTTCAGGAGCATCTCGGGCAGGGCACCCGTTTGCTCGCCCACGTCCACCATGCTGATGACCATGGGCGGAAAGATGCCGGAGGCTTCGAGAGGCGCGGTGATGGTTTCCCCTTCCTTGACACTGTCGTGCACGGCCGCGATGGCGTTGGCGATGACCACGTTGCCGGCGGTCTCCTTGACGATGTTCAAGGCCTGGAGGATGGGCACACCGCTGCTGACCAGGGTACCGAGCGTCCGGGTGAACCGGGCGATGGCCAGCTTGGAGATCAACTGGCCGATGGCCGGCATCTTGAGCTTGAACTTGTCCCATGCATACCGGCCGAGTTTGGTTTTCGTGGCGAGTTTCAGCAGGATAAAGAATCCGACGATGGAGAGGAAGGTCGTCAACAGGTTTTCCCGCACGGTACGGCTGATGTCCAGGACCAGCCGGGTAAATGCCGGCAGGGCTTCACCCTCCAGCAGGCCTTGGAACACCTCCTCGAACTTGGGAATGACATAAACGGTGAGGACGGTGATGATGGCGCAGGCCACGATCAGGACGGCGATCGGGTAGAACATGGCCGCGACCACCTTGCCCTTGATCTTCTGGGCCTTTTCCTGGAACTGCGCCAGGCGGTTCAGCACGACCTCGAGCACGCCGCCCATCTCGCCGGCGCGGACCATGTTGACGTAGAGCCGGTTGAAGACCTTGGGATGCTGGGCCAGGGCCTCGGAGAAGGTGCTGCCTCCCTCAACTGAGAGGGCCAGCTCGCCGATGATGCGGCGGAGGGTGGCGTTCTTCTCCTGTTTCTCCAGCACGCGCAGACCGCGCAGCAACGGCAAGCCTGCGTCCACCAGGGTCGCCAGCTGCCGGGTGAAGGTCATCAAAATCTTCGGTTTCACCCGGCCGCTGAGGCCGGGGATCTTGATCTCGAGGTCGAGCGCCCCCCGCTTCTTGCCACGTGCCCCGGCCGGGCGTCCGGCCCGGGCCGCCTTGGCGGCCTTCCTGGCTTCCTTGGCGCCGTCCACCTCCACGATCTTGGTCGGGAAGAGGTTCATCTCGCGGATCCGACCAATGGCCTCGTTTTGGGAGGCGACCTCGATGACGCCCTTGACCTCCTTGCCCCGGGCGTCCATGGCGACGTAACTGTACTTGGGCATGGCGACCTTCTCCGGTTGGCGCTTGCGGCTGGAGCGTTACGTGTACTTGACGACCTCCTCGATCGTGGTTTCCCCCTCAAAGATGTTCCTCAACCCGTCTTCGCGCAAGGTGGTCATGCCGAGCTCGATTGCCTTTTGGCGGAGCACCACGGTGGGGGCCCGTTCGTTGATGAGGGCCCGGAGGGGTTCGGTGATGACCAGCAGCTCGAAGATGCCCTTGCGCCCCTTGTAACCGGTGTCGTGGCAGTTGGCGCAGCCGCGTCCGTAATAGAACACCTTTTCGCCCAGGTCGTGCGGGGAGAGGTTCAGGAGGGCCAACTGACTTTCGGTGGGTTCGAATGGCGTCCGGCAGTCGCGACAGATCTTTCGGACCAGTCGTTGGGCCAGGACGCAGACCAGGGTGGAGGAAATGAGGAAGGGTTCGGTCCCCATGTCAATGAGCCGCGTCACGGCACCCGGGGCATCGTTGGTGTGGAGGGTGCTGAGCACCAGGTGCCCGGTGAGCGAGGATTGGATGGCGATCTGGGCGGTCTCCAGGTCGCGCATTTCCCCGATCATGATGACGTCGGGGTCCTGGCGGAGGAAGGCGCGCAGGGCGCGCCCGAAGGTCATGCCCACCGACTCGTTGATGGGCACCTGCATGATGCCCTCGATGTCGTATTCGACCGGGTCCTCGGCCGTCAGGAGCTTGGAGTCAATGGTGTTGATGCGGCGCAGGCAGGAATAAAGCGTGGTGGTCTTTCCGCAGCCGGTCGGGCCGGTGACGATGATGATCCCGTTGGGCCGCTGGATGACCTCGGTCATGTAGTCGTAGACGAACTTCGGAAAACCGAGGTTTTCGAGTTCCAGGTTGACGCTCGACCGGTCCAGGACGCGGAGCACCACCGATTCACCGAACTGGGTGGGGAGGGTGGAGACGCGCAGGTCCACCACCCGGCCGCCGATGCGGTGGGTGATGCGACCGTCCTGGGGCAGGCGGCGCTCGGAGATGTTGAGGTTGGCCATCACCTTGATGCGGGAGATGACCGGCAGCGCCAGGTGCTTGGGCGGCGGGGTCATCTCGTAGAGGGCGCCGTCCACGCGATAGCGGATCTTGAATTCGTCCTCGAACGGCTCGAAGTGGATGTCGCTGGCGCGGTCCTGGATGGCCTGCTGCAACACCAGGTTGACGAACTTGACGATGGGCGCCTGGTTGGCCAGGTCCTCGGCCACAGAGATGTCCTCGGTGGCCTCGGCGGCCTCGCGCGCCAACTCGGCATCGGCGCCCAGTTCCTTGAGGACCTCGGAAACGTTGGACGCTTCCTCGCCGTAGCAACGTTCGATGAGTTTCTGGATCTCGGCCGGGTCGGCCACCACGGGCTGGATGTCCCGTTTGACGACAAAGCTGACCTCGTCGATCTGTGCCGGGTTGAGCGGATCGGCAAAGGCCACCTTGAGGGTGGTCCCGTCGTCCTCCACGGGGATGCACTGGTAAAGGCGCGCGGTCTCGGCCGGCAGGAGTTCCAGCAGATCGGCGGGGATCTGCCGGTCGCGCAGCGAGACGACCTCCGTGCCCAGATGATCGGCGATGACCTGGAGGATCGTCTCCAAATCCATCACGCCGTAGTCCTGCAGCACCTGGAGGACCGGGTTGCCGGTCCGCTTGCATTCGCTGACGACCTCCTCGTACTGGAGATCGTCAATGAGATTGCGCTCCTTCAGCAGGGCCAACAACGGGCTGTGAAACTCCTCCGGCATGGCTGCGCGCTCAGGTCTTGGCACCCTTGACCCGGCCCTTTTCGCCCACGGCCCGGGCCAGGTCGAGTTCCTGCAGTTTTTGTTGCACGGTCACGGGGTCCATCGCCTTTGTGATGACTTCTTCCCGTGCAATAATGCCCTGCTGGTACTTTTCCAGCAAGAAGCTGTCGAGGGTGACCATTCCGTACTTCGCTCCGGTCTGGATGTCGGACTGGATGCGGAAGGTCTTGTTGTCGCGGATGAGGGCGGCGATGGAGGGCGTGTTGATCATGATCTCGAAGACGGCCACCCGGCCGGGCTTGTCGATCCGCGGGATCAGCAGCTGGGAAATGACCGCCTGAAGCACGGTGGAGAGCTGGATCCGGATCTGTTCCTGCTGGTTGGTGGGGAAGGCGTTGACCAGGCGGTCAATGGTTTTGGCCGCGCCGGTGGTGTGGAGGGTGCCAAAGACCAGGTGCCCCGTCTCTGCCGCGGTGATGGCGGCGTCAATGGTCTCCAGGTCGCGCATCTCGCCCACGAGGATCACGTCGGGGTCCTGGCGCAGGGCCCGCCGCAGGGCCTCGGCGAAGTTCGGGACGTCCACGCCGATCTCGCGCTGGGTGACGATGGCCTTTTTGTGGGTGTGGTAGTACTCGATCGGATCTTCAATGGTGATGATGTGGACCTCTTCCCGTTCCTCGTTGATCACATTGATCATCGAGGCCAGCGTGGTGCTCTTGCCGGATCCGGTGGGGCCGGTGACCAGGATCAGGCCGCGCGGTTTGTAAAGCAGCTCCTTGACCGAGGGCGGGATCCCGATCTGCTCCATGGTGAGGAGCTTGTTGGGGATCTGGCGCAGGACCATGCCGAAATTCCCCTTCTCCTTGAACACGCTGACGCGGAAGCGGGCCAGGTCCCCGAAGGCAAAGCCGAAGTCGGCCCCCCCGCGCTCGCGCACGTGCTGGATGTGTTCTTCGGAGGTGATGCTGCGCATCAGTTCCTCGGTGTCCTCGGGCTTGCAGGGTGGTCCCTCGACACGGTGCAGGATGCCGTGCACGCGAATCACGGGTGGTGTGCCCACGCGAATGTGCAGGTCGGACGCGCCTTCCGACACGACCAACTGCAACAGGTCAGACATCGAGTATGACATGGCTGATTCTCACCTCCCTGCCGTCGTGAGCGGGGCGCGCAGGATCGGGCCGGCCCGCATGCGGCGGCCGATGGACCGGGCCGGGTTGTTGCCTGCCTCAAGCTTCATCACCCACCGTGGCCCGGATGACCTCCTCCGGTGTGGTCAGGCCGGCCAGCACCTTGCGCACGCCGTCCTCGCGCAACGTGCGCATGCCCATTTCGCGTGCCCGGTTGCGCAGGACGGACGCGGGCACCTTCTCGTAGATGAGTTTGCGCGCCTCGTCGTCCACGACGAAAATCTCGAAAATCCCCATCCGGCCCCGGTAGCCCGTGTTGGAACACTCGGCACAACCCCGGCCGGCCATGAATTTGGCGGTGGCCAGTTGTTCGGGGTCGAGGTTCAGTTGCCGGATTTCGGCCTCGGTGGGCTGCCGCGGCTCGGCGCATTTCTTGCAAATGCGCCGAACCAGCCGCTGCGCCATGATGGCCCGGGTGGACGAGGCCACCAGGAAGGGTTTGACCCCGATGTCAATCAGACGGGTGACGGCACTGGGGGCGTCGTTGGTGTGCAACGTGGAGAAGACCAGGTGACCGGTGAGCGAGGCGTTGATGGCGATGGTGGCGGTCTCCAGGTCACGGATCTCGCCCACCATGATGATGTTGGGAGCCTGGCGCAGAATGGAACGCAGCGCCGTGGCGAAGGTCAGGCCCACGGCCTCGTTGACCTGCACCTGGTTGATGCCGGCCAGGATGTACTCCACAGGGTCCTCCACCGTGATGATCTTCCGATCGGGCCGGTTGATGAAGTGAAGAACCGCGTAAAGGGTGGTGGTCTTGCCGGAGCCGGTGGGGCCGGTCACCAGCAGGATCCCGTCCGGCAGGGTGATCAGTCGCTCGAAGGTCTGCTGATCGTCGGTGAAGAACCCGAGCTCGGGCAGACCGAGCCGCAGCCCCTCCTTGTCGAGAATACGCATGACGATGCTTTCGCCGTGCGTGGTGGGGATGCAGGAGACGCGGAGGTCGAGGACCTTGTTGCCGACCTTGGTCTGGATGCGACCGTCCTGGGGGATCCGGTGCTCCGAGATGGACATGTTGGACATGATCTTCAGACGGCTGATGATCGCCGCCTGGAGACGCTTGGGCGGGCCCTTGACCTCGTGCAGGATGCCGTCAATGCGGTAGCGGACCCGGAACCGCTTCTCCAGTGGTTCCAGGTGAATGTCCGAGGCCCGCATCTTCACGGCGTCGGTGATGATCGAGTTGACCAGCCGGATGATGGGCGCGTCTGCGTCCACATCGGCTTCGTCGTCCTGCGCCAACCCGCTGGTGACCTCCACGTGTTCGCGGGTCAGCTCCTCGATCACGCCCTTGAATTTCTCGTCCTCGACGACGCTCCGCTGGCCGCCGTAGTACTTGGCCAGCGCGGCCTCGATCTCGGGTTCCGAGGACACCATCACCACGATTTCCTTGCCCAGCAGATGGGTGAGCGAGTCAATGGTGGCCAGGTCGGAAGGATCCGACATCGCCACGGTCAGGGTGTTGTCGTGAAGATAAACCGGAACGACCCGGTATTTCTTGGCGATGTGACGCGGCACCGCGGCGATGACCTCGTCGTCAATGTGCATGCCCGCCAGGTTGACCACCTCGGCGCCGAAATGGGCCGCCTTGGCCTGGGTGACATCCGCAGGGCGCAGCATGCCGTTGGCCACCATGTAGTCCACCACCCCGACGCCGGCGGCCTGCGCCTCCTTGCGGGCTTGCTCCACCTGTTCGCTGGTGACGAACCCCAGGTCAACCAGCAAATCAATCAGATAATCGTCTTTCTCTGCCACAGGCGTGACATCCTTGACTGCCCGATCGTTTCGAGGGCTACAGAGACTAAGCACCCCGGTTTGCGCCTGTCAAACATTCTGCCCTCTTACGCGCACGGGATGCCTGGTG
Source organism: Limisphaera sp. 4302-co (assembly GCF_049537155.1). Taxonomy (NCBI): domain Bacteria; kingdom Pseudomonadati; phylum Verrucomicrobiota; class Verrucomicrobiia; order Limisphaerales; family Limisphaeraceae; genus Limisphaera; species Limisphaera sp. 4302-co. The sequence continues at coordinate 421,987 of NZ_JBMVQZ010000001.1, forward strand.
GCGGCGGGCCGCCCTTCCGGCTGCCGTGTCAGGCCACTGTTGCACACGCCTGGCGCCCGACCGCGTGCCGCGCCGGCTTGCGGCCGGTCCTGGTCCGTACGCCCGGCTTGTGGCACCGAAGCGGAGGCTGCGTCCCAAAGGCGGGCGCTCACGAGAGCGCGGTAAAAGGGTCCCGTCTGCCTGATTCCTCCGGATGCCACGCGCAAGCTGTTGATGGGGTACAACTTGGGGGATTGCCAGCCGGACAGCGACGTCCTTTGAGGTTGACGATTTTCGTCCAGTGCTTCTACCTTGGCGGGGCTTGGGCGGCACCCACGGGGTGCCGCAGCATCAACGCATCATTTCCCATGGCAGAGGGTTATTGCGTCAAGTGCAAGACCAAGAAGGAGATCGCCGAAGCCGTGGAGGAGACCCTCAAAAACGGGCGCAAGGCCATCAAAGGCAAGTGCCCGACCTGCGGCACGGTGATGTTCAAGATGTTGCGGGGCAAGCCGGCTGAGCCGGATGCGCCTCCCCCTCCGCCTCTGGACAGCTCGTCATCCGACCAAAGCCCATGAGTCAAGAACTGGCCTACGCGCTGATCACGCCCTATTCCCTGCTCAAATCCCGAACCGGTGGCATCCTGAGCCGGCTGATCGCCCGGACGGGTCTGGATTTCGTCGCCGCGCGCATGTTCGCGCCCTCGTCAAAACTGCTGGAGGAATACGCGGCGGCACTGCCCTCGCCGGACGATCCCCAGGAGCCTGCCATCCAGCAACTCCTGCAGGATTACGTTCGCCGGCGGATGGCGCCCGACCCCAAAACCGGCCGCCGCAAACGGGCGATGATGCTGGTTTTCCAGGGTGAAAACACCGTGGCCAAGCTCCGGGATGTGGTGGGGTTCTTCGCGCGCAACCGGTACGCCGGCCAGACCATTCGGGACACCTACGGCGATCTGGTCTGCGATGACCAGGGCGAGATCCGTTATTTCGAACCGGCGGTCCTGATCCCTGTCAATGCCGCACAGGCCGAGGCGCATCTCAAACTGTGGGCGCGCTATTCGGACACGGACGGCGGGCTGCTGGAAAATGTGATCGAGTACGCCCCGGGCGAGGTACCTGAACGGACGCTGGTGCTGCTGAAGCCCGACAACTTCCGGTTCCCGGCCGGGCGCCCCGGCAATGTCATTGATTTCTTCTCGCGCACCGGGCTCTACATCGTGGCCATCAAGGTCCACCGCATGAGCGTGGCGGAGGCGGTGGAGTTTTACGGGCCGGTACGGGAGGTGTTGCGAACCAAGCTGAAGGGCATGGTGGGCGGCCGGGCTCGCGCGGTGCTGGAAAAGGAACTGGGATTCGCCCTGACCCCGGAGCTGGAATCCGGCCTGGGCGACCTGCTGGGGCCGCTGTACGGAGAGAATCAGTTCGAAAACATCGTCCGGTTCATGTCGGGTCGGGCTCCGTCGGAGTGTCCCAGCGAACAGTGGAACGAACCGGGCACCGAAAAGTGCATCGCCTTGGTCTACGAGGGCGTCAACGCGATTGCCAAGATCCGGGACGTCCTCGGTCCCACCGACCCGGCCAAGGCGCCGCCGGGTTCGATTCGCCGGGAATTCGGTTCCAACGTCATGGTCAATGCGGCGCACGCCAGCGATTCACCCCAGAATGCCGCTCGTGAGATCGGCATCGTGAAGCCGGAAGAGAATCGCTTCCGCCGGGTCATCGAGGCCGTTTACGGTTCGGTGAACTGAAGCCCCGTTCGTCGGTGCCGGTCCATCAGCCCCGGCCGGACCGCCGGTCGCCGGGTGAGCCCTTGGGGGATTCCGGAACGCTGGGGCCTGCCATCTCCCGCCGCGGAGTCCGGGCGGCAGAGTGCCGTTTGGAATGTCACCTGAACGAGCGGCATCCCGCAGACCGGGTGCCTCCGGCAGATCAAAGGCCGCTCAAGGGCTTGCCCCGTAACGCGCGCACCGTTTGTCCCTGTAGCACCGCCGCCGGGGCGGGTCCGTGCCCTTGGCCCGAGGTTCGAGTTCTCCATGCCTCAGGAGGCGCTTGCGGCTTGGAACATGCACGTGCTGCTGAGGAGATGACCTGCGTGGCCCACCGCTGCAACGTCCGCCCGCCAAAGTGCGCCACCCGGACCCGCCAGGCACGCGCCCCGAGCAAACCCGGGGGAGCAGGCAGCATGATGAAGCCAACCAGGCCCGATCCAACAGCTGGCGGTCAGGTGCCTGGCTTGGTTTCCTTTCCCGCCCGCAGTTGCCACCGTCCGGTGAGCCGACCAGGAACCGGTTCTTCAAAACCGGCAGATCACCGGCCTCCGCACAGGGGCGTGCTCAAGCCCGGCACGTCCTGGGCCGATGGTAAGGTGAGCCGGTATGTGGTAGCTGTTTCTGGCGGACACGATGTTGTACGGAAAAAGGACTGTTTGGGCGGGGGCAAAGTTGCCCGCGTGGGCGCCGCGTGTGAGCCGGGCAATCTGGCTTTTCGCGAGCCTGTCGGTCGGCGTATGGGCACACGTCCGTGCAGAAGCAGCAGCAGTAGCACCACCGGCGGCTTCGCGCGAATTCGTCCCCGGCCGCTGGCAGAGCTGGGAGGAGCTCCCGGACGGTCGGTTCCGGCGGAGCTTGGAGCGTCTTGCCCCCCAGGCCCGTGAACGGGCGGTTGCCTGGCTCAAGAGCTTCCATTTCACCCGGGATGACCTGGAGTCGTTGGAAATCGACGCCGAGGGCGGGGTTTTCTACCGGTGCCGTTGGCCGGTGCCCGAGATTGCTGCAGCGGGATCGGAAACGGGGTCCTCGACCGGGGCCGCCCCCCTGCCGGTGACCCCGTTCCCGGACTCTTTGAAGTTTCACAGCCGGCCGGGTGCTCCGAATGTCATTTATCTGAACTTCAGTGGGGAAACGGTCACCAACACCCAGTGGAACACCGACCTCGGCCGCGCCGAGATCCCCGCCCTGCCCTTCAGCATGGACACGGATTTCAGCACGTTCAGCGAAAGTGAACAGGCGGTCATTCGCGCCGTGTGGCAGCGGGTGGCCGAGGACTACGCGCCGTTCGACGTGGACGTCACCACCGAACGACCGGCATCTCTCAACAACCGCACCGCGGTGGTCCTCATCACCCGGAACACCGACGCCAACGGGCTGCCCAACCCGTCCAGCGACTCCGGAGGCGTCAGCTACGTCAACGTTTTCGGCACGCTGTTCTACGGGCGGTACCGTCCCTGCTGGGTCTACGCCAACAACCTGGGGTATTTCGGATCCTACATAGCCGAGGCCGCTTCACACGAGGCCGGCCACAATCTGGGGCTGAGCCACGATGGCCGGACGGACGGTCTGGAATACTACACCGGGCACGGGAGCGGAGACACCTCCTGGGCGCCGCTGATGGGTGCCGGCTACAATCGGAATGTCACCCAATGGAGCAAGGGGGACTACTACCTGGCCAACAACACCCAGGATGACCTGGCGGTCATTGCCTCCAAACTCACCTATCGGACCGACGATCATGGTCAGACACCGGCCACGGCCACGGCCCTTGTTCTCTCCGGCGGGACCAACATCGTGGCCACCACTCCCGAAACCGACCCGGCAGGCACCAACCGGGCGAACAAGGGGGTGATCGAACGAGCCGGGGACAGTGATTGGTTTTCCTTTGTCACCGGGACGGGGCCGGTGCGATTGACGGTTCAACCGTGGCGAATGTCCGCCGAAACCCGCGGCGGGAACCTGGACGTGGTTGTGGAACTGTACGACGCAGCCGGAAACCTGTTGCTCACCAACAACCCGCCCGAGACCACGTCCGCCACGATCGCTGCCCAACTGACGGGCGGCATGTACTTCCTGGCGGTTCGGAACAGCGGCACCGGCGATCCCTTTGCTCCTGCCCCCACCGGTTACACTGCCTACGGAAGCCTGGGCCAGTACTTCATCGAGGGTTGGGTGACGGATCCATCCGGGATGGTGATTCCGCCCGTGGCCGAACTGACCGCCGGCGACGTCACCGAACCCGGCGTCGGTCTCCACCGGTTCACGGTTCTGTACTCCGACAATGTGGCCATCCAAGTGTCGACCCTCGGCGACAGCGACGTCCGGGTCACCGGCCCCAATGGGTATCAACAATGGGCCCGCTTGGAGAACGTGAGCCCGGCCACCAACACGACGCCCGTGACCGCCGTTTACAGCGTGGCGCCTCCCGATGGCCAGACCTGGTCCGCCCGCGACAACGGCCTGTACGAGGTGTGGTTGTCCGGTAACGAGGTGGGTGACACCGAGGGTGGCTGGGCCAGCCCCGGGTTGCTCGGTCGTTTCACCGTGGCGGTACCCGTCATTTACTACGAGGCGCGCATGGACGAAGACCCCGGGTGGTCGCTGGACCCCTTGTGGGAATACGGTGTCCCTGTACCCGGCACCGGCGGACCCGTCGGCGGGGCCACCGGCACGCACGTCATCGCCTACAATCTCTCCGGCGACTACGAGAACAACCTGCCGATGCGGTACGCGACCACCCCGCCCTTTTCGACGGCGGGAGCCAGCAGCCTGAGTCTACGGTTCCAACGCTGGTTGCGGGTCCGGCGCGGCGACACCGCGCGAATCGAGGTCTCCACCAACGGCAGCGACTGGCTGGTGGTTTGGAGCAACACCGGATCGGTGTCCGACGACGGCTGGCGGGAGGTTCGCCATGACCTGCCCGCCCAGGTGGTGGGCAGCGCCACGCTCCAACTCCGCTGGGGCCTGGGTTCCAATCCGTCCCGCACGGATCTGGGCTGGTACATTGACGATGTCCAGGTGCTGGGCCAGGGCGTGCTCGACCGGCAGCCGCCCCAAGCCGTCCTCAGCATCGCCGATGTCACCCTCGCCGGGACCATCGCCCATGCCTGCACGGTTCGCTTCACCGACGAGACGGCTGTCCGCCTGGCCGGCCTCGATTCGGCCGACCTCTGGATCAGCGGTCCGAACGGGTTCGGCGCCTGGGCGGAGTTCGTCAACGCCGACGCACCCACGGACGCGCCGGTCATTACCGCGACCTACTCCATCGCACCTCCCGACGGTTCCTGGGGCCCCGAACACAACGGCCTCTACACGGTCACTCTGGTCGAGGGTGCCGTGGAGGACGTGTGGGGCCAGGCGAATGCGGAGACCTTGCTTGGCACCTTCGAAGTGCGCATCCAGGAGGTCGAACCGGGGCTGCTGGTCGTCCTCCCCGATGAGACCTTGCAAGCGACAGGACCCGAGGGAGGCCCGTTCGTCCCCGCCGGAGTTGCCTACCTGCTCACCAACATCGGCCCCGGAAGTCTGCGGTTTGTCGCGGGCGCGGACGTCCCATGGGCCGCCGCGGAGCCGGCCGAGGGCGAACTCGCAGTCGGGGAAGGCCTCCCCTTGCAGGTGCAATGGACCGACGCCGTGACCAACCTTTCCCCCGGCGTGTACGCTGCCCTCCTGACCTTCCAGAATCTTTCGGCCAACCAGAGTCCGATCATCCGGACGGTCACTCTGGAAGTGGTGGAAGTGCCCCGGTACAAAGTGGAGGTCGCCGCCGAGCCGTCCGAATGGGGCCGCGTTGAGCCTTCCGGTGGAGTCTACCCGCGGGGATCCGTCCTCACCCTGCACGCCGTCCCGGGAATGTGGTTCGCGTTCACCAACTGGACGGGTGACGTCATTGCGACAACCAATCCGCTGACGCTGGTCGTGACGCAGGACCTCTCCCTGGTGGCCCGATTCGTCGAGCTGACCACCACAAATCATCCCACGCCGTTGTGGTGGCTGGCTGCCCTCGGCTACACCAACGATTTCGAAACGGTCGTGGAGACTCCGGGCGCCAACGGACTGGCCTTGTGGCAGTCCTACATCGCGGGGCTGAATCCGCTCGACCCGGAAAGCCGGCTCGAATTGCGTGTGGAGCATGACCCGCTCACGCACACGCTCACCCTCCGTTGGAACCCGGAACCGGCCCGCCTCTACACGATCCTGGAGGCCACGACGCCGGCAGGGCCTTACAAAAACCTTCCGGCAGCCACGGACCTGGATGATTCGATCCGGACGTGGACCATCCCGGCGGACGGCGGGAGTCCCCGCTACTATCGTCTCAGCGTCCGGCTGGATGACCGCAACTGAGCCGGTGTCGGCCGCATTCGGGCCCTGTCGCGCTTGGCGAAAGCGCCTGTTCCCAACCGGAAGTGATTCGTTGCTGGTCAATCTTCCGCTGCTCCCCTATGGTGCGTGCATGGTGCCGTTGCCCAAACCGGACGTCATCCTCACACACGAAAGCGATCTCGACGGTCTGCTGGCCGGCGTGCTGCTGCGGCGGCTGGCCGAGGCCGAGTTCGGCGAACGCCCCCGATTGGAAGCCTGGAGCTACCAGGCTCTGCGTCAGCGTCCGATGCACGAGGCTTGCGCATGGGTCGCCGACCTGAGCTGGGAGAGTCGCATGGACCGTCCCCACTGGGTGATCATTGATCACCACCCCTACGATGCTCCACCCCGGCATGCCCGCCTGATTCACGATGCCAACAAATCGGCCGCTCTGCTCTGCTACGAGCTCTGCCGGGCGGCAGGGTTGGGCTCGCCGCAACTTGACCGGCTCGTGCATCTCAGCAATGTGGCCGACCTCTTCCTGGACGACGATCCCGACTTCGAACTGGCCAGCGACTACGCCAACCTGGTCAAGATCTACGGGTTCTGGAACCTGATGACCCTGGTCGAGGAACAGGTGGAACGATTGTTGGACCATCCCCTGCTCGAAGTGATGCGCGTCAAAAGGCAGGTGGAAAACCCGATCGGCCTGGCTTGGAGCCGCAACAACATCATCGAAATCACTCCCTCGGTGGGGTTGGTGGAGACGGTCGTCGGCAACCCCAATCTCATTGTGCACGCCCTGCTCGACGATCCCGATGTGCGTTACCCTGTCCTGATGACCGTCGTCCGCCGCGGCAACGGTGCCCTGGCCGTCAGCCTGCGCAGCCGCAACGGACAGGCGCTGGCCGTGGCCAACCGCCTGCAGGGCGGCGGCCATCCCAACGCCGCCGCCGCCAGCCTCCCCCGCTCCGTGCGGAGCGTCGCAGACGCCGCCCAGTATCTCCGCCAGGTCCTCAATCCGCGGCAGGAGGTTCAACTGAATCCCTTGCACGACCTTTTCGCCTGAGCACGTCCGCGCCGACCCGGGCGCCGGCCGCGGACGGCCTGCCGCGGGGTTCCTCTGACAGGCCTTTCGGACCCTTCACTCAGACGGGAGTTTGACAACCGGGTCCGGCGGGATTATGCGAGGGCGTTGACCATGCGAAACGCTGCATCCGTAAGACTGGGTGTCATTCTGGCGGCAGCCGTTCCTTCCGCACGGGCTGCTGATCCCAGTGACACGGTCGCGCTGCCGCGCTGGCGTTACGAAGAGCTTCTCCGCAAGGAGGCCGAGTGGGAACGGCTCCGATCCGGCACCGACGGTTTGTCCGTCCCGGCGGCGCAACGAACCAACAGCCCGGCACCAACGGATTCCCGCGCAACCGAGTCACCCAATTCCCCGTCCCTCCCCACGTCGAATGGGCCGGCGCAACCACTCGTCCGCCTCCGGGAGGACGCGCTGGTTGCCGCATCGGACCTGGCCCGGCATTTCGTCACCGAGCCTGCCCGGGCTGCACAGGCCGTGGAAGGCCTCCGCATCCGGGTTCGCGGCCGGATCGCGGGATTCGAGAAACCGTTGCTGACCGAGCGGTTCCATGTGCTGCTGGAAACCGGCCTGTCCAACGTGCGGATCCGGTGCCTCACCGATCTGCCCGCGGATTTCAAGGGGGTTTACACGGCCGAGGCCGGCACGGTACTGATGGCGGTTCACCGTTCCGGCTCGAGACGCCCCTTCCTTCGCCTGGGTCAGGAGGTGCTCCTTACGGGAAAGATCCGGGGATTGAAAGGTCAGGTCATCGAACTGACCGGCTGCCGATTGTCGAACGCACCCTGACCCGGTCCCAACCGGGTCACCGATGGCGGGGCAATGCCGAGCGCACAAGAGCGGAAGGTCCGCCTTGTCCGATGCCGCAACCACGGCCGATCTGCCGGCCCGGCCCGCGCTGCGGTCGAACACGCCGGCGTTTCCCGAGGCCGGCGCAAAGAACAGCCGGGCGGCTGAACTCCCGCCCGGCTGCTGTGTGGGTGTGTGGGTCAGGTGGGAAGGTTTATTTCTCCTCGGGAATCCGCATCGCGTAGAACGAACGCCACACGAAGATCAAGGCGATGAGGAGCAGCGCCACGGCAATGCCGGTTTTCAGCCCGGTCTGACCCTGTTTCTGCATCGCCACGGCGATTTCCACCGCCAGCAGGCCGAACAACGTGGTGAACTTGATGATGGGGTTCATGGACACGGAGCTGGTGTCCTTGAAGGGATCGCCCACGGTGTCGCCCACCACGGTGGCGGCGTGCAGGTCGGTGCCTTTCTGGCGCAGGTCCACCTCCACGATCTTCTTGGCGTTGTCCCACGCGCCGCCCGCGTTGGCCATGAACACGGCTTGGAACAATCCGAAGAAGGCGATCGAGATCAGGTAGCCAATGAAGAAGTAGGCGTTGAAAAACGCCAGCGCCAGTGACAGACAGAAGATCGCCACGAAAATGTTGATCATGCCGCGCTGCGCGTACACGGTGCAGATCCGGACAACCTCCTTGCTGTCCTCCATGGACGCCGCCTTGGCGCTGAGGTCCAGGTTCTCCTTGATGTATACCACGGCCCGGTAGGCCCCGGTCACCACCGCCTGGGTGGAGGCGCCGGTGAACCAGTAAATCACCGCGCCACCCATCAGGAAGCCCAGCACGATCTCCGGCTGCACCAGCGACAGCTTGCTGATCACGTCGCCGAACTCCTTGTCCAGCAACAGAATGATCCCGAAGATCATGGTGGTGGCCCCGACCACCGCCGTGCCGATCAAAACCGGCTTGGCCGTGGCCTTGAACGTGTTGCCCGCACCGTCGTTCTTCTCCAGATTGTGCTTCGCAGCCTGAAAGTCGGGTTTGAACCCGAACTTGCTCTGGATGTCCTGCTCCACGTTGGGCACGGACTCGATCTGGCTCAGCTCATACACCGACTGGGCGTTGTCGGAGACCGGACCGAAGCTGTCCACGGCAATGGTGACCGGTCCCATTCCCAGGAACCCAAACGCCACCAGGCCGAAGGCAAAGATCGGCGCGGCAAAGCCGATCCCCTCCGGCATGATGGACTGCAGCGACTGATGTCCCGCCATCAGCGCCGCCACCAACATGAGGAACAACATCAGCAACCCCTGCCAGAAGGCCGAGAAATTGCCCGCAACGAAACCGGACAGGATGTTCAACGAGGCCCCGCCCTGCCGGGAGGCCGTCACAATCTCCTGGGTGTGCTTGGCGTTGGTGCTGGTGAAGATCTTGGTGAACTCGGGAATCAACGCACCCGCGGCCGTGCCGCAGGAAATGATCACGGACAACACCCACCACAGATCGGGCTGCGCCCGACCGTGGACGTCCGTGAAATCGCCCAGCATCAACCTGCTCACCAGGAAGGTCAGCGCAATCGAGATGGCGGAGGTCAACCACACCAGCCAGGTCAAAGGTTTTTCCGGATGGAAGTCTTTGGCCGTGCCGTACCTGGCGCTGAAGACCGCCTGGTTCAGCCCGTAGGCCACCAGCGAGGTCACGATCATCATGATCCGCATGACGAAGATCCAGGTGATGAGTTTGGCGCAAATGGCGCCGGTCAGGCCTTCGGCCCCGAGCGTCAGCGCCAGGAAGGAGATCAACGCCACGCCCGTGACGCCGTAGGTCTCGAACCCGTCAGCCGTCGGCCCCACCGAGTCGCCCGCGTTGTCACCCGTGCAGTCGGCGATCACGCCGGGGTTCTTGGGATCGTCCTCGGGTAGCTTGAAGACGATCTTCATCAGGTCCGACCCGATATCGGCGATCTTGGTGAAGATGCCACCGCAGATACGCAGGGCCGAGGCACCCAGAGACTCCCCGATCGCAAACCCGATGAAGCAGGGCCCGGTCAGCTCCGGCGGGAGGAAAATCAGGATGCAGATCATGAAGAACAGCTCCACGCTGATCAGGAGCAACCCCACGCTCATGCCCGAGCGCATCGGGATGGCCAGCGGCGGCCAGGGCAGCCCTCTCAGCGCGGCGAAGGCCGAGCGGCTGTTGGCCTGGGTGTTGATCCGCATGCCGAACCAGGCCACGCCGTAGCTTCCCAGGATCCCCAGCACCGAGGAAAGCAGGATCACCACCACACTGCCGGCCGGCATGTGACGCAGCGAACCGAAGTAGTAGATGATGCAGATCCCGATCAGTGCCCACAGCACCGCCAGGAACTTGCCCTGCTGGATGAGGTAGCTCTTGCACGTCTCCCAGATCAACGTGGAGACGTTCCGCATCACCTCGTGCACGGGCAGGGCCTTGGTCTGGAGATACTGTATCAAACCGAACAACGCACCGATCGCGCACACCACGATGCCCAGGAGCATCAGGGTGTGCCCGCTGGCTCCGCCCAGGGCGGGGAAATGAACCTCGCGCAACCCGGGCAGTCGCAGCTCCGCTTCACTGGCCATCGCGGAGACCAGACCGCCCCCGAAAAGCATCAACGCCGTAGTGAGTGCCCGCATATGATTCAACCTTCGCATAAACAAATCAGTTATTAGCAGACTGCCCGCGTGGTGGGGAACAGGCCAACACTTTTTTTGTGCCACTGCAACCCAATTTTGCTCCGGCAGGCCACCCTCTTAATGCCCAGGCACCGACCCGCCGGCCGGCGCGGGACGGGATGCGGATTTGCCGTTCCGGCCGGCCGAGGTCATAGTTCGCCGTTGACGAACGACCGACGGGCGGCAAACTGGTCGCTCCGTTTGCGACGGGTGGCATGAAGACGATTTTGTTTGTTTGCACCGGCAATGTGTGCCGCAGCCCCATGGCAGAAGGTCTGTTCCGCCAGGCCGTGCAGGGCCGCGGCGACTATCGCGTGCTGTCGGCCGGGCTGGGCGCCGTGGAGGGTCAGCCGGCCAGCACCCACGCGGTCCAGGCCCTGAAGGAACTGGGGATCGACATCTCCGGCCATCGCAGCCGGATGTTGACGCCCGAGCTGGTGGCCGAGGCCGACTACATCTTTGGCATGACGCACGGGCACGTGGAAGCCCTCCTGCTGCTCCACCCCGAGGCCGCGGAAAAGACCTTTCTTCTGCGTGAATTCGACGACTCCGTCGAGGGCTTCGACAAGGACATCAGCGATCCCATCGGAGGTTCCTACGAGGTCTACGTTCGGTGTCGCGACCAGATCCGGGAGGCCATCCAGACGCTGGTGCCGGTTTTGGAACGTGATCTGGCGGAGGCCCAGCATTCTGCGTGGCAGGTGGGCCCCGTGGCCGTGGGGGCCGATCACGCCGGTTACGAACTCAAACAGGCAATCGTCCGGGCTTTGCAGGAACGCGGCATGGAGGTGCTGGACCTCGGCACGCACAGTCCGGACTCCACCGACTACCCGGACTATGCCCACGCCGTCGCACGGGCCGTGGCCGATCGGCGCGCCCGTTGGGGCATCCTCTGCTGCAGCACCGGCATCGGCATGAGCATCGCCGCCAACAAGGTCCCGGGCGTCCGGGCCGCCCTGGTCCACGACGTGGAGGAAGCCGCGCTGGCCCGACGCCACAACGACGCCAATGTCCTCTGTTTTTCCGGCCGTCGCACCTCGCCGGAACAGGCACTGGCCATGATTGACGCCTTTCTGCAGGCCCGGTTCGAAGGCGGCCGTCACGAACGCCGGGTCCACAAGCTGGAAAGCTGCTGCACCGGGCGCACCACCCTGCGGCACGTCGATCCTGCGGTGGCCAGCCTCATCGAACAGGAGCGCCTCCGGCAACAGGAAAACCTGGAGCTCATTGCGAGCGAGAACTTCGCCAGCCCGGCGGTGCTCGAGGCGCAGGGGTCTGTCCTCACCAACAAATATGCCGAGGGTTATCCGCGCAGGCGCTGGTACGGGGGTTGCGAGTTCGTGGACCGGATTGAACAACTGGCCATTGACCGGGCGAAAAAACTCTTCGGCGCCGAGCACGCCAACGTCCAGCCGCACTGCGGCTCGGCCACCAACATGGCGGTGTACTTCGCCTTCCTGAAGCCGGGCGACAAGATCCTCACCATGGATCTCAGCCACGGCGGCCACCTGACCCACGGACACCGCGCCAACTTCTCGGGCAGGTTCTTCGAGGTCGTGCATTACGGCGTGCGGCGGGAGGACGAGCTGATTGACTACGACGAGCTCCTGCGTCTGGCCCGCGAGCACCGGCCGCGCATGATCACCGTGGGCGCCAGTGCCTATCCGAGGATCATTGACTTCGCCCGCATGGCCCAGATCGCCCAGGAGGTCGGCGCCTACCTGCTGGCCGACATCGCGCACATCGCCGGTCTGGTGGCGGCAGGTCTGCATCCCTCACCGGTGCCCTACGCGGATTTCGTCACCACCACCACGCACAAAACCCTGCGCGGTCCCCGGGGCGGTCTCATCCTGTGCAAGGAAAAGTACGCCAAGGAAATCGACGCGATGGTGTTTCCCGGCATCCAGGGCGGGCCGCTCGAACACGTCATCGCTGCGAAGGCGGTCTGTTTCGAGGAGGCCATGCAACCGTCGTTCCGGGCGTACCAGGAGCAGATCCTCAAGAACGCCAGGGCGCTGGCCGAGGGGCTCAAGCGCAACGGGTTCCGGCTGGTCAGCGGCGGCACCGACAATCACCTCATGCTGGTGGACGTGGGCGCCCGCGGCCTGACGGGCAAGGACTGCCAGGCGGCCCTCGACGAGGCCGGGATCACCGTCAACAAGAACACCATCCCGTTCGAAACCCGGTCGCCCTTCCAAGCCAGCGGCATTCGCATCGGCACGCCCGCGGTCACCACGCGCGGCATGAAAGAGCCCGAGATGGCCGCGATAGCCGACATGATCAGCGAGGTCCTGATGGACCTGAACAACCACGAGGCCATCACCAAGGTCCGGCAACGCGTGCGCGAACTGACCTCGCGTTTCCCCCTGCCCTACTGATCGGCCGGGCTCGCCGCACTCCATGCAAGCCGGGGCGCCTGCCCGCGCGGAGGGTGCGATTCCGCCCCTCACCGAAGCGGCCGGCCATTCTTGCGCCGGTGGCCGGTTCGGAAGATGCTGCCCGCATGGAAGGGTCGCGCTGGAATCCCGCCCCGCGTGATGCCGGTCATGCCGGCGGGTCTGCCCGCGGTTCGAACTTGGCGGACCGGCCACCCCGCACGGCACGACCGGAGTCTCATACGCCGTCGCGCTTTGCGGCGGTTCGCAACGCGGTCGGGGCCCTGATGCTGATGATGACCCTGGCAACAGGGGCGGTCGGAGAAGAGGTGGACACGCCGACCCGGGTCGCATCCAGCCCGTTGCCGCAGGGGCCGGGTCTGGCTGCGTCGTTCCCGGGCGATCAGGGCATTGCTGCGCATCCGGCCGTCCGATTCGCCGACGATTTCGAGTCCGGGCCGCTGGCACCCCGGTGGGACGATGTGCGCAATCCAAACGGCGCGGTCCTGGGCCGGGCCCGGCCCGATGGCCCGGCGTTCCTGGGCCGGCGCTGTCTGCGCGTGGAGGCACACCTCGACCGGGACACCGGCGGCGGTCTGACCCGCTGGTTCGAGTCGGCCCGCCGGATTTTCGTCCGTTTCTACACCCGGTTCGTCCCGCCCTGTGACACCATCCATCACTTCGTGACCTTGCGGGCCAACCGTGGCTTGAAGGGCGCCGAGCGATGGTCCGGATTCGGCGGAGCCGGCGAAAAACCGGCCGGCGACGAGCGCTTTTCTACCGCGCTGGAACCGTGGACCGACTGGCGTCGCTGGCCTGCACCGGGCAAATGGCACTTTTACAGTTACTGGTACCGGATGCGCCGCGCGCCCGACGGCCGTTACTGGGGCAACACGTTCGAGGTGCCGGAGGTCCCGCTCATCCCGCCCGACCGGTGGATCTGCGTGGAATTCATGCTCCAGCACAACACGCCGGGCGAATCCGACGGCGAACAGGCTTTTTGGGTGGACGGCCGTCTCATGGGCCACTGGACCGGCATTGCCTGGCGCCGCACGGAAGGTCTGCAGGCCAACGCGCTCACGCTCGAATCGTATGTCACCGACCGATGGGCCCGGCAACCGACGAACATCGTCGAGTTCGACAATGTGGTGGTGGCCACGCGGTACATCGGCCCGGCTGAGCCGTCTCCTGTGGAGTTCGGCTCCGTCCGATCGAAGTGAGGATGGGCCCGACGCTGCGCGCTTGCGCCGCGGCGTGGAGGTTGCCCGGCGAGTCACGAAGCGGACGGCTCGGTTTCCCCGACCAACGGTGGCACGGGACAGTCCAGGGCATCAGCCACTGCGCGCAGCAACTCGGCTTCCTTCACCCGCAGCCAGCCATCTGCGGAAACCGTGGCTGCGCAAGCCTCCAGGATCCGTCGCTTGATCGCGGGGGTGGCCTCCGCCAGGCGTTCCAAGGCGGCGTCCAGACGGCCCAGGTTGCAAGCCTCGCCCTCGAGCAGGGCAGGCGGTTGAACCCGACCGAACAACGTGGCCCAGCCGATCTGGTAGCTTCGCGCGGCCCCGTCCGGATCGGCATGCCCGGCGCGGGCCAGAAGCGACAGCACCACCTGAATGTCCGGCACCAGCGGGCGCAGGGCGTAGTACTGGGCCGGTCGCGGTCGGGCCGGCCGGAACTGCGCGGCCAGGTGCCGGTGCATCAGGCGCTGCAGGGTGTATTCGAACAGGTCCACCTGCCGGTCGCTCTCCATCAGCCAGCGGACGGCACGGTCGAACTGCAGGAAATCATCGGCGGACATCCAACGCAGGGCGGGCAGTGCCATCTGGACCAGGGGCAGCCGTGCCCCCGGCGGGATCCCCGCCAGCACGGGCTCCAACGCGCACATGCGGTTGAAGACGGCGGCGGGCACGCGCGTTTGCAGGCCCATCTTCTGTTGATGGCGCAGGTCGCTGTCCGGGCTCAGCAACACGCCCAAAACCACCGCCTGCGCGTCCACCGGATGGTGCACGGCGTCCCAAACTTCGCGTGGCAGGGCCGCCCGCAGGGATTCGGCAAGGCGCACCTGGGCGGGCCCGGGCCGGCCCACCCGGGCGACCACCGTCCCGGCCGGCACCCTGCCACCACCCCAGAGCGCGCCGGTGGCCGCGGCGGCTGCGGGCTCGAATCCGGCTCCTCCACCAACCTCATCCACCCGGGGCGCTTCGGGCAGTGCCACCGCGGGGAATCTGCCGTCCCAAGAGGGATCCAGGCGGCGGATCCGATCCTCCAATGGTGGATGGGTGGCCCACAGCCGCATGGCCCGGGAGCCGAAGGCGGAACTGAAAAAGAGATGCGCGGCCTCCGAGGCACGCGGGTGGCGAATCCTGGAGCCATGCATCAGGCCGCCTATCTTTTTGAGGGCGCCCGACAGCCCGTGGGGGTTCCGGGTAAACTGCACCGCCGAGGCATCCGCCAGGTATTCACGTTGCCGGCTGACCGCCGCCTGAATGAGGCGCCCGAAAAAAACGCCCAGAGCGCCCAACACCATCAGCAAAAAACCCAGCAGAGGCAGGGGATTGTTCCGGCCACGGGTCCGGACCAGGATCCGGCCCACCTCGGTCAGGCAAAAGACGCCGAACACCCAGCCGATGAGCCGGAGGTTGAGTCGCATGTCGCCGTTGAGGATGTGACTGAATTCGTGGGCGATGACCCCCTGCAACTCGTCGCGGCTGAGGAGCTCCATGCAGCCGCGGGTGACGCCGATGACCGCATCGGCAGGGGTGTACCCGGCGGCGAAGGCGTTGATGCCGGGTTCGTGGTCCAGGACGTAAACCGGAGGCACCGGCAGACCGGAGGCCAACGCCATTTCCTCAACCACATTCAGCAGACGGCGTTCGTGAAAATCCCGCGTATCGGGTCGGATCCACCGCCCGCCGAGACCTTCGGCAACGCTCCGGCCGCCGGCGCGCAGTGTGGAAATCCGATACAGGCTTCCCAACCCCACCACGGCCAGCGTGCCGCCGACCGTGTACAAAAAGAGCCGCGGATGCCACCACGTGAACGCGCGCGCCACCTCCCGACGGCCGCGTGCGCGGTCGGCGCTCCCCTGCCACCACCACACCAGTGCCGTGTACACGGCCAGTGCAATCCCGAGCACGGCCAGTGCGAAGTACAGCACCAGCCAACGGGTGCGTCTGTGCGCCAGCTCCTGTGCGGTGAAGAAGTCCATCCGTCAAAAGCCGCATCGGCGTGCCCGACAGGCGCCAGAGGGACTGCCCCGGCCGGAGGGCTCGTCCACCCGGCAGCGGCGGGCGCCGTCCCGGCCGCCGGCCGGCTGGCGGGTTTCCCTCCCGGCCTGCCGGACCCCCTGCCGGCTCAACCGAACGACACCTTGGGAGCCTCGCGTTCCTCGGGTTTTTGGATCTGGAACAACTCCGCCGGGCCGAAGTTGAACATCCCTGCCACAAGGTTGCTGGGGAAACTCTCGCGCTGCGTGTTGTAGACCATGACAGCGTCGTTGTAGGCCTGTCGGGCGAAGGCGATCTTGTTTTCCGTGGAGGTCAGCTCCTCCATCAGCTGCGCCATGGTCTGGTTGGCCTTCAGATCCGGATACGCCTCCGCCAGTGCGAACAACCGTCCGAGCGTGCCGGCCAGGGTTCCCTCTGCGGCAATGAGGGCTTTCATGGCCTCGGGATCGGCCGGGTTTGCGCCCACCCGCCCGCTGGCCTGCACCGCGGCATTGCGGGCCGCGATCACGGCCTCCAACGTGCCCCGCTCGTGTTGCAGGTAGCCCTTGGCCGTCTCCACCAGGTTGGGGATCAGGTCATAACGGCGTTTGAGTTGGACGTCGATCTGTGCCCAGGCGTTCTTGAACCGGTTGCGCAGGGTGACCAACCGGTTGTAGGCGCCGATGAGCCAGAACAGGCCCAACACCACCAGGACAACCAGGACCAACGCCACGACGGTCAGCGTGTTCATCACGATGCTTCTCCTTCCGGTTTTGGTTACCCCACAGCTAGGTCAAAACCGTGGCGGCAGCAACCGCAAAAGCGCTCCCGGTGTTCGGCGCGCGGAGCGTCGGTGTGCCACACCGCGGCAGGGAGGCCCGTCCCCCCGTCCTGCGGGCCGGCCCGCCAAGGGAACAAGCCTCCGGGCAAGGTCACAACAAGCCCAGCCCGGTCAAGCGCCGCCGGCTCGATTCCGGATCGGTGTGGACCCAGGCCTGCCAGCCGCGGTCCAGGCCGGCCTGGACGTTTTCAGGCCGATCATCCAGATAGGCAATCTGCGGGCCTGTTTTCCCGGCCAGCCGTTCCAGCGTTTCATACATGCCCGGCGCGGGTTTCATGGAGCGCACTTCGTAGGAGAGCACCGCGCCGTCGAAGTGATGGACGAAGGGGAAATGACGGCGGATGTGTTCCATGGCCAGGTCGTTGGTGTTGGAAAACAGCCACGTGGGGATCCGCCGGGCGCGCAGTTGCCGGTGCAGCTCCACCATCGGTTCGATGGGCCAGAAAATGTCGGCGAAACAATGACCGAACTCGGCGAGGTCGCCCCGGAAGCCGGTCCGACTGCGGACAGCCTCGAAGAATTCGTGTCGTGCAAGCAGACCGGTTTCGTAGCGGATGAGCAATTCGGAGGAGTCCAGGACGGCTCGAACCGTGGCTTCGTCGGCCTCGCTCCGTTCGGCGATGCGCCGGGCGGCGATGCCGTAGTCGAAGTCCAACAACACTTTGCCGAGGTCGAAGACGACGATTTCGGGACGAATGGCGTTCATGAGGATGGCATGCGAGAGGGGAACGATCGGGCCTCAGGTGATTTCCCGCCGGCCTTGCAAGGCGTGGCCCAGGGTGAGTTCGTCGGCATACTCGAGGCCGGTTCCGGCCGGCAATCCGTGTGCGATGCGCGTGATGCGTAGTCCGGGCCGGGCCAGGCGTTTGGCCAGGTAATGGCTCGTGGCTTCGCCCTCCACGTCGGTGCCCAGCGCCAGGATCAGTTCACGGACGGGTTCCGTTTGCAGTCGCTCTTCCAGCGGCCCGATGCGGAGGTCCTCGGGTTCCACTCCTTCGAGCGGCGAAATCCGCCCGCCGAGGACGTGGTACCGTCCGTGGTAACTGCCGGAACGTTCGATGCTCAAAACGTCTGTGGGCCGTTCCACCACGCACAGCAGCGAATCGTCCCGACGGGGGTCGGTGCAGAAATGACAGGGCGAAATCTCGGTCAGCGCGCCGCAGCGGCTACATCCATGAACGGTGGCGCGGGCACGGCGGATGGCTTCGGCCAGTTCCCCGGCCAGGTGCGGATCGCTCTGCACCAGGAAGAGGGCCATGCGCTCGGCCGAGCGTCGGCCCACTCCGGGCAACCGCGTCAGTGCGGTGATCAGGGTATGGAGAGCCTCCGGCCAGCCGCTCATGAAACCTTTCGGGATCAGCCCGCCCCGGAGCCACACCAGCAACGTGGCCGTCACATCAGCCCCGGCAGCTGGAAACCCGAGGTCACCTTGGCCATTTCGGCATTGGCGATTTCCTTGGCCTGGTTGAGCGCCTGGTTGACCGCGCTCAGGATCATGTCCTCCACCAGACCCACATCCGAGGGATCCAGGGCCTGGGGATCGATCTTGAGGCTGACCAGGCTGCCGTCGCACCGGGCCACCACTTTGACAGCCCCTCCGCCGCTGGTGGCTTCCACAGTCCGCTGGGCCAGTTGGCTCTGAATCTGTTCGATCTGCTGTTGCAGGCGGGCGGCCTGCTTGATCATTTTGCCGAGACTCGACATGCGTGCTGCTCCATGGCTCACCCCGGCCCGGTGCCTGCGCTTTTGCGGGCTGCACCGGGACCGGTTGGTTCAACCCTGTTTGACGATTCGTGCCTTGAACATTTCCAAAGCCTGCCGGATCAAAGGATCGTCCTTGAACGCTTCCGGGTCCAGTTTCAAGGGCGGTGCCGGACTCTGCTCGATGGCCTTCGGCGCAGCCGAGCCGCGCCGACGGGGCTGGGCCGACCCGGTCTCGGTCGGGGCCGATTCGCCGGAGGAGGCCGCCGTTGGGGAAGGAGAAGCGGGCGGGGCCGACGCCGATTTCCCCGCCGGTGGATCCGCCACGACGAACGCCACCTGGGCGGCGGGCACACCCAGTTCGCGCAATTTGGTTTCGAGGATTTGACGGAACTGGGGCGCGTCTGCCAGATCGCGTTGTCCCTCCCACTCCCGCGGAAACCCGATGACCACGCGGTGATCCTCGCGCCGGACGAGATGCGCGTGGTCCAGGATGCCGCGCAGGAACGGATTGGCTCGCCCCACACTCTCCAGCAGGCGTTGCCAGAGGGCCTCGCCCGTCTGCGGCGCCGGAACCTTTTCAGCAGGCGGTCCGGCCGGCGATTCCGCCGCAGTGCCGGAGGCACTGGAAGGGCCTGATGCGACGGAGTCTGCGTGCGCCGGAGCAGGGCGCGAGGTTTCCTGGATCGAAGCGGCTTCCACGGCCGGCCGGGTGCCCGCGGACCCGGAAGGGCTTTCGCCGGTCTCCGACGCATCGCGCAGGGATCGCAACTCTTCCAGCACGTACTCCAGGCTGACCGCCTGCCGCGCTTCCACGGCCCGGAGCAGGGCGACTTCCAGGACCACCTGACGCGAGACGGCGTCGGCGAGCCGGTTTTCCGCATCGGCGAGCACTTCCACGATGCGTGCGGCCCCCTCCCAGGTGACGCATGCCGCCTGTTCTTTCAGAGCGGTTCGCTCGGCCTCCGAGAGGTCCAGCAGGTCCGGATCTTCTCCGGCCAGGTGCCAGACCATCAGATTGCGGAAGTGCGAAACCAGGTCGGCCAGCAGGCGTCCAGGATCCTTCCCCTGCCCCAGGAGGCGGTCCAGCATCCGGATGACCTCGGCCCGGTCGCCCCGCAAGATGGCCGTGCTCATGGCCAGCAACTGGTCCCGGGCCGTCAAACCGTACATGGAAAGCACGTCGCTTTCCTGAATGCGCTTTCCGCAGAAACTGATCAACTGATCGAGCGTGGACTCCGCGTCGCGGAGCCCGCCGTCAGCCCCGCGGGCGATCGCATAAAGTGCCGGTTCCTCGATTTCCACCCCTTCCAGCCGGGCGATGTGGGCCAGGTGTTTCACGATCAAGGTCGTGGGGATGCGACGCAGATCGAACCGCTGGCACCGCGACAGGATGGTGGCCGGCACCTTCTCCGGTTCGGTGGTGGCGAACATGAACTTCACGTGGTCCGGCGGTTCTTCCAGGGTCTTCAACAGGGCGTTGAAGGCCTCCCGGGTCAGCATGTGGACCTCGTCGATGATGTAGATGCGGAACCGGGACTGTGCCGGCGCGTAGTGGACCGTCTCGCGAAGGCTGCGGATCTCGTCAATGCCCCGGTTGCTGGCCGCATCGATCTCCAGCACGTCCAATGAACGGCCCTCGGCGATCTCGCGGCAGCGGGGGTCGTCGTCCAAGAAATCCACCGTGGGCCCGTTGGTGGCGTTGAGACACTTGGCGAAGATGCGGGCGATGGTGGTCTTGCCGGTGCCGCGCGGTCCGCAGAACAGGTAGGCGTGCGCAATCCGGTTCTGAGCGATGGCGTTGGCCAGGGTGCGCGTCACATGTTCCTGGCCCACCACCTCGCTGAACCGCTGCGGGCGGTACTTGCGCGCAATGACCTGATAGGACATGACCGGGATGCCAATCGCAGCCTCGACGGGTCTTGCACCTGCCGGGCGTTGGAAATCCAAAGGCCAGGGTGACCACGGCAGATGCAGAGCAAACTACCGTTGCTGCCTTCCGGCCCTGGCGGGGTTCGTTTGTCCGCATTCCGTGGGCCCTGGCGCCGTTCACTCTGCGCCAGGAACGACCCCGCTTCAAGCGAAAGATGGATCCCAGCCACGCGCAGGGACCCGCCAGGTTCGCCGAAGGGCGCGGACCACTCAGGAACCGGCCGCAGGTTCGGGCGCTGCGACGGGATGGTCGACCGCATCTCTCCGGATCCGGAAGCTCCGCCACTTTTCCAGGGGCAACAGGCCCAGGGCGATGACCGCCAGTTGGGTGGCGTAGAACAGCAACAACCAGCGGAACGCCGCGTCCATGAATCCATAGGAATGAAGCCCGATGCCCAGCATGTTGGTGCCGAACCAGGAGAAGGCCGTTACCACATTGCCGAAGATGGCCATGTTGGCCAGACCCCGTGCACGAATCAGTCCGCCCCACCGCGCATGCAGCATGGCCGCACACCACAACACGATCATCAGGGCGCCGTTTTCCTTGGGATCCCATCCCCAAAAGCGGCCCCAGGACTGGTCGGCCCAGATTCCTCCCAGGACCGTGCCGGCGAAGCTGAACAGGGTGCCGAAGCAGATCACGGCGTAGATCATTTTCGCCAGGGCCGCACCCAGGGTGGTCGCCGCCTTGTCGTCCGGACCGAACGGCCGTTGATTGGGTTCCTCCGTCGCCCTGCCGACCCGCAGCGGATGCGCCAGCAAGGGGGTGAACACCCCCAGCACCACGTACAGGATGCCGAGGAATCCGGCGAAGAACATGGCCGCGTAACCGAGCGTGATGGTGATGACGTGCGTGGCGAGCCAGAAGTTATTGTCCAGCACGGCCCGCATCATCTCCATGGTGTCGCCACCCAGGGCCAGGTTGTGGGCGATCAACAGTGTCACGAACCCCACGAGGGAGGAGGCCGCCACGCCGAGCCCCATCCGATAGGCGCGTTCGACGCCCACCCCGAGCAGGGTGACCGCCCAACCCACGAAGACCGCCGAGGAATAAAGATTGGTCACGGGCGGGCGCCGCTCCAGCCAGATGCGGTAGGCCAATCCTGCCGTGTGAACCGCCACGGCAAGCACCGCCAGCAAAAACGCCGACTTGCGCAGACTCTCGCTCCCGGCCGGCCAGGTCTGCACCGTCAGCATGGCCCCGGCGGCCAGCAGAAAGGCGCACAGGTAGATGATCATGGCATGCAGGAAGGCCTGGAGCTGGTTGTACCAGAACTCGGCCCGACCCTTGCGGGCCTCGGCCGGGGCGTTGGCGGCCAACCAGTCCCGATACTCGGCGACGGCACGGTTGAACCGCGCGGCGTCCTGCCGGGCGTAGCCGGCAGCCATCTCTGCCAGCCACCATACCGGTTGCGGCAGTTCACTGCCCGTCAGACCCGCTTCGAAGAGCACCTGGCCGAGGTTTCGCCACTGGTCGCGCGGGGCGTCCGGCCCGGGCGGTGGAACCACCCACGGATAGGCCAGTTGCGACATCTGATCGAACCGCCGCAGGTATTCCACGTACCGGTCCAGCGCCTGCTGATCGTATTCCTTGCCCGCCTGACGTGCCCGGAGCGCCGCCAGGCCGGGCCGCACGGCTTCCTGAAACGCCCGCAATTCGGCCGCAAAGTCCTGCGTGCCCACCGGCTGGAGGGTGAATTTGAGCCGTTGATACAGGGCCACGGCGTTGAAGAGTTTGGCCACCTGGCGCTGATAGGCCGTGCGGGCCTGCGACTCCACGTTCATGGCCTGCCGGCCCTCGGCTTCGATCCGGCCCAGGACCGGCACCAGATCGTTGAACGCAAAATAATGCAGGCCCGACTTCTCAACCCCTTTGCCGCGGAGGTTGTACTCATCCAGCAACTCCGGATGATGGATGAGAAAGACGGGCCGGGAATCAGCCACGTCCGGCCGGGTCATGACCTCCAGGAGCCATTCGGTGGCCCGCAGCTTGGGCGGGTGTTTCCAGAATTCGTAACTCTTTTTCTCGGCCAGGGGAACGGCGGCTGTGCCGCGGATCTGCATCAGGGAGTTGCGTCCCAGGGAATCGAAGGGCTGGACCCGGCCGTTGGCCAGCACGGGCAATCGGCCGAAGGCCTGCAGGTGGAACTCGCCCTCGGGACGGGGCAGCAGAATGGCCACGATGTCGGCGGCGAAGACCGCCAACAGCGTCCACGGCAGAAGCTTGAGCAGCCAGGCTTTCATCGGGACAGACGCTTCGAGAATCGGAACAGGTGGATGCTGAACTGCAGCAGCAGCCCCACGCTCACCAGGGTACAGGCCACGTAGGGCGTCAGCCAACTCGGGTTACGGACCACCTGCAGGACCGTGCCCTGGTCATCCGGGTCGTAACTGGCCTGGTAATAGGTGTAACCGCCGTAACGCAACGGGTTGTTCATATAGATGAGGATTTCCCGTTCGGTGCCGTTGCGTGGATCGGTCAGGAGAATGCGACTGGAAAAATTCTTCGGAATGTCGGTGCCCGGATAACGATCGTGCCGGAAGTCCAGCAGCCGGATCGTCCACGGCACGTGGATCCGTTGCAGCCGCATGGTGAGGTGGAACGTGCGATTGCCCACGCTGACCGTCTGGGGCTGGCTGATGTACTCGGAGACCACCCAGGTGCCGAGCGACCCCTCCGCGCCGAGCAACTCGATCACCGCAGCCGGCACGTCGCGTTTGTTCATCTCCGTGACATGCGGCAGGGGCTTCAGTTCGATTTGCGGACCGACGCCACGGGTGGCCGGCGGGGGGGTGGTCGAACGCTCCGTGCGTTGCGCGATCATGGCGTTCGGGTGAAAACGCAGGATGCGGACCCGGAACGGAAGGTCGGGCACGACGACCTCTCCCTGACGCTGGAGCACCCGGTGGGGAATCGCCACCACGCGTTCCCGGGCGGGATCGGTGGCCTCGGTGATGGCCAGTTCCACGTGCCGGTCCATTTCCGAATAGTTCTTGGCCTCGCCCTCGCGGAGGTGAAGCGTGCTCTCGACCGACAGCAGGTCGGTGGCGAACTGGCCGATCAACAGCAGAACCAGTCCGGCGTGGATGAGCACGATCCCGCTTTTGCGCCAGTCGGGACGGAAATAGCGCCAGTGGGCCGCCACCAGGTTGATCAACATCAAACTGCCCAGCAGGTAGCCGCCCGGAAACACGGGAATGCGCCATGACGCGCCCGGCGGTCCCCAGTAAACGAAGAAACTGCGGAAGAACTCATGCTGCGCCCGGTACAGACCCATCGTAACCTGGCCCAAGGTGCCGATGAACACCAGCACCATGGCCAGGATCAACAGGGCCACCGTCAGCCGCAACGAGCTGAAAAACCGAAAAAGACGTTCAAGCGGCATGGCCGGGATCAGTAACGGGCCGACCGGACAAACCCGAGGAAAGCCTCCCTCTGCGCCTTCACAGCCTCCGGCGGCCCGGTGAGTTTGTAAAACCACGTTCGATCGCCCAGCGGGACCATGACACCCACGACGTGCGCGGGTGCGCCCTTGCGAACATCCGTCCCTGCCAGTTCGATCTGCATCCCCTGGCTGCCTGCCAGTTGGACGGAGACCGTCTGCTGTCGAATCTCATCGGCGCCTGCCTCCCCAAGGCCGAGCTGCCGCCGCCACCGGTTGACATTGGCGATCCAACCGCCGCCTTCACCGGCCGACTGGCTGATGTTGATCTCGACCTGTTGGTCGCCCTCGCCGGCCACGAATTTGGCCGCCAGGAACTGGCCGGGCGGCGCAGGCTGCCAACCCGACGGGACCTCCCACGAGGGCAGCCCGCCGCCGGCCCCTCCTTCCGCAACGGCTCCGGCCTCGCTTTCCGGCACAAACTTCACCGATCCGAGCCAGTTCAGGAACGCCCTCTTCTGGCTGCCGACGAACTCGTCCGGTCCCGTCATCTTGAAGAACCAGGCCACGTCGCCGACGTCCACCATGGCGCCCAGGATGCGGATCTTCCGGCTTTCCCCCGGGGGCGGCTCGGCCGTCGTCAGCTCGAACAGACGGCCCTCGTGACCGTCCACGGTCACGGGCGTGGCGGCGCGGGTCATTTCCTCGGCCGACCCCTCGGGCAGACCGAGCTGCTGGCGCCAGAGGTTCCACATCTCCAGCGTCCGGCCGGTCAGACCGCGCAACGGAATGACGCCGAGATCGGCGTGTTCCGCATGAGGATCGCCGACGATGAAGCTGGCCGCCCGCATGGCGCTGGCGGGTTGCTCCGTCCAACCGTCGGGCACCGTGTACTCAATCCGCGGCTTGGAACCGGCCAGATCGCCGTGCGGATGTCCGGCCATGCCGGGGGCAGCGCCCGCAGCCGTCCCTCCATGTGGTGAAGTGACCGCTGAAGCGGGACTCTCGGGCGATTTGGCGACCTCGTAGACCTTCACCTCTTCGCGCCGGCAGCCGGCGCCCAGGAGCACACCCAATCCCAGAGCCACCCAGGCGAAAGGGATGAGCCGCCGGCCGCCGGCTCCAACCGTGTTCATGGTATGCATCTTCATTGCACCGCGTGAATCAGTAGACCTGAACTGTGGACCGGGCAAGACCTGCCGGTTCCCATTTTGAGTTTTCTTGATCCAGGACAAAAAAGGCCGGGCGAACCAACCCGGATCGCCCGGCCGAAACGAGCCGCGGACAGGATGACCAACCCGGTGCATCAGCGCACGTCCAGGCTCAGCAGGAACTCCACGTTGGTCTTGTACTGCTTGAGCTTGTTGAGCAACAGCTCCATGGCCTCCACGGGCGGCACGCCGGTGAGGGCCCGGCGCAGCAGGACGATGCGCGCGTACTCGTCCGGGTGATAGAGGAGCTCTTCCTTCCGCGTGCCGGAGCGTTCGATGTTGATGGAGGGGAAGATCCGCCGGTCCACCAACGCGCGGTCAAGATGAACCTCCATGTTGCCGGTGCCCTTGAACTCCTCGAAGATCACCTCGTCCATTCGGCTGCCGGTGTCAATCAGGGCGGTGGCCATGATGGTGAGCGAACCGCCCTCCTCGATGTTGCGCGCCGCACCGAAAAACCGCTTGGGTTTGTGGAGGGCGTTGGCGTCCACACCACCGGACAGGATCTTGCCGGAGTGCGGCTGGATCGTGTTGTAGGCGCGGGCCAGCCGCGTGATCGAGTCCAACAGGATGACCACGTCCTTTTTCCGCTCCACCATGCGCTTGGCCTTCTCGAGCACCATTTCAGCGACCTGAACGTGCCGCTCCGGCGGCTCATCGAAGGTGGAGCTGATGACCTCGGCCCCCCGACAGGTTCGTTCCATGTCGGTGACCTCCTCGGGCCGTTCGTCAATCAGAAGGATGAAGAGATAGACCTCCGGGTTGTTCTTGAGGATGGCGTTGGCCAGTTTCTGCATGAGCACCGTTTTCCCGGTGCGCGGCGGGGCCACAATCAGCCCGCGTGTCCCCTTGCCGATGGGGCAGACGAGATCCAGCACCCGCGTGCTCAACTCGTCCGGTTCGGTTTCCAGAATGAACCGCTGCGTGGGGAACAGCGGGGTGAGATTGTCGAAATGCGTTCGTTCCTTGGCCTTTTCCGGGTCCTCGCCATCAATGGCCTCGACCTTCAGCAGGGCAAAGAACCGTTCCTTTTCCTTGGGCGGCCGGATCTGGCCGGCCACACGATTGCCGGTCTGGAGATTGAAACGCCGGATCTGGGAAGGCGAGACGTACACGTCCTCCGGACACGGCAGGTAATTGAAGCTCTGGGAGCGGAGGAAACCGAATCCTTCGGGCAGGATCTCGAGCACGCCCTCCGAAAACATCACACCGGCCCGTTCGGCGTTTTTCTGCAGGATCTGGAAGATGATCTCGTGCTTCCGCATCGTGCCGTAGTTCTCCACCCCCAGCTCGCGGGCCATTTGATTGAGTTCGTTCATGGACATGGCCTGGAGCTTGGCGATGTTGATGGACTCGGCGATGCGGTCGCGCTGCCGGCCGGTGGCAGACTCGGATTCCGCGCGCCGGCCGGCCAGGGCCTGCTGTCGCTCCTCTTCGGCCTGTTCGCGCGCAGCCGCCTCAGCGGCAGCCTGTTTCACCGCCTCGGCCGTGGGCGTCTCCATGGAGGGCGACCATTCGACCACGCCGGTCTCGGCCGGTTCGGGCGCGACTCCGGCGGGCTCGTCCGGTACCGTCTCGGCCGGGGCCGCATCCGCAGGGGCGGGCGCAGCCTCGCGGTTCTGACGCCGGCGCCGCCCGCGGCGGCGGGACGAACCCTCCGGCTCGTGGTCGCCCGCACCTCCGGGCGTCCACTCCCCGCGCTCCGTCTCGGACGAACCCGTGGAACCGGGTGATTCGCCGGCCGACCCCTCCCGGCCTTCCAGAGGCAGCTGACCGGACTCGTGTTCTTCGGTTTGACGCCTGGTGGATCGTTTGCTCGTGACTCGTGGCATAAAGGTGTTTCAAGTGCCGCTGCGCAATCCTCCTCCCCAGTCCCGCAGACATTCCGGATTACCCGATTGGACCGACGTTTGATGCTCCGGGTTCAATCTTGGGAGCCATCGGTTACCGGGGCCGGCGTGTTGCTGCAAGAGTTCGGGTTGCTGTTTGCGGCAAGAGGTCTTGCAGTGATTACGCAGGCATCAGGATGACTCAAGACGCGGCTTTGTCAAGGGGACAAAAGCGAGGAATCCACCTGCGCCCGCGGGCAGCCCAAACCGCAAAGCGGTGCAGGCGCCGGGTGGGACCGGCTCAACCGGTTGAAGAATCGCCGGCAGCCAGGCGTTCGCGCACCCGTTCCATGCGCTTTTCCAAGCCCGGCTGCAAGGGAGGCAGCAGGTCGCGCAAGCGCTCGTAGATCCGCAGGGCCTGGCGCCATTCTCCCAGGAGCTCGGCCACCCGGGCGGCTTCGAGTCCGGCCCGGCGTGTCCAGAAGGGGTCGGGCGATTCGCCCGGGCGAAGGGGCCGCCCGTACAGCACGTCAACGTACCGGTCCAACGCCGCACGAAGGAGGGTGTCGCGCTCCGAATCGGAGGTGACCGCGGCCAGCCGCTCGTTCACCAGGCCCAGGCCCACCCAGGCCTGACAGCGCGTCGGCACATCGGATGCCGGCAGGGAGAGCGCCTGTTGAAACGCGTTGCTGGCGGTGGCGTAGTGGGCCGGATCGCGCGTGGCCAGCTGAAGATAACACTCGCCGATTTCACCCCAGGCGCGTGCGGCGGCGGTGTTGGTGGGGTTGAAGTCCAGCACCTTGGCAAAGATCCGCGCCGCCTCCTCGAAGTTGGCCAGGGGCGCGTTGGTGTCTGCCGGAGGCAGGCGCCGCACCGCGTCGCCGTAGGCAAACAGGGCCTGTACCTTCAATGGGATCGGACATCGCAGGTCGCTGGTGAGGTTGGTGAAATAGCCGATCGCGTCCGACCAGGCCTGTCGGGCCATGGCCACCCGACCGGCCATCATGCGGGCTTCGTAGGCCAGAGGGTGATTGCTCCAGACGGTGGCCAGGAGCTGGTATTGCCTCTCGGCCTCGACAAACGCCGCCGGTCCGAGCGCGTAGTAGTAATCGGCCACCCACCACTGCGCGCGGGCGGCCAATGGCTGGTTGGTGTAGAGGGCCACAAAATTCGTGAAAACCTGAAGGGCCGCGGCATCCTCGCCCAATCGGGCCAGGGCCCATCCGAGCGCAAATTCGACTTGAGGACGGAGTTCATGCCGGGGGAACTGCTCCAGCCAACGGCGATGGACTTCCACCGCCGCTTGCCAGTTCCCTTCCAGCTCGTAGGTCCGGGCCACGGCAAGCTGGAGATCCGCCTTTTTGGGTGTGTCCGGAAACTTCTCGAGCACACGGGTGAAGATCTCGCGCGCGGCGCGCGGGTTGCCGTGTCGGGCCAAGCCCTGGCCCTGCAGGGTCAGGGCCGTCTCGGTGAGGTAACTGCCGGGAAACTCGCTCAGGATGCGGCTGACGGCCTGGTCGGCAGCAGCCAGATCGCCCACTTCCACGGCTGAACGGACGATTTGGTAAAGGGCCGGTTCACACAACTGGGTCCGCACCTGGGAATCTTTCTCCGCCAGCGCGGTCACCTCGCGATAATGCCGGATGGCCTCCTGGTACCGGCCCTGTCGAAATTTCACGTCGCCCAACTTGAAATGGGCGGCCGCACGCGCGGGCCCTTCGGGCAGGCCCGCCGCGGCTTTTTCGAAGGCCGCGGCCGCACCGGCCCAATCGCCGGCCAGCCACAGGCACCAGCCCCGGTCCAGTTCGACCCTCGCGCGATACGGACTGTCCGGGAAACGGTCGAGCACGCTCTCGAAGCGCCCACGTGCCCGGGCCAGCAGATTGGTGGCAACGCCCCCCTGCCCTTCCTCGGCCGCGCGCAGGCACTGCTCCAATTCCAGCTCGCCGAGCAGCACCATCACCAGATCGGTGATCGGGCTGTTGGTCTGGACCTGCAGAAAGGTCTCCATGGCCGGGGTCGCCTCGGCGGCCCGATCGGCCGCCAGCGCCAGCCGGCCGAGCCGGACCGCGCTTTCCGACTGCACCTCCGGTGGCACGTTGGTGGCCAGGTTGAGCCGGTACAAAGCAAGCGCCCCTGCCGCGTCACCCGCAGCCTCCAGGACCGCGGCATGGGTCAGCCGGGCCCGTCCCTCCCAGATCGGCGCGCCCATGGAGCGGGCCAGTCCGACAAGGTTGGTCGTCAGCGGCAGGGCTTCGCTCACGCGGTTCAAGGACTGCAGGACCTGGATCTCCAGCCAGAGCCGGCGAAAGGCCAGCGGCGCCGGCAATTGGACGCGACTGGCGTCTTGCAGGATCGCCAGCGCCACTTCACCCTGACCGGTGCGCCACACGGCCTCGGCCCGGAGCAAATGACCGCGCACGGCGGCGTCGCTGTCCGGTTTTTCCCGCGCGAGCTTTTGGAACACGCCCTTCTCGTCGCCCAAAAGTTCGGCCGCACGCTCCCAGCGGCCCTGTGCGGCCAGGGCCGCCGCCTCGTTCACCGAAGCCTCCAAACGCAGGGACGAATCGGGAAAGCGCTCCAACAATTCCCGGAACCGCTTGGCGGCTGCCTCGGGCCGGCCCCGCCGTTGTTCGGCCTCGCCCAGCCAGAACACGAACGCGTCGGCCATCGAGCCGGCGCGCGATTGTTCGGTTTCCAGCAGCTCCACCGCCTCCCCTGCCCGTCCCAACTGCAGCAACGCCTGGGCGCGCAGCAGCACGGCCAGCGGGCGGCGGTTCGAGTCCGGGTAGCTCTGAATGAACCGACCCAGCTCCTTCTCAGCCCGTGCCCACAGCTCGTCTTCGAAGGCCCGTGCCGCGGCATTGTAGTCTGCATCCTCGTTCTGCGCGGCCGGTAGCGCCGGGCAAAAGGCCAGGAACAGCGCCGGCAGCCACCACAATCTGCGTTTGACACCCACGAGCGCATTCTGGAGAGCTCTCGGCCGGGTTCAAAGTGCGAACTGCCGAACCGCGCAGTTGGTTGCCGATTTCAGGAGGGCACCGAACCCGGCACCCACACCAAGTGCGGCCCGGCGGGTCCAGGCGCTCCGGTGCCGCCTCCCGACGGCGCGAAGTCCGGGCAGGCGATCATGGTCCCACCGGCTCCCAAGTGCTTTCCCCCGTCATGCTTGGCAAGCCTCTCCGACGATCCGGTTGCGTCCGCAGGGATGCTGTGAATAACCCGTGAACAACTCTTAACATCTTCGGCTTTTCTCCGTTCGCCCGCTGCGCTAGAAGGGGCGTCGCTTGCGTGGCTGGGGTGGCGTCGCCCGGACGGGCGGACTCCACCAGGGGCAAGCCGCGGGGCGGGATTTCCCAAGTTGTTGAAAGGCAGCAGGTTGGCTTGTCGGGGCCGGGGTTTCCTGCAAAAAACGGGCCCCGGCAACTTTCTGTTGCCCCGGAGAGGATTTGGTGATAAGTGCCGGGTCGACGCGGAGTCGGACCGGCCCGGCAGGCAAGGCTGGCGTGAATAAAATGCTCACCCAAAAACAGATCGAACGGGGGCAGCGGCCCGGGGAAACCGAAGCACAACGGATTTGGTCGGCAGCGCGGAAGCATCTTCAGACGCTGTTGGCGCCCGACATTTACCGTCTCTGGTTTGCTCCGGTGCGCCCCCTGCAGCAGAGCGACAATACGCTGGTGTTGGGCGTGGCGAATGATTTTTCGGGACTCTGGCTGCAGGAGAACTACCGGTCGGTCCTGGAGGACGCGGTGGCGCTGGCCTCGGGCCGCCGGATGGAAATCCTGTTCGAGGTGACGGGCGAGGCGCCCGAGCAGCTCCGGGAAGCGCCGGACACCGAGCCCCCTGCGCCATCCATGCCCCAGAAAGCGGCAACGACGGCTGCCGCGGCCAAACCTGCTCAGGAACCGCAGTTCAACCCGAAATACACGTTCGAGACCTTCGTCGTGGGCAACAACAACAACTTCGCCTACGCGAGCGCGCAGGCGGTGGCCCAGGCGCCGGGAAAGTCCTACAACCCGCTCTTCCTTTATGGCGGGGTGGGACTGGGCAAGACGCACCTGCTCCATGCCATTGGCCAGTACGTGTTGGCCCACAAACCACGGGCGCGGGTTGCGTACCTCTCGTGCGAACGGTTCACCAACGAATTCATCGACGCGCTGCAAAACAGCAGCCTGGTACAGTTTCGCAAGCGCTACCGGCAGACGGACGTCCTGCTGATTGACGACGTCCAGTTCCTGGCCGGCAAGGAACGGATCCAGGAGGAATTCTTTCACACCTTCAACACGCTGCACGAGGCACGCAAGCAGATCGTGCTCAGTTGTGACCGGCCGGCCAACGAGATTCAGGGACTGGAACAACGCCTGGTCTCCCGTTTCGAATGGGGCTTGGTGGCCGATTTGCAGCCCCCGGACGTCGAGATGCGCCTGGCCATCCTGCGCAAAAAGGCCGAGCTCATGAACGCCCGGCTGCCCGACGAGATCTTCGAGTTCATGGCCAAGCACATCCGCAGCAACATCCGGCGTCTGGAGGGCGCCCTCATCCGCGTGGCCTCCTATGCCTCGCTGACCGGGAAACCGCTGACCATCCCCACCGTGGAAGGCCTGCTGCGCGAAATCCTGCACGAGGAGGGCCGTTCCATGGTGACCATCGAGGCCATCCAGAAGAAAGTGGCCGAGCACTTCGACATCCGGCTTTCCGACATGACCAGCCGGCGTCGCCCGGAAAACATCGCGTTCCCGCGCCAGATCGCCATGTTTCTGGCGCGCCGTTTGACCGATCAATCACTCAGTGCCATCGGCGAGGCCTTTGGCGGGCGCGATCACGGCACCGTCCTGCACGCCTGTCGGCTGGTCAAAGACCGGATGGACGTGGACCCGAACGTACGGAAGACGGTCCACTACCTGGAGCAACAGCTCCTGCGCTGACGCAAACGGACGGTTCCGACCCTGGCCGGCACCGGGCCGCCAGACTCCGCGGATGCGGCGCATCCAGCCGTGGCGGGGGGACCTTGGTCGGGCCATCCCATCCGCCGGGCAAAGCCGGACCGGAGCTTCCTTCATGCACGGCAGGGAACCGATCGCCTCGGGATCCCCTGCCCTTCGAGTGCCCACCCGGAAGGCCCGGGACCCGGCCTTGAGCCGCGTGAACGGTTTCATCGCGCTTCCCGACCCGCCGACGCGGCGCTACACTGCCGCGCGCATGACCGACTGGATCGAGAAGTACCTGGCCGCGCAGGCTGCCGCTCACGCCGCCCTGCCCGCCGACACGGTCGTCCGGTTCGTGGAGCTCTTGAAAGCCGCCCTCCGGGAGGACCGGCAGATCTTCGTCTTCGGCAACGGCGGAAGTGCCGCCAACGCGGCCCACTTCGCCACGGACCTGGGCAAGGGCGCGTCGGATCGGCTTCCCCGGCGCTTCCGTGTTTGGGCCCTGACGGACAACCTGAGCTGGCTGACGGCGCTGGCGAACGATTACAGCTACGAGGAGGTGTTCGTGCGTCCCTTGCAGAATCTGGCCCGCACGGGTGACGTGGCCATCGGCATCAGCGTCAGCGGCAATTCACCCAATTGCGTGCGTGCACTGGAGTGGGCACGCAACAACGGCTTGCGAACGGTGGCCCTGGTGGGAGGCGCGCCCTGCCGGATGGCCGAGCTGGCAGAACTGGTCCTGGCCGTTCCGGACACCCACTACGGGAGGGTTGAAGACGTCCACATGACGTTTCTGCACCTGGCCTGTTACGCGTTCATCGAACACCCCGAGTGGGCCGGTCCGTTCCCCCCGAGCTGACCGGACCACATCAGGCCGGCTGATGACCGTCCATTCGCCGCCCAAAGGCGGGCTTCCACAAGAACCGTCACTCCGCGGGAGCGGATTTCCGGGCGGTGATCCTCTGGCTGACCAGGCAGTCGGTCATCCCGTTCCCGGACGGCTGATGCTCAGCCACCTTGCGATAAAGCGGATCCTCGAACTGCTCCAGCGCTCCCACGTAGTCGGTGCGGGGGATGAACCGGACGTCGGCAAGCGCGGCAGCCCGGACCATTTGCTCCACTTCCTCGAGCGGCACAGCCCCGGCCACGGGCAGGTGCCGGATCTGGCCCCGTCGCAGCTCGAGGTTGTCCCGCTCGGTACGTTTCCGTTCCTCGGACATGCCTGCCCGCCATGCCACCCGGGGTAACCACCGTCTGGACGGGCCGGTTCAAAAACTCCCTGACCGACTGGGACCGGCGCGCGATGATGTCGATGCGGATCTCTCGGATGACCTCCGCGGCCATCGGATGGACCTACCTGGAGGGCTGGGAACCGGCGCTGGCAACCTCGAGAAGGTCCCCCGCGGCCGCACGCAACACGCCCTCGGCCATCTGACTGCGACACGAATTGCCCGTGCAAAGGATCAAAACCAAGGGTTTCATGCAGTCTCTATCGGCACAAAAGATGCCGCATGGCGTCCGGGATGGTCAGCCGCTTTTCCGGCATCGGGCACCCCTGAAACCACGTCCATCCTGCGGGAGTCGCCCGGGCGCGTCTCCTGCCGCGCCGCCCGTTCCGGTTTCGCTTGCCACCGGCATCTCGGAGGAGGACTTTGAAGGCCCGACCGGGTCTGCTTCGCCGGACTCCACACGGCCGGCCGCGCGGGCCCGGTCGGATGAACGGAAAAGCTGCCGGGGCCATGAACGAGCCTGCTTGGGATCTGCCGACCGTTTGGTACGTGCTGATCGGTGTGCTCTTCACCGGGTACGCCATGTTGGACGGATTCGATCTCGGCATCGGTGGGATCCACCTGTTTGCCCGGAAGGACGAGGAGCGACGATTACTGTTGAATGCAATCGGGCCGGTCTGGGACGGCAACGAGGTCTGGCTGGTCACCGGCGGTGGCGCCCTCTTTGCCGCCTTTCCCCAGGTCTATGCCAGTGTGTTTTCGGGGCTGTACCTGCCGTTCATTCTGCTGTTGGTGGCGCTGATCTTTCGGGCCGTGGCCATCGAGTTCCGCAGCAAACAGCCGATGCGCTGGTGGCGCCAGATGTGGGACGTGGGGTTTGCCGCCGGAAGTGTCGGTTCGGCCTTCCTGCTGGGGGTGGTCATGGGCAATATCGCCTGGGGGCTGCCGCTTGACGAACAGGGGCATTACGTCGGCGGTTTTTGGAATCTGTTCCATCCCTATGCGCTGTTGCTCGGCGTCACCACCGTGGCGCTTTTCATGATGCACGGGTGCATTTACGCCCTGCTGAAGATTGACGGCCCGTTTCATGACACGCTCCGCCAATGGGTCCCGCGCTGCATCATCTTCTTCATCATGTGCTACGCCATCACCACCATGGCCACCCTGCTGTACGTGCCGCACATGGCCGCCCGGGTGCGGGCCCATCCGTGGTTGTTCGGCGTGGCGCTTTTGAACATGCTGGCCATTGCGAACATCCCCCGGGAGATCCATCACGGCCGGGATTTTCGGGCTTTCCTCTCCTCCTGTGCGGCGATGGTGGCCCTGATGACGTTGTTCGGTCTGGAGATGTATCCCCACCTGGTCCTGAGCCGGCCTGATCCGGCCAACAGCCTCACCATCTACAACTCGGCCTCGTCGCCCAAGACCCTGGGCATCATGCTGGTGATTGCCGGCCTGGGCATTCCGGTGGTCCTGGCCTACACGGTCAGCATCTACTGGATCTTCCGGGGCAAGGTGCGGCTGGATCGGATGAGCTACTGAGGCGGCGGGCCGGGAAGGCGTGGACGCCGGTTGCTTTCGTGCTTGTCGAGCGACGCAGGCCGGACACAGATTCTCTCGACAAGGGGCCCATAGCTCAGGGGTTAGAGCAGGCGACTCATAATCGCTTGGTCGCAGGTTCGAATCCTGCTGGGCCCACCAAACGGCTTTCAGATCGCCCCGGCCGCTCCCAGCAGCCGCGCAATGCCGTCAAAATCCTCCATCACGTGGTCGGCGTCCCGCAGGTCATCCGCCGGATGCGTGTGCGGCACGGCCACCACCCGCATGCCCGCGGCCCGCGCGGCTGCGATGCCGGGCAGCGAATCTTCGATCACCCAGCACGCCTGTGGCGGTACATGTAGAAGCGCGGCCGTTCTCAGGAAAATGTCCGGCGCCGGCTTTCCGCGGGGCACCTCCGCCCCGCTGACGACCGCCTGGAAGCATGTGCGCAGGGCGGTGCCCTCCAACACGGCTTCGATCACCGGTCGTTCCGATCCCGACGCCAGACCCAGTGGCACCCGCCCGCAAAGGGCCCGGACCAGCCGCACGGCACCCGGAAACCAGGGACGCCGCTGCTCCAGCAGCCGGAGCACCCGCGTCCGCTTGCGTGCCAGCAGCTCCTCAAGCGAAATCGAGGGACGATGCAGTCGCACAAAATCCTGCCAGAGTTCATGGTCCGAACGTCCCACGTAATCCCGGATATTCAGTCCGGCCCCGCCGGCGTAGCCGAGCTCGGCCAGCGTCTCGCGGAAGGCCTGCTCGTGCAGGGGCTCGCTGTCCACGAGGACGCCGTCCATGTCGAAGATGACCGCACCGGTGTCCATTCGTTCGTCAGAGCCGGGTCTGGCCCCGTTCGAGGATGCGTTTCCATTGGGAGGGGCTGACCGGCATGACCGAAAGCCGCGGCTGCCGGATCAGCGCCATTTGTCGCAGGTCCGGGTCCCCCTTGATTTCTGCCAGCGGAACGGGCCGGGCCAGGGCCCGGACCGGTTCGAGATCCACCGCCACCCAGTCCGGCTCCGACGCTGTCGGATCGGGGTATGCCTCTCTTCGGACGCGCGCGATGCCCACCACCGCCCGTTGCCGGCCACTGTGGTAGAAGAGCACGCCGTCGCCGCGGCGCATGGCGCGCAGGTGGTTGCGCGCCTGGTAATTGCGGACGCCCGTCCACCCGGTACCGCCCTCGGCGACCAACCGGTCCCACGAATATTCTTCCGGCTCCTGTTTCACCAACCAGTACTGCATGGGCGCACCATTCTGGCTCGGAATGACGCGGGTTGTCATTTCCGAAACGAAAGCTTGGAAAACCCGGCATTCGGGCTTGCCGGCAGAAACTTGGCTTTGTTAAGAAAGTGGGCGGATGCAAGGATGTCAGGGGAGCGACGGCCCCGGAGTCCCGGACCGCGCACCCGTTCAGCCGTGCAATGTTCGCAGTCAGTTGTACGGCGGCACGGGCCGCCAGCCCGGCGATCCATCCTGCTGAGCAGACCATGATCGTGGTGCCGTCCCATATGGGCCGCATGAACAAGCTGGCCCTGTTGCGCCGGCTGCGGCAGCTCGGCACGGCCTCGCGCGCGGAGTTGGCCAAGTCTCTGGGACTGAGCCAGCCCACCTGCGGGAAGATCGTGCAGGAACTGTTGCGTTCCGGCGTGTTGGAAGAGCTGCGCCGCACACGGCCGGCCCCCACGCCCTGGCTCCCACAACTGCCCAAACGGAAGCTCGGCCGACCCGGCGTGTTGCTCCGTCTGGACTGCTCCCGACCGCGCTTTCTGGGGATCCAGCTCGATGTCAGTCGCACCAGCCTGGCCCGTCTGGCGCTGGGCTTCACCGGGCCGGACGCGTGGGAAATGGAGGTCCCCACAGGACGTTCGGCCGCCCAGTGGTTGCGTCACGTGGGCGAGGCCGCGCGCGTCCTGCCGGTCGGCGAGCTGTGGGGCGTGCTGGTGAGCGTGCCCGGGCTCCTGGACTCGGCCCGGGGACGGGTCCTTTTCTCGCCCAACCTGCATTGGACCGAAACGGTGGACCTTCAGGCACTGCTGGGCCGGATCTGGCCGGCTCCCGTGGTGCTCATGCAGGAGGAACAGGCCCTGGCGTTGGGGCATTACCAGGTTCATCCCGGTTCGGAGAGTTTTCTATTGGTGGACTTTGGCGAGGGCGTCGGCGGGGCGGTGGTGGTCAACGGGCGTCTCCAGGCCAATCCCCTGCCTGTTTCCGGGGAATTGGGGCACACTCCCGTGCCGGGCAACCGCCGGAAGTGCGGCTGCGGGGCGGTGGGTTGCCTGGAAACGTTGGTCTCCCTGCGCGGACTGCTGGAAAGTTTCGCCGAAGCCGTGCCACGGGCGCAACCCTCATGGGAATCGCTCTGCCAACACGTCGCCCGGCAGGGACTCGAACCCTGGCTGGCCGCTACGTTGGATGCCACGGCGGTGGCCATTGCCGGCGCGCTCAATGTCATCGGGCTGCGTCACGTGGTGATCACGGGCCTGCTGACGCAACTGCCCTCCGTGGTTCTCGAACGTTTGACCGCCCGCATCCGCGAAGGCGCGCTCTGGGCGCGCTTTGGCGAGGTGCAGGTGCAGACCGCGCCGCGTCACCGGGCCGCGGGCCTGGTGGCAGCTGGCATCGAAAAGCTTGTCCTCAACCGACTCCATGATGGTGTGCCGGGAATGACCCGGCCGGCCGCCTCGGCTCACTCAACAACCCAGGACCCCTGAACACTACGACACCATGATTGATTTGAAAGAACTTGAAGTCTGGTTTCTGACGGGCAGCCAGCACCTGTACGGCCCGGCGGCCCTCGAACAGGTGGCGGCCAACGCGCAAAAGGTGGTGGCGGCGCTGGATCAATCGCCGGCCATCCCGGTGCGCGTGCGTTTCCAACCCGTGGTCAAATCGCCCGAGGAAGCCACGGCCCTCTGCCAGGCCGCCAACCAGGAAGCCCGCTGCATCGGGCTGATCACCTGGTGCCACACCTTCTCGCCCTCCAAAATGTGGATCAACGGGCTGAAAGCGTTGCGCAAGCCGGTGGCCCACCTGCACACGCAGTTCAACCGCGACCTGCCCTGGTCCACCATTGACATGGATTTCATGAACCTCAACCAGGCCGCCCACGGCGACCGCGAGCACGGCTTCATCATGAGCCGGATGCGGCTGAACCGGAAGGTGGTCGTGGGCCACTGGTCGGAACCGGAGGTCCAACAGCGCCTGGGCTCCTGGTGCCGGGCCGCCGCCGCCTGGCACGACTGGCAGGGCGCCCGATTCTGCCGCTTCGGCGACAACATGCGCGAGGTGGCCGTCACCGAGGGCGACAAGGTGGCCGCCCAGATGCAGTTCGGTTACTCGGTCAATGGTTACGGCGTCGGCGACCTGGTCGCACGCGTGCGCGCCGCCTCCGACAAAGAGGTGGATGAACTGCTGGCCGATTACGAGCGCCAGTACGACGTCGCACCCGAACTGCGCAAGGGCGGAGCCCGACACGATTCCCTTCGCGAGGCGGCCCGGATCGAAGCCGGCCTCCGCCGTTTTCTCACCGAGGGGAAGTTCAAGGGTTTCACCGACACCTTCGAAGACCTCCACGGCCTGGCGCAGTTGCCGGGTATCGCCGTCCAACGGCTCATGGCCGAAGGCTACGGTTTCGGGGCCGAGGGCGACTGGAAGACCTGTGCCCTGGTCCGCGCCATGAAGGTCATGTCCGCCGGCCTGCCGGGGGGCACCTCGTTCATGGAGGATTACACCTATCACCTCGACCCGGCCCGCCCGGCCGTGCTCGGCGCGCACATGCTGGAAATCTGCCCCAGCATCGCCAAGGGCCGGCCCCGCTGCGAGATCCACCCACTCAGCATCGGCGGCAAGGCCGATCCGGTCCGGCTGGTCTTCGACACGCCGGCCGGGCCCGGGTTGAACGCCTCGATGATCGACCTCGGCAACCGGTTCCGCCTGCTGGTCAACGAGGTGGACGTGATTGAACCACCTGAACCCCTGCCCCGCCTCCCGGTGGCCCGCGCCCTCTGGCAGCCCAAGCCCAGCCTGGCCGTTGCCGCCGCGGCCTGGATCTACGCCGGCGGCGCCCATCACACCGGCTTCAGCCAGGCAGTCACCACCGAGATGCTGGAAGACTTCGCCACCATGGCCGGGGTGGAACTGGTGGTCATTGACGAACACACCCGTTTGCGCGAGTTCCGGCGCGAGCTCGAGTGGAACGAGGTGGCTTACGGCCTGAAACACGGTTTCCTGGCCTGAACCCGCAACCCTGATCCCCGTTGCGACCATGAGTGCGACCTACACGATCGGTCTCGACTACGGCACCAACTCCGTCCGGGCCCTCATCGTCAACACGGCCAACGGCCGCGAAGTCGGCACCGCCGTCTGGGAGTATGAACACGGCACCCACGGCGTCATCCTCTCCAAGGACCCCAACCTGGCCCGCCAACATCCGGCCGACTACCTGAAGGGGGCCGAAGTCACCATCCGGCGGGCTCTGGCCCAGGCCAGACGCAACGTGCGCGGGTTCAAGCCCGATCAGGTGGTGGGCATCGGCGTGGACACCACCGGCAGCACCCCCCTGCCCGTGGACGCCGAAGGCCAGCCCCTGGCCTTCAAGAAGAAGTTCGCCAACAACCTGGCGGCCATGGCCTGGTTGTGGAAGGACCACACCAGCGTGGCCGAGGCGGCCGAGATCACCGCGCTGGCACGCGAAATCCGCCCCCATTACCTGGCCAAATGCGGCGGGACCTACTCCAGCGAATGGTTCTTCAGCAAAATCCTGCACTGCCTCCGCACGGCGCCGGATGTGTTTGAAGCCGCCCACACATGGGTCGAGCTGGCCGACTACGTCCCGGCCGCCCTCACCGGAACGGAACATCCCGACCTTCTGACCGTGGGCATTTGCGCCGCCGGACACAAGGCGATGTACAACGACGCCTGGGGCGGCTATCCGGATGAGGAGTTTCTCGGGCGGTTGGACCCGGCCCTGGCCGAGCTCCGGAAGCGCCTCCGACCCAGGGCCTACACGATCAACCGTCCCGTGGGCACACTCACCCCCCAATGGGCCAAACGCACGGGTCTGCGCCCGGGCATCCCGGTCGCCGTGGGCGCATTCGACGCGCACCTGGGCGCCGTCGGAAGCGGCATCACCCCGGGCACACTGGTCAAGATCATCGGCACCAGCACCTGTGACATGATGATCTGGCCGCTGGATCAACCGCTGGCCGACATCCCCGGGCTTTGCGGCATCGTGCCCGAGTCCATCCTCCCCGGTTACTACGGTCTGGAAGCCGGTCAGTCCGCCGTGGGCGACATCTTCAACTGGTTCGTCAACTACATCCAACCCGGCGGCCCGAAGAACGGCTCGCACGAGGCCCTGACCCGGGCCGCCGCACGGTTGAAACCGGGTGAGTCCGGGCTGCTGGCCCTGGACTGGAACAACGGCAACCGCACCATCCTCGTGGACCAGCGGCTCACGGGCCTCCTGCTGGGCCAGACGCTCTACACCACCCCGGGCGAGATTTACCGCGCCCTGATCGAGGCCACCGCCTTCGGCGCCCTGACCATCATCAACCGGTTCGAAGAGTACGGCGTCAAGGTCGAGCAAATCGTCAACTGCGGGGGCATCGCCGAAAAGAACCCGTTGGTGATGCAGATCTACGCCGACGTCACCGGCCGGCCCATGAAGATCAGCCGCTCGGCGCAGACCTGCGCCCTGGGCGCCGCCATCGCCGGTGCCGTGGTCGCCGGCGTGCACAAGGACTACGCCTCGGCTCAAAGGGCGATGACGGGACTCAAGCCCCGGGTGTTCAAGCCCAACCCGGCAGCCCACGAGGTCTACCGGCAGCTCTATCCACTGTATCGCACCCTCCACGATGCGTTCGGCACCAGGGAGTGGACCGGCAATCTCTACGACGTGATGAAGACCCTTCTGGAGATCCGCAACCGCGCCCGCGGCGTCACCGACTGACGTTGCGACTTCAGACGCGCCGGGAAAACCGGAGAATCCATCAAACCCAGCGACGGAAACACTTATGAAGACTACTCTCGCCCTCCTGACCACGGCCCTGATCGTGCCGGCGCTCATTCCCCCACCGGCCCCTGCCCGGGAGAGCACCAACCGACTGGTCATCCATGCCGACCAGGGCCGCCACACCATCAGCAGAATGATTTACGGGCACTTCGCCGAACACCTGGGACGCTGCATCTATGAAGGCATCTGGGTGGGCGAAGACAGTCCCATCCCCAACACCCGCGGCATCCGCAAGGACGTCGTGGAGGCGCTGCGGCGGATCAAGGTGCCGGTGCTGCGCTGGCCGGGTGGTTGCTTCGCCGACGAATACCATTGGAAGGACGGGGTGGGCCCCCGTGACCAGCGCCCCGCCCGCATCAACACCCACTGGGGCGGCGTCCTTGAAAACAACCACTTCGGCACCCACGAGTTCTTCGATCTCTGCGAACAGCTCGGCGCCGAACCCTACATCGCCGTCAACGTCGGCAGCGGCACGGTGCAGGAGATGATGGAATGGATCGAGTACATCACCAGCGACTCCGATTCGGCCATGGCCAACTGGCGGCGCAGGAACGGCCGGCAGGCGCCCTGGCGGCTGCCCTACGTCGGCATCGGCAACGAAAGCTGGGGCTGCGGCGGGAACATGACGCCCGAGTACTACAGCGACCTGTACCGTCAATTCAGCACGTTTGTGAAAAACTTCAGCGGCAACCGGATTTATCGCATCGCCTGCGGCGCCAACGGCGGCGATTATCGCTGGACCGAAGTCGTCATGCAGCGGGTCGGCCGCCGCATGAATGGCATCTCCCTGCATCACTACACCATCCCCACCGGCAACTGGGGCCGCAAAGGTTCCGCCACGCAGTTTGGTGAGGACCAGTACCACGGTGCCCTCCACCGCGCGCTCGAAATGGAAACCCTGGTCCGGCGCCACAGCGAGATCATGGACCGTTACGACCCCGACAAACGCGTGGGCCTCATCGTGGATGAGTGGGGGATCTGGACCGACGTGGAACCCGGCACCAATCCAGGCTTCCTCTATCAGCAGAACTCCATGCGCGACGCCCTCATCGCCGGTCTGACCCTCAACATCTTCAACCGGCACTGTGACCGCGTCCGCATGGCCAACATCGCCCAGACCGTCAATGTCCTCCAGGCCATGATCCTGACCGACAAGGAAAAGATGATCCTCACCCCCACGTATCACGTGTTCGAGATGTACACCGTCCACCACGACGCCACGATGCTGCCCACGGACCTGGAATGCGCGGATTACGTCTTTGACAACCGCAGCATCCCGGGACTCAGTGTCTCGGCCTCGCGCAATCGTGAAGGGGTGATTCACGTGAGTCTCTGCAATCTGCATCCCGACCAGCCGGCCCGCCTGCAGGCCGAACTTCAAGGCGCCCGCGTGCAACGTATCGAAGGCCGGTTGTTGACCGCCGACAGCGTCCAAGCCCACAACACCTTCGACCGGCCCGACTGCGTCCGGCCGGTGCCGTTCAACGGCGCCCAGCCCACCGCGGAAGGATTCGAGGTCACCCTGCCGCCGCACTCGGTGGTGGTGCTGGCCCTTCACTAAGCCGACAAGGTTCACCGGTTGTCATGAGTCTGAAAGCGCTCAAACAAGCCGTCTGGGAAGCCAACCTGCGACTGGTCCGGGAAGGCCTGGTGATCGAAACCTGGGGCAACGCCAGTGCGGTGGACCGGCAAGAGGGTCTGGTCGTGATCAAACCCTCGGGCGTCCCCTACGACCGCATGAAGCCCGAACACATGGTGGTGGTCCGGCTGGACACGGGCGAGACGGTTGAAGGCCGGCTCCGGCCCAGCTCGGACACGCCCACGCATCTGGTCCTGTACCGAGCATTCCCGCAGATCGGCGGCGTGGTCCACACGCACAGTCTGTACGCCACCGCCTGGGCCCAGGCATGCCGTCCCCTCCCCTGCTACGGCACCACCCAGGCCGATTACTGGTTCGGCGAGGTCCCGTGCACCCGGGCGATGAAACCCTCTGAAATCCGCCAGGACTACGAGGCTCACACCGGGCATGTCATCGTGGAAACCTTCCGCGGCATGGATCCGCTGGAGCACCCGGCCGTGCTGGTGGCCAGTCACGGCCCGTTCACCTGGGGTCGTGACGTGCACGAGGCCGTGCACAACGCGGTTGTGCTCGAATTCATCGCCCGGCTGGCCTCCGAAACCTTGCGCATCAATCCCAGGGTCCGTCCGGTGGCGCGTCCCCTGCTGGAAAAACATTTCCTGCGCAAACACGGTCCAAACGCTTACTACGGTCAGCAAACACCCGGCGCGGCGGCGAAACCCGGGCGCCGGAAAACGTGAAACCATCAAATCCGAAACCCTGGCAAACCATGAAAACGCAAGTCATCATTGTCGGCCCAGCCCTGGCCCTGGCCCTGTACCTCGGAAGCGGTTGCGCGACCGGTCCCACGACACGCGCTTCCATCACCCGGGCGCCCTACGGGGTCACCCGCGACGGTCAACCGGTGGAGGTCTTCACCCTGCGCAACGCCAACGGGGTCGAGGCCCGCATCATCAATTACGGCGGAACGGTCCTCTCGTTGAAGGTCCCGGATCGCGACGGCCGCTTCGGCGACGTCGTACTCGGGTTCGACACCCTCTCAGACTACGAGACCAAATCCCCCTACTTCGGATGTCTCATCGGCCGTTATGGCAACCGGATTGCCGGGGGCCGGTTCACCCTCAACGAGGTCACCTACCAGCTCGCCACCAACGACGGGCCCAACCACCTGCACGGCGGGATCAAGGGCTTCGACAAACGCGTCTGGAAGGTCGAACGGGCCGAGGTCACGCCCCGGGGCCCCCAGCTCGAACTCAGCTACCTCAGCCCGGACGGTGAGGAAGGGTACCCCGGAAACCTCCACGTCACCGCCACCTACACCCTCACCCGGGACAACGCGCTGCGTCTGGACTACCGCGCCACCACCGACAAGGACACCATCGTCAATCTCACCCAGCACTCCTACTTCAACCTCGCCGGCCACGGCGACATTCTCGGGCACATCGTTTATTTGAACGCCGACCGGTTCACGCCCGTGGACGCCACCCTCATCCCCACCGGTGAACTCCGGCCCGTGGACGGAACGCCCTTCGACTTCCGCAGGCCCACCGCCATCGGGGCACGCATCCAGCAGGACGACGAACAGCTCCGGTACGGCCGCGGCTATGACCACAACTGGGTCATCAACAAGAAACCGGGTGAACTGGCCCTGCACGCCCGGGTGCTGGAGCCCACCACCGGCCGCGTCCTGGAGGTCCTCTCCACCGAGCCCGGCCTGCAGTTCTACTCGGGCAATTTCCTGGACGGCACCCTGAAAGGGAAGTACGGCCAGGTGTACGAGCACCGCAGCGGGTTCTGCATGGAACCGCAGCATTTCCCGGACTCGCCGAACAAGCCCCAATTCCCCTCGGTGGTGCTCAAACCGGGCCAGGAATACCGGAACACCATCATCTACCGGTTCTCGGTGCAGAAGTAAGTTCCCGATCGGAACGCCAACCGGCGGTCGCCGCGAGACGCGGCCGCCGGTTTCTTCTTTTCGCCGGTCCGGATCCCGCCCCGGTCGCGCCCTCCGTCGCCCGGCCGGGCACCGTTCGGCTTTTCCTCCCGCCCGGCTTTTCCCCATGATACGACCGCCGCCGGTCCGGGCGCAGGAAAACCGGCCGGCACCGGCAACCCAGGCCCCATGAAAGACCAACTCGATCGCTGGTTTGAAATCCGTGCACGCGGATCCACCGTCCGGCGCGAAGTCTGGGCCGGCCTGACCACCTTCATGACCATGGCCTACATCATCGTCGTCCAACCGGCGGTGTTGTCGGGGCGCATGTTCGGCCAGTCAACCGGCATGGACTTCGGCGCGGTCATGGCGGCGACCTGTCTGGCCTCGGCCCTTGCCACCCTGTTGATGGCCCTGTACGGGCGGTACCCGATCGCCCAGGCGCCGGGCATGGGACAGAACATGTTCTTCGTTTTCAGCGTGCTGCCGGTCGCCGCGGCAGCCGGGCTGGGCGAGCCGTGGCGCGTGGCGCTGGGGGCGGTCTTCTGGTCCGGCGTGTTGTTCCTGCTGTTGTCGCTGGCGGGGTTGCGCGAGCTGATCTTCAACGCCCTCAGCCCGAGTCTCAAACACGGTCTGACGGC
Source organism: Limisphaera sp. 4302-co (assembly GCF_049537155.1). NCBI lineage: Bacteria > Pseudomonadati > Verrucomicrobiota > Verrucomicrobiia > Limisphaerales > Limisphaeraceae > Limisphaera > Limisphaera sp. 4302-co. Next base: position 466,953 of record NZ_JBMVQZ010000001.1, read on the forward strand.
GGGCATCGGCCTGTTCCTTGCCTTCATCGGCCTGCAAAACACCGGCCTGATCGTGAAGGACCCCGGCACGATGGTGAAACTCTCGCACCGGTTGCTTTCCCCGGACGTGCTGGTGTTCGTGGCCGGGTTCTGGCTGACGGCTGTTCTCACTGCCCGGGGTGTGCCGGGCGCGGTGTTGTGGGGCATGGGTGGTGCCACTGCCCTGGCCTGGGGGATCCATGCTCTGCTTCCCTGGCTGCCCGCCTCATGGCAGGAGGCACCGGCCGTGGCCGAGTCCCTGCTGGTGACGCGGTTCCACCCGCCAACAGCCTGGGTCGCACCACCTCCCTCGTTGGCTCCCACCTTTCTCCAGCTCGATTGGAAAGCAGCCCTTTCCCCGGCCATGGTGCCCATGATCGCCGTGCTGCTGTTCATGTTCGTTTTCGACGCCATCGGCACCTTGATCGCCGTCTGCGAACAGGCTGGCCTGATGCAGGGAGATCGCCTCCCCCGCGCCCGCCAAGCCATGATCTCCGATGCCGTCGGCACCGTGGCCGGTGCGCTGCTGGGGACCAGCACCGTGACCAGTTACGTCGAAAGCGCGGCCGGCGTGGCCCAGGGCGGTCGAACCGGTCTGGTGGGGGTCGTGGTGGCGGCCCTGTTTCTGGCGGCTCTGGTATTCGAACCGGTCGTGGCCACCATCGGCGGCTATCCACCCATCACCGCGCCGGCCCTGGTTTACGTGGGAGCGTTGATGCTCCGGCAGGTCACGCGCGTCTCATGGGACGATCCCACCGAGTCCATCCCGGCCTTCCTCATCGTCCTGGGCATCCCGCTCTGTTTTTCGATTGCCGACGGTCTGGCGCTGGGTCTGGTGACCCATCCGGTGTTGAAGCTGTTGAGCGGCCGCGCGCGGGAGGTGAGCGTCACCGGGTACGTGCTCGGAGGGCTGCTTCTGTTCTATTTGGCGGGGCTCCGCGGCGGGGCGGGATAGGCGGGACGTGCGAGAAGCCGCCCCCTTTCACCGGACGGTAAGCCGGCACACCCCGGAATGAACAGTGATCAATCGCAGAGCGCAGTATCGAGCAGGACGGCCAGTTCCACCGCCCGCCGCGCGTGCCGCAGACAGCGCTCCCGATGCTCGTGCGGCGATGCGTCCACACCGGCCGCGTGCGCTTCCTCCCGGCACACCTCCAGGGACAGCGGCAAACGCGCCAGCAGGCCGGCCAGCGCAAGCTCGATCCACGGACGGTTTGCCCGTCGAAAGGCCTGCAGCCAGGCAACGGAGACGGGCTGGCGCGGCACGAGGCTCCGCGGCAATCCACCTCGCTGCAGGGCGTACTCGACGTCCTCGCTCGCGTACACACCGGTGGCGTAGCAAAAGGTCAGCAGCGCCAGTCCACGTGCCGGCGCCGGTTCATCCGGCGCAACCGCGCGAAGGCGCGGAACCACCGCGACCACCTGACGCACGGCCTGCCACGTCTGCCGTTCCAACCAGCGGTCTCCGTAAAGTGCCCGCAAATCCACCCATCCCCCGAGGGTGCGTTCCCCGACCGGGTTCCCTGTCTGAGTATCGTCGGTCGGGCACATGCTCCGGTCCTTCTGGGTTGTCGTCTTCATCCACACCCACCATGGCCCCCCGGCGTGACGAACAGCCAACGCGCAAGTGACGGTTGGGTGACGGATTTGGAATGGACAGGGGCCCTGCAAATCGGGTATTGCCCAAATGACGGTTTCCAAAGCCGTCCCCCACGGGAGGGTCGCAACCATGCACGACAGCTCGACAGGTTCAGAGAACCAGCCGTCGCGCCGGTTCTGGGACGCGCGACTGCAACAGGACATCGAGGAAATCCAGTCCCGCGTCCGGGCCATGGGCGATCAGGTCGAACGCGCCCTGAAAACCAGCCTGGAAGCGGTTCTGGAGCGCAGTCGTCCCAAGGCTTACTCGGTCATCGTTCGAGATCAGCGCATTGACCGGTTGGAAAAGGAGATTGACCACCTTTGCTTGGAATTCCTGGTGCGGCAGCAGCCGGCCGGCCGGCATCTCCGCTTCGCGTATGCCACCATCAAGATCAATGCGGAGTTGGAACGCATCGGTGACTACGCCGAAAGCATCGCGCGGCAGGTCCTGAAGGTGGCCGATCAGGCGGAGCTTCCGGCCCCGGAAAAGTTCCGCGAGATCGGGCAGGTGGCCATCTCCATGCTCCGGACGGCCCTGGACGCCTTCCTGGAACAGGACGCGGAACGGGCCCGGCGCACCATGATCATCGAAGACCATGTGGATCGGTTGCGCAGCGAGTTGAACGCCGTCCTGCTCGGCGCCGAACGCGAGGGCCGGCTCCCGCTGCCGGCCCTGACCCCCATGCTCACGATCGCCCGCCGCTACGAGCGCGTGTCCGATCAGGCCAAGAACATTTGCGAGGAAACGCTCTACCTGTGCACCGGTGAGTACTGGAAACATCAGGGCGCCGGGGGGGTCGTACGCATCCTGTTCGTGGACGCCGACCACGGCGTTCGAAGTCGCATGGCGGCGGCCATCGGCCGGAATCTGGAGGCCGAGGGCCTGCACTTCCTCAGCGCCGGCCTGCAGCCCAGGCCGCTGGCCGAACCCTGGCACTCGTGGATGGACGCCCGCGGCATGGCAGAAGCCGGTTGCCCGCCCCGATCGGCCACCGAGCTTCTTCAGCAGGAAGCCATCGCTGTCGTGGTGGCACTGGAGCCGGTCGCCAGGGCCGTTTTCCCCGCCCCACCCACACCCACCGTGGCCATGGAATGGACCGTGCCGGAGCCGGAACGGTTGCTCGGCCAGGGGCTTCCACCCGAGGCCGCCGCCGAACAGCTCTTCCAAACCCTCCGGCTGCAGGTGCAGGACCTCGCCCAAGCCCTGGCCGGCGATTGATCGCAAGAGGACCGACCATGCGACCGCGCCCACGGTTGAAGGCCCTGCTCCCTTCGATGGCGGCCGCGCTGGTCCTGGGCGGGCTGACCGCCGGCTGCGGTCCCCGCCAGCAGACACCAGCCGGGACACCCGCGAAGGTCATCCAAAACAAGGGCTCGGACACGATGGTCAACCTTGCCCAGGCGTGGGCGGAAGCCTACCGAAAGGTCCGTCCGGACGTGAGCGTGGAAGTGTCCGGCGGAGGCTCGGGCGTGGGGATCGCCGCCCTGATGCGCGGGGCCGTGGACATCGCCAACAGCAGCCGGGACCTCAAGCCACGCGAGCTCGAGGAAGCACGCGCCGCCACAGGTAAGGAGGTCCACTGGTACATCGTCGGGTTCGATGCCCTTGCGGTGTACGTGCATCCCTCCAATCCCCTCGAGGAAATCACCCTCGAACAACTGGAGGAGATCTACGCCGAAGGCGGCCGGATCACCCGCTGGAGCGATCTTGGCGTCCAGATGCCCGAACCGCGGTTCGACCGGATCATCCGCATCAGCCGGCAGTCCAGCTCCGGCACCTATGAGTTCTTCCGCGAACACGCCCTGCGCAACCGGGATTTCAAACTGGGCTCCAACGACATGAACGGCTCCAAGGAGGTGGTGGAACTGGTGGCCACCACGCCGGGTGCCATCGGCTACAGCGGCATGGGCTATGCCACGCCGCGCGTGAAAATGCTCCGCGTGGCCCGGAAAAAGGGCGAACCCGCCTACGCGCCCACCATGGAAAACACCGTCACACGACGCTACCCCATCGCCCGCAGCCTGCTGATGTGTGTCCTGGGTGAACCCGAAGGAGAGATCAAAGCCTATCTGGACTGGGTGCGAAGCGACGCCGGGCAGCAACTGGTAGAGGACAACGGTTTCGTACCCATCCCACCCACGGAACGGACCCGGCCCGAAACAGTCGCACTTGTGCCCTAAGACCATGCATCCCCAGGGCTCCGGATCTCAAACCTCCATGGGTCAACCGGCCGAAGGCCGGCCGCTCTGGGCTCGAGCGGTCGAAAAGCTGATCGAGCTCCTCATCCGCTTGTGCGGGGTCAGCGCCGTGGTGTTCGTCCTGGCCATCTTCCTCTTCGTGTTCCGGGAGGCGGCCCCCGTGGTGTGGAGCGGCAAGGTGAACCTGGCGGAGTTCCTCGGCAGCATCGAGTGGTACCCCACCTCGGCGGTCAAGGTGCGATATGGCGCCCTGGCTTTGATCGTGGGCAGCATCAGCGTCACACTGGTGGCCATGGCACTGGCCGTGCCGTTCGGCCTGGGCGCGGCAGTGTTCGTCTCCGAGTTCTGCGGGCCCAGGATCCGTGAAACCCTGAAAATCGTCATCGAGTTGCTCGCGGCCATCCCGAGCGTCGTCTGGGGATTCGTCGGGATGACGGTGATCAGCCCGTTGTTGGTCCGCCACGCCGGTGCCCCGATCGGCGTCAACCTGCTCAATGGCGGCCTCATTCTGGCACTGATGAGCGTGCCGATCATCGTCTCCATCGGCGAGGACGCGCTGAAGGCCGTGCCGGATTCCTATCGCGAAGCCGCCCTCGCACTGGGCGCCACCCGATGGCAGGTCGTCTGGCGGGTCCTCCTGCCGGCCGCCCGAAACGGCCTGCTCGCAGCGGTGCTCCTCGGCGTGGGACGGGCCATCGGGGAAACCATGGCGGTACTCATGGCCACCGGGCATGCCGTGCAGATCCCGCACGGGTTGCTCGACTCCGTCCGCACGCTCACGGCCAACATTGCCGCCGAGCTGGGCGAGGCACCCGTCGGCTCCGATCATTACCGGGTGCTGTTCCTGATGGGTGTCCTGCTGTTCCTCATCACCTTCGTGGTCAACCTGGCGGCGGACCTCGTGGTCCGCGGCATCCGGAAACGATGAATCCCACATCCCAGACCGCCACGGCTCCCGGACGTTTCGCCCGCACGCCCTACGGGGCGCGCAAGGAGGCGTTCGAACGGCTCGCACGCACCGTGCTGGGGCTCATGGCCCTGTGCATGGTGACGCCTCTGCTGGCCATCGTGCTGCATCTGTTCATCCATGCCTGGCCCTCTCTCAACCTGGAGTTCCTCCTGGACGTTCCCCGCGACCACATGCGGGCCGGCGGCATCTGGCCCGCGTTCGTGGGGACTCTGTATCTGGTGGGGATCTCGCTGGCCGTGGCCGCGCCCATCGGTGTGCTGGCGGCCGTGTACCTCAACGAGTACGCACGGGACAACTGGTTCAACCGCCTGGTTCAACTGGCGGTGATCAACCTGGCCGGCGTGCCCAGCATCGTCCACGCGCTCTTTGGCCTGGGGGCGTTCGTCTACGGTGCCCGACTCGGCTACTCCGTCCTGGCGGCTTCGTTGACCCTGGCCATCATGACCCTGCCCGTGATCATCGCCAGCACGCGAGAAGCCCTGGCAGCAGTGCCCATGGCCTTCCGCGAAGCCTGCTGGAACGTGGGGGCCACCCGCTGGCAGACCATTCGTGCCGTCGTCCTGCCCAACGCGCTCAGCGGCATCCTCACCGGGGTGATCCTGCAGGTCAGCCGCGCCGCGGGTGAGACGGCCCCCATCATGTTCACCGGAGCCGTCTTCTACAAGGCCGTCCAGCGCGGCGACCTGTTTCCCTACCACCTCAAGGAACAGTGCATGGCCCTGGCCATGCACCTCTACACCCTGGCCACCCAGGTGCCCAACGTCCCCGAATCCATGACCTACGCCACGGCGGTGGTCCTGTTGCTGACGGTCCTGCTGGTCAACGCCGCCGCCATCGCCATCCGCGTCTGGATGCGCAACCGCAAACGCTGGTGAACCGGAACGACCGTTGCGCCATGGCCACACGACCCAAGATCGAGGTGGAAAACCTGCGGTTGTGGTACGGCACCCAGCCCGTCCTGCACGGACTGACCTTCGATGTCCATCCGGGTGAAATCCTGGCCGTCATCGGCCCGGCACAATCCGGCAAGAGCTCGCTGCTGAAGTGCCTCAACCGGACCATCGAGCTGGTCCCGGGCGCCCGCGTCGAAGGGGCCATCCGCATCGACGGCCAGGACATCCGCCAGATCCGCGACGTCCACGCCCTGCGCCGACGCATCGGCATGGTCACACCCCTGCCCGTCGGCCTGCCCATGAGCATCTACGACAACGTGGCCTTCGCACCCCGCTGCGCCGGCATCCGCGACCGCAGGGAACTGGACGCTCGCGTGGAGGAGTGCCTCCGGCAGGCCGCCCTCTGGGACGAAGTCAAGGACCGCCTCCACATGCTCGGCACCAAACTCTCCGGCGGCCAGCAACAACGCCTGACCATCGCCCGCGCGCTCTCTCACCGGCCCGAAATCCTCTGCCTGGACGAGTTCTCCATCGCCATCGACCCCGTCACCACCATGCGCATCGAGGAGGTCCTCCGCCAGCTCCGCACCCGCATGACCATCATCCTGGTCACCAACCTCACCCAGCAGGCACGGCGCCTGGCAGATCGCACCCTTTTCCTCTGGAAAGGTGAACTGGTCGAGCTGGACCGGAACGAGGTGATCTTTTCCGAGCACCCGCGCGACCGGCGAACCTACGAATACGTTCGCGGCCTGTTCGGATGAACAACATCCTGTACAGTCTCGAAACCCGCAACCTGAACCTCTGGTACGGCCGGTTCCAGGCCCTCACCGAGGTCAGCGTCCGGATCCGCCACGGCCTCATCACCGCCCTCATCGGGCCGTCAGGTTGCGGCAAAACCACCCTTTTGCGCTGTTTCAACCGCATCAACGAACGGTACGGCGACGTCACCATCAGCGGCGAAATCCGCGTCCAAGGCCGCAACATCTACGACCCCGACGTCTCCCTCATCGAACTGCGCCGCCACGTGGGCATGGTCTTCCAACGCCCCAATCCCCTGCCCCTCTCGGTTTACGAGAACATCGTCTTCGGCCTCCGCATCCACACGCCACGAGCAGAACTGAACCGGTCCATCCTCGACGAGGCGGTCGAATCCGCCCTCCGCGAGGTCGGTCTTTGGGACCAGCTCAAGGACCGCCTGCACCGGCCCGCCACCGACCTCCAGCTCGAGCAGCAACAGAAACTTTGTCTGGCCCGGCTCCTGCCGCTCAAACCCGAGGTGATCCTCCTGGACGAGCCGTGCTCGGCCCTCGACGTGGACGGCACACGCGCCATCGAGGAACTCATGCTCAGCCTGCGCGGCCGGTACACCTTCCTCATCGTCACCCACAACATGTCCCAGGCCCGGCGCATCAGCGACGAATGCATCTTCATGCTCATGGGCCGCGTCATCGAACACGCCCGCACCGAAGACCTGTTCCTCAAACCCGCCGATCCACGCACAGCCGACTACATCGAAGGCCGCTACGGTTGAGCACCGGCCCTCGCACCCACCCGGACGGCCCGCCCGGCGCGCCTGCTGCTCCGGTCCCTCCCGCACGAGTCGGGCTCCACTCAACACAACCGAATCCGCGCAACCCGCGCGCTTCGAACCCGAAACCCATGCTTGACGCACAAAAGGCCTTCCCAATCCTTGGGGCGTCGCGCCCGGCGGCCGAAAGCTCAACCGGAACGAAAACCGGTCCGCACAGCCACGGCAAACCTGCCGGGGCCGGCGGCGGACCCATGGCGGCCGGGGCAATGGCAATCAGCAAACGATTGTTCCGATGAACAACACACAAGGTCCCATTTCCGCCTTCATCGAAAGGCATTACCGACACTTCAACGCCGCGGCGCTGCGCGACGCCGCGCGGGCCTACCGTGCCCACCTCGAGGCCGGCGGCCAGATGTTCCTCACACTGGCCGGCGCCATGAGCACCGCCGAGCTCGGAATCTCCCTGGCCGAAATGATCCGGGCCGACAAGGTTCACGCCATCTGCTGCACCGGCGCCAACCTCGAGGAGGACGTCTTCAACCTCGTGGCCCACAAGCACTACGTTCGCGTCCCTCATTACCGGGAGCTCAGCGCCGCAGACGAGGAAGCCCTGCTCCAGCGCCACCTCAACCGGGTCACCGACACCTGCATCCCCGAGATGGAAGCCATGCGCCGGATCGAGGAGGCCATGCTCCAGCTTTGGCGGGACTGTGACCAGCGCGGCGAACGTCTTTTCCCCCACGAATTCTTCTACCGTCTGCTGCGTTCCGGCCGGCTCAAAGACAGCTACGAGATCGACCCCCGCGATTCCTGGCTGATCGCCGCCGCCGAAAAGGATCTGCCCCTGTTCGTCCCGGGATGGGAAGACTCGACCCTGGGCAACATGTACGCGGCAGCCGTCATCCGCGGCGACGTCCGCAACCCGGGAACCGTCCGCAGCGGCATCGAGTACATGATCCGCCTGGCTGAATGGTACACCGCACAGGCCCGGACCCTCGCCAACGGGCTGGGAAGCATCGGCTTCTTCCAGATCGGTGGCGGCATCGCAGGCGATTTCCCCATCTGCGTCGTGCCCATGCTGCACCAGGATCTCCGCCGCGAAAACGTCCCCCTCTGGGGTTACTTCTGCCAGATCAGCGACTCCACCACCAGCTACGGCGGTTACTCCGGCGCGGTCCCCAACGAGAAGATCACCTGGGGCAAACTGGCGAAAGAAACCCCGAAGTTTATGATCGAAAGCGACGCCACCATCGTGGCCCCGCTGATCTTCGCCTACGTCCTGGGGTGGTAAAGCGACCGGTTTGACTGCTCACGAGCCGCTGCCTCGGACACGATAGCTGAAGGCCCCTTTCACTTCGCGCGTCCGGGCGGCGGCCCCGCAAGGTCCATGACCGGCAGCCGCGGCCCCGGCTTTGGAGACAGGGCGCCCGCTGTCTGCCCGCGGGCACCTCTCCCATCCTCACGGGCGGGCGGTCAGCGTGGGCAGCCGCGCCTTCAATACCGGATCGAAATCGTTCGGATCCTGCCAGAAGTAGTACACCCGGGACGACACGTTCCAAGTCGTCAGGAAATACATCTGCTCGAACTTGATCCAACGGGCCGATCCATCGGCAAAGACCTGGTTGCCACCGACCGGGACGGCCGATTTGGCCGAGCGATGCTGGGGCATGTTCGCGTACACGAACTCCCGTCCCGGCTCCTGCCCGCCCCAACGGCCGTTGATCTTGCCCACTGCGTCCGCCGCCAGGGTCCACGTGCCCTTGGCCAGACTGAGCTTCACCGGACTGCGCGAGGGGAAGTTGCCCGCCGGATTCAGCCAGTTGGTGAGCCCCCCGAAATACTGGTACCCCAGCACCCACTGCGGATACTGCGGCTCGTAAACGGGCAGACCGGGCCGGTTCGGACACGTCCAAACCGACACCGTGTTCGAAACCACGGCCAGCCCCACCATGGCGGCGGCCGACGCCTCCGGCGGGTTCAGACAGTTCTGAACGAAATAACCGCCAGCCCACCGCGCCTGCAAAACCCGGTCATTGTTGTCCACCGCATAAATGTTCACCCCCACCGCCAGCTGCCGCAGGTTGTTCAGGCAGGAGGCGCGCTTGCCCTTCTCTTTCGCCGCCGAAAGCGCCGGCAACAACATCGCCGCCAGAATGGCAATGATGGCAATGACCACCAGAAGCTCGATCAATGTAAAGGCGGAACCCGACCCGTCGCGTCGAACCGGTTTCATGGTCGTTTCATGAGTTGGGCGCCCCGAGGTCCCGTCGCCGCCGCCTGCCGGCTGCAGCGCCCCTCGAGCCCGCACTACACACCTACGCCTCCGTCGCGGCACAGTCAATCACCGTGGTTTCCTCATGCGGCGTCCTTTCGCTTCTTCATTTGCCACAGATGGGCCCTCTCTCACAGCCCGCCAGGCCCGATTCGATTCGTCCCCCGCTCCACCGGCCCACCCGGATCCGGCACGCCCGAAACGGCCCGTCCCACCCCCCGCCCACCCCGGCACCGGCACATTCCTGCTGCCCGCATGGGATCACCGGTCTGCGGCGGATCCGACCAGCCTCTCCCGGCTCATCATCCCGCCGGACCGGCAACAGACCCATCCTGGGGCGTGTATCAGACCCGCTCGACCGCCCGGAAGGACACCTTGCCCGGAAACGGTTCCTCCTTGCCACCTCGCCCACGGCACCGGCGCCCGCAGCCCGGGAAGCACACCACAACACCCGGCGGGGACGGAAACGCACGCCACGGAATCACCCGAAGCCGTTCCGGGTCTCGTGTCCCGGTCCACATCCCCGCCAGCCCCATGGAGATCTCCAGACCCGCAAACCATACCACGCGCCGACTGCCCAAGCCGGGCGTTCGACCGACCCACTTGGACAGGCCGGCGACATCCCTGAATACAACTCCCTGCGCCACCGGTTGACAAACCGCACCATTCACGCTTGAGCAGCAACGTGCTTGGTTCGTGTATGGTCTCTCGAGCGAACCGGTGCCTGTCACGGGGCTGGTTTCCGCACTACGTGGCCCCGAGGCATGGCGCGCCGTGGATCATGGCTCCTGTCATCTACAAATCCCACGCTTTGCAATCGTGAAAAGCCCCTTGTCACCGTACCACGGGCCCTGCCTCTGGGCGGCTCGCCAGGTCTCGATCATTGTCGCGCTTGGTCTCCCGGCTTGGACCATGAACAAGTTGTTGCCGTCCTCCACCTGGATGATGGTTGCGAGCCTGGTCATCGCGGCAATGGCAGCCCTGCTCGGCCTCAAGTTTATCGTGGACGTTCTGGTTGCCGCCTTCAGTTCATGGTTCGCCGAGCTGGGCAGTGGCATGGGGTACCTGGTTGCCTCGATCCGCAGCCGCAGCGTGCGAAAGGCGTCGTGACACGGCGGGACCCGTCCAAGCTCCGCGCCTTTTCCCTCCAGGTCGCCAGGGCAATTCGGTCGGACTCCTCCAACCTCCAATTGGCACGTTACACGCCAGAGTGTCGGGAAACACCGCCAGAGCGGCATCTCGTTTACTCGAAAAAAAGCCTCGGAAAAGCCTGCTGCGCCGGTGCTTCAACCGGGCGCGCCGCGACCGGGTGAATCCCTCCGTGCCAGGCTCTCCCTCGCAACCAACGTCGCGACCTTGACCGGCCACCGGCCAAAGGTCTCCTCTTTTCAACGCCACCTGCCCTCCCGCCACCGATTCGATGCTCATCTGCCCAGCCGGGTATCTTTTCCATCCCAGGGTGGTTCACCCGGAGCGCGCCGCCGCCAGATCTCCATACGCTCCGTGACTTCCAATGGAACGCAATGCTGCATCAGCCAGCTCGAAAACGTCGGATCCGCCTTCTCCGCCTCCCTGCGGATCACCAGCAGGTCAACTTGATTGCTCTCTAAACAAACCACGACGTCCTGCCAGGAAATCTGTCCACTCAGGAATCGCTTCCTGGGCAGGACCAACAACTCTGGCGGCGGAAAAACCCCTGCGTGGCACATCTCCACATAGTAATCCACCGGGGCATAGCACCATAGATTCGAGCGGGCCGTGGCCCGCATGTGCTCCAGCACGATCGGGTCCGGTCCGCCCCGGGTGAGGAGCATGTTCACGTTGCCCACCAGCCTGCCGGCACCAAAGCCGGCCCAAAGCGCCGCCACCGTGGACAACGTCAGCACGGCAGACGCCACCGCCTTCGGCGATGGTGGTGTCTGGTCTGCTCGGTCCGGCGCCGGCCCTTTTGTCGCGTCCGACCAGTGGGCCTGCAACACCCGTACGGCATGAACCAAAGCCAGGCCCCCGAGGATGGAAAGAGGCAGAACGAATTGGTATTCATAATACCACCACCACAGGGTGGCGATGGCTTTGAATGCCAGAGCCCCCAACAGCGTTCCCACGGCAAACATGCCCACTGCCGGCCACTGCAATGCCCGCAACGTCAGAAGCCCGAATCCGCCGGCAACCACAACCACCAAAACGTTCGGGCCCAAAAAGCCCCTGACGTACTCCATCGTCGCGGGATCCGCGGAAGCGTGTTGGTTTGCCATCCAGTGGGATCCGAGCAGCCAATCCCACCGGAAGTTCGGCGACAGCCTTGCCCAGAGACCGAAACTTGCGACCCAACCGGCCAACCATGGCAACAACAGCCGCAGCGATTCGCGAAATCCCCACCTCCGCCAACTGTACAGCACCAAACCCGGCGCCGTGATGACTGCCGTGAGCTTTAGGTGCATTGCCGCCCCCATCACCGCGCCGGAAAGAAACGGCTGCCAGGGGCGAAGCCGTGGGCCGGCCCCGCTCAGCAGACCTGCCGCCACCACGGCCCACGCCCAGGCCGCCGGCTCCAACATGATGCTGAAGATCAGCAGCAGATCCCTGGGCACGGACGCCATCAGCAACGCCGCACCGACGAGTCCCACGGCACCGAGGGTTCCCCGGCCCATCCATGCAATGGCCGCCCACATCGCCGCCATGGATACAACCGTGAACAGTCGCGGCATGTGCGGCCCTTCTCCGAACCACTGACAAAGCCGTGCGTTCAAGAGCGTGTGCAGCCATGGTTGGTCGTTCCACACCCGTGGCAGTTGGTCGGCATGACGAACCGCAAAGTGAATCTTGAGAAGTTCCCAACAGTCATCAGGGCCCACGCTCGGCAGATTCCGCGTCGTCAGGTACCCGGCCGCCAGGCAGAGGACGACCACCAGCCACCCCCACCATTCACTCCGCTTGCCCACGCCGGTCATCCCTCCTTTCTCCATGCCGAGCGCCAACTCAGTGCGCCCACCAGAAAGAACCAAGTGGCCAGAGTCATGCGCCATTCGGCCTTGTAATCGCGTATCCACGCCGCCCACGTTTCGACACCTGCCAGACAGGGGCATGGTCCCAACGATGAGGGCCACAGGATCTGGCCGACGAGAAAGCCCGCCCCTGCAATCGTCAGGGTCACACTGTTCCAGGGCGCGGGCAGGAGGACGATTGCCAGCCCCACGATCGTTTCACCAATCCCCTGCACCAGGACCCGGTTCTGCAATTGACCCGCCTGCGCACCGGTCACCCCCGGCGCTCCGGACTCGCCATGCACGACCGTTGCCAGTTTGGCCAGGCCCAGCCCCGTCAACAGGCATCCGGCCAGCAGGACAAGAGCACCGACGCCGGTCCATCGTTGGGTCCAACGACTGCTTCTGAGCATGGATTGCAAGAGTGCGAAGAGGCCCGCAGGTGGCTTTTGACCGCGACAATCTAATGGATGCGAGCACGGCGCCGGTACCACCAGACCCATCCCCAAAGCAAAACCCCGGCGAGGAGCCCGGCCACGAGCACGCTGCGGTAGACCTGCGACTGTCCCGTCAGCTTCACAAGTTCGGCGAATGTGTTCTGCGGCGGCTCCTCCACAGGCCGCCATTGCCCCCCGATGCCCACCTGATAGGACACCTCGTTCGAAATGACGGTGAACGTGGTCAGGGGTTCGTTCACCCGCCGAAACATTTCAGGGAAGTACCCATCGGCGGCAGCGGGATCCACGCCGAACTCGATATCGTCCAGATAATTCGTGTGTCGCAGCAGGCCTTCCCGTGGATCCATCTCCTCCACGATGTACTGCCACGGCGGAAAGGGACGCTCCGGCAGATACGTGTAAATCACGCGATAAGAACGCCCCGGCTTGTCCTGTGCATGGGTTTCATAAACGATCTCTGCAGGCCGGCCCTGGGCGTCGTACCGAACAATCTCGCCCCGTCCGCCGGGATAAGGCCGCACCACAGTGATGGGTGCCACTTCGAACACGGCATCGCTGATCCAGCGCAGCTCTCCGGGGCCCAATTCATCGAGTCCCAGCCGCAAATCACACTTCAACATGGCATCGCGCATGGCTCGGGATGCATGGAATTCTCCTTTGCCACCCGCCGTGTTGGTTCGAAAGGTCACTCCCAGGCTCATGTGGCCGGGATACAGCGTCCAATAATAGTACCGGTTGCTCCCCGCGACGCGCTCCAAGCCTCTGGGGATCGGGTGAAAAGTGGGGGTGCCGTCCGTCTTGAACAGCACCTCGCCCTTCTCGGTGCCCAAAGCACGTTGATACCACCCTTGGGGCTGCCAGCCCGCTTCGAATCGCTCAAGAAGCGACATGAGCGGGCGACGCGGGACCAGCCTCTCCGAGGCACCCGGAGATTCCGCCACGGACATTATGAGGCGCGAGAGCGCCCGCCGGTAGGCCATGTACCGGATCCACGGGGTCCGGGCCAGGTACTCCCTGAAGAGCACGGCCGGTTCCCGGTCGAGGGGAAACTCCTCGTGTTTCTCGGGCAACTGTTGGCCGCTTGCGCCGACGACGGCAATCCCGAGCACGAGGCAGACCCACGCTCTCCAGCACGCCCGGCGGGCCGCCGGCGGACCCAAACATCCGTTGTCGGCCGGACCAGCCGGCAGGCTTGCTCGATTGCACGCGGTCATATCTTTTCTCCTGTCCATCAGAACCTGGCGGCCCTGGCGACCCGTTTTTACCAGTCGGCGGGGAGCTTCCCCCGCCGAGAGCTGCCCTTTCTCCCGGCCGTCCTGAACGCCGTCACGCCCGGGTGATGGGTGCCCTTTGAATGCCACCCGACGCTGCGCCCGCCACGCTCATTGCTCGCCATCGTCCCGGCATCATCATGGAGTCGACCAACAACGATCTTCACCCACAAAAGCCTGCACGAAGGATTTCCTCACAAACGGCTCCTGGTCGCACACGTAAAGGCATCTGGGGTTGCCGTCTGTCCAAACGGTTGTCCATCCCTGGCTGTTTGGGGGAGGCGGTGCCACCCATGAATACCGTTGGCCGTCCTCGACCAGACGGCACGGACCGCCGCCCGGGTAAACGACTCTCAGGCACTCTCGCTCTGTCGGGAACCAACACGCCACGGCAGCAGTGGTCCAGGTGACAATCGCCAGAACCATGGCAGTCGGCGACGAGCGAAGAGAGGAGATCCACGAAGCGAGCACCGGATTGCATGGCTTTGTTTTCATGCCGACAGAAAAGCATAAAAAAAAAGTTGTCAAGCCCTGGAGCGCGCGGGCCCGTCGTTCGAGCGTCGTGCAGTCGCATGTCCTTTTTCGAGTCCGATGATTCGTCTTTTGCCAATCCGCCCGGGACTGTTGCCGGCCCGTTGCGGAATTGACCTTCCGGCAACCTGCCGCTGCCCGGAGCAAGCGTGTATGCCCTGCATCGTTTGAACGGTCACCTGCCTCGCGCAACAACGGTCCGGGGTCGTCAAAGGGCCGTGGTGTTGGAGCTCGACCTCATCAGGCCGGACCCGCATTCTGTGGGCCGACGTGCGCGAGGTTGCCATGAGAACACCTGGCATTCGCTTCATCGGGCTGGCCGTGTGGATCGGCGCAGCGCCGCTCCTCCCGGCTTCCGCAAGCCCGGGGGCGCCCCCTCCGGTGGTTTTCAGCACCGAACAGGATCACCGGAACATGATGGAACAGTTGGGCATCACCCGGCTGCGACCGGGGCGAAGCCCGGGTGCGGATGCACCGAACGCCGCCAACTACGACGAGGCAAGAGCAAATCCGTACCCGGAGCTGCCCCAGCTCCTACGCAGTCCCGACGGCACGGCCATCTGCACGCCCGAGCTCTGGTGGCTCAAGCGGCGGCCCGAGATCCTGGAGCTGCTCGAGCGCGAGGTTTACGGGCGGATCCCCGCCGGCGTCCCTCCCGTCCGCTGGGAGGTGACCGACACGCGCGAGATCGAACTGGCCGGCAAACCCGCCATTGAACGGGAACTGGTCGGCATCGTGGACAACTCCATCTGCCCGGAGATCGAGGTCCGCATCTCCCTGTCGCTGACCCTGCCCCGGGAGGCGCAACGGCCGGTGCCGGTCATGCTGAGTTTCGGGTTTACCCCACGACAGTTGGAAGAGTTTCGCAAACGCCCCGACCGCGAGGCGGATGGTCCGCGTCAACCTGACAAACGGGCAAAACTCATCGCCGCCGGTTGGGGATGCGCGATGCTCAATCCGATGACGATTCAGGACGACGCCGGCGGCTGGCGCCCGCGCCGGTCGGGCGGTTCCGAGTCCGCCCGCGCCGAACCGACCGGGGCCGGGCTGACCCGTGGCATCATCGGCTTGGTCAACCGCGGCCAACCGCGAAAGCCGGATCAGTGGGGGGCGCTGCGCGCCTGGGCCTGGGGGGCGTCGCGGGCACTGGATTACCTGGAAACCGTGCCGGAGGTGGACGCGCGCCACGTGGCCATCGCCGGGGTTTCCCGGTTCGGCAAGGCGGCCCTTGTGGCGATGGCTTTCGACCAACGATTCGCCGCGGGGTTGATCGCCTCCTCGGGCAGGGGCGGCACCGCACTCTTTCGCCGCAACTTCGGCGAGAGTCTCGAAAACCTGGCCGGGCCGGCCGCCTACCACTGGATGGCAGGCAATTTCATGAAATACGCCGCCGAGGAGTCGCGCTTCGGCCGGCTCACCGCCGCCGACCTGCCCGTGGACGCCCACATGACGCTGGCGCTCTGCGCGCCGCGACTGGTGTTCATCAGCCACGGTGTCCCCGAGAAAGGCGACGCCCTCTGGCTGGACCACCGCGGCAGTTTCATGGCGGCCGTCGCCGCCCAGAAGGTCTGGCGCCTGCTCGGCGAGCGGGACCTCGGCTGCAGCGATGATTACATCAGCGAACGTCCGCCCGCCGTGCTCGAGGGTCTGCTGCACGGCGCGCTGGCCTGGCGCCAGCACGACGGCGGTCATACCGACGAACCCAACGTCGAACCTTTCGTCCGATGGGCCGAGGAGCAATGGCAGCGAAAGGCGCAGTGGGCGGCGCGGGAGCGACGCGATCTGCGCTCCCTCAAGGCCGTGGTCAACAACCGGTACAAGATCGGCGTGGGGGTGGACCTCGACGTCCTTCACGACCCGCGGGATGCCGCCCTGATCCTCCGGCATTTCCAGATCCTCACGCCCGAGAACTGCATGAAGCCACAGGCCCTGCATCCGGCCGAAAACGTCTGGCGGTTCGAACAGGCCGATGCCTACGCCAACTTCGCCCGGTCCAACGGCCTCGAGCTGGTCGGTCACTGCCTGGTGTGGGCCAAGGACGATCGCACCGACCGCTGGATGATGGAAGAACCCGACGGGCGTCCCGTGACGCGTGAGACCCTCCTGCGCCGGATCGAAACGCACGTCCGCACCGTGGTGCAGCGCTATGCCGACGTGGTCACCATGTGGGACGTGGTGAACGAGGCCGTCGCCGACACCGGAGAGGAAATCCTGCGCGATTCGGTCTATTCGCGCACCACCGGCCTGGACTTCCTGGTCACCGCGTTTCGAGCCGCGCGGGCAGCCGACCCCGATGCCATCCTCATCTACAACGACTACAACTGTCACCTGCCGGACAAACGTCGCAGGATCCTGGCACTCTTGCGCGAGTTGAAGGCCCGCGGTGCGCCGGTGGATGCCTACGGCATGCAGGGCCACCTCGAACTGGAGGACCATGCCCTGCCCCAGCTGCGCGAAATGCTCGAAGAGCTGCGGAAACTGGGTCTCAAGGTGGTGGTATCGGAACTGGACCTGGACATCGTCAACCGGAGCCGCTGGTGGGCCGAGGGTGGCAAATACCGCGAGGAACTTTCCCGTTGGGACCCCTACCGCCACGGGCTGCCACTGGAGGTGGAACAGAAGGCACTGCGCCGGTGGCTCGATGTGTTCCAACTTTTCGAGGACCACCGCGACAGGATTCTGCGGGTCTCGTTCTGGAACCTTCACGACGGCCAGAGCTGGCTCAATTACTTTCCCTGGCGGCGGACCAACCACCCCCTCTTGTTCGATCGCCAGCGCCGGCCCAAACCGGCCTTCGACGCCGTCTACCGGCTGCTCCAGGGCCCCGCCCCGGCTCATGAAGCCGTGGAACGCACCGATCCCAACTCCCGCCTGGCCCATCAGCAGCTCGTCGCAAA
Source organism: Limisphaera sp. 4302-co (assembly GCF_049537155.1). NCBI lineage: Bacteria > Pseudomonadati > Verrucomicrobiota > Verrucomicrobiia > Limisphaerales > Limisphaeraceae > Limisphaera > Limisphaera sp. 4302-co. The sequence goes on from NZ_JBMVQZ010000001.1 coordinate 484,621, forward strand.
GACGCGCCAGGGCCGGATCGACGTCTACTTCGTGGGCGACTCGATCACCCGTCGCTGGGGCGCGACCGATTATCCCCACCTGCTGGAGCACTGGCGCAAAAGCTTTCACGGCTGGCACGCGGCCAACTTCGGCTGGGGCGGCGACACCACCCACAACATCCTGTGGCGGATCCGCAACGGCGAGTTCGAGGGCCTGTCACCCAAGATCATCGTGCTGCAGGCCGGCGCCAACAATCTGCCCTGGCACGGCCCCGCCGGCGAGACACACATCCGGGACGTGGTCAACGGCATTCGCGCGCTCATTGCCGAGTTCCAACAACGCGCCCCCGCCGCGGTCATCGTGTTGACAGCCATGTTTCCCCGCTCGCAAAATCCCGAGCTCCAACCGGCCATCGAGGCCATCAATCGGCAGCTCGCCCTGCTGGCCGACGGGCAACGCATCCGCTGGATTGACATCAACGACCAGCTCGCCGACGAGTCCGGCGGTTTGCGGCCCGGGATGTCCGCCGACGGCCTCCATCTCGAACTGCCCGCCTACGAGATCTGGGCGGGTGCACTCCGGCCGATCTTCGAAGAGGTCCTCGGGCCGCCCGCAGCAGAAGACCTCGCGCCTCCGCCCACGGGCAATCCCGCAGCCGCCACCTCCAACCCGGCCCCCGGGCCTTGAAAAGTCCGCTTGAAGCCGCGGCGGCACTGCCATCGGATTCGATCGCGGTGCCGCGCCCCCGCGGCCACCCGGCCACATCCGCTCATCTCTTCCGCACGAAGGAGGGCGTGTGGGCGATCGGCAGCTTCTCGATCACCACATCCTGACCAAGGAAGAACTCGTCAATGGCCCGCGTTTCGCCGGCCAGACCGAGGATGACCGCCGTGGGCCGGTACACGTCCACGTCGATGTGCAGCAGTGCGATCTTGAAGGCCGGATGTTCCGCAAGGTACCGCGGGACCGTCTCGCAGATGTCACCCTCGACCAGTTCACAGTTCGGGAAGGACTTGTAATTCAGGACCGCCTCCACGTCGGCCACGGACATGCCCGGTCCGCCTTCCCGCTCGAATTGTTCGATAAAACGCTGGTCGTCGGCGTCAGGCTGTGGCGGAAACGCACCGAACGCATCGAATGCGACGATCTTTCGCGACCATGGGCTCTCCAGCAGGTGCCGGAACGTGGCAAACCGGATCAGGGATGCCGCCTTGTACACGCCGCACTCCACCACGTGCCCCGGCAGGTGGAGGATCGTTTTGTACAGCTCGTAGTGGGCCAGGACCTTCCCCAGGCGACTGGGATGGCTGGTCACGTGGTATCCGTTCTCGTACTCCCAGGAACGGTCCGGGTCGAATCCGAACAGCAACTTGCCCATCAGCAGCGCACCCTTCTCTGCGATCCCACCGGATCCCCGCTGGCACCCGCGAACGGTTTGCCGTTCGAAGCCCCGGCCGCCGCGGAAACCCGACGAACGACCTGAGTCAGTCAGGACCTCACGCGCCCGTCAAGCCCCAAGGCCGGATATCGCTCGCCGCTGAACAACCGGCATCTGGTTGTTCCCCACGCCCCGCAGGCCAACCCCCGAAAGCATGCGTCTCCCGAGACAAACCACTCGCGGAAGCGGTTCCTTTTCCCCTCCGGAACGGCGCTTTTCCCCTTTCATGCGCCGGGCCCGGTTGCTACAAGAGCGGCATGCCGGCAGGATTGACCTTGGGATTCATCGGCACCGGACAAATGGCCACCGCACTGGCACGCGGTTTCATCCAGGCCAAACGCGTGGCCGCCCGGCAGGTGGTCGGCAGCGACCCCGACCCGGCGGCACGGGCACGGTTCACCCGGGAGACCGGCGCCAAAACCGTGACACGGAACCTGGAGCTCCTCCGACAGGCCGGCGTGATCGTATTGGCCACCAAACCTGCCCAGGTGGACGAGGTCCTGGCAGAACTGCATCCGGGCTTCACCGCCGCCCATCTGTTGATCTCCATCGCCGCCGGGGTTCCGCTGCGCCGGCTGGAATCCGGTCTGCCCGCAGGTGCCCGGGTGATCCGGGTGATGCCCAACACGGCCGCGCTGGTGGGTGCCTCCGCCACGGCCTTTGCCCCGGGCCAACACGCCACCCGGGCGGACACCGCCCTGGTGCAAAGGCTTTTCTCCGCAGTGGGTTTGGCCCTGCCGATCAAGGAAGCCCTGCTGGACGCCGTGACGGGGCTGAGCGGCAGCGGCCCTGCCTACGTCTGTGCGTTCCTGGAAGCCCTGGTGGACGGCGGCGTGGCATGCGGCCTGCCGCGGTCCACGGCGCATCAGCTGGCGCTGCAGACCCTGCTGGGCACCGCGAGGTTGCTGAAGGAACGGGAGCTTCACCCGGCAATGCTCCGGGAAATGGTGACCAGCCCCGGCGGCACCACCATCGAAGGGTTGCACGCACTGGCGGATGGGGCTTTCCACGGCGTCGTGATGAGCGCCGTGCGCCGAGCGGCTGAGAAGGCCGCCCGCCTGGGTCAAGGTTGACGCAGCGAGCTCAAGGCTGATCCGAGGAAAGGCGATGAGTTTTCCACCGCCCACAAAGGGACAGGCCAGGCTGATCTGGGCAGCGCTGACGGGCTTGGCCGTGGCCACGCTGGCTTTCTTGGTGGGGGCCCTGGTTTGGGCGCTGGGGCGTGTGCTGGACGTGCTCTCGCCGGTGCTCTGGCCGCTGGCGGTCGCGGGTGTGCTGGCGTACCTGCTGGACCCGCTGGTGGACCGGCTCGAGCAGCGGGGAGTGGCCCGCGTGCGGGCCGTGTTGCTGGTGTTCCTGCTGGCGATCCTGATCGTGACCGGATTGGTCGCCAGCGTGGTCCCAAAACTGGTCGTGCAAACGCGCCAGTTGGTTGAAAACATCCCGACGTTCGTGGCCCGGCTGGAAGCGCGGGTGGAACGTTGGGCCACTCACCCGCCGGCCCTGCTCGACCAGACGTTGCGACGGCTCGGCCTGCCCTGGCTGCGCACCCCTGCGGAGACCAACTCCCCCGCAACGCCGCCGGAGCCCGGGTCCACGACCGGCCCCGCCGCAGCCCCCCAACCCGGAGCACCCCACGGTCCGGGTTGGCTGGACCAGCTCGATCCGGACACGGTGCAGAAGGTGGCCGCCTGGTCGGGCCGGGCCCTGCGCACTGCCGGCAACTGGTTGGCCGATCAATTGTCCAAGGTCACGGGACTTTTCGGCGTGGTCGCCGGCCTGGCGCTTATCCCCATCTACCTTTTCTATCTCTTGGTGGAAAAGCGGGCCATCACCGACTCCTGGACACGTTACCTGCCGCTGCGGGATTCACGTCTGAAAGAGGAACTGGTCTTCGTGCTCCGCTCGGTGAACGACCATCTGATCGCGTTCTTCCGCGGTCAGGTGCTCGTGGCCATGTGCGACGGCGTGCTGTACGGAATCGGTTTCGCCCTGATCGGCCTGCCCTACGCGGCGGTGATCGGCGCCTTGGCGATGGTCCTGACGATCATTCCCTTTCTGGGGGCCATCGTCACCTGTGTGACGGCGTTGATCATCGCCGTGGTGACTTTCGGAGACTGGCAGCATCCGCTCCTGGTGCTGGTGGTCGTGGCGGCTGTCCAGGCCATCGAAGGTTACGTGCTGCAACCACGGATCCTGGGATCGCGCGTGGGGCTGCATCCGATGGTGATTATCGTCGCCATCATGACCGGCACCACACTGCTGGGCGGTCTGCTGGGTGGGATTCTGGCCATCCCGATGGCGGCGGTGCTTCGGGTGCTGTTGGCCCGCTACATCTGGCGTTCGACCACGGAGGACACCTCCCCGGCAGCCGCTCCGGCCGACGGCAGCTGAGGGAAGATCTGGTAAAGCAGCAGGTAGATCAGGACACCGGTCACCGAAACGTACAACCAGACCGGCCAGGTCCAGCGCGCCCAACGCCGGTGGGCTTCCCACCGTTGCCGCAGGGCGAGAGTCACCGTGGTCAACACCATGGGGACAATGACGCCGGCCAGCACGGTGTGCGTCATGAGAATCAGGAGGTAAATGGGCCGGAACCACTCCGGCTCGCGAAAAACCGTGCGCCCGGCGTGGGCGTGGTAATAGAGGTAGCTCACCAGGAACAGGGCCGAGAGCACCACGGCGCCCAACATGCACCACCGGTGCGCCTCCCGCCGGCCGCGGCGGATTTGAACAAGGCCCACGGTCACCAGCGTGGCACTGGCACCGTTCAACAGGGCGTTGATCCAGGGAAGATCCTGAAGCTCCATGCGCCTCGGTCCTCCGGGCGTCACGATTGGGATCCCGCCGGCTCCCGTTCCAGGCGACGGATCGCCCGCAAAATCCGCCGCTGCACCGTCTGGAAGTCCACATCCTCGCCCACGGTCTCGAAACTGGCCCGCAGCCGTCCCTGCCCGTCCACCAGCACGAACGTGGTACTGTGGATGAAGAGCTCAGCCGGATGGGAACGTTGCTCCTCCGGAATCTCCAGTGCGGTGAGTTTGAGGCCGTCCACGGCCAGCCGGGCGATCTGCTCCGGCGCACCGGTCAGAAACCACCACCGCCGGAAGTCGGCGCCGAACTTTTCCCCGTAACGCCGCAGAACTTCAGGCGTGTCGTAGGCTGGATCGGTGGTGAGGGTGACCAACCGCACGGGACGGTCCGCAGGCAATGCATCCTGCAGCATCTTCATGCGCCGGGTCAGGATCGGACACGGCCCGGCACAGCGGGTGAAGATGATGTCGGCCACCCAGGGATGTCCCCGCAGATCCGCCCGGGTGACGGCGATGCCGCTCTGATTGGTCAGGACGAAATCGGGCACAGTGCCCAGCACCGGCAGGGGCGGTTCCGGATTCCTCCTCACGGCCACCAACGCCAATGCCAGCAAAACCGCCAATGTGAGGCCCAGCAGAACCAGTCCCACCCCCACGGTGCTCAACGAACCCGCCACACTGCGAGGGACTCCACCCGCGAACACGCCGCCTCCCGGGCGAAGGGTTCCCCATCCCGGTCTGCCGGCCGATTCATTACCGGACTTCGCACGCCTCCTGACGAACATGACGCCTCGTTAGACCGAAACCTTGCACCGCGCAAGGCCCGTTGCTGCCGGGTTCATCCCTGTCGGCTTTTGGAAAAGCGATGCCCGTCTCGGGCATGGACACGCCTCGAGGCACAGCCCGGCCACCCTCCCACAGGCGTGACCGACTGCGGGGCCGTTCCCGGGCCGGCTCATCACCGACCCCCAACCCGGTGCCCCTCCCTGGGGCGCTGGAGTTGGTTGAGCATTTGATTCAGCCGGTCCAGTTCCCGGCTCATCTCCTCCTTTTGCTCGGCCGCCATGTCCAGGAGCTCGGCCGCTTCTTCAAGCTCCTCCAACACCTCTTTCAGCCCGGTGAGCACCTCGTGCATCCGTTGCAGGGCTTCTTCGATGGCGCGGGGGCGCGTACGCGGAGAAGTGTTCGCCGATCCCGCCACAGACGTCACGGTGGCGCTTGTCCCGGGCGGCTTCCCCGGCAGGGGCGGCGCTTCAGGGGCGCCGGCCGGTTCCGGCGTTGCTGACGAACTGGTGTCCTCCACGGCCTCTGCCGGTCGGGACGCTGTCCGGACCTCTTCCGAACCCGTGTCGGAGCGGGACCGGGTGTCCGGACTGGATTCCGGGGCGGCATCGTCCTGTCGGGCCTCACCCCCGCCGCCATGCCGGCGCCGGCCGCCCCGGCCGCGCCCGCCCCGGCGCCGTCCGCGAGACGGCCAGTCGGCTCGCTCGCCACCACCCTGGCTCACCGGTGCAGGTCCATGTTCAAACGCATCTCCCGTTGCCATTGACATCCGCACCATCAAGCGGGCGGAGACCAACAAAAAGCAACTGCAATCTCGATTGCACAGCCCGTCGCTTCGCGAGCGCACGGGAGAACGACCGACGCGAGCCGGCCTCACCGCAACTCCTCGCCGCAACTGGTGTTTTGCTTGTGGACGGCTAGATTGAGTCCGCCATGCAAACGAAAGCCCGGTCCCAAACGGCTCGGTGGTGCATCGCCGCAGGTCTGCTTGCGGCAGGCGCCGGGCGGCTTGCCGCTGCACCCGCCGGTCCGGCTGAGAATCCCTACCTGGTGGTGGTCGAACGCAATATGTTCGACCTGAAACCGATGCCTCGGCCCGAAGAGACCGTGCCCGCGCCCCCTCCCCCGCCTCCCACCAAGATCACCTTGCAGGGCATCACGGTCTTGTTTGGACGCAAGGAAGTCCTCCTGAAGATCCCGGAATCGCCTGCGCCGGGGCAACCCCCGCAGGAACGCTCCCTGATCCTGGGCGAGGGCGAACGCCACGGCCCCATCGAAGTGGTCCGGATCGATCCGGTGGCGCGCGAGGTGGAGTTTCGTGACTCGGGCAATCCGGTGACCTTGAAGCTGACCGATTTCATCGTGAAGACGCCGGTGGCGCCCACTCCCACACCCGCCCCCGGGGTCGTCAAACCTGCCGCGCCCGGTACCTCCCGTCCCGTACCTCCGCCCACTGTCAATCTCCCTCAACCCGGTACTCCCGTCGGTTCCACGATTGGAACGACCGCGACGCCCACCCCGGTTGCAAATCAACCGAACCCAGGTTTCCCCTCGCGCCCGGTTCGGACGCTCCCGGCAAATACCGTCCCGTCAACCGCACAGGTCCCGCAACCCCAGCAGCCGCCGCTCTCTCTGGAAGAACAGATCGTGTTGATCGAACTGCAGCGACAGGCCACGCAGGACAAGGTCATGCGGGGCGAGCTGCCGCCACTGCCGCCGACGGAGCTCACTCCCACGCCACCGGTCCCGACGCCCAATCCACCCACGCCCACCGTCCCACCGTTGCCGGGGAACTGAACCCGGGCCGATCCCGGACAGGGTAAACCCCGCAAAGCCGGGGAGATTCGATCCGCGCATGCCGCATCGGCTGCGTACAGGTTCCCTGCACAAGGGAGCGCACCTTGCCCGGGCCGACGTTTCCACACCACTTGGATGGGACCGATTGCCGCGCTGCGGGGCTCCGCCAGCAGTGCCCGGGAGCGCCAACCGACGCCACCGCCATTCGCCGGCTCCGAGCAATCCAGGCGGCAGGCCTTGGAGGTTCTTCGCCAGGCACAAATTCACGAATGGTTACGGGCCGGGAAGTTCCGCCCCGAGGGGACCAAAGCACAGGGCAATCCACGGGCCGTCCCGTGGTTGTAACGCTCACTGCAGGTAAGTCCCGGGAATGGCGAACCCATCGCGATCGGCCGCGACGGTGTTTCCGGACGATCGGACCCGTTCCGGATCCCTCTAGGTTCGGATCGGAACCGGCGGGACCGGTACCGGAGGCAGAGAAGGCGCAGTTTCAGGTACGGCCTCCGCCTGCACAGGCTCGGCGGCCGGGGCGGGCACCGCCACACCCCGGTTGAGCGCGATGCTGAAGCCGACCAACCCCGTGAAGTAGTAAAACTCCGCGTAGAATGCCCCGAACACGACCAAGAAGTGGATCACCCGCGCGCAGAACAGCGCCAGCAGAAAGGTATTGAGTGTCTTGAGCTCGGGCGGGCCGTACCGGTAGTTCCGCACCAATACGCGCCAGGCCGCGTACCAGAACCACAGCACACCGATCGCCCCCCACACTCCCAGGGGAACGATGACCGACAGCGGGCCGTTGTGATAGTCGCCGGCCAGCTCGGCCAACTCGCCCGGAGTCAATTCACCCTGTCCGCGCAGGCGGTCATAACGCCGGAACTGGGCCATCTCCAGGTCCCGCGTGTTGATGGCATAGCCCTTCCCCAGCCAGAAGTACTTCGGGACGTCCACGACCACCCGCTGCCACAAGTCCAGCCGCCACTGCGTGGAGAGTCGTGCGTCTTCCCGCACCTGCTCGATCCCCAGCCAGGGAATCCAGGAAAGCGAGCGCTGCACCTGGTAGGGCAGCCGGTGGGAAATGGGCAGCAGGGAAACGAACAACCCAAAAATGGCCACCCACAACGGCAGGTATCGAACCTTGAGATAGCCCTCGAGATAGAACTGGAAGGTCAGGATCAGCGCGGCCAGCACGACGAAGCTGCGGTACCCACCGTAGGCAATACCGATGCTGAACAGGAGGACGATCGCCAGCCGCCACGGCCGGCGCATGTCGAAGATGCCGCGCAACCCGTAGCGGGCGGTCATGTACCAGAGACCGCACAACGAGGCGGTCGCCACGCCGTACATGCGTCCCACGCTGAGCCCCGTGGGTGACGGCATGTACAAGGCGGTCCGTTCCACCGGGAAGAAATAGTAGATGTATCGGAGCCACTCGGGCACCCACTGAACCACGCTGCTCAGCGCCAGCGTCAGCCCGCCCAGGAAGAACAGACCGGTGTACCGAACCGCCTTCTCCGGCGGGATGGGCCGTGCGCTGAGGGCGAAGTAACCCAGAATGGCACCCGCCAGCGAGACGTATCGGCTGCCCCCGCCAATCTCCGACCCCGTGAAACCGAATCCCGCACCACCCGTAAGGGCAAAGGTCACGGCCAGGACACCACTGAGGTAAACCAAGGGCCAGGTCACCGAGGGGACCAAGATCGGTTTCTGGCGCCGGTCCAAAGCATACATCAAGAGGATGATGACGATGCTGACGCCGGTCAGCACCAGTCGCAGCGGCGGTCGGCCCGGCAAAAACGGCACCACCGCCAGGGTGTGCCACGAAAGGATCAGCAGCGGATGATGCCAGTTCAGCAGGATGGGAATCATCAGCACCAGGAACACCACCCCCAGCACAAGAAACGAGCTGTAGTCCAGGGGCGTGGCCAGGAAATAGCCCAGGACCACCGCCAGTGGCAGGCAGATGGTGTAAACCAGCGCCGAGCGTACGACTTGTCGCGGATCGCTCATGAGTCAGCCGTTTGCAGGCAAATGTCGGGGTCGAGATTACCGCGCCACGCGGCCGCTTTCCAGCCCTCGATTTGCTTTTTTGCTCAGCTGGGCGTTCGAGTCACCGGACGTGGCACCGCCCGTCCCAAGGCCGAGCGGGGATTGGCAAGCAAAGACGCTGTGGTACAAATGAGGCCGTGCACAGTACAGGCAGCCTGGCCAGGTGGGGAGAACCGGGTGTGGAGTCGGACCCGGAACCTCCGCGACCCTGGGCGGTCGAATGCCGCGGGCTCGTCCGGCGTTTCGACGGCGTCACCGCACTGGACGGGGTTTCGCTCGAGGTGGCCCGGGGCGAGTTCTTTTCCTTGCTCGGACCTTCCGGCTGCGGCAAGACCACCTTGCTCCGAATCCTGGCCGGGTTGGATCAACCGGACGCCGGTACGGTTCGTCTTTCGGGCCGGGACATGACGCGGTTGCCGCCCCAGCAACGGCCGCTGAACATGGTCTTTCAATCCTACGCGCTTTTCCCCCACCTGAACGTGCGCGACAACGTGGCTTTCGGCCTGCGCATGAAAAGGGTCCCGGAATCCGTCATCGCGCGCAAGGTGGCGGAGATCCTCACGCTCACGCAAATCGAAGAGCTCGCTCCCCGTCGGCCCGCCCAGCTTTCCGGCGGCCAGCAACAACGCGTGGCCCTGGCCCGCGCCTTGGTGAACGAGCCCGAGGTCCTGCTCCTGGACGAACCCCTGGGAGCGCTGGACCTTCAGCTCCGGCGCCAGCTCCAGACCGAGTTGCGTCAGATGCAGCGCCGACTCGGCCTGACCTTTCTCCACGTTACCCATGATCAGGAAGAAGCCCTGGCCCTCAGCGACCGGATCGCCGTGATGAACCGCGGCCGAATCGAACAGGTGGGCCGGCCCCGGGAGGTTTACGACCGCCCGCGCACGCGTTTCGTGGCGCAGTTCCTTGGACTCTGCAACCTCATCGAAGGCCGTGCGGAAGGCGCCGACGGCCCGTGGATGCGCATGACGACTGCCGTGGGCCCGTTGCGCGTGGCCTCGCCACGCCATCTCGGCTCACCTCCGAACGGACAGCACGTGACTCTGGCCATTCGGCCGGAACGGGTGAGGTTGTATCCGGCGACGCGGCCGCCGCCCGATGCCAACGGCTGGCGCGGCCGGGTCGAGGAGGTGATCTTTCGCGGGGCGGCACTCGAATGCCGCATCCAGTGCGGCCCGGAACGTCTCTGGGCGATACCATCCCCGAACGACGTCGGCCATCCGGCGCCGGCGGCCGGCCAAGCCGTCTTCTGTCATTTCCCTCCCGAAGCCCTGAACGTCCTCCATGAATGAGTCCTGGCTGCATGCCGACCTGGGACACGCCTCCCGTCCGGCGGCGCACGCCCGGCAGACCCACCCCCGCTGCCCTTCATGGACGGCGTGGTTGCTGTGCGGCCCCGCCGTACTCTGGATGGTGCTGTTCTGCCTGCTGCCCTTGCTGGGCCTGCTGGCAGTGGGGTTCCTCAGCCGCGGACCGGATGGCGAGATCACCGGACCCATCACACTGGAGAACTACCGCCGACTCCTCGGCTTTGGCGTATTCGGATTCGATCCGGTCTATCCACGGGTGCTGCTCCGGAGCCTTCTGCTGGGTGCGGGGACCACCGCGCTTTGTCTGTTGCTGGCCCTCCCCTTTGCGCTGTGGCTGATCCGGCTGCCCGAACGGTGGCGTAACGTCGCCCTGACCCTGGTGGTGGTCCCCTTCTGGACAAACCTGTTGGTCCGGACATACGCCTGGCAAATGTTGCTGGACCCGGACAGCGCACTGTCGCGACTCCTCCAAGCCACAGGTTTGCTGGCGCCGGATCAGGGATTGTACCCGGGTTGGGGCGCGGTCTGGATCGGCACGGTCTGTGATTTCCTCCCGTTCATGGTGCTGCCCGTTTACGCCTGCGCCGAGCGAATGGATTGGCGTCTGGTCGAAGCCGCTCAAGACCTTGGAGCGGGGCGATGGCAGACCTTTCGTCACGCCATCTGGCCGCAGATCCGCCCCGGAGCAGGCGCCGGCGCGGTCCTGGTGTTCCTGCCTGCGCTCGGACAGTTCGTGGTCCCCGATCTTCTGGGTGGGGCCCGACTCATGTTCCTGGGCAACCTCCTCCAGCAGCAATTCGGCGTCAGCCGTGACTGGCCTTTCGGTGCGGCGGTGGCCACCATGGCGCTGGTGTTGGTCGCACTGGGCCTCTGGGCGTGGGAAAGGCGGGCATCCGCACGCGGACCTTTCACATGAGCACCGGAACGCATGCTTCCCTCCGCCAATCCGGCCGTTGGATGCACGGCCTGGCAGCATTCGTGTACCTGTTCCTCTACGCGCCGTTGGTCTTGGTGACGGTGCAATCTTTCAACGCCGGCCGGTTCGGCACCCGTTGGGAGGGATTCACCACCGCATGGTACCGCGCCCTCCCACACAATCAGACAGCCTGGGAAGCCAGCCGGAACACCCTGGTGCTGGCCCTGACGAGCACCACACTGGCCACGGTGCTGGGCACCACGCTCGCCTGCGGACTCAGCCGGGGTCGCTTCCCCTGCAGCCAGGCTCTCCAACGGGCAATATCGCTCTCGGTCTTTCTGCCCGACATCCTTTTGGCGGCCGCTCTGCTGCTGGCGATGGCGGTGGTACAGAGCTGGTGCTCATGGGTGCGCCCCGGGCTGCCCGCGATGATCGCAGCGCACGTGACGTTCCAACTCCCGTTCGTCGCTCTTGTGGTCCGTGCCCGGCTGGCCCGGCTCGACCCCGCCTTGGAAGAGGCTGCCCGTGATCTGGGCGCCTCCGGCTGGCAGCTCTTTTATCATGTCACCCTGCCGCTGCTCCGGCCGGGCATCCTGGCAGGCGCGCTGCTGGCCTTCACCCTCAGTCTCGACGATTTCATCGTGAGCTTCTTCACAACCGGCCCGGGCGCCACCACCTTGCCGATCTGGATCTACGCCTCGGCCAAACGCGGGCTCTCCCCGGAGGTTCACGCCCTGTCCACGCTGCTGATCCTGGCCTCGCTCATCCTCACTGTTTCCCTCAACCTCGTACAAAGGAAACCATGGACACCCGGTTGATCCCCTGTCTCGGCCTCCGAAGCCAGGCCCGCCTTCTGTCATGGGTGCTTGCCCTGTGCTTGGGACCGGCATCGCTCGCCGCCGCCGCGGAAGCCCGACTGAACCTTTTCATTTGGTCGGAGTACATCGACCCGGAGGTGGTGGCCGACTTCGAAAAGGCCCACAACTGCCGGGTGACCGTGGACCTCTATGAGGACAGCGAAAGCATGCTGGCCCGCCTGGCCAACGGCGGGGATGCCCTCTACGACGTGGTGGTGCCCAGCGACAACATGGTGCCGGTTCTCATCCGGCGCGGTTTGCTGGCGCCTTTGCGGCACGAGACCCTGACCAATCTGCGTCACCTGGACGAGCGGTTCCGCAATCCCGATTATGACCGCGGACACCGTTACAGCGTCCCCTATCAGTGGGGAACCATGGGCATCCTGCTTCGGCCGCCGCGGGGCACCTCTCCCGAGGCCACCTGGGGCCTGCTGTTCGACCCGGCACGGCAACCGGGCCCGTTTGTGCTCATCGACTCGCCTCGCGACCTTTTCGCCGCCGCCTTTCGCTTCCTGGGCCGAAGTGTCAACACCACCAACCTGGCCGACCTCCGCCGGGCACTGGACCTCCTGGCCGCAGCCCGGCAGAGGGCCCTCGGGTTCGACGGCAGCGTGGGCGGAATGAACAAGGTCCTCTCCGGCGCGGCACGCGCGGCGATTGTGTACAGCGGCGAGGCCGCCCGTGCCATTCGCGCCGACACCAACCTCGTCTATCTCCTGCCGCGAGAAGGGACCATCCTCTGGGTGGACAACCTGGCCATCCCCGCCCGGGCTCCGCACCGCGAGCTTGCCGAACGTTTTATCAACTTCGTCCTGGCACCCCCCAACGCCGCCCGCATCGCCCGCTATACCCGGTTTGCCACCTGCAACCGCGAGGCCCGGTCCCAACTCGACCCCCGGGAAGCAAGCCACCCCGCCATCTATCCCGACGAGGAAACCCTTTCGCGGCTGGAATACCTGAAAGACGTGGGCCCTGCGTCGCGCTGGTTCGACGAGGCGTGGACCCGTCTCAAGGCACGATGACCCCCCACTCCAAGTCACGACCCTGGCACAAGCGGGAACGGCACCGGTCTTTTGACCGGCCCGGACATGCACGCAGTGTCGGAAATGAAAAATGGTGGAGGCGGGGGGAGTCGAACCCCCGTCCCTGACCGCGGTAGCCAGCGGCGCCTACATGCTTAGTCCGCAGAGGATGACGGCGACCGGATCACCTGCGGACGCGAATCCGACCGCCCTGACGGCATGGGATTTTCTCGGGCAGGCCCGCGCCGTCCCCGGACCCGACCCCAGCCTGCTGTGGCGTTCGTCCGGCCTAGCAGGCGTCAGCCGGCGAACGTCGCGGCGCATCAGGCCGCGAGAGCCAACTCTTCGTTAGCAGTTTTCTTTTGATGCGATGATTAACGAGGCCCACGCATCATCCTCGGCATGCCGCCTCTGGCGTCCGGGCCAGGTCGAAACCGGATCGCCCCCACGGAGACTGACTGCCTCTACCATGCTGCGCGTTGCCGGTCCCGTCAAGGCCCTCTGGCCACCCTTGGCGGGGTTCGGCACCACCCCCACCCTGTCCACCGGCCGCTTTTCTCCCACACGCGCTTCCGCCTTGCAATGGAACGCCCCACCGGTAAAAGGAGCGTATGAACAGCTCGCGGCTCTGGCCCGCAAGGGTGCGCGGAACCCGGACACTCGTGATGGCGCTTTTCCTGCTTGCCTGCACACCCATCGGATGCGTCGGTCCGCGCAGCCAGATCACCCTCAGCCAGACCCAGTTGAACCGAGTGGCCGAACAGGTCCGGCCCTCCCTGGTGCGCCTCCGCGTCGTCAGCACCGATTACTACGACGGGCGCGAGGTCAAGAGCCAGTCCGTGGGCAGCGGGGTCATCATCACCGAGGACGGCTACCTGATCACCAACCATCACGTCGCCGGGTGGGCCACCCGGATTTTTTGCACGCTGTGGAACCTCGAGGAGGTGGAAGGCGAACTGGTCGGCACCGACGCCCTGACGGACATTGCCGTGGTGAAGCTGAAACCGGATCGGCCGATGCGGTTCGTCCCGGCCCGTCTGGGCGATTCGTCCCGGCTGAGCGTGGGCGATCCGGTCCTGGCCATGGGCAGTCCCATGGCCCTCTCCCAGTCCGTCACCCTGGGCATCGTCAGCAACACCAACATGATCATGCCCCGTTTCATGGGCCCCTCGGCCCAGTTGCGTTTGGACGGAGAAAACGTCGGTTCCCTCGTCAAATGGATCGGACACGATGCCCCCATCTTCGGAGGCAACTCCGGTGGTCCGCTGGTCAACCTCCGCGGCGAAGTGGTGGGGATCAACGAGATCCGATTCGGCCTCAGCGGTGCCATTCCCATCAACCTGGCCCGTCGCGTGGCCGAGGCCCTGATCGCCGAGGGCCGCGTGCGCCGGAGTTGGCTCGGGCTGGATGTACAGCCCCGGTTCAAAGGCGGCGACCGCGGTCGCGGGATCCTCATCTCCGGCGTTCTCCCGGGATCGCCGGCCGCCCGGGCGGGTTTGCAACCGGGCGATCTGCTCATCTCGCTCAATGGCACGGCCGTGGACGTGCGGTTTGACGAGCAAGTGCCCGAATTCATGCGCCTGGCCACCGCCCTCCCCATTGGCCAGCCCGTCCCCTGCACGGTCGAGCGCGAAGGCCGCGAAATCCACGTGACTCTTGTGCCCGTGGAACGCGGCGATTTCCTGGCCCGGCCCAGGGAGGTCCGGCCCTGGGGCATGACCGCACGAAATCTGACCCCGCTGTCCGCCTTGGAAATGAAACGGCCGGATACCAACGGCGTCGTCGTGACTTCCGTCCGGGCGGGCGGACCCGCAGGAGAGGCGCGCCCCCCGCTGAGCGCCGGCGATGTGCTCGTGGCCGTCAACGAACAACCCGTGCGATGCCTGGCCGACCTGGAGCGGATCACCCACAAGCTCACCAGCGGTAAGAACGAGCCGGTGCCGGTCCTCGCCACGTTCGAACGGGCCGACAAGCGGCTCATGACGCTCGTGCGCATCGGCACCCGCGAATTCGAAGATCCGGGCCGGGAAGTGACCAAGGCCTGGCTGCCCGTGGAACTACAAGTCATCACCCGACCACTCGCGCACGGGCTCGGTCAACCCGACCTGCGCGGTTTCTACATCACCCGTGTTTACCCGCGCACGCCGGCCGAGCGCGCAGGTCTGCAGGTGGGCGACCTGATCGTGGCCCTGGACGGCGAGCCATTGACCGCCACCAGCGCCGAGCACGCCGACGAGCTGAACGCCCGCATCCGACAGTACGACATCGGCGCCACCGTCACCCTGACCGTCCGCCGAAACGGTAAAACCCTTCAGATCCCCGTCGAACTCGCCCCCTCGCCGCGCCTGCCGCGCGAGATGAAGACCTATCGGAACGAGGCGTTCGAGTTCACTACCCGCGACCTCTCGTTCTTTGACCGTGCCGAGGAACAGTGGCCGGAAGACCTCCAGGGCGCACGCGTCACCGAAGTGCGCCAGGGCGGTTGGGCGGACCTGGGAATGCTTTTGGCAGGCGACGTGATCCTGGAGGTGGACGGCCAGCCCGTGACAGACGTGGACAGCCTGCGCCGGCTGATGGACCGCGTGGCCGCCGAGCAAAAGAGCCCGGTCATCTTCAAGGTGCTCCGGGGCATCCACACCCGTTACCTCGAGCTCGAACCGCGATGGAACGATTCCACTCGATCGCCATGAAAACCGCACTCAACTCCCTGAAGATGCAGGCCTGTGCCCTGACGGGCTTGCTGTGCCTCGCTCCCGGCTCCGCCCGGGCGGACGATCTGGCCAGCCGGGGCCGGGCCGTCTTTGAACAACACCATGCCGCCGTGGTCACCGTGCAGCTCGCCATGAAAACCCAGCTCTCCTTCGGCGGCCGGGGGGAATCGGGCAGTGAGAACCGTTCCGAGGCCACCGCCACGGTCATCCGGCCCGACGGCCTGACCGTCACCTCGCTCTCCTCGGTGGATCCCTCGGTCATGTTCAACCGGTTCTCCTCGTTGATGGGCGATGCAGGCGAACGGTTCCGCATGGAATCGGAGATCACCGATCTGAAGATCCTGCTCCCGGACGGAACCGACCTGCCGGCCGAGATCGTCTTGCGGGACCGCGACCTGGACCTGCTCTTTCTCCGCCCGAAGGATCCGCCGTCGCAACCCATGCCCTGCGTGGACCTCGAAAAGGCCGCCACGGCAGACGTGCTGGATCCGGTGGTCACCATCACCCGGCTCGGCCAGGCGGCCGGGCGCGCACACGCAGCATCCTTCGAGCGGATCGCCGCCGTCGTGCGCCGGCCCCGACTGTTCTATGTGCCGGACGACACCATCACGACCACGACGCTCGGCTCGCCCGCCTTTGCCATGGACGGCCGCGTGCTGGGCCTGTGCGTGATGCGGACCGCCGCCGGTGCTCCGGGTGCCCTCTCCATCATGAGCGTGCAGGCGGACACCCAGGCGGCCGTCATCCTGCCGGCGGCTGACGTGCTCAAGGTGGCCCAACAGGTCCCGACCCGAACGGAAAAGACCGGGACGGAACCCCATGCGAACAAGCCCTCCCCACCCTGAGACCGCAACCGTTCCCCTGCCGCCGGCCCGGTGAGACACCGCCCGCCGGCCCGGTCATCCCACCAGTCCCTGTCCAACCGCCATGACTCTCGACCAAGCACGCAAACGTCACGCCGAGCTGGTCCGCGAGATCCGGATGCATGACCACGCGTACTACGTGGAGGCGCGTCCGAAGATCAGCGATCGGGAATATGACCGGCTTTTCCAAGAGCTGCTCGACCTGGAACGGCAGTTCCCGGAGTTGGTCACACCGGACTCGCCCTCCCAGCGGGTGGGCGGTCAACCGCTGGAGGGGTTCCGCCGGATCCGTCACCGCGTTCCCATGCTCTCGCTGGAAAAAGTGCGGCCGGCCGATCATCCCACCAGGGCCGAAGAACCGGACGACGCCCTCCGCAAACAGCGCCAGGACCAAAACACGCTGAACGAGCTCCGCTCCTGGGATCTGAACCTGCGCAAGCAACTGCGGCTCGACCGACTGGAGTACGTGATGGAACCCAAGGTGGACGGCGTCTCCATCAGCGTGCATTATGAAAAGGGGAGATTCGTTCTGGGGGTGACCCGCGGCGACGGCACCACCGGCGACGACATCACCGCCAACCTCCGCACCATCCGCTCCATCCCTCTGGCCCTGCAAATCCAGGATCCACCGGCCCATCTGGAGGTCCGCGGCGAGGCCTATATGGCGCTGAAAGATTTCGAAGCCCTCAACCGGCAGCTCGAAAGCGCCGGTGAGGAACCGTTCCCCAACGCCCGCAACGCCACGGCCGGCACACTGAAGTTGCTGGACCCGCGCCTGGTGGCGCAACGACCGCTCCGCGCCGTCTTCTACGGAATCGGCCACTGCGAGGGGATCGAGTTTCGTACGCATGCCGAGGTGTTGCAGTCTCTGCGGCGCTTCGGTCTGCCGACCCAGCCGGAATGGTGGCTGTGCCGGGACATGGACCACCTGCTGGAGATCTACCGTCGCGAAGTGGTCGCCGATTATCGGGAAGAAAAAGACCTGCGCGCCCGCCTGCCCTACGAGATTGACGGCGTCGTCATCAAGGTCAACGACATGACGCTCTGGCCCCGCATTCCGGCCAAGGCACGTGCCCCGGGGTACGCCATCGTGCACAAACCGATCCACTGGATCGAACCGGCCGAAACCGTCCTGAAGGCCATCACCGTCCAAGTGGGCCGGACGGGCGTGCTCACCCCGGTGGCCGAACTCGAACCGGTGTTCGTCCAGGGCTCCACCATCTCCCGCGCGACGCTCCACAACGAGGACGAAATCCGGCGCAAAGACATCCGCATCGGCGACACGGTGGTCATCCGCAAGGCGGGCATGGTGATCCCCGAGGTGGTGGAAGTGGTCAAAAGCAAACGCCCTGCCGGCACGCGACCATTCGACCTGTTCGAACACGTGGGCGGACGTTGCCCGGCCTGCGGTGGGCCCATTGCCAGGGAACCCGTCTCCACCGGCGAGGGCCAGGAGGTCGCCTGGCGATGCCAGAACGTGGCCGGATGCCCCGCGCAGAAGGTCCGGCGCCTTGAGTTCTTCACCCAGCGCAAGGCGCTGGACATCGAGGGCATCGGAGGCATCGTGGCAGAGAAGCTCATCGAAAGCGGTCTGGTGGACGAGCCGCTCGACCTTTTTGAGCTGAAAACCGAGGATCTGGCGCGCCTGAACCTGGGGACCGAGGAAGCCCCGCGCGTGTTCGGCGAGAAAAACGCCCGCAAGGTGCGCGAGGCCTTGGAACGGGCCCGCACGCTCCCCCTGGGCCGCTGGCTGTTTGCCCTCGGCATTCCCAACGTGGGCGAGGTCACCGCCCACGACATCGCCTCCTTTCACGAGGATCTCGAAAGCGTGGCCCGGTCGCCCCTCCTGCAGGGTGTGGTCCGCCTGGAGGAGCTCGCCCGGGAGGCCGAGGCCGTCAATCCCCACTCGCGCAAGAACCCGCCCCGGACGGAGGCCGAACGTCGGCGGCGCACCGAACAGTACGAAGCCCTCCGGCAGGAGGCCGAACGCATCGGGCGGGAGCTGATCGAGGCCGGTTTCGCCCGGCCTGCCGCCCGCAGCGGCGAGGGCGGATTCCCGGCCTGTGTGACCAAGGTCGGCCCGGTCGCTGCCCGCAGTGTGCTGGAGTTTTTCGCCTCGCCGGCGGGCAAACGCGTATTGCAGCGACTCAAGACACTGAAGATTCACCCGCGCGGTGCCCGGACGGCCGTTTCCGGCGGGCCGCTCGCAGGAAAGACGCTCGTCCTCACAGGGACCCTCTCGAGCTGGACGCGCGAGGAGGCATCGGAGCTGATCCGCCAAGCCGGCGGACACGTGGCCGGATCCGTCAGCAAAAACACCGACTACGTCGTGGCGGGGGAAAGTCCGGGTTCGAAACTCGACAAGGCCCGCGCCCTGGGCGTGCCCGTGCTGGACGAAGCGGCCTTCCGGAAGCTGCTGGTGGAGGCCGGCGTTCTGAAGGACTCCGCCCAGACAACCGGCCAACGTTACGGCGGCGGATCCGCCCAACCGGAGCTTTTCTGACCGCCGCCGGGGCCCGCAGAACGGACCCCCTCGGCGGCCCATCCCGCCGCCCCGAGCGCCGCCGGGCCGCGGCGAACCGGGTCTCAGCCCATCGCACGGTTCACCGCACTGAGCACCGCACGCACACCGGCCAGTTCGATGTTGGTGTCCACACCCGCCCCCCAACGGGTCCGGCCGTCATGGAACCGAACCTGGATGTAGGCGATGGCGCTGGCTTCCTCGCCGGCGCTGAGGGCGTGTTCGCTGTAATGGACAATCTCGAACTTTGGTACACCGTGTCCCACCAGGGCATGGACCAGCGCGGCCAGCGGGCCGTTGCCCTCGCCGCGCACTTCCACCGGCTCGCCGTTGCGTTTCAGACGGGCCACGCACTCGACCCGTCCATCCCGACTCCGTGTTTCGAAGCCCACCAGCTCCCACGGTCGGGTGCGTTCCACGTATTCGCGCCAGAACATGGCCTTCAGTTCCGCGCCGCTGACCTCGCGCCCCAACCGATCCACCTCGTCATTGGCAATCGGACCGAACTCGCGCTGCAGTTCCTTCGGCAGCTCGATGCCGTATTCGTTCTCGAGCAGGTAGGCGACACCACCCTTGCCGGACTGGCTGTTGACCCGGATGACCTCCCGGTATTGCCGCCCGATGTCGCGAGGATCAATGGGCAGGTAGGGCACATCCCAGTACTGCCGTTTGCCCTCGTTCCACTCCCGCAGTCCCTTCCGGATGGCGTCCTGGTGCGACCCGCTGAATGCGGTGAAAACCAGCTCGCCCGCGTATGGATGCCGCGGCGGTACCGTCATGCCCGTGCAACGTTCGTACACCTCCCGCAACCGGTTGATGTCGCTGAAGTCCAGCCCCGGATCAATCCCGTGCATGTACAGGTTCAGTGCCACGGTGACGATGTCGAGGTTGCCGGTCCGTTCCCCGTTGCCGAAGAGCGTGCCCTCCACCCGCTCCGCGCCGGCCAAGAGCGCCAGTTCGGTCTTGGCCGTGCCCGTCCCCCGGTCATTGTGCGTGTGCACGCTGATGATCAGGGAATCGCGGTTGCGGATGTTGCGGCAGATCCATTCCACCTGGTCCGCGTACACGTTGGGCATCGCCACCTCCACCGTGTCCGGCAGGTTCAGGATCATCTTGTTCTCGGGTGTCGGCTGCCAGACCTCCATCACCGCCTCGGCCACTTCCTTGGCAAACTCCACCTCGGTCGCCGAAAAGCTCTCCGGCGAGTACTGCAGGCGCACTTCCGTGCCCCGGAGCCGCGGCAGGCGGTCCTTGATCATTTGTGCCCCACGCACCGCCACCTGGATGATCTGCTCCCTGGTCATGTTGAACACCACCCGCCGCTGGGCCGGAGAGGTGGAGTTGTACATGTGGATGATCACCCGGCGCGCCCCCACCAGGGACTCGATGGTCCGTTCGATGAGGTCCTCGCGTGCCTGGACCAGCACTTGGATCCAGACGTCCGGTGGGATCCGGCCCTCCTCGATCAGGCGCCGGTTGAAGGTGAACTCGGTGTTGGAAGCCGAAGGAAAGCCGACCTCGATCTCCTTGAACCCGCACTTCACCAGGGTCTGGAACATCTCCAGTTTCTGACTGACGTTCATGGGGATGGCCAGCGCCTGATTGCCGTCGCGCAGGTCCACACTGCACCAGATCGGGGCGCGCGTGAGCACGCGGTTGGGCCACTGGCGATCCGGCAGCTGCACCGGAGGAAACGGCCGATACTTCGTCCAAGGTTCTTTCAACATAATCCTCGCCTGTTGTTCGGCTGCCGGCCGGCACGACGGGAAACGGAAACCCCGCTGCCGGGCGGCAGCGGGGTTTCAACCAAAATTCAACATCACGAACACTTAAAACCCTGCCGCCGCGCCGCGCCCACGCAGCGCTCCCGACAACAGCAGCAGGTTTAGCCGACCGTTCATGACGCACCCAACGTAGTCCGCACGCGGTTCTGCGGTCAAACGGTTTTTCTCGCCACAGCCGCTGTGCTCGGGGATGCCGGGTCGGCCCTGCCCCCCGGCAAGCAACAGGCCCGCGAGCCATTCGGACCGCGGGCCTGGTCAGTAGATGCCCCGCCAACCCTCAGATCTTCTTGGGCAGGGCCGTCCAAGCGCCCTTGTTCTTGCTGCTCTTCACGCAGGTCTCGATGAAGGCGATGCCCATCCAACCGTCCTCGACGTTCGCGTACTTCGAGCCGTCGCATTGGAACGGTTTGCCCTCTTTCCAGGCCCGCACATCTGCCTCGAAGCAGCGGTGCAGGCGGGCAAAGGCATCGTGGAACCCCTCCGGATGACCGCTGGGGATGGTGACCTCGGCCAACAGGTCGGCCGGCATGTCCTTCGGCAGGAACCCGTCGCCGGGCGTCACCGCGCCGCGCCAGTAAACCCGATCCGGCTGCCCGTTCAGGTAGACCACAACCTTCTCCGGCTCTTCCTGTCGCCATTCCAGGGTACCCTTGGTGCCGGCAATGACGATCCCCAGGTCATTCTTGTGGCCGATGCAGATCTGAGAGGCGCGGACGAGGGCCTTGCCGCCGTTGTTGAGTCGGCAGTAGATGGTGAAATGGTCGTCCAGCGGCCGGCCTTCCACGAAGGTCTCCAGATGCGCGCTCACGTGCGTCACCTCCAGACCGGTGACATAACGCAATTGCATCAGGGCGTGGGTGCCGATGTCGCCCCCGCAACCCGAGAGACCCGCCCGTTTCGGGTCCACCCGCCACGCGGCCTGCTGCTGGCCGGTGGCCTCCAGCTTGGTCGCCAACCAGCCCTGCAGATAGTAGCTGTCCACCCACCGGACTTCACCAATTAACCCGCTGCGCACAATGTACCGGGACAGCCGACTGGTCCAATGACCCAGGTACGTGTGCGCCACGCCGAACGGAATGTTCTGCTTTCGCACCTCCCGAACCAGCGCGTTGGCCTCCTTCAGGTTCAGGCAGAGAGGCTTCTCGCAAAAGACTGGAATCCCGGCCTTGAGGGCCTTCATCGCCGGATCGAAGTGCACATGATTGGGCGTGACAATGAGGATGTAGTCCAGCCTTTCCTCCTCGGGCAGTGTCGCGTTGGCGGCGATCATCTCGTCATAGGAACCGTACCCCCGGATGGGATACGCCCAGTTGGCCGCCTCTTCCAGCGCGATTTTGGGGTCCGGATACAACGCGCCCGCGGTCACCCGCCGGGTGCCGTCCATGTTGATCGCTCGTTGATGGGGATGGACGATGAACGCGCCGCGTCCACCGCCGACCAGGCCGACATTGAGAGGTCTTTTGGACATAGGCTGCTGGTTCTTTGCGCTCGTGATTGGTTTGGGTTCGGGCGGTCACGGGCCGGTGCCAAGTCCGACCCCGTACGCCGCCGGCAGAGTAAACCGCCGTCACCGGTCACTGCCAAGCTTTTTCCAAACCGTGGCAATTGATGGCCGGGGAAGCTGACCCCACGGCCCATCCCATCCCTGCGGAGCCGCACCGTCCCCCGGCCGTCCCGCCAACTCCGTGAAAAGAACTTAAGTGGCTGAGAGGTCTCTCCGATAATCAAGGCACCGGGACCTCGCATGGAATACGGGCAAGCACGGATGCGCCGATGAAAAGACGCTGGTGGAGCCTTCTGGCGCTGGCCCTCAGCACCTGGCTGGGCCGGTCTTTCCTCTGCCTTTCCCTTTGGAGCGCACCGTCGGACGTGCCCATTACCTCGGTGGCGCAGTTTTGGTCGGCCCCGACAACCGACTTTGCCCGGGGCCTGCCGGTGCAATTGGAAGGCGTGGTGTTGTACGAAGATCCGGAGTGGCATCTCTTTTTCTTCCAGGACGACACAGGTGTCTCCTACTTCACGCCTCCGGACGACTTGGGCGGATGCAAGGCAGGCGACCGCGTCCGGATCAGAGGCACCACGGCCCTGGTGGGCACAGACCGCCGGATCACCGGTATGCAGGTGGAGGTGCTGGGAACCGCCAGCCTGGGTGCCGCCCCCACCCTGCCCCTACATGAGTTCACCAATGCCAGTCCGCAAGCTCTACGCGTGTCACTCCTGGGCGTGGTTCGCGCGGTCGAGCCTCTCGAGGGAAACCGCGCCCGTCTGATCCTCGACATCGGCGCCGGGCGGCTGCAGGTTTTCGTGCGCCGCGCCGCACCCGAACAGCTCCGCCCGCTCCTCTACGATGTCGTTCGCGTGGTCGGATTGCGCGTGCCCGCTCGCCAGACAAGTCCGGAACGGTTACCCGTGGAGTTGCTGGCAAAGGACCTCGAGGACGTGCAGCTCCTCCGGGCAACCCCGGACGACCCGTTCCAAGCCCCGCTGACCACCGTCGCCAACCTGCAGGCGGGTGCGAATGTCCAGCCGCCCCTCTCCCTCCACAGGATCCGCGGCCGGGCGCACGATCACGTGGTGGGGCGGTCTTTCATGCTGGACGATGGTACCGGCCGGATCGAGGTATACAGTCCCCAGACCCTGGTGCTGACCAACGGCAGTCCGGTCGAGGTTGCCGGATTCCCCACCCGGGTGGGGACCAATCGTCTGGTGCTCGATGAGGCGGTATTTCGTTACACCGTACCCGGATGGGCCGCGGATGCAGCCGTGACCAATCGGTTGTTCGATTCCGTCCCGAATATCCGCGCCCTGACACCCGAGCAAGCCGCCGCGCGCAGTCCGGTCTCCCTGCAGGCCGTCGTCACCTACCACGACCCCAACTGGGGCGTCCTGTTCGTTCAGCAAGGGGACAGTGGCATTTATGTGCAGTGTGTGCAGCCGCCTCCACCCTTGCGCCCGGGAGACCGGGTTCGTGTCGAAGGTGTCACCGGACCCGGTGGCTACGCACCGATCATCGAGCAGGCAAAGGTCACCCTGCTCCATCATGGTGAACCGCTGCATCCGGTGACCGCTCGGGAATCGGTTCTGTTCTCAGGGTTGTTGGATTCCGTCTGGGCGGAGTTGCGCGCCCGGGTTCATGCCGCCCGGAAGGTTGGGCCCAATCTGGAACTGGAACTCCACACGCTCCGGGGCGGCATTCAGGCGTGGCTCCAGGGCTGGGGCGACCGCCAGGTGCCGGAAGGATGGATCGGACTGCCGGTCCGCGCCCGCGGCGTCGTGGGTTCCCGGTTCAACGCCTTGCGCCAGTTCACGGGCGTGACCTTGCACATCCCGGGGGAGTCGTTCCTCGAATTCCTCGAGCCGGTCCCGGACGATCCGTGGGACCGGCCGGTGACGCCCATCCGGGATCTGCTCACCTCCCGCACGACCGCCCAGGATCTGCCCCGGACAAAGATCCGGGCGGTCGTCACCCACGTCCAAACCAATGGCTGGACCGCCGTGGAAGACGCCACGGGCGGCCTCTGGCTGCACCTGCCGGATTCGGGTCTCGAGCCCGGGCAGGAGGTTGAGATCCTGGGGTTTGCCACCACCCGCGGCGCCTTCCCCACCTTGGAACACGCGGTCGTTTGCGTCGTCGGCCGCATGCCGCTGCCCCCGCCTGTTCGCGCCACGGCTGCCGCCCTCTTTGCACCGGAGCTGGAAGGCCGGCGTGTCCAGGTGGAAGGAACCCTGGTGGAAAACCAGGCCGACCTGACGCGGCCCTACCTGTTGCTGGATGACAGCGGCAGTCTGCTTCACGTCTATCTCCCTGCGGATGACTCAGCCCGACGCGTGCGCCATTGGAAGCCGGGCAGTCGGGTGGCAGTGACCGGCACCTGCCAGCTCCAAGCGGATGAGTGGGGACGACTCCGTGCCGTGCGACTCCTGACCACCTCGCCCGCCGACCTGCGTCTGCTGGCCGGTCCACCCGTCATCACGCGACGGCACCTGGCATGGATCGGCGCGGGCACGGGTCTGGCCGCCCTGTTGGCCCTGCTTTGGAGCTTCACCCTCCGGCGGAAAGTTCAAGCCCAGAGGCGTTTGCTGGAGGAACAGTTCAAGCGGGAACTCGACCTGAAACAGCGTTACGAAGACCTCTTCGAAAACGCCGCAGACGCGGTCCTCTTCCTGGATCCGGAAGGCCGCCTCAGTGCCGTCAACCGGGCCGCCGAGAATGTGCTGGGAGCAGCCAGGGATCAACTGCGTGGCCGGCTGTTGACCGACCTCCTGCACCCCGAAGACCGCCCGAAGGCGCTGGAGGCCCTCAAAACGATTCGAGAGGGTGGCTCCTGCGCGCCGTTCGAAACCCGTCTGCTCCCGCGGAACCGGAAGGAACCCGTGCTGGAGCTGCACCTCCAACCCGTCAAACGCGACGGGCAGCTCATCGGCTTGGAATGCATCGGGCGCGACCTCTCCGAACGGCGCCAGCTCGAGGTCCAGCTCCGCCAGATGCAGCGGCTGGAGTCGGTGGGACAACTGGCCGCCGGCGTCGCGCACGATTACAACAACATCCTCACCGTGATCCTCGGCCATACCGGCATGTTGTTGCACGAGGAAACCCTGCCGACGCAGTTCCGCGACTCGATCAAGGAAATCCAGGACGCCGCCGCGCGTGCCGCAAATCTCACCCGCCAACTGCTGGCCTTCAGTCGCAAACAAGTGATGAAAGCCCAGCCGACCAACCTCAACGAGGTGGTCAGTGACCTGGCCAAAATGCTGCGCCGTCTGGTCAGCGAACACATCGAGCTGGTCCTCCAGCTCGATCCCTCGCTCTCGCCCATCCACGCCGATGTGGCCATGCTCGAACAGGTGATCGTCAACCTGGCGGTCAACGCCCGCGACGCCATGCCCGACGGCGGCACCCTGACCGTCCGTACCGAGACCGTCGAAGTGACCCGAGAGCAGATGGAACGCTGGCCCGACGCCATCCCCGGACGGCACGTCCGGCTCACCGTCACCGACACCGGCATCGGTATGGACGCCGAGACGCTGCAACACATCTTCGAACCGTTTTTCACCACCAAACCGTTCGGGAAAGGTTCGGGCCTGGGCCTGAGCACCGTCTACGGCATCGTTAAACAACACAACGGCTGGATCGAAGTGGAAAGCCAGCCCGGCCAGGGCAGCAGCTTCCGCGTTTATTTCCCCGCTCTGAAGGCCCCGGCCCGCATGGCCGCCACATTGGGAGACCCGGCCGGCCGCGCACCACGCGGCAAGGAAACCATCCTGGCCGTGGAGGACGAGCCGGCCCTCCGTCTGATGCTGGCCAACGGGCTGCGCCGTCTCGGCTACCAGGTGTTCGCCGCCGCCAACGGCCAGGAAGCGCTTCAAATATGGGAAAAACACCGCGACCAGATTGACCTGGTCATCACGGACATGGTCATGCCCGGCGGCATGAACGGCACCGACCTGGTCAACCGGCTGCGCGCGGACCGTCCTCGTCTGCGCGTGATTCTCTCCAGCGGGTACAGCCAGGAATTGTTTGGAGCGGATCTGAACCAACTGCCCGGCACCTTCCTGCCGAAGCCTTACACGCCCACCAAACTGGCCACCGCCGTTCGAGCCTGTCTGGACGCACCACCCCCGCCGGACGCTCCCACAGCCCGAGCCGAAACCGCCACCGTCTGAGCCCGCCGGGCCCGTGCCGCCTCACCAGCCGTCCGCATCCGGATGGCACTCGCCGCGCAACCCGGCCGAACCCGACCTTTCCCCAACCCGGCCGGCATCCTGCCGGGCACGGTGGATTCGAACCGGATACACGGCCGCGCGCCCAAGTCCCTGGGCCACAAAGGGTTCGCGCGACCGGCTGTCCACGCGATCCGCCGAAGTTGCGCACGCCGGCGGCCGCACCCGCTCTCGATCCCCGTACGGCCCGGGATTCAGCGCCGGCGCGTGGCCCGGTTGGCGCCCTCTCCCACCGACCAAATGATTTCGTCCACCTCGCCGTCCGGCCCGGGTTTGAACTCGATCTGCAGGTCGGTGGATTTACCGAAAAACTTCGTCTCGGACTCCGCGTACAGGGTCACGCTTTCACCCCCGATCCGGGCCACCAAATAATCGCCGTCCCGCGTGATGGTGATCTGGTCGTAGCGACCCGTGTACCGGTCCAGGAGGCTTCGCGGTAGCAGATACTCCGGCTTCGTGGGAGGCCCCAGTTCGCGCACCCAGATGTTGCGGAATCGTACCGGATTGCCATGGTCCTGCAGACTGATGGGCAGCTTCTGCGGATGTGCCCGGTACGGCGGGCGATTGATCCACTGCGTCGGGCCCGTCAGGGGCACGTGATACTGCACCAACACGCCATTGTGAAACACGGTCAGCCGCGCCGGTTCCACCAGGCGTCCTTCCGCATCGAATCGCGGGGCCAGGTACACCACGTCATAGGTTTGCCACTGACCCGGCGGCCGCGACGCGTTTACCAAAGGGGGATACTGTCCATATACCGCCGCGGCCTGGCCATCCGCATAGGTCTCGTTCTCGTACGAATCGAGGATCTGCACCTCGTACCGGTCCAGGCCGAAAAAGAGCCCGCTGTTGCCCCGGCCCTGGCCGGATCCCTCGGGTTTGGCCGGCGCCGCCCATTCAAGGTGAAGCTGGACATCTCCGAAACAACGTCGGGTCCGGATGTACCCGCTGCCGGGCGTGCATTCCATGATGCCATCGCGCACCACCCATTTGGAGGGTGAACCGTCCATGGCACACCAGGCGGACAAATCCCTGCCATCGAACAGAACCACGGCATCCGACGGCGGCCGGCCGGGCTCGGCCTGGGTACTGGGCGCCGGCGGCACGATCACCGACGGGCGCGGACGCGTCCGATCATGCGGAATCCAACGCGGATCCGGTTCAGACGGGGGAAACCCTGCATGAATCGTTACCAGACCACTCAGCAGTACGAGGCCCGGAGTGCACAGCAAAAGAAACGACCGTGACGCTTTCATGGCATTGTCGGTTGAGTGTTCCCCGGGGCCCGAGGGACCCGGGCCCACGCGCGCGCAGCCTATGCCGGATGAGCCTGCCACACAAGCCACGGCTGCACCCGACCGTCGGAGGCCCCGCGCTCCGGATGGCTCAGGCTGCCCCGGCCCGGCCGATCCCATGCCCGGCCGAGCCCCGGTCACACCACGCTCACCGCAGGGCCGGCCAGGCTTGACCGCACCCGTCAACCCGGGCCTTCATGGGCCCATGCAACACGGTGGGACCCGATTCTTCCGACTCCTCAGCCCGATTCCAGCAGCCTGCTGGTGCCTGGCCGCCGCAGACCTCGCCGCCTCCCCAACCCCGCGCGATGCTCTGCCCTCCCTCCGGCCCTGGCAGGCCCAATGGATCTGGGGCCAGGACAGCGACGTGCACGGTTACAACCAGGCAGTCCTGGCGCGGAAGTCGTTCCGGATGGACGAATGTCGCCGGGCCACCCTTCGCATCACCGCCGACACCTGGTACCGACTCTGGATCAACGGGACCTGGGTCAACGACGGCCCGTGCCGAAGCTGGCCGACTCATTTTCAATACGACGCGCTCGACGTGACGCCCTACCTCCGGCCCGGGCGCAACGAACTGCGAGTACTGGCGCGCTACTTTGGCGCGGGCGATTTCCATCACATCCCCCAACAAGCCGGCCTGCTGGCCCAGTTGGACATCGAGACGCCATCGGGGCGCTTCCTCACCGTGGCCACCGACCGTTCATGGGAGGTGGCCGCCTACCCGGCACTCCTTTCGCGCACGCCCAAGATCAGCATCCAGATGGGACCCTGCGAATGGTTCGACGCACGCGCGGCCGACGCCCTCCGCTTCCGCCCGGCCCGGGTCCTCTTCCCCGCCGAAAAGGGCCCCTGGCAGGATCTGCGCCCGCGCGATGTGGCGCTCCTGACCCGTGCGCCGGCCTCGTTCCAGTCCCTGCTCCACGCAAGGGCGGTCCGGGCTGAAGGATGGAACTTCTGCGTGCCGGCGGCGCGGCTGGTCAATCCCGGTCTCATCGAGGCAAACCATCACGCCAGTTGCGGCTTCGGCATGGCCACCGTCGTGGAGGTGTCTGCGCGCACCCGACTGCACATCCGCAACGACGGCATGAAGCTGGCCCTGAACGGACAACCGGTGCAACGCGAGATGGAGCTTTCCCCCGGCCGGCATCTCCTGCTGGGTTTCTCCAGCCGCTTGTTCGGCCATGACAAGGAAAAGGCCGTCCGATTTCTCGAACCGCAGGGATACCGCCTGGTCAACCCTCTCCATCCGGATGCAGAGAATCCCTGGATCTTTATCTCGCTGCCCGAGTTCGCCGTCGCGACCAACGACCTGGTTTGGGTGCAGTTTCGGGACCTGGACCCGCGCCTGGGACAACTGGCCCGCGCTTATGAAGAACAGACCGACGCCTGGCTGCGCTCCGTCACCAACCTGACGCTTCTGCAAGAGACACTCGGACCCCGCTGCGTGGCGCTGCCTGCGGAAAAGATGTTCGTCGAGGACGTCTTCTGGCGCTTCACCCACCGCCAGGTGCTCGAGAACACGCCGGTGCGAGTGGACAACCCGGCCGGCATGCTCCACGACAATGCCGAAGTCACAGTGGTCCATCCGCCACCCCGGGGCGACGCCGAGCTGTTGCTCGACCTGGGTGAACAACGCGTCGGCTACTGGACCTTCGACTTGGAAGCCGACGCGGACACGCTCGTGGACATGGCCGCCGTGGAATACATCGCACCCGACGGCCGCATCCAGTGGCCGTGGGTCAACCGCAACGCCATGCGCTACATCACCCGCGCCGGACGCAACACCTACGTCTCCGTCCAACGACGCTCCGGACGCTACGTCTTTCTCACCCTGCGCAACTTCCGCACACCCGTCCGAATCCGACATGTCGGCGTCATCGAGGCCACCTACCCGGTCGAGTACCAGGGGGCCTTCCGCTGCAGCGACCAGCGCCTGACCGAGATCTGGAACATCTCCGCGCGCACCCTGAAGCTGTGCATGGAAGACACCTTCACCGACTGCCCGCTTTACGAACAAACCCACTGGGTGGGCGACGCCCGGAACGAAGCCCTGTTCGCCTACGGCCTGTTCGGTGCTCACGACCTCGCCCGCCGTTGCATCCGCCTCACGGCAGAGTCGCTGGACCGCTTCCCCATCGCCGGTTGTCAGACGCCCTCCTCCTGGGACGTGCTCATCCCGGCCTGGAGCTTCCTCTGGGGGATCTCCATCTGGGACCATTACTGGGAAACGGGAGACCGCGACTGGCTGCGAGAGGTTTACCCGGCCATGATCCGCAACCTGGAAGGTGCCGCCCGCTACATCAACGAACGCGACCTCTTCTCCGCGCCGTTCTGGAACTTCTTCGACTGGGTCAACCTCGACCAGGGCCGGCAAACCGTCCTGCACAACTCCTTGCTCCTGATCGGGGCCATCGACGCCGCCCTCCGCGCAGGCGAGGTCCTCGGAGACAACCGGCACACACCGGACCTGCGCCGTCTTCGCGAACGCCTCACACGCGGCGTGCAGCAGCTCTGGCTCCCGGACCGGGGCGCCTACGCCGACGCCGTCCGAGAAGACGGTTCGCTCAGCCCTGTGATCAGCCAGCACACCAGTTTTCTGGCACTGCTGTTCGACGTGGTACCCGGGGAACACCGGGCAGCAGCCCTGCGCAATCTCACCAATCCACCTCCCGACATGGTACAGGTGGGCTCCCCGTTTGCGGCCCTCTACCTCTACGAAGCGCTGGAAAAATACGGACTGGAAGAACGAATCGTGGGCGAGATTTACCGGCACTACCTGCCGATGCTCGAGGCCGGCGCCACCACCGTCTGGGAGAGTTTCCCCACTGGCACCACCGGCGGAGGGCAGTTCCCCACCCGCAGCCACTGCCACGCATGGTCTTCGGCCCCGGTGTACTACCTGAACCGCATCGTCCTCGGCATCGTCCCGACCGCACCCGGAGCGGCGGAGGTCCGCATCAGCCCGCGCCTGTTCGACCTGGGCTGGGCCCGGGGCCGCACGGCCACGGTGCGCGGCCCCGTGGAGGTCTCCTGGCGCCGCGAGGGCCAGGTGCTCCACGTTACCTGCAGCGTCCCGCCAGGCGTAAAGGCCCGCTTCGAGCCGAACCCGTCCCACGCAGGGCTCCAGATCATCGTCAACGGCCGGCCCTGGACCGGGGGCACACCCTGAACGCCGCCTCCAACCCCATCCGATTGCAAAAGGCACCATCATCCCACGTTCGCGCCGGCTGCCACCCGTGCAAAAAACCGCGGGTGCCGCGCACAAAATCGTGATTTTTTCATTCACGCCCCCGGACTATCCTGCCGGGCGTTCGACACAGGGAAATACCGAGATGCTGTACTGCGAAACAGGTTCCGCCACGGCGCAACTCACGGAGAACGATCTCCGCAGGGCATTGTTTGCCGCTTTGGACCGGCTCGGCCCGCGGCAACGGGTGCTGGTGGTGCCGCCGGATTTCACGCGGTTTCATTCCCAGGCCGGTCTGCTGACCCGGCTGGTGTACGAGTACTACGGTTCCCGGCTGGTTGACGTCCTCCCGGCACTGGGGACCCACAGCCCCATGACGCCCGGACAGATAGCCGAGATGTACGCCGGCGTGCCCCCCGGGCTGTTCCGCGTGCACAACTGGCGCACCGGCGTGGTCACGGTGGGCGAGGTCCCTGCCGAATTCGTCCGTGAAGTGTCCGAGGGCGCGGTGGACTTCCCCTGGCCCGCCCAACTGGCACGGCTGATCTGGGAAGGCAACCACGACCTGGTGCTCTCCATCGGTCAGGTGGTGCCCCACGAGGTCATCGGCATGGCCAGTTACAACAAGAACCTCTTCGTGGGCACCGGCGGCGCCGAAGGAATCAACAAGAGCCACTTCATCGGCGCAGCCTACGGCATGGAACGGATGATGGGGCGCGCCGACACACCGGTGCGGCGCATCCTCGACTACGCATCCGACCGCTTCCTCAAAAACCTGCCCGTGGTCTACATCCACACCGTCGTCAGCCGTGGCGAGGACGGGCGGCTGCATGTCCGGGGCCTGTTCATCAGCGACGACCGGTCCGGCTTCGAAAAGGCCGCCGCCCTCTCGTTGCAGGTGAACTTCGAGATGGTCGACGAGCCGCTGAGCAAGGTGGTCGTGTACCTCGACCCGGGCGAGTTCAAGAGCACCTGGCTCGGCAACAAGAGCATCTACCGCACCCGCATGGCCATGGCCGACGGAGGCGAACTGATCGTCCTGGCACCGGGGCTGCGGGAGTTCGGTGAGGACCCGGAGATTGACCGGCTCATCCGCAAATACGGCTACCGCGGCACACCCGCCACCCTGCAGGCCGTGCGGGAACAACCCGAATTGCAGGCCAACCTCAGCGCCGCCGCCCATCTCATCCACGGCAGTTCGGAAGGTCGCTTCCGCATCATCTACTGCCCCGGCCACCTCACGCGCGAGGAGATCGAAGGGGTCGGATTCGAATACGCCGATCTGGCGACCATGCTCCGGCGGTATCCACCCGACCGGCTCCGCGACGGCTGGAACACACTGCCGGATGGGGAACAGGTTTTCTTCATCTCGAATCCCGCCCTGGGCCTGTGGGCCTGGCGCGGGCGCTTCGTCTGAACGGATTATGGCAACGATGCAACTCCCGTTTCGGGTCAATCTGGAAGGCCGGGTGGCTCTGGTCACCGGCGGCGGCGGCGTGCTGTGCAGCGTGATGGCGCGGGCACTGGCCGCCTGCGGCGCGCGTGTGGCCGTGGCCGACCTCAAACAGGAAGCCGCGGACGCCGTCGCCAAGGTCATCCGCGAGGAAGGGGGCACAGCCCTGGCCGTGGCCTGCGACGTCCTGCAGCGTGACAGCCTCGCCGCGGCCAATGAAACCGTCAAACGCGAGCTCGGTCCGGTGGACATCCTGGTCAATGGCGCAGGTGGCAACCACCCCAAGGGCACCACGACCCATGAACACCTCCGGCCGGAAGACCTCCAGGCCGCCCAGAAGGAGGTGGTCACCTTTTACGACCTGGACCCGAAGGGCATCGAATTCGTGTTCAACCTCAATTTTCTGGGCACCCTGCTGCCCACCCAGGCTTTCACGCGGGAAATGGCCGCCAAGGGACGGGGCGTGGTCATCAACATCTCCTCCATGAACGCCTTCCGTCCATTGACCAAGATACCCGCCTACAGTGCCGCGAAGGCCGCCGTGAGCAACTTCACTCAATGGTTGGCGGTTCACTTCTCCAAGGTCGGCATCCGCGTCAACGCCATCGCCCCGGGCTTCTTCGTGACCGAACAGAACCGGTCGCTGCTGCTCAAGCCCGACGGCTCCTGGACGCCCCGCGCCCAGACCATCCTGGCTCACACCCCCATGGGACGGTTCGGGGAACCCTCCGATCTGGTCGGCACCCTCCTGTGGCTGGTCAGCGATGAGGCGGCCGGGTTCGTCACCGGCGTGGTGGTGCCCGTGGACGGCGGTTTCGCCGCCTTCAGCGGGGTCTGAGCCGGCCAAGGCCGGGCCTTGCCGTGGTCACCCGGCACGCGCACATTACCGCACGAGCGGAATCGGCCCCGGGCGGGCGCCGGGGGCCTCCTGCTCCCCGAACCGGGCCCGGCCGCTCCCGGGATCCGTTGGGCGTGTCGCCTGCGGCCCCGTCAGCAGCCATGAACAGAGGGAGCAAACGAGAGAAAAAATCGCGGCGCGTCCTGGTCGCTCTCGGCTGGTACGACTACCGACTCCACCGGGGCATCGAACGCTATGCCGAGGAGCACGGTTGGTCCCTTTCCGCCAACCTCGCCCGTGAAAAGGTCCTGCCCTGGGGATGGGAAGGCGACGGCATCCTGGCCTGGCTCGGTGCCTGGGACGAACTGGCCGAGTTCGTCGAACGCCAGAACAAGCCCACCGTGGATTTCAGCTACCGCCGGCCGCACCTGCAGTTCCCGCGCGTCCTCGAAGATCACGCCCACGCCGCCCGTCTGGTCGCCGAACATTTCCTCTCGCGCGGGTTCAAGAACTTCATCTTCTACAGCGACTCGCCCAACTGGTCCTACGAGGAACGCGGACAGGGCTTCCAAGCCGCGTTGGCCGAAGCCGGCCACTCCTGCCTCTGGCTCAAATGGTACGAGTCGTCCTGGTTCCGCCAGGATCGCGAACAATGGTCCCGCAAACGCCTCTGGCTGGCCACCAAACTCCGGCGCGCCCCCAAGCCCGTGGCCGTCTTCGCCGCCAACGATCAACACGCCCTGGATGTCCTGGAAGCCTGCGAGTTCGCCGGCCTGAAGGTGCCTGACGAAGTCGCCATCTGCGGCGCCGAGAACTACCTGCTGGCCCCCGATGCCATGCAGACGCCCATCTCCAGCGTCGACACCAACCTCGAACTGCTCGGTTATCGCGGGGCCGAGCTGCTCGACCAGCTCATGAACGGCCGGAAACCGCCCGCCAGACCCATCCGCATCCCGGCCGCCGGCGTCGTGGTCCGCAAGAGCAGCGATTTGCTGGCCGTGCCCCATCCCGGCGTGGCCCGCAGCCTTCGCTTCATCTGGGAACACTGCCACGAACCCATTTCCGTAAAAGACCTCGTCGGCGTGGCCGCCATGTCCCGCCGCGCCCTGCACAAGGCATTCGTCGAACAGCTCGGACGCACACCGGGACAGGAACTCCACCGCGTCCGCATCGAGCGGGCGCGGAAGCTCTTGGCCGAAACCGATGACAAGCTGGATGTCATCGCCCGCGCCTGCGGCTATCAGAGCACCAACAGCTTCTGCGTCGCCTTCAAGCATGCCGTCGGCATGTCACCCAGGCAGTTCCGTGAAAGCCTGGCCAGGTAATCCTCACAACGTAATGGTCTCCATCCATCCCCCGTCCCTGAACATGAAACCCGGACCCTTGCCCCCATCCCTCCGCACCACTGCACCACACTTCCGGCCCCTCGCCCCGTGGCCGGTGCTCTTGGTGGCCCTGACACTGGCTTGTGCCGCCCTTGCCGGCGACAACCAGCGGGAATGGAACGTGCGCGACTTCGGCGCCAAGGGAGACGGCCGGACATTGGATACCCGGGCCATCCAGGAAGCCCTGGACGCCTGTGGCCGGGCCGGCGGAGGAACCGTTCGAATCCCGCCCGGCACCTACCTCACCCAGCCGCTGCGGCTCCACAGCAACCTGACCCTCCTGCTGGAAGAAGGCGCCGTTCTTCAGGCCACGCGCGAACCCCGCGACTTCATGAAAGAACCGGGCGACTGGCTCCAGGCCCGCAGTAGCGGCGATTTCCTTCCCCTCCTCTCCGGCAACCGCCTCACCAACGTCACCATCACCGGCGCCGGCGTCATTGACGGCGCAGGCGAAGTCTGGTGGCCGGCCGCGGAGGAAGCCCGCCGGAAAAGGCCCGGTTACACCCTGCCGCGCCCGCGCATGATCATCCTCTCCCGCTGCAGCAACGTGCGCCTCTCCGGCGTCACCCTCCGCAATTCGCCGACCTTCCATTTCGTGCCCACCGACTGCGAGGACGTCTGGATCGAGAACGTCAAGGTGCTGGCACCCGATCACGCGGCCAACACCGACGGCATTGACCCCAGCCGCAGCCGTCGCGTGGTCATCACCAACTGCGTGTTCGACGTGGGCGACGACAACATCGCCATCAAGTCCGGCAGCCTCGTGCCCGACCACCCCTTCGCCTGCGAGGACCTCACGGTGGTCCATTGCCGGTTCTTCCACGGCCACGGCCTGTCCATCGGCAGTGAGACCGTGGGCGGCGTCCGTGGCCTGCGCGTGCGGGGCTGCGTTTTCGAAGGCACCGAAAACGGCATCCGCATCAAGTCCCATCGCGGTCGCGGCGGTATCGTTCAGGACCTGGTCTACGAAGACATCCGCATGAACAACGTGGAACGCGCCATCACCTTCACGGCTTACTACCCGCGCATCCCGGCCGAGGACGAACCGCGGCCCCTCACGCCTGAAACGCCGCGGTACCGAAACATTGTGGTCCGAAACCTCACCGCCACCTGCTACGAGAACGCGGGAGTGATCGTCGGCCTGCCCGAGGCACCCATCGAGAACGTCCACCTTCAAAACCTGGAAATCACCGCCGAGCGAACCGGGCTGGAACTTCGCCACGTCCGCAACGCGCATCTGGAGAACGTGGTGATCCGGCCCAAACGCGGCAACCCGCTGGTCGTCCGCGACGCCACTGGCACGGGTCTGCCCTGAACCGGACCCACTTCCCCGCGGTGCCGTTTTTTCAAGGTTCGATGCAAATCTTCGACAATGACGAACCGCGCCGGTCCCCTAAAATGGGCTCGAAAGAAACACAAACCAAAGAACCGGCAACCATGAATCCGCGAGCCT
This sequence comes from Limisphaera sp. 4302-co, assembly GCF_049537155.1. Classification (NCBI taxonomy): domain Bacteria; kingdom Pseudomonadati; phylum Verrucomicrobiota; class Verrucomicrobiia; order Limisphaerales; family Limisphaeraceae; genus Limisphaera; species Limisphaera sp. 4302-co. The sequence continues at coordinate 520,797 of NZ_JBMVQZ010000001.1, forward strand.
CTTTGCTCCTAGCCACCGCTGGGTTGGCGTTGGCGGCGGCAAGCCCCACCGTCCGGGGCGTTCCCCTGCCCTTTGCGGACGGCTTCAATTACCCCGAGGGTGAAAGACTCGGCACGACCGGCAGCAGCGGCGACACATGGTCGGTCGGAAACAGCACCGGTAGCGGTTCGGCCACCATCAGCAGCAGCGCCGCCCTCACCTACCCGGGGCTGCCCTCGCTGGGAGGGTTGGGCGTCTTGTCCTCCGGTGTTCCCTCGTCGAATCGCGACCGGGGTGTGCTGATTGCACCGGACACCACCAGTCTGGCCAACTGGACCGACCTCGGATCGCTCTACGTCTCGTATCTCCTCCGCGTGGACAATGGCCCCTCCGGCACGCCCCGCCTCCTGAGCGCCTATCGCGACAGCACCGGCACCGGCGGCGGGTTCACTCCTTCCGGAGGGATCTTCGTCGGCACCGACCTCAAGCTCGGCATCGCCAAACAGGCCGACAGCGACATCGCGTGGACCTCCGACCCGCTCAACCCCGCCGAGACCTACCTGCTGGTGTGGCGCTACAAGTACGTGGACGGCTCGGGCAACGACGAGCTGGCGTTGTGGGTGAATCCGCCCGCCACTTCCTTCGGCGCCTCGGAGGATGCCGTACCCACCCCCACCGTGGTCACCACCACCGGCCCCGATGACACCGGGATTTTCGCCTTCCATTTCACGGTGCGGTCCAGCACTCAGTACAACGGCGGAGGAGACTACGCACTGGACGACCTGCGCATCGGCACCACGTGGGCCTCGGTGGTTGTGCCCGAGCCCACCACAGCGGTCCTCATCGGCTTCGGGTTTCTGGCGCTCTGGCAAGTGCGCCGGATTCGTCAGGGTTGAGGTTGGTTGAGGCATGGTCGGTAACGCCCCTCTGCGGGTCCACCCACGGAGGGGCGTTCCCATTCTCATCCCCGTTTCCAAAGCCCGGAGAACCTGAAGGTTCCGGACCGACCTCCCCGCGGCCGGCCCTCCGACCCCCAGCGCCCTTATAGAAGTTCGGCCAGAAGAAACCGGCAGGCAGGAGGCGTCCCATGGGACGTTGCCCGGGTTCCTATTCCAGTTTTTCTTCACCCCCTTGCCGAGGGCCAATGCCGCGGATCGGCCGCGGATCAACGGTGCCGGCCGGCCCTTCGCAAGGCTCAGGACCGGCCCGAGGTTTCCCCGCGCCCGCCCACCAACAACCTCAAGCTGTTCATCACCACCACAACGGTGCTGCCCTCGTGCCCCACCACACCCACCGGCAGCGGGATCTTGCCCAGCAGCGCAAAGCACACCAGGACCACCACCGTCCCGAGCGAGACCGCGAGGTTTTGACGGATGATCCGGCGCGCCCGCCGACTCAGTTCGTAAGCGGCCAGGAAATTTTCGATCCGATCGTGCATCAGGACCACGTCGGCCTGTTCCAACGCAGCGTCCGCACCGCGCGCCCCCATGGCCACGCCCACGTGGGCTGCTGCCAGACTGGGGGCATCATTCACGCCGTCGCCCACCATGGCCACCCGTTCGCCCGCCTCGCTCCAGGAACGAATCGCCGTCACCTTGTCCTCCGGCTTCAATTCCGCACGAATCTCCTCCAGGCCCAGCTGACGCTGCAGATGTTCGGCCGCACTGCGGCGGTCGCCCGTCAACACCACCGGGCGCAACCCCGCCCGCTTCAGCCGGCTCACCAGCTCGGCCGCCTCCGGCCGCAACTCGTCACGCAACAGCATCCGGCCCCAGAGACCTTCCCGGTAAAACCACACCCACACCTCGCCCGGCTGACCGGATGCATCCCACTCCGCAGGTGGGGCCGGCCGAAGACCGGGTTCGGCCTCGATCCATTCGCGCCGTCCCACCCAAACAGGGGCCCCGTTCACCCACGCCTTCACGCCCTGGCCGGTCACCGACTCGAACCGCTTCACCTCCGGCAGCTCCAGTCCGTGCTGTTTCCCGTAACGGTTCAGTGCCCGTGCCAGCGGATGGTTCGACCAGCGCTCCACCGCACAGGCCAGCGCCGCCACCTCGCGTTCCCGGCCGGGCGGATGACTCTCCACGCGCTCGACCCGCAGCTCGCCGGTCGTCAGCGTGCCGGTCTTGTCCAACGCCACCAGGGTGACCTCCGCCAACTTCTCCACAGCTGCGCCCCCGCGAAACAGGATGCCATGTCGCGCGCCCCATGCGATCGCAGCCAGAACCGCCGACGGGATCGAAAGCACCAGGGCACAAGGCGACGACACCACCAGTAGCGTCATGGTCCGATAAAAAGCACTCAACCCCGGATCGGTAGGATCGGGCGATCGGAACGGCGCCAGCCCAAGGCCCCACCACCAGACGAAATACATCACGGCCGTCAACCCCAGGACCGCGTAAGTGTAAACCGCACTGAACCGCTCCGTGAACCGCTGGGAGGGTGCCTTCTGCCGCTGGGCCTCCCGGATCAGTCGGATGATCTTCTGCAGGGCACTTTCGGAAGCCGGCCGCAGGGCCCGCACCTCCAGCGCCCCCCACAGGTTCAGCGTCCCCGCCAGCACCAGGTCGCCCTCCCGCTTGTCCACCGGCACGGCTTCGCCCGTCAGATTGGACTCGTCCGCCGCGCTCTGGCCGCGCACCACCTCGCCGTCCACCGGAAACTGCGCGCCCGGCCGCACCAACAACTGCATCCCCTCCCGGATCTGTTCCACCGGCACCTCCCGTTCATTGCCCTGCTCGTCCAGCAACGTGGCCGTCTTGGGCGCACTGCGGAAAAGCGACCGCACCTCCCGCTGGGTCCGTTCCAGGGCGTAATGCTCCAGCGCCCCCGCCAGCGAAAAGAGAAACAGCAGCACCGCGCCCTCCGTCCACTGCCCCACCGCGGCGCTTCCCGCTGCCACCGCCAGCATCAGGAAGTGCACGTCCAGTCCGCGATAACGCCGCAACCGCTCCCAGGCCTCCTCCACCGCAAACCACGCGCCCGCCACGTACGCCAGGGCCTGAAACAACCGCACCCCGAGGGGCGCCCAACCCTGCAGCCCGCCGATCACCCCCGCCAACGTAAACAACCCGCAAAGCATCGAGGCCGCCAGTTGCCAGCGCCATTCCCCCTCGTGGGCCTCCATTTCCTCGACATCCACGTCCCGCTGGACGAACCGCGGCAGCGGCCAGCGGCGCCACCGCCACAGCGTGGGCGCGGTGGGACAGGTCAGGCGGCTCACCATCGTGACGCCGTTCTCATGACGGAACCGGAACCGGCGCAGCTCCTCCTCCGGCAGGGGGATGCCGCAGGTTCGACAGTCCCGGCGGCCACTGATCAACCCGCACTCCGCCCGGGCCTGCAAACCCGACACCCTCCGCAGCGTCGCCTCCACGCGATCCCGGAGCCGGGTCACGTCCGCCCGCCCCAACGTGGCCACCTCCACCAGGTTCCGCCGGGGATCCACCGACACCGCTTCGAGGGTCGGTTCCTCGCCGAACACCCGCAACAGCGACCGTGCCAGGCACTCCGGCCGGTCGGGGGCCGTGACCTTGGTCCCGTTCCCCGTTTCCTTCTGTTCCATGCTCCATCCATAGCACAACACCCCGGATCCCTACCACCGCGAAGCACGGGTGCTTCACCCGGGCACGCCTGTCACCCGTCCGCCGGGCCACCGGCAGCGCCCGCCGGCGCCGGTGCCCGTCGCCCCTGCGCCGGCGGCGGGGAGGCCGCTTGACACGGCCGACCGGCTCCTTAATATATCTAACGATCGTTAGGTTTGTGCGAACATCGTCATGGCCCGAGCATCCGCAGAGGTTACCCGGCAACGCATCCTCGATGCGGCGGAACGAACCTTCGCCGACCAGGGGTTCGAACCCGCCTCCATCCGCACCATCGCCGCACGCGCCCGGGTGACCCTGCCGGTGCTCTACTACCACTTCGGTTCGAAGAACGGATTGATCCGGGCGGTTCTGCTCCGCCGGCTCGAACCGCTCCGCCAGCTTCACGAGGCCACGCTCGCACGGTTTGCCGCGGAGTACCCCCCGCCGCGCACCCCCCCGCTGCCGCTCGTCCTCGAGGCCATGATCCGGCCGGCCCTGGAACTGGCCCGCAACGACGCACGCAAAGGCTCCGTGGTCATGCGCCTCATCGGCCGGGTCATCACCGATTCGGCCGCACCCCAGCAGGACATCTTCCAGGAGGTCTTCGGAGAGGTTCGCCGGGGTTTTCTGGATCTGTTGAGTCGGTGCCTGCCGCATCTGTCACCCGCGACACTCCACTGGCGTCACGAATTCATCTGGGGCGCCCTGGCCCTGCTGTTGTGCAACCCCGTGCGCATCCTCCGCAAGACGGACGGTCTCTGCGACCCGCTCGAAACGGAGGTGTTGCTCCCGCATTTTCTGGCTTTCTGTGTCGCGGGGTTGGAAGCGCCGCTTCCGGGCGTCGCCCGGGCGTCCGCCCGCACCCGCAAAAGCCAATGATTCCAGCCATGCATGCCCACGAACCACTGCTGTCGCCAAAGAAACGCCACCGCCCATCGCACCACCCGGATCACCGGGAGGGATCGCCGAGTGTGACCGCGGTTGCAAACCGACGGGACCGGTCCCGCGGCGGAGGACGGTTCCTGGCGGTCCTGATGGGCTTGGGGGTGTGCGTTTCCTGCACCCGCCAGCCGCCGGCGCCTCCGCCGCGCGTCCCCCAGGTGACCGTCACGCATCCGGTCGTGGCCACGATCACCAACTGGGACGAATACCCGGCCCATCTGGAGGCCGTGGACACGGTGGAAATCCGGTCCCGGGTCGCCGGTTATTTGGAATCCATCCATTTCCGGGACGGTTCGGAGGTCCGGGCGGGGCAGCTGCTTTTCGTGATCGATCCCAAGCCCTACGAGGCCGAGTTGGAGCGCGCCCGCGCGGAGCGCCGCAGGGCCGAAACGCAGCTCGAACTGGCCCGCAACGATTTCGAACGTGCACAACGGCTGCGCGAGTCACGGGCGATTGCCGACGAGGAGTTCGACGCACGTGCCAAGGCGGTGCGCACGGCCGAAGACGCCCTAGCCGCCGCACGCGCGGCCGAGACTGCAGCCGAACTGAACCTCGCTTACACCCGGATCACTGCGCCCTTGGATGGCCGGATCGGTCGCCGCCTGGTGGCCGTCGGCAACATGATCCAGGGCAGCACCATGATGCCGGGCACATTGCTGGCCACGCTGGTTACCCAGGATCCCATTTATGCTTATTTCGAAGTTCCCGAGGAAACCTTCCAGCGCTACCGGGCGGTGCTGCCCGGTCTGACAGGCCGGGAGGCAGGACCTGTGCCCTGCGAACTGGGGCTGGCCGCGGAGGAACGATACCCTCACCGGGGTCGGGTCGATTTCGTGGACAACCAGGCCGATCCTCGCACGGGCACCGTCCGGCTCAGGGCCGTTTTCCCCAACCCCGACCGCACCCTGTTGCCGGGCATGTTTGCACGGATCCGACTTCCGGTGGAACGGCTGGAGAATGCGCTGCTCATCCCTGAAGCCGCCATTCTGTCGGAACAGACGCGGAAGTTTGTCTACGTCGTGAACGCCGACAGTGTGGTCGAGCCCCGCCCGGTGGAACTTGGCCGCCCCCACGGGAGGCAACGAATCGTCCGGTCCGGCCTGCGCCCCGACGACGCCGTGGTGGTCAACGGTCTGCTGATGTTGCGGCCGGGGGTGAAGGTGCAGGTGGTCGAGCCCGGCTCCGGCGCCCCGCCGGGCCGGTCCTGAACCATGGGGTCGCGTCCCGTTCGGAGAGTGCAACCATGAGGTTTTCCCACTTCTTCATTCGCCGTCCCATCTTCGCGGCGGTGCTTTCCCTGTTCCTGACTTTGGTGGGCCTGCTGGCCCTGCTGGAGCTGCCGGTGGCCTCCTTTCCCGAGATCGCGCCACCGACGGTTTTTGTGCGCGCGCGCTTTCCCGGTGCCAGTCCGGAAACCGTGGCCGCCACGGTGGCCACGCCGCTCGAGCAGGAAATCAACGGCGTGGAGAACATGCTCTACATGTCGTCCGCCTCGGCCGCCGACGGCTCCCTGGTCATTCAGGTGACGTTCAAGGTCGGGACCGACATCGATCTGGCGCAGGTACACGTGCAGAACCGGGTCGCCCTGGCCCTGCCCCGCCTGCCGGAGGAGGTCCGCCGTCTGGGCATCGAGGTGCGCAAGCGTTCCCCCAGTCTCACCGCCGTGGTCACCCTGTTCTCGCCCGACGGCTCCCTGGATGACCTCTTCATCAGCAACTACGCCTATCTACAGGTCAAGGACGTGTTGGCGCGGCTGCCGGGTGTGGGAGACGTGCTGGTGTTTGCCGCCCGCGACTACTCGATGCGGCTCTGGCTGGATCCTGACAAACTCTCCGCCCGGGGGCTGACCGTGGGCGACGTGGTGGCGGCCGTGCGCGAGCAGAACGTGGAGGTGGCCGGGGGCGTGTTCGGGCAGCCACCCGCCCCCTCCGACACACAGTTGCAGTTGGTCGCGCTCGTCAGGGGCCGGCTCGCGACCGAGGAGGAATTCGGCAACATCGTGCTCCGCACCGGACCGGAGGGGCAATTGACGCGATTGCGCGACGTTGCACGCGTCGAGCTGGGCGCACGCGACTACAGCGTCAATGCCTGGTTGGACGGCAGGCCGGCCATCGCCATCGGCATCTTCCAGCAGCCCGGCTCCAACACGATCGAAACGGCCGACGCCGTGCGCCGGGCCATGGAAGAGTTGCGTCGGCGATTCCCCGCCGGGCTGGACTACCGGATTGTCCGGGACGATTCGCTCTACATCCGCGCCTCCATACGGGAGGTGGTCAAGACCCTGTTGGAGGCCATGGTGCTGGTGACGGGAGTGGTGATCCTGTTCCTGCAGACCTGGCGCGCGTCCGTCATCCCCCTGATCGCCGTCCCGGTCTCCCTCATCGGCACCTTCGCCGCCATGGCCGCTTTCGGGTTCTCGATCAACAATCTCACCCTGTTCGGCCTGGTCCTGGCCATCGGTATCGTGGTGGACGACGCCATCGTGGTGGTGGAAAACGTGGAACGGCACCTGGCCGAAGGGAAGACGCCCGTCGAAGCCACCCGCCAGGCCATGGACGAAATCGGCGGGGCCGTCGTGGCCATCGCCCTCGTGCTCAGTTCGGTCTTTCTGCCCACGGCCTTTCTGCCGGGGATCCAGGGAAAATTCTATCAACAGTTTGCCCTGACCATCTCGGTCTCGACCCTCATCTCGGCTTTCGTGGCCCTGACGCTCAGTCCCGCCCTGTGCGCGTTGCTCCTGCGCCCGCACGGCGAAAAGCATGATCTCATCAGCCGTCTGATCCATGGCACCGTCGGACGCCTGTTCCAAGGGTTCAACCGCGGGTTCGAGGCGGGGCGCTCCGGCTATCTCAAAGCGCTGCGCCTGGTGATCCGGCACGGCGTGATCGTGATGATCCTCTATGGAGGTCTTCTGGGCCTCACCGCGCTGGGGTTCCTGACCGTTCCGAGAGGATTCATCCCCGTCCAGGACAAGGGCACGCTCTTCTGTTATCTGCAGTTGCCCGACGGCGCCTCGCTGAGTCGCACCGCCGAAGTGAGCACCCGCGTGTACGAGATGATCCGGGAGACTCCGGGAGTCGAAACCGTGCTGAAGCTGGACGGGTTCTCCATCCTTTCGTTCGGCAGTCAGCCCAACGCTTCAACCCTCATCGTGCGGCTGGAACCGTTCGAAAAGCGCCGCAGGACCGGACTCACCAGCACGCGGGTCCTGGGCATGCTCCAGCCCAAGTTCGCCTCCGTCACGGAGGGAGTGGTCGTCGGGTTCAATCTCCCTGCCGTGGACGGGCTCGGTTCGATTGGCGGATTCAAACTGCAGCTGCAGGATCGGGGCAACCTCGGACCGCAGGTCCTGCAGACGACGGCTTTCTCTCTCATGGCCGCAGCCAACCGGGACCCGCGCCTTCAGAACGTCATCACCACCTACCGCGGCAACGTGCCGCAGGTCCTGCTGGATGTGGACCGGGAAAAGGCCAAGCGGATGGGGGTGCCTCTGAGCGGCGTTTGGGAGACCCTCGCGGTTTACCTGGGCGGACTCTACGTGAACGATTTCAACCTGTTCGGCCGCCCCTTCCAGGTCGTCGCCCAGGCCGATGCCCCGTTCCGCGCGCGGCCCCGGGACGCGTTGAACCTTCGGACCCGCAACGCCGCCGGTGAGATGGTACCCTTGGGCACGCTGGTCCGCATCCGGGACGTCACCGGGCCCACCACGGTGTACCATTACAACCTCTACCCCAGCGCCGACCTGAGCGGTGTGCCCGCTCCCGGTATCAGTTCCGGACAGGCGGTGCGCATCGTGGAAGAGTTGGCCCGGCAGCTCCTGCCGCCGGGCATGGGTTTCGAATGGACGGAACTCACGCTGTTGGAGCAGCAGGCGGGACGATCGGGAGTCTGGATCTTCCTTTTGTGCGTGCTGATGGTCTTCCTGGTGTTGGCTGCGCAGTACGAGAGCTGGTTGCTGCCGCTGGCCATCATCCTCATCACCCCGATGAGCCTACTGTTTGCCCTGCTCGGCATCTGGGCCCGCGGAATGGACAACAACCTCTTCACCCAGATCGGTTTCGTGGTGCTCATCGGCCTGGCCTGCAAAAACGCCGTGCTGGTCGTGGAGTTTGCCCGCCAACTGCAGGAGCGGGGCATGAACCGCTTCGAGGCCGTGTTGGAAGCGGCGCGGCTCCGGCTGCGGCCCATCCTCATGACCTCGCTGGCCTTCACTGCCGGCGTGTTCCCGCTCATGGTCGCCACAGGCGCGGGGAGCGAACTGCGCCAAGCCATCGGAACGGCCACCTTCTGGGGGATGCTCGGGGTGACCGCCTTCGGCGTGTTCCTGACGCCCGTGTTCTACGTCGTGTTGCGCCGATGGGCGGGCGAAAAATCCCGCGTGGACCGACCGAATCCCGGCCCCGCCCCAACCGGCGGCGGTGCGGGGGCTGCTCCCTTGCTCCTCGCCGGGGCACTGCTCATCGCGGCGGGCCTGACCGGATGCACCGTGGGACCCGACTATGCACGTCCCGAATTGTCGGTACCCGCGGCCTTCGCCCACGCGGACCGGCGGCTGTTTTCACCGGACGGCGTGGATGTGCGCTGGTGGCGGCAGTTGCAGGATCCCGTGCTGGAGGATCTGCTCGGGCGAGCCCTGGCCGGAAATCATGATCTACGAATCGCCACGGCCCGCCTGCAGGAGGCCCGGGCCCTGCGTCACCTGCAGGCGCTCGAGGGCACGCCGAGCATCCAGGCACAAGGCGGCTTCACGCGCACGGCCTACCCGGCCGGCACTCTTCCCGGGGCCTCCCGGGACGCGCGGGAGAGACAGTGGTTCGAAACGGGATTCGACGCAGTTTGGGAACTGGACCTGTTCGGCCGGGTGCGGCGCTCGGTCGAAGCGGCGCGGGCGGAAGCAGAGATTGCGGAGGCCCAACGTCGGGGCGTGTGGGTCAGTCTCCTGGCCGAGGTGGCACGCAGCTACTGCGAGCTCCGCGGTTTGCAGGAACAACTGGCCATCGCCCGAACCCACGCACGAGTCCAGGAAGAAACCCTCCACATCGTGGAGGCCAAACTGCGCGGAGGCAGGGCCACCGAGCTGGACGTGGCCCGCGCGCGTGCCCAGTACGAGAGCACCCTGGCACTGATCCCCGCGCTGGAAGGCGCGGTTCAGCAAACAATCCACCGCCTGAGTGTCCTGACTGGCCAGCAGCCCACCAGTCTGACTCCTCTGCTTCAGGAGCCGGCACCTTTGCCGCGCCTGCCCGACCGAATCCCGGTGGGAAACCCCGCCGACCTGCTGCGCCGGCGCCCGGACGTCCAGGTCTCGGAACGTGCCCTGGCGGCCGCCACGGCACGGATCGGGATCGCCACTGCGGATCTGTTCCCGCGGGTCACTTTCCTCGGCACGCTGGGTTGGCAGGCCACGACGCTCCCGGGGCTCGGGGCCGCCGGCTCCGACACGTGGTCCATGGGCCCGCGTATTCAGTGGGCCGCGCTGGATCTGGTCCGCGTCCGTGACCGAATCGCGGCCGCCCGCGCCAGGGCCGAGGCCGAGCTGGCCCGTTACGAACAAACCGTGTTGCAGGCGCTGGAAGAGACGGAAAACGCGCTGCTGAATCTCGGCAAGGTCCGCACCCAGGCGGCGCATCTCCGTTCGGCCGCGGCCTCGGCACGTGCGGCGGCCGCTCTGGCCGAGCAACGCTATCAGGCGGGTGTCACCGAGTACCAGGCCGTGCTGGACGCCCAGCGGAGCGTCCTGGACCTGGAACGCCAGTTGGCCGAGGCTGAAACCCGGTTGCTGACCGCCCACATTGCCGTGTACAAGGCTCTGGGTGGGGGTTGGGAAATCGAACGGCAACCCGGAGGTTTTGCCGGCCCCCGGGCCGGGCAGTCGGAAGTTCCCCCGTCCGGGCCCGGCACGGGCGCCAAATCGGTGGCGGGGCATTGAACCGCGCGCAGAGGCCAAACCGCCGGCAGCCGCCGGTGAGGAAAACGATTCAAAAGTTTCCGCGGCCGGGCTTGACGTTGGCAGGGCCCGGAGGTAAAGTCCGGCACCAAGATGGTGCGGCTGGTTCGACAAGTGGTCGTAGGTCTGGTGGTCGTCGTCCTGGGCGACGGCGCCGCCGTAGGCTCTTGTCGAACGTGAGCGCGAGTTTGGACAAGAACCCACGGCTGGCAACGGTCGTGGGTTTTTTGTTTGTCCCACGACGCCGGCCGGCAACCTGAAAACAACCTGTATGAGCAGTCAGTCGATCGAATCGCAAACGGTGCAGACCAAACGGGGCGAACTCGGCCCCATGATGACCGGCAGTGAGATTCTCGTGGCGGCCCTGGAACGGGAGGGCGTGGACACCATTTTCGCCTACCCCGGCGGGGCCAGCATGGAGGTGCACCAGGCCCTGACGCGATCCAAGAAGATCCGGGTCTATCTGCCGCGGCACGAACAGGGAGGCGGTTTCGCCGCCGAAGGTTACGCACGGGCAACCGGCCGCGCCGGCGTGGTCATGGCCACCAGTGGCCCGGGGGCCACCAACCTGGTCACCGCCATCGCGGACGCCTACATGGATTCCGTGCCATTGGTGGCCATCACCGGGCAGGTGCCCACCACCATGATCGGCCGCAGCGCCTTTCAAGAGACTGACATCTTCGGGATCACCCTGCCGATCGTGAAACACAGCTACCTGGTGACCGACGTGAACGACATCGCCCGGGTGGTCAAGGAGGCCTTTTATCTGGCCCAGACCGGCCGGCCCGGACCGGTGGTCATTGACCTGCCCAAGAACGTGCAACAGGCCCGGACCCAACCGTTCTTCCCGGCGGAGGTCAGGTTCCGCGGCTACAACCCCTGCCCCAGGGCGTCGGATCTGGAACTGAACGAGATCATCGGCCTGATCGAGCAGTCCAACCGGCCGGTGTTGTACGTCGGCGGCGGTATCATCAGCGCCAACGCCGCGGCCGAACTGCGGGAGTTTGTGGAGCTCACGGGCATCCCCGTCACCACCACGTTGATGGGCATCGGCGCGTTCCCGGAGGATCATCCGCTGTCGCTCCGCTGGCTGGGCATGCACGGCGCCGCCTACGCCAACTGGGCCGTCAACGGCGAATACCTCCCACGCAAGAACCCCAACGATCCCATGGTCAAGGTCAAGGATGGCGCGGACCTGTTGCTCGCCTTCGGCGTGCGTTTCGACGACCGCGTGACCGGCAAATTCGATGAGTTCTGCAAAAACGGAACCATCGTTCACATCGACATTGATGCCTCCGAGCACAACAAGAACAAACGCGCCCATCTGCCGGTGCACAGCGACGTCGGCTACGCGCTGCGGCGGCTCAATGCCATGCTGCGGGAACGGCCCCTCCAGAAACGATTCGACGCCTGGCACGCCCAGATCGCCGAGTGGAAACAGCGGGCACCGTTCCGCTACCGGATCACCGAGGAGGTGCTCAAATCCCAGCACATGCGCGAGCATCTCCGCGGCATGGAAAGCGAGGTCATCCTCCCGCAGATGGTCATCGAGATGCTCTACGAGCTGACCCGCGGCGAGGCCATCATCACCACCGGCGTCGGCCAGCACCAGATGTGGGCCGCGCAGTTCTACAAGTACAGGGAACCGCGCCAGTTCATCACCAGTGGCGGGCTGGGTGCCATGGGCTTCGGCTGGCCGGCAGCCATCGGCATCAAGGTGGCCCGGCCCGATCGCCAGGTCATTGACATTGACGGTGACGGCTCCTTCCTCATGAACGTCCAGGAACTGGCCCTGGCACACATTGATCACATCGCCGCCAAGGCCATCATCCTGAACAATCAGCACCTCGGCATGGTCGTGCAGTGGGAAGACAAGTTCTACGGTGGCAACCGCGGGCACACCTACCTTGGTGACCCCGAGAACCGGCACCAGATCTATCCCGATTACGTCCGCATGTGCGCCAGTTTCAACGTCAAGTGCGAGCGGGTCATGTACAAACGTGACCTCCGCGCCGCGCTCCAGCGCATGCTGGACGCCGATGAACCCTACGTGCTCGACGTGGTGGTCCCCTACACCGAGCACGTGCTGCCGTTCATCCCGGCCGGCCGCACCGTGGCCGACATGATCTGGGAAGACTGACGGGCTTCCTCCGCCCAAAATACCGCACCAACCACCCCAAGACCGGGCCCACCATCCCACGGGCCCGGTCTTCTTTTCGCCCCAAAAAGCTGTCAGCAATGTGCCGCCAGGGGTCGGACGAAGCATTCCGGCGCGGAGTAAGCCTCTTTGCACAGGCCGGTTCTACCCCGGGGCCTCGAGCTGTGAAAACCGACCGCCCGGCAACAGGCGCCTCAGTCCACCTCCAGCGCCCGGGCCAGGCACTGCGCCAGGTGGTGCGTCATTGCGGCATCCTGCACGACCAACGTCACCCCGGACTGCTGCGCGCGTTCGGCCAGGTCAGCCGCCGAAGTGCCGTGAAAACCCAGGACCGGCACATGCGCCGTGGCCGGATCAGCCCGGACCCGGCGCACCGCCTCGAGCACATCTCCCCTGGTACCCTCCAGATCCGCCACGATGATCAGGGGCGTCCACGCGGCCGCCACCGCCGGCAGGTCCTGGACCACCCCGACGGTGCGCACCTCGTAACCCAGGTCCTGCAGCCGGTTGACCAGCTGCGTACCCGGTAAAAGCCGCTCGTAATACAAAAGCAGACGAGGCTTCGTCACATCCCCAGCTTGAAAGGTCCCCCATCAATTGCAACGGCTTTCTTCCAGGGCAGCACTTACAAATCCCGGGACGGATTTCGGTCCACCGCAGCCGTTCTGTGTATCCGGTCAGCCGGCGGGATCCGGCTGTCGCCCCGGAACCGTGTCATTCGAACCGCAAACCGCACCGCTACCTGCCGTGCGCGGGGCGCGCACCGAAGCCGTGCGGTTGCTGGGGGCACCGGGTGACCCACCGGGGGACACGTCGCACCACCGCCGGTCACACACGCGCGCCGGCACTCGCGGCTCCCACCCGTGCCCGGCGCTGGAGGCGATCAAGCAGTTTCTCATGAATGCCGCCGAAACCGCCGTTGCTGAGAATGACGACCACGTCGCCGCCCTCGGTCTCTCGGGCCAGATGGGCAACGATGGATTCGACTTCGGGCAGATGGAGCGCCTGCTTGCCGGCCGCCCGCAGGTCGGTCACCAGCTTTTCAGGGTCCAGCCGTTCCTCGGCCGGCAACTGTTCGAGCCGGGCCACCTGGGCGATCAACACGCAATCGGCCGCGCCGAAGGCCGCCGGAAGATCGTTTTGGAAGACCCGCCGCCGGGTGGTGTTGCTGCGGGGTTCGAACACCGCCCAGAGCCGCTGTCGCGGATATTTCAGGCGCAGCGCTTCCAGTGTAACCCGGATGGCGGTGGGGTGATGCGCGAAATCATCAATCACGGTCACCCCGTCGACCACGCCGCGCACCTCCAGACGGCGCCGGACACCCAGGAACGTGTCGAAGGCGCATTGGATCTGGCGGTTGGACAACCCGTAATGCTTGGCGCAGGCCACCACCGCCAGGGCGTTCCGGACGTTGAACTCGCCGGGCAGGTTGATGTGAAACCTGTAGCTGGGGATTTCGAACTGGCTGGCGCCGGCTCCCAGCTGGAGATTGAACGCCCGCACGGCATTGTGGTCGCCGAACCCGAACTCGCGGACCGGACAGAACCGGACGTCCAGCAGCGGCCGCACATGCGGATCGTCGCCGTTGGCCAGGAGCAGACCGTTTCGCGGGATGAGCCGGATGAGCTGTTCGAAAGACCGCTGGATGGCCGCCAGGTCGGGAAAAATGTCGGCGTGATCGAACTCGAGGTTGTTGAGGATGACGCACTCGGGCAGGTAGTGCACGAACTTGCTGCGCTTGTCGAAGAAGGCCGTGTCGTACTCGTCACCCTCGATGATGAACCATTCACTGTCGGTGAACCGCGCGCCTCCCTCGAAGTTCAGCGGCAGGCCGCCGATGAGGAATCCGGGGCGCAATCCGTTGTGTTCGAAGACCCAGGCCAGCAGCGCGGCCGTGGTGGTCTTGCCGTGCGTGCCGGTGACCACAATGCAGCGTTTGCCACGCAGAAACGTTTCCCGGACCAGCTCGGGCAGGGAACAGTACCGGAGTTTTTGTTCCAGGCAGTATTCGGCCTCGGGATTCCCGCGGGAGATGGCGTTGCCGATGACCACCAGATCGGGCCGATGAGCCAGGTGATCCTCGCTGTATCCGGGCAGCACCTCGATCCCGTGCTCGGCCAGGAAGGTGGACATGGGCGGATAGGGATTCAAATCCGAACCGGTCACCATGAATCCGCGCTTTTTCAGCGCGACGGCCGTGGAGGCCATGGCTGTGCCACAAATACCCACGAAGTGAACCGATCGAATGTCACCCCACATACGACCCGCCACTGTAAGCGAAGCAGCGCGCGGGAAAAGCGTGAACTGTGCGGGGACGGTTTTCTGGTGCCGTCCGCCTGCCCGTGCAAAAGACCCGGTCCGGCTGCGCCGTCTGACCCTCTTGTCCCAGCCACCCAACGGCGGGACCCACGGGCGGGGCCCCCGCGGATCCCGGCGGCATCCGGCTGGCGTTTGCAGGATCGGAAACGAAGAGGAAACGGCGGGCCGTCGCGAGCCCGGAGAGCATGAGGCGGACCAGCCGTGGAGACCGAGCCCGGCCAGCACGGTCAATTGAACGTTAATGCTCTTGACCGGGGCCAAATGGGATCCCTACGTTGAGCGACGACAGGCAACATTTCATGTTTGCGCAACTGAAAAGTCTGTTCTCCAACGACATCGGGATCGACCTGGGCACTGCCAACTCCCTCGTGTACGTACGGGATCGTGGCATCGTGTTGCGCGAGCCTTCGGTGGTGGCCATCGAGGCCGGGACGACCAACGTGCTGGCCGTGGGTGAAAAGGCCAAGCGGATGCTGGGTCGCACCCCTGGCAACATCGTGGCCATTCGCCCCATGAAGGATGGGGTGATTGCCGATTTTGAAATCACCGAGGCCATGTTGCGGCATTTCATCCAGCAGGTGCATCACCGGAAACTGATTGCGCCGCGGGTGGTGGTGGCAGTGCCCTCGGGGATCACCGAAGTGGAGAAACGGGCGGTGAAGGACTCGGCCATGCACGCCGGGGCCCGCGAGGTGTACCTGATCGAACAACCCATGGCCTCGGCCATCGGGGTGGGCCTGCCGGTGGACGAGCCGGCCGGCAACATGATCGTGGACATCGGCGGCGGCACCTGCGAGATCGCCATCATCTCGTTGGCCGGCATCGTCTTCAGCCGGAGCCTCCGGGTCGGCGGCGACGAAATGGACGAGGCCATCATTGCGCACATGAAACGCGCCTACAACCTGTTGATCGGCGAGCGCACAGCGGAAGAGATCAAGATCCGGATCGGCTCGGCCTATCCGCTGGAGCAGGAACTGACCATGGAAGTAAAGGGGCGCGATCTGAGCACCGGTTTGCCCAAGACACTGACGATCCGTTCGGAGGAAATCCGCGAAGCCCTGCGCGAGCCGTTGTCGGCTATTCTCGAATCCATTCGGTTGACCCTGGAACGCTGTCCGCCGGAATTGGCGGGCGACCTGGTGGACCGGGGCATCGTGATGGCCGGGGGCGGATCGTTGATCCGGGGGATTGACCGTCTGGTGGCCGAGGAAACCGGCCTGCCGGTGCACATCGCCGAGGATCCCCTCAGCGCCGTGGCCGAAGGTACCGGCCGGGTGCTGCAGCATTTGGAATTCCTCAAACGCGTGACCCACTCCGGTTAGTTCCTCGCGCTCGGTAATCAAACCGCGCGATGAAGGAACGGCATGTGGAAGCGATCGCATTCGGTCGCCCTGGGTCTGTTGGCCGGCATCAGCCTGCTGTTGCTGAGCCTGCCCGATGAGGTGGCCACCCGGGTCAAACTGGCACTCAGCACGATGTATCTGCCGCTGCTGGGCCTCGCAGGGGCATCCCAGCAGGCGTGGAATCATGCCTCCGACACCCTGTTGTCCCGCCGCGAGCTGCTCCGTCAGATCGAGCAGTTGCGCCGCGAAAACCAGCGCCTGCGCATCGAGGCCATGCAGGCGGCCGAGTGGGCCCGGGAAAACGCCCGGCTCCGGCGCCACCTCGGCTGGCAGGAGAGTTCGCCCTGGCGGGATCGGCTCCGCTTGGCGCGGGTGACGTTGCGGGATCCGACACCGTGGTGGCGAACCCTTCAGGTGGACCTGGGCAGTCGCCAGGGTCTCCGTGCCGGTCTGCCGGTGCTCATCCCTGAAGGATTGGTCGGCTGCACCCGCGAGGTCGGCCCCCTCCACGCCCGTGTGGTGGTGCTGGGCGACCCCGACTGCAAGGTCTCCGCGCGTGTCCTCAACGAAACGGGCGACGTGGGCATCATCCAACCTGCCGATCCCGTCCAGCGGGACCTGGTCCTGCTCAGCTACCTGCCCCGTGCCGCGCGTGTCCTGCCCGGCCACACCGTGGTCACCAGCGGACTGGGCGGGCTCTTCCCTCCAGGCATCCCGGTGGGAACCGTGGTGGACGTACGCCCCGTCGAAAACGGACTTTACCAGGAGGCCCGCGTCCGGCTGGCCGCACCCATCCACGCCGTTCAAGAGGTTTGGATCCTATGGCCCTGACCCCGTTTGGCTCAATCTGGCAGAGCCCGGCCGGTCGGGCCGCGGCGGTCCGGCGTCGGCCGGAACGGCCCGCACAACCGCCGGGATGCCGTGAGGAGACACCATGGTAGGTCCGTTCCAAATACTGGCCACCTTGGCGCTGGCGTGGCTGGCCGTTTTCCTGGAAGCGGCCCTGCCGGGCACACGCGCGTGGCTGGGGGCACAACCCGATGTTTTGCCCGCCCTGATGGTCCACTCGGCGTTGCGCACGCCGTTGCCGAACGTGTTCCTGTTGGCCCTCTGGGGCGGCCTGGCTCTGGACACCGTGTCGGCAAACCCTTTGGGCGTGAGTTGCATGCCCCTGCTCACGGTGGGGTTGCTGTTGCATCTCCGGCGGGATTTGCTGTTGCGGGAGCAACCGTTCGCCCAGTTCATGCTGGGCTTGCTGGCAGGCGCGGCGGTGCCGGCCATGACAGCGGTGCTGCTTTTGACCCTGGGCCGCCAGCCGTTGCTCGGCTGGGGAACGCTGGTCCCATGGGCGTGGCTGGCACTGAGCAGCGGTTTGCTCACCCCGCTGTTGTTCCGGCTGTTTGTCCGCGCGGAGGGATGGTTCACCTACCGGCGCAGAGGTCCGCTGGCTTTCCGGCCGGACCGTGAAATCCGCAGAGGACGCTACTGATGGCCATCCGATTGCTGGATCCTGCTCAACACGACGCGCCGGCCCTGCGGGGCCTGACCCGGGCGGTGTGGGCCGGACTGGCGGTGCTGCTGACTGCGCTGTGGTGGATTCAGGTGGCCTCCCGGCGCACCTACCAAAACCAGCTGGAAATCCAGGCGGTGCGAACCGTGCGGATCCCGGCAGTGCGCGGCCGGATTCTGGACCGTACGGGGGCCGTGCTGGCCGACAGCCGGCCGTCCTTCAACCTGGGACTCTACCTCGAGGAACTAAGCCCCGAATTCCGGGCCGAATACAGCCGGATCCGCCCGGTCCGGGTGGTGCCGCGCTCCGGTCTGGGCCGCTTTCTGCGCGGTTCACTCGTCGTCACCCAGGCGGTTCGCCTGACCCGGGCCCAATTGGATCAGCTCCAGTGGACCGCGCGCACGCGGGTGGTCAGCAACGCGATCCGTCAACTCAGCGAGGTGCTGGATCATCCCCTGCCCTTCGATCCCGAACGGTTCCGGCGGCATTACCTGGAACAGCTCGCCCTGCCCTTCCCCGTGGCGGTCAACCTCCGGCCGGAGCACGTGGCCCGGTTGGCCGAGGCAGCCGATCTGCCGCCGGGCGCAGATTTGGAAGTGCTGCCGCTCCGCGTCTATCCGCAACACGCAACGGCCAGTCACCTGCTCGGTTACCTGGTTCGTGATGACCGCTCGGTCGAGGGCGAAGAAGCCTATTACTCCTATCGGCTGCCCGATTACCGCGGCGCCGTGGGAATCGAGGCGGGTTTCGACCGCGAACTCCGCGGCCGCGCCGGTGCCAAGTCGGTCCTGGTCAATCACCTCGGCTACAAACAGGCCGAACAGGTCTGGAACCCGGCCGTGCCCGGTTGGGACGTGGTCCTGACTCTGGACCTCCGCGTGCAACTGGCGGCCGAGCAGGCCCTGCTGCGCGTGGGCGCCAACGTCCGCGGGGCGGTGGTCGCGCTGGACGTCGTTACCGGCGATGTCCTGGCACTGGTCTCCCTGCCCGCTTACAATCCCAACCACTTCGTCCTCGGCTTCCCGCCGGGTGAATACGAGCGCATGATGGACCAGGACCTGCGCCCGCAGATCAACCGGGCCACTCAGGAACACTACGCGCCGGGCTCCATCCTCAAACCGTTCGTCGCCCTGGCCGCGCTCCAGAGCGGGCTCGATCCCCGGGCACCCTTCACCGTGCAACCGGATCCGGCGCGTCCCGACCGCGGCTGCATCTACGTGGGACGGCGAAAGATCCGGGACACCGCACCGCCGGGGGCGTACGATCTGCGGCGTGCCCTGCTGCGGTCCAGCAACAGTTATTTCGTGCACTGGGGACTGCAACCGGGGGTGCTGCAACGACTGGTCCTGCTGGGCAACCAGCTCGGGTTGGGAGAACGAGTCGGCCTGCCCACCCGACAGGAGGCGCCGGGGGTTTTCCCGACACTCGAAGAGGTGCACTCACCCGCCTGGCGCGATGGTGACACAGCCAACCTCTGCATCGGACAGGGGCCGGTGGCCGTCACCCCCATGCAGATGGCCCTGGCGTTCGCCGCCCTGGCCAACGGGGGGCGGTTGTTGGAGCCGCGGCTCGTGGATCGCCTGGAGAGGCAGGACGGCCCAATGCCGCGACTGGCACGCCGATTCCCCGACGGCCGCGTGCGGCGAACCGTGCCCTTCCGGCAGGAACACCTCCGGGCACTGCACGAGGCCATGCTGGCCGACACCGAAGACCCGGAAGGCACCGGCCGCGCGGCCGCGGTGCCCGGCTTCCGTGTATGCGGCAAGACCGGCACGGCCCAGGTCATGGACGCACGCGGTCGGCTCCGCGGTTACACCACCTGGTTCGTCGGCTTCGCCCCGTACGAGCAGCCGCGGTACGCTGTTGCGGTCATGGTGGAAGACGGGGGCAGCGGCGGGGCCACCTGCGCGCCGGTGGCCCGCGAGGTCTTCCGCGCCCTCCAACGGTACGGAACGCGTCCGGACCACGAACTGGCATGGCACCTGGCACGATGACCGACACCGGTCTCCAACCAAAAACGCCCCGGGCGGACCTGACCCTGTGGATTGCCGTGGCGGGTCTGGTCGCCCTGGGCCTGGCGTTCGTGGCCAGTTCCACCCTGTCAGCCGAGGAGATGAACCGGGTGCCGTTCTGGCAGCAGAGCTGGGTCCGCCAGGGAATCTGGTACCTGATCGGCGGTGCGGCGGCGGCGGCGGTGTGCATGGTGGACTATCGAATCCTGGCCCGTTGGGCGCCCGTGGCATACGTCGGCACGGCCATCGTGCTGGCGCTGATCCTGATTCCGGGTATCGGGGCGGTCCGGTTCGGTGCCCGGCGGTGGATTGACCTGGGCCCGGTCCAGATCCAGCCCTCTGAATTCGCCAAGCTGGCCCTGATCCTCATGTTGGCGCATTTCCTCAGCCGGCCGCGCGAGGAACTGCGGCGGCCGCTCACCTTCTGGCAGGCACTGGGCCTGACCGCCCTGCCCTTCGTCTTGATCCTGAAGGAGCCCGACCTCGGTACGGCGCTGCTTTTGTGGCCCGCGGCACTGGCCATGTTGTGGGCCGCCGAAGTGCCGGAAACCTACCTGCGTCGGCTGGTGGTGGGTTGCGCCCTTGGCGGCGCCTTGCTGGTGGCCAATCTGCTGTTTGCCCCGCCACGGTGGCAGATCCCCCTGGAAGAGTATCAGCGCCAGCGGCTGCTGGTGTACTTCGGCCGCGATTTCGCGCCGCCGGACGCATCGCCGGAGGAACGACAACGGGCGCGTGCCCTGCAGGAGGCCCGCTCCTATCAGGTGCGCCAGGCATTGATTGCCGTGGGATCGGGCGGGCTGTGGGGCAAGGGCTGGGGACAGGGCACCCAGATCGCGCTGGGTTTTCTGCCGCGCACGGCGGCACACAATGATTTCATCTTCTCCGTCATTGCCGAGGAGAAGGGTTTCGTGGGCAGCGTGACGGTTCTCACGCTGTACGGGGCGATTCTGCTTCGCGGTCTGCAGATCGCCCGCCAGGCACGCGATCGCCTGGGTCGGCTGATCGTTGTGGGCGTGGTCACGCTCCTGTTCAGCCAGGTCTTCATCAATATCGGCATGAACATTCGCCTCATGCCCGTGACGGGCGTGCCACTGCCGCTGTTGTCGTACGGCGGATCGTCGGTGGTCGCTTCGTTGATCGCGGCGGGCCTGATGCAAAACGTCTCCACACACGGCAGAGGATATCCACCATGAGCGAGCGTAGCTTTTCGCGTCGGCGCCGGAGCCTGCGATTCCGGCCGGCCGGAGGTCTGGGAGCCGTGAGTCCCAAGGCACAGGCGGAAGCCCGGGAGGCCCGGGAGGCCGCCACCACTCCTGCGGCGGAACCGGAGCGCGTCTTCGACAAACGCCACGAACAGGAGATCGAACGGGCCCAAAACGTTGCCTACGGGCTGCCGCCGGAGGGGGAAACCGCGGAGCCGCCCGTTCCCGCCAAGGGGGATTTCCGCGAACCCCATCCCGAGGTGCCCGAGCGGGTGGAGGAAACCGAGTACGAGCCCATCCCGGTGGAAGCCCCGCCGCAGGGGTTTGTGGAATCCCTCCGGGCCATGGCCGGCAAGATCGTGCAGAAGGTCCAGCGCCTGCTCAAACCCGCCCCCAAGGTTCACAAGGAAATCATCATCAACGTGGAGGCCCTGGAGACACGCGTCGCCCTCCTCGAGAACGGTCAACTCGAGGAATTCAACATCGAACGCAACACCCAGGACCGGCTGGTCGGCAGCATCTTCAAGGGCCGGGTGCGCAACCTCGAGGATGGTCTGAAGGCCGCGTTCGTGGACATCGGATTCGAAAAGAATGCCTTCCTGCATTACTGGGACATCATCCCCAATCCGTTCGACAGCGGGGTGGAAATCGTGGAACGCGGCGGTCGCAAACGCGAACGCCCCCGGATCACGCAGAAGGACGTGCCCCGGCTCTACCCGCCCGGCAGCGAGATCATCGTGCAGGTCACCAAGGGCCCCATCGGCAACAAGGGACCGCGCGTGACCACCAACCTCGTCCTGCCGGGGCGTTTCCTGGTGCTGCTGCCCTACGCCGACCAGTGCGGCATCTCGCGCAAGATCGAAAACCCGCAGGAACGGCAGCGCCTGAAGAAGATCCTGCGCGAACTCAACATCCCGGAGGGCATGGGCGTCATCATGCGGACGGCCGGCGAGGGCCAGCAGAAACGCTACTTTGTCCGCGACCTGGCCTGGTTGCTCGAGGAGTGGCGGCAGATCGAGGAGCGCTGCCGCACCCTGCCCACCCCCGCTTGCGTCTTTCAGGAACCCGATCTGATCGAGCGCACCGTCCGCGATTTCCTCACCGACGACGTCGAGCGCATCGTGGTGGACGATCCCAGGGCCGAACAACGCATCCGCGAATTGATCGGCCGCATCTCCCGGCGCTCGGTCAGCAAGGTCAAATTGTACACCGATCCGGTCCCCATCTTCGACCGGTTCGGCATCACCAAACAGTTGGAGAGCGCCTTCGCCCGGGTGGTCCACCTCAAGAGCGGCGGGTACATCGTGGTGGACGAAACGGAGGCGCTGGTGGCCATCGACGTCAACACCGGCCGCCACAAACTGGGCGGCAAGGACCAGGAATCCACCATCCTCCGCACCAACCTGGAGGCCGCCGACGAAATCGTGCGCCAGCTCCGCCTGCGTAACATGGGCGGCATCATCGTGCTGGATTTCATCGACATGAAATCCCGGCGCGATCAACAGGCCGTCTACCAGCGCATCAAGGAGGGGTTGAAACGCGACCGTGCCAAGACCCACGTCCTGCCCATCTCCCAGCTCGGTCTGATGGAAATGACCCGCCAGCGCCACACCGAGAGCGTCCAGGCGGCCATCTACGACGACTGCCCCTACTGCCGCGGCCGCGGCAAGGTCAAGAGCGCCCTCAGCATGAGCGTGGAAATCCAGCGCAAGCTCACCGAAATCCTCCGGCGGCGCCCGCGCGACGAGTCCGACTTTCAGTTGCGGGTCCTGGTCCATCCGCAGGTGCTCGAGCGCCTGCGCACCGAGGATGAAAAACTCCTCATCGAGTTGGAAAAGCGTTACTTCGGCAAACTGACCTTCCGCGCCGATCCCTCCCTCCACATCGAGGAGTTCCGCGTCTTCAACGCGCTGACCAACGAGGAACTGGCCCATATCAAGCCGCCCCAGAACACCTGAGCAGACGGTTCCATCCGGGCTGCGGCGGCCCCGTGCGGGGCCGGGCCGCCGCACCAGTCGGCGGTGGGGTGCCCCCCGACGGAGGAAATTTTTCTCTGGGCGCCACGCTTCGCCGGTCCTACATTGTTCACGCGGCCCCCCGGCGAACCGGGTCGGCCCGGTCAGACATCAAGCATCGTGCATACTCGGGAGTAACGACCATGATCCAGTCCACGGGCACCATCGCCGATGTCCTGAAGCACAAGGGCCACCAGGTATGGAGCGTCTCTCCGGATGTCACCGTCTTCGAAGCGATCCAGAAACTGGCCGAGAAGAACGTGGGCGCGCTCCTGGTCATGGACGGTGACCGGTTGGTGGGGATCTTTTCCGAGCGGGATTACACGCGCAAGGTCGCCCTGCGCGGCCGGTCTTCGAAGGAAACCAAGGTTCGGGAGATTCTCTCCGAACGGGTGATCTGCGCCACCCCGCAGCATTCCGTGGAGGACGGCCTGCGGCTGATGACCGAACACCGCATCCGGCACCTGCCCGTGGTGGAGAATCACAAGGTGGTGGGGATCGTCTCCATCGGTGACCTGGTCAACTGGGTCATCAACCAGCAGAGCCAGACCATCAAGCAGCTGGAGAGCTACATCACGGGCGGTTATCCCTCCTGAGACGCCGCCTGCGGGAGCGTCCGCCGCAGCCGCACCGCCACATAGCGCGCGTCCGGCAGTACGAACTTTTTGATCTCCACCGTGACCGCCGCCGGCCGGTACCGCTGCAACAGTTGCCCGGCCAGGTCGGAAGCCAGTTTTTCCAACAACGACCAGCTCCGGCCCTCGCCGAAGCCGGCCAACTCCCGGGAAACGGCATGGTAGTCCACGGTGTGGGCCAGATCGTCGGTGACCGTGGCCCGCAGATCGGCCGGTTCCATCTCCACACTCAACAGCAACCGCTGCGGATGGGCCCGTTCAGCCTCGGTCACCCCCACGCGGTAGAACACCTCCTGGTCCACGATCGAAATCGTCAACATGGCTCCCCCTTTCAACCCTGAACCGTGACAGCCCCGGCGGCAGAAAGCATCCCCGCCCCGGCGGCGCCATCCTGCAGCACCTGCTCGATCAGCCGGCGGGTGGGCACGTTGAGATCCTCGCCGAGCGCCGCCGCCAGCGGTATCCACCGCCAGCCGCAACCCTCCTCGTTGAGCCGGACCTCCACGCGGCCCTTCACCCGGCAGAGATACGTCATCAAAACAAAATGAGCCGGCCGATAGAATTCGGGCGGGTTCACCCACTCCTGCATCCCGACCTGCCGCACCACGACCACCTCGAGGCCGGTTTCTTCCCGCAGTTCCCGCCGTAGCGCAGCCTCGCAGGTCTCGCCCTGCCGCACCTTGCCGCCGGGCATGCCCCAGCGATGCGACCATTTGGGTGTCCGCACCAGCAGGACCTCGTTGCGCTCGTTCAGAATGAGCGCGCCCACCGTGACCACCGGCCCCGCAACAGCGTCCGGCTCCGGCGGCCACTTGAAACGCGCAGCTGCCAGGCGCGCCTGCAGCTCGCCCAGGTGTTCCACGATCAGGTCCGGCCCGGCCTGCCGAAGTTGCGGGAGTGTGTTGTAGCCGGTCAGCACGGCGCAGGATCCCACGCCGCCGTGCCGCGCCGTTTCGATGTCGTGTTGCATGTCGCCCACGAAGATTGTCTCCCCCGGCACCAACCCGTTTTCCCGCAGCAGCCGGCCGATCCATTCGCGCTTGTCCCACGCCTCCACATAGGCCGGCCCCAGCAGCGGCGCCAGCCCGGTCCGGTCCGCCTGCCGCTGGTAGTAATCGCGCCTGACCGTGCTCAGGACGAAGGTGCGCAGGCCGTGTTCCCGGCAGAATTCCAAAAAGGCCCGTGCGTGGGGCAGCGCCGCCACCGAATCCTGGGCAGCCGCAAAGTGCTCGTGAAACCAACGCTCCAGAGTCGGCAGCGGAACGTCCGGCACGTGCCGTTCGTAGAACCGGAGAAACGGGAGGCAGAACTCTTCGCGGAACCGGTCCAGGCTCAGGGGCGGCCGACCGGCCTGTTCCAGAACGTGATTGGTGGCGCGCCAGACTGCGGGCAGGTCGTCCACGAGCGTTCCGGACCAGTCGAAAATGATGTTGCGGATCACAGCAGGCAGTGTAGTCCTCGGCCCGCGACCGAGACAACCTCGGTCGCAGTGGGTCTGCGCGCGTGGACCCGCTGGCCGACCGGTGGCCGTGATCCCCGCGCTCACAGGTCAATCGAGACGCACATGCCGGAACCCAAGGTTGCGCCTCCGCCTGAGACGTCGCACCGGCGGCCCTGGCTGCCGTGGCCGAACCTTTTGTTGGCGGGGGCCACGACGGCGGTGGTCGGCATGGTGCTGGAAGAGTGGAACCGGCAACTGGGCTGGCCCCTGGGTCGCAAGATGTTTCCGGACCATGCCCCGGGCGGCGGTGTGTGGCTCGCCTCCACGGGTCTCGTGTGGGCGCTGAGCCTGTTGAGTGCACGAGCGGCGGCCCTGTGGTGGCTGGCACCCGGGCGACCGGGCCGGGCGCCGGGGATCCGCCGCCTGCTCCTCACGGCGGCCCTTTCCCTGATCCCCCAGCTCGGCGCAGATCTGTGCATGCGGCATCGGTTCGGATGGTACACCTGGGCGGATCCACGCTGGCAGGTGCAGGGTCTGGTGCTCGATCCGTTGCCGGGATGGTGGATCGGCCACGGGCTCGCCCTCGCTGCGGCGCTCCCGGCGTTGCTGGACAAACACCCGCACCCGCGTCTGCCGCCCCTGCGGGCCTTTCTGGGCTGGGTGGCTTGGAACGGTGTGCTGTTGCTGGGGTCTTTCGGCCGGGCTGACGAGGCCACCTGGGCATTGTTGCTGGCGCCTTTTGCCGTCACGACCGTGTGCGCCTTTCACGCGGGATACGCGCTTGCCACCCACCGCACGCCGGCCGCTACCAGTCCTTCAGCTCCGGATGAAGCGGCTCGAGATCCGGGTCCTGAAGGGCCATCTGCCTGACCTGCTCCCGATCGCCGAGCTCCAGGGCCTGCCGCAACCAGTGCCGGGCCTCGTCCAGTCGTCCCATCTGGCAGGCGTAACAGGAAAGGTTGTAGGCCACCAGCAACTCCCGGGGGAAATGCGCCGCCGCGGGCAGCAGGGCCGCCCAGGCCCGTTCCAGGCCGCCATGCGGTGCCCGGCGCAGCGCGTAGGCCCGGTGCAACCAGCCACTGGGCCGGTCGGGCACGGCCTGGATCAATGCCTCGGCCACTTCCACCGCCTCCGTCCAACGTTGCTGGGCCGCCAGCACAGCCCACTGCAGCTCCAGCACGTCGGGATGCGGTCGCGGCCGCCGGAGCAGGGGCGTCAGTTCCTGTTCTGCTTCCTCCGGCCGGCCCAGTTCCATCCATCCCAACGCGGCCACCAGCCGGTGACGATCCGGATAGTCCAGCGTGTCCATGGCGATGGCATGCACCCGGCCGGGCCCGCCAGCGCCGGAGCGCGCACCCGGTTGCCGGCGCGGTTCTCAGTTCAGGAGGCGGTACCAGTTGTCCCGCTGGTGCGGCTCGTACCCCAGGTCGCGGATCAACCGGTGCATCTCCGCCACCGTCATGCGGAAGGCGGCACCAGCCTGCCGGACCACGTTTTCCTCGATCATGATGCTGCCCAGGTCGTTTGCACCGAACTGCAGCGCCAGCTGCCCGATCTCCGGCCCCTGGGTCACCCACGAGCTCTGAACGTTCTCGAAGTTGTCCAGGTAAATGCGGGCCAGCGCCTGCGTGCGGAGGTATTCGGTCCCTCCGGCGCGCGGAAGGCGCAGCCGGGTGTTGTCGGGCTGGAAGGTCCAGCCGATGAACGCTGTGAAGTAACCGCCGCTTGTGGCTCCGGGGCCATCCGCGCGCTGTGCGCCCGCCCGGGCCAGGGACCGATCCTGCAACTGGCGGAGCCGTTCCCAGTGTTCGATCCGGTCCTTCACCGTTTCCACGTGGCCGAACATCATCGTGGCCGTGGAACACAACCCCAGGCGATGGGCCGTCTCCATCACGTGCAACCACTCATCCGTGGTGGCCTTCAAAGGGGCGATCTGTTTCCGAACGCGGTCCACCAGGATCTCGGCACCGCCACCGGGAATCGAACCCAGACCGGCTGCGCGGAACTCCCGGAGGATCTGTTCCACCGGCTCGTCGAAGACCTTCTGAAAATGAATGAATTCCGGCGGGCTGAACCCGTGAATGTTCACCTGGGGAAACCGGCTGTGGATGTGGTGGAGCATGTCGAGATACCACTGCTTGGGCAGCCCGGGATGGTGCCCGCCCTGCAGGAGGATCTGTGTCCCGCCCAACGCCACGGTCTCCTCGATCTTCCGATCCAGCTCTTCGAAGGAAAGGACATAGGCGTCCGGGGCCCTCTCCGTCCGGTAGAAGGCGCAAAACTTGCAGTACACATTGCAGACGTTCGTGTAATTGATGTTGCGGTCCACGATGTAGGTGACGATCCGGGCGCCGCGTCCGCCGTAAGCGGCGGCCTTGGCCAGTTGACGGCGCCGGTCCGCCAGCGCACCCAGCTCGTGCAGCGGCAGGTCGTAGAGCAGGCGTGCCTCCCCGGGCGTGATCCGGCCGCCGTCCCAGACCTTCTGCATGACATCGTCCAACGGGATCACCTCGGTCACACCCCGAATGTAGCCGCGGGCCGGCCCGAGGCAAAGGCCGTTCCCGCCAAGTGGGCCGGTCCCCTCAGCCCGGCTCGATTCGTGCGGCAAAACGTCCCCGGGGCATCCGGAGTTTGGACTTTGAAGCCGCGGAAGTGCGCCGTATAAGGACGCCGTGGTACCGATCATCCTGAAGCAAGGCGGGCCGGTGGCGATCCTGCTGGCGGTGCTGGCGGTGGTGGCCCTGGCCGTCTTTCTCGAGCGGGCCCTGCACCTGCACCGGGCCCAGATCAACGTGGCCGAGTTCCTGAACGGGATCCGCACCGTCCTCAAAAAGGCCAGCGTCATGGAGGCCATTGCCATCTGTGACGCCACTCCCGGGCCCGTGCCGCGTGTGGTCAAGGCCGCCATCCTGACCCGCGACCAGGGCCGGGACCGTGTGCGGGAGGCCGTGGAGGAGGCCGGCCTGGCAGAGGTTCCCCCGCTGGAACGCCGGCTCAACCTGCTGGCCACACTGTGTCACCTGGCGCCGTTGCTGGGTTTGCTGGGAACGGTGCTGGGCTTGATGGATGTGTTTGCCGAGCTGGAACGACAGGGGCTCTACGCCCATGTGACGCAGGTCTCCGGCGGGGTCTGGCGGGCGCTGGTCAACATGGCCCTCGGCGTGGGGATCTCCATCCCCGCATATGCGGCCTACAACTACCTGGTCAGCCGCGTGCATGCGCTGGTGGTGGACATGGAACGCGCCGCGGCGGAGATCGTGCACATCGTCGCCGACGGCAACGGCGAGCCCCGGCCATCATGAGATTCCCGGTCACCGTCAAACCCTTCACCGGACAGTGGGACGTGGCGGCCTGGACCGGCACGCTGATGGTGGTGATGCTGTTCATTCTGCTTCTGCCGCTGGTCCCCACACCGGGTGTACGGCTTGAACTGCCCGCAGCCGCCGACCTGCCGGGACTCGATGAGCCGGCACTGGCGGTCGCAGTGGATCGGGACAGCCGGTTTTACTTTCACCATCAGGTGGTGGATGAGGCGGCTCTGTTGCAGCGCCTGAAGGAGGAAGCCGGCCGTTTCCGTTCGCCGCCGGCTCTGCTGGTCCATGCCGATCGGCGCACCCCGTACGAAACGCTCATCCGGCTGTCCATCCTGGCACGGCAGGCAGGGTTAACCCGCGCACTCCTGGTCACCCAACCCCTGCCAGGTGCAGGCTCCACCCCCGCACAGCCCCCGTCCGACGGGTCATGAACCAATCCGCTCCGGTTCGAACCGAATGGCCGGCCCGGCGTTGGGCCATGCTCGTGGGGGCGCTGCTGGTGCTGCACTTCGCGGGCTTGTGGTGGTTCGGCGCACGCGAACCCTCGCCGGCCCGTGCGCCCGAACGGGTCCCGCATTGGATCTTGGCGGGCCCGGCTGCAGCCCGGCTTTGGCCGGTCCTCGATCCCACGCTGTTCGTGCACGGACATTCCAACAGCTTTTCCGGTCCCGCCTGGATGGAGCCGCCGGTCGTTGCGTACCAGCCTTCGATTCCCTTGGAACCTCCGCGTTTCCTCGTCCCCACGGCCGCGCGCATGGTCCGGTCCTTTCAGAACGCCTGGACCCCGCGTGGCTGGGCCCCCTCGCCGTTGGCCCTGCGCGTCGAGCCCCTGCTGTACACCCGGAGCCTCGTGCCGCGATCGCCGTTGACCGACCGGCCTTCCC
Source organism: Limisphaera sp. 4302-co (assembly GCF_049537155.1). Classification (NCBI taxonomy): domain Bacteria; kingdom Pseudomonadati; phylum Verrucomicrobiota; class Verrucomicrobiia; order Limisphaerales; family Limisphaeraceae; genus Limisphaera; species Limisphaera sp. 4302-co. The sequence goes on from NZ_JBMVQZ010000001.1 coordinate 550,085, forward strand.
GTCTCGAGCTTGGCGAATGGAGTCGGCCGGTCCGACTCCGCACGCTGCCTCCTGCCCTTCCGGGCTGGTCAGCTCCGGACCTGCTCACCAACACGGTCGTGCGGGTCTTGGTGGAACCAACCGGCCGGGTGGTGTCGGCGGTCGTGCTGGTGTCCAGCGGGTGGGAACCGGCCGATCGCCAGGCCCTGTCCTTGGCACGCCAGTTGGAATTCGAGTTCCCCGGCTCCGCCGGCCCGACTCCGGGAGACGCCGGAGAGCTCGTCCGTGGCGTGCTCATTTTCCAGTGGCAAACCCTGCCGCCCCAACCACAGGCAACCGGACCCGGCTGAGCTTTTGTCCGCCATGCCCGCACAGGAACTGATCCTCGGCTATGTCCTGCTTTTGTTGGGCGCGCTGGCACTGCTCACGGTGTTCACCGAAATGCGCCGTCGCAGGTTCGAACCGCCCGCCGCCCAGGACCGGATCTTCCGGTGCAGCGCTTGCAAACGCGTGTACACGGACGACCCGGACGTGGACCTCTCGCGTTGCCCGGATTGCGGCAGGTTCAATCCGCCCTACGAGTTCTGAGCAACCCGGGGCCGGGAACCGATCAGGGCTGCCACACCGCCCGGAAGAACTCCATCCCTCCCTGCTCGGGCAGATCGTTCGTGTAGTCCCAGCGTCCCGACCACGCGGTGTTGGTCAGGAACGGCTGCCAGGCCGACAAATCGGCCGATCGCTCCAGCACCACGCTTCCGCCGGCGGGCCCCTCCAGGGTGAACCACGGTCGGCCGCCGGCGGCCCCGCCCACGGCAGTCCACCGCAGCACCGGTCCACCAACCAGCACCTCCCAGGTCCACGTCGCCCGGAGCCGCTGCTCCGGATCCGTGCGCACCCAGGGAGTAGGATCGGCCACGCGCAGCTCCACCTGGTGCCGACCGGCCCCCAGGGACGCCGGGTCGAGCACCAGCACCGGGCCGCTGCTTCCCGCCACCGGCACCCCGTTGGTCAGCCACGTCACCGCGAGTGCACCGGACACCGGCTCGACCAGATCCACCTCGAACCTCAGGGTCTGCCCCGCGTTCGCGTGCAACAGCTCCCCGGCAGGACGCACGTCGTCCCACGGCCTCACCTTGTCATAGATCGCCCGCACGATCTGTTCGCGGCACACCTCGCAAAAGGGCATGCCCAGCGTGCGCATTTTGCAATCGAACCTGGGCCTGTACCAGCCCGTTGCCTGGTATTGTGCGCCCTCGAACAACCCCACCACGTCCGCCCACTGCCAATCATTCGGCGTCGGCACCGGCGTGTCCGGTTCGATCCAGGCGTTCCACGGGATCCGGTCCCGCTGGGTTTGCCGGGTGGCGTTGGGTGCCTCCACGGGGACGTACCCCGGATAGGCGTTGGTGTACTCGTCAACCAAACCGGCGAAGAAATGACCCGATTCGTGGACCACGATGTCGGAGTATGGCGGGAATGGATTGAGGGCCGTGATGATCGGTAGGCGGTTGCTCCGGCCGGTCGGCCCGCCCACACCCGAAGATCCACCCGGCTGAATGTCGTTGACGAGCAGCACCACGATGTCCGCTTCCGGCAACCACTGCTCCACCAATTGCTCCACCTTGCCCACCCCGTGTGCAGGGTCCGGATCCAGGCCGTTGGGCGGAATGGTGATCACATAGTCGTAGAACTCGTACGCGCTGTTGAAGTAGGTGTTCCGATAAGGGCCGCCGGTGGTGGGATGGTCCGACCCCGATTCGGCGGAGGCCACGAACAGCGCGTAGGCGTTGAAATGTCCCCGATAGGCCGAGTACGGCTCCGCGGCGAAAAAGTTGGCCATCAGATTGGTGGCGTCCCGCAGAAACTGCCCCTGCTGTGCCGCGGTGTACCCTTCGGCCAGCACAACCATGTTCACGCGGTTGGTCACCGGGCCGTTCACTTCCAATGGAACGAGCACCTGGGCCCGCAGGGCCGCCGCCAAGCCCAGGAGCAAACTGCACGCCCATCGGCAGCATCTCTTCACGCGACAACCCGGGCGCATCCGGGGGCGAACTCGGCGGTCAAAAGCGTGAGGTTGCATGTCTGCGTGGGCCACCCTCCAGGTGGCCGTCCTAGTTACCGGGTGCGGGCTGCGGAACGGATGGCTGCGCTTGGGGCGACGTCGCACGCGCCGGAGGTGCGGACGTCTGTACGGGCCACTCCGGCGAGTCCACCCGCGCCTCGGCCAGAAGCTTTTCGATCTCTTTGACCACGTCGGGATGTTGCCCGGCCACATTGTGCCTTTCGGCGGGGTCGGTGCTCAGGTTGTAGAGCTCCAACGGCTCGCCGTAACCGGGTCGCACCGCCTTCCAGTCTTGGCAACGCAGCGCCTGCTGGAATCCCCGCTCATGAAACTCCCAATAGAGATACTCATGCCGGTTGGTCTGCTCCCGGCCAACCCACAACGGGAAAACGGAGATGCCGTCCAGACCCGCCGGCGCATTCGTGCCGGCCGCCTCGGCCAGTGTGGGGAACAAATCCCAGTGCGCCCAGACGAAGTCGCTGACCTGTCCCGGCCGGATCTGAAGCGGCCAGCGCACGATCATCGGCACGCGGATCCCGCCCTCGTAAAGGTCCCGTTTGATCCCGCGGAAGGGACCCGAGCTGCCCAGGAAGGCGGGATCCACCCCGCCTTCGCGGTGCGGGCCGTTGTCGCTGGTGAAAATCACGATCGTGTTTTCCTCCTGGCCGGTGGCTTTCAGCAGGTCCAGGATCCGGCCGATGTCAGCGTCCATGCGGGTGATCATGGCCGCCTTGTTTTTCTCCGGCTGGGGCCAGGCACGATCGGAATAGGGCGCGTCCGAGGGCACCTGCATGCCGTTGCCCGTACGGGCGCCCTCCTCGTTGTTGGCGTGCGGGATGGTGTAGCAGAGCATCAGGAAAAACGGCCGGTGCCCGTTGTACCACTCCGGCTTGTTGATGCGGATGAAATTCGTGGCCGCGCGGGTGCAAAGATCCGGAACATAGAGCCGGCGCGCCCCTGCGAAGTTCTCGATCAACGTCACTTTCCCCTCGTAACCGCTCCTGGGATCGTAGCGCCACAGGTAGGTCGGATAATAATCGTGGGCATGACGGTTGTCCAAATACCCCACGAACTCGTCGAATCCCTTCCGCCAGGGTACTCCGGGGGAGTTTTCGACCGCCAGCCCCCATTTGCCGATCAGGCCGGTGTGATACCCGGCTGCACGCAGCCACTCCGCCACGGTGAGCTCCTCCGCCCGCAGGGTCAGGCCGCGGCGATTGCCCCGAATGCGGAGATGCCCGGTGTGTTTTCCCAGCATCAACGCCGCGCGCGCCGGCGCGCAAACCGTGCTGCCCGCATAGAACTGCGTGAACCGGATGCCCTCCGATGCGAGACGATCCAGGTTCGGCGTCCGGATCTTGGTGGATCCGTAGCAGCCGAGGTCCCCGTAGCCCAGATCATCGGCCACGATCAGCAGGATGTTCGGCCTCCGGACCTTTGGCGGCCGGACCGGTTGGTTGGTTTCGCCCAGCGGCAGTGCGGCCGATTCCGCCGCCCGTGCGAGCGCCGTCGCGACGCCCAGCCCCACCACGCAAGCCAGCGTCCACACCCTCGAACTCAGCCTCCGCATGGACCGGAAGTCTGCCCCTTGCGTCGGTCGCAAGGCAAGCCCGGGAGGCAGGCCGTGGCCCGAAAAGCCCGTCCTTCAGCGCGACGCACGTGCATATCCGAGTCCAAAACCCCGCGGGAACAAGGGATCCGCCTCGGCCTCTGATGTGCTCAAGTGCTGGTTGTCACGCGGCCAGACCCGGGGCAGCCGACCCACCGGTTCGGCCCTGCCCAGCAACACGTCTGCCATGCCGTCGCCCTCGGTGCCGGGCAGCCACGCCGCCACCAGCGCGTGGCTGTCCTCCAGCACCGACCCGAGAATCAGGGGCCGGCCCGAGTACAACACCGTGACCACCGGTTTGCCCGAGGCGCGGGCCCGGCGTACGCGGGCCCGGTCCTCTTCCGGCACGTTCAGCTCCTTTCGATCGCCCATCATCTCGGCGTACGGCTTTTCCGCCACCACCACCAGGATCACATCCGCGGCAGCGGCAGCCGCTTCATCGGTACCGTCGGCACTGTACGTCACCTCGGTCCCGGCCGGCACGGCCTTGCGCAACGCCGCCAGGAGCGTGGTTCCGCCCGGCGTGACCGTGCCGGTGCCGCCCTGCCAGGAGATCGTCCATCCGCCGCATTGCATCCCCAGGTCGTCGGCCGCCGGGCCCACCACATGCAGGCGTCGAACCTTGGAAGACAGGGGCAACACGCGTCCCTCGTTCTTCAGCAGCACCAGCGATTCGCGCACACAACGGCGCGCCACCGCCCGGTGCTCGGCGCTGCCCAGACGCGCCAGCAGGGTTTCATCCGTGTACGGTTTGTCGAACAAGCCCAACCTCATCTTCACGCGCAGGATGCGCCGGACCGCATCGTCAATCCGCGACCCGGGCACCCGCCCTTCCCGCACCAGTTCAGCCAGGTACCGCAGGTAATCCCGATAAGAGTTGGCTTGGCCCGGCCCGTTCGGGATCATGGCCATGTCCACCCCGGCGTTGATCGCGCGGGCGATCGCCTCCTTGTAGTTCGGATGCAACTGATCAATCGCCGCCCAATCAGACACCACAAACCCGTCGAAACCCAGCTCGCCCTTCAGAACCTCCGTCAGCAGGTACCGGTGTCCGTGCAGTTTCACACCGTTCCAACTACTGTAGGAGGCCATGACCGAACCCACGCCCGCGCGAATGGCCGCGCGATAGGGGGCCAGATGGATCCCCCGGAACGTGGCTTCGTCGCATTCGGTGTTGCCCTGGTCCACCCCCCATGTGGTGCCGCCATCACCGGCATAGTGTTTGGCACACGCCAACGCACCGTACCGGTCCCGACCTGCGTTCCCCTGGAGTCCGCGCACCGCCGCCGCGCCCAGCTCGGCCACCAGCGCCGGATCGTCGCTGTAGCTCTCATACGTCCGACCCCAGCGCGGATCCCGGGCCACGGCCAGACACGGCGCAAACGCCCAGTGGATGCCCGTGGCCAGCATCTCGTCGGCCGTCACACGCGCGGCCGACTCCACCAGATGCGCGTTCCGCGTGGCGCCCAATCCGATGTTGTGTGGAAAAATCACCGCGCCCAGCACGTTGTTGTGGCCGTGCACGGCATCCACGCCGAACAGTAGGGGGATCTGCAACCGGTTCTGCAGCGTCAGACGCTGGCAGTCCAGCACCGTGCGCCGCCAGGTCGCCGGCCGGTTGTCCTCCGGATCCGTGTTCCCCCCGCACAACACCGAGCCCAGCCCGAGCCGCCACAAATCGTCCCGATCCTTCAGCGCACCCAGATCCACCTGGGTCATCTGACCCAGTTTCTCCTCCAGCGTCATCTGTCGGAGCAGCGCGTCCACACGCGCTTCGATCCGTCCGGAGTCGCGCTGCGCAGCCCGGCCCGATGGGCACAACCCCCCACCCGCCAGGCCCCAGGCCAGACCGAAACCACCCAGCAAAAGCCACGCGGCATGACCCGCGCGGAAGCGAGGACGGAAACGGCGGACCTCTCGACCGTTCATGCTCAGGACCAACTGCATGACCCATGCTGGAAAGCCCGGACGCACAGCGTCAACCCGTTTCGCCGGCGCCCGGCTCGCGCGGAGCCGGGCCCACACCCCGCTCGGAAGCCGGTCAAGACCCGTTTCGAACCAGCCGGAACCATTCACCTCCGGCCTCCAGGGGCGTCACCACCTCCCAACGTCCCTGCTTCAACTCCGGCTGGATCGGGTGCTCCGCCCAGGGCGCCTGACCGGGTTCCAGCGGCCGATGTTCCAGCCGATAGTTTGCAAACGCACCCGCCCACGAAAGCCGGAGTCTCCCGTCGGGCAGAATTTCGATCCCGAGTCGCGGCAGCGCCTCCACGGCCACGCTCCACGACAACCGGGCATCCCCGGGCGTGGGATCGCCGTGTGGGCTGATCACCTCCACCCGGTTGGTGGAACGCCCTGCCCCCCGGGCTGACCACACCCACGCAGACTCCGCACTCGTCCCGGGCGCCAGTACCGGCCACCGTACCGTGGCCCGACCCGCCTCCTTCTCGACCGTGCCCCCACCCACATCCGCGCTCTCGAGCTGCAACACCTCCTCCGACCAGGTCACCGCCATCACCACGTTCGTCGCCGGATGCGGACCCGGGTTCGACAACCTCAACGGCACCGTGATGAGCCGGCCCTCGTACGTCAGCAGTTCCCCGGATGGCCCCTCCAACTTCAGATCACTCGACCGTTCAACCACGAAGGGTCCCTCCCACACGGCCACGCCCCCTGGCGTGACGACCTCAATCGGTCCCGTCCCGGCCCCGGCCCGCACCGTGACCCGCAGCAAGGCGTGGTTGGAGGGACTCTCAAAGGCGGCCGCCGCTCCCTGGAACCGAACTTCGGTGACGCCCAGAAAGTTCCGTCCCGTGAGGACCACTTCCGTCCCGGCCGCCCCTCGGCCAGGCGTCACCGATTCGATCCGCGGCGGCCCGTAAAACCAAAGCGCCCCGCTGTTCGCCGAACCGCCCGGCGTGGTCACCTCCAACGGCCCCGTGAGCACGTCCTCCGGCACGAAAGCCACCAGGTTGGTGTTCGATTCGGCCGGCACGAACATGGCCGGCACCCCTCCGAAACTCACCGCAGTGGCGCCAAGCAGATTCCGCCCTGCCACCGTCACCATCGTCCCCGGCGGACCCGACTGCGGAAAGATCCCGGTCACCTCGGGCGGCAGATGAAACAGAGCGGCACCGGCGTCGGTCCCGTCCCGCGTGACCACGACAAACGGAGCGGTCACCGCCCCGGACGGCACTTCCACCACCAGCCGGTCGAATGCCACCGATCGAACCGCGACCGGAACCCCGCCCAACCACACGTCTACCGGGGCGGCGTTCAAGTTGGCCCCGCGCAACACCACCTCCGTGCCCGGCGGTCCACTCGCCGGCTCGAAATCCGTCAACGTGGGTGGCACGACGAACTGCCAGGCTGTGACAAACGTGCCACCGGGGGTGGTCACCCGAAGCGGCCCCGTTACCGCCCCCGTGGGGACCAGGGCCCGCAAGACCTGGTTGCTCTGCGGCGGCTCGAACGCAGCCGGCACCCCGCCGAATTCCACGCCCGTCGCCCCGAGAAAGTTCCGCCCCCGCAGGGTCACCAACGTGCCCGGCCGGCCGTTGGTGGGCCCCACACTTTCGACCACCGGCGGCAGATAAAACCAATCGGCACTCTCATGGGCGCCCACCCCGGCCCGTTCGACCCGGATCGGACCGGTCACCGCACCGGTCGGCACGTTGACCCGGATGCTCGTTTCGCTTTCCACGAAAAACCCAGGAGCCGGCACCCCGCCGAACCACACACCCGTCACACCGACAAACTGCAGACCCTCAATCCGGACCGGAGTTCCCGCACTGCCGTGCGTGGGTGAAAAGCCCAGGATGTAGGGACCGGGCCCGATCACCGTGAAGACCTGCGGACTGTAGACCCAGTCCCGACCCGCCTTGGCCACGCGAATGAAATCCGTCGAAGCCCCCTCGGGCACCACCGCCACCAACTGATTGTCCGCCGTCACCTGGAAGTTGGCCGGCCGGCTGCCGAACTGCACCGCCACCACCGGATCCACCACCGCGCCACTGTAATGAAAGCCGCTCCCTTGGATGGTCACCCAGGTCCCCGGCTGCCCGTGCGTCGGTGCGAAGCCCGTGATGATCTGACCCCACGCACCAGCTGCCCACCAGCCCAGCACCCACAACCACCTCGTCCACCTGCCACCCATGGCGTCGTTCCTCCACATTCGAAAACCTTGCTGCAGCCGGCCGGCGCTCCGGAGCGTCCCGGGATCGGGAACGGCGCCCTCATTCTCGGAGAACCCTGCCGGGCGGGCAACCCCGCGGGCAAACCATCGAAACAGTTCTTTCGAAGTTGCCAATCTCGCCGGACCCGGCTAGGACAGGAGCCGTATGAGAACGATTTCCCGGAGGCTGCTGCCGCTCGGACTCGTGGTGCTGAGCCTCTCCCTCGTCGCACCGGTCCTGCGGGCCCAGACCAACGATCTAACCGATCCGCCGCGCGAGCCGGACGTCATCTACGTGCCCACGCCCATGCCGGTCGTGGAAAAAATGCTCGAACTGGCCGAGATCAAGCCCGGCGACGTCGTGTACGATCTGGGCTGCGGCGACGGCCGCATCGTGGTCACCGCCGCCAAGAAGTACGGCGTGAAGGCCGTCGGATTCGACATCGATCCCCAGCGGGTCCGCGAGGCCCGTGAAAACGTCCGCTCCAACAAGGTCGAGCATCTCGTCACCATCAAACAGGCGGACATTTTCACACTCGACCTCAGCGAGGCCACCGTGGTCACCCTCTATCTGCTGCCCGAACTCAACGTCCGCCTCATGCCCCAACTGGCCAGGATGAAGCCGGGCTCGCGAATCGTCTCGCACGACTTCGACATGCGCGGCGCCAAGCCGGTTCTGGTCTATCGCATGAACATTGACCCGCCCACCGGCAAGGAGATCAACGACCGCGAAAGCCGGTTCGTCTACGGGTCCCACACCATCTACAAGTGGGTGGTGCCGTGGGAACCGGAAACATCCGCCGGCTCCCGGACCGAAAACCGTTGACACCACAGGGCCCCGGCACACCCTCCGCCCGGTCCTCCCGCCGGGCACTTTCCGGCCCCTGTGCCCGCACACAATTTCACAAGCCGGTCCCACGGGCCCAGTCCCCGGGTGCCCCGCCGCCCCCGCCGGCCCCGGCCAAACGCTTGCCCCGCGGGCCGATCCTTCTCAACAATCCCCTGCCATGGCGGACAGCAAAGGTCTGACTCCCATGATGGCGCAGTATCGCCGGATCAAAGGCGAGCTGCCACGGGATGCCCTGTTGCTGTTCCGACTGGGCGATTTCTACGAAATGTTCTTCGAGGACGCCAAGGTGGGCGCACGGATCCTCGGCCTGGCGCTCACCCGCCGCAACGGCGTTCCCATGTGCGGCCTGCCCTACCACGCCGCTTCCAGCTACGTCGGACGCCTCCTCCGCGCCGGATACAAGGTCGCCCTCTGCGATCAACTCGAGGAGGCCAAACCCGGCAAACTCGTCAAACGCGAGGTCACCGCCATCCTCACGCCCGGCACCCACTGGGACGAACGCCTGCTGCCCCAGGAACAAAACAACTTCCTGGCCGCCGTCCATCCGGGCACCCAGGGTTACGGCCTGGCCGTCGTGGACCTCAGCACCGGCGAGTTCCGCGCAACCGAGCTGGAGGACCTGCCGGCCCTGCAATGCGAACTCGAACGGCTTCGCCCCGCCGAGATCATCCACCCGACCGAGGCCGTCACCCTGCACGCGCAGCTGGCTGACGGACCGGCAGCCGCCCCGGCCGGACCTGTCCCCCCGCCCCACCCCACACCGGCGGAGATCCTCCCACGCCGTTCGGCCCGCTTCGGCTGGGTGGTCAATCCATTCGAAGACTGGGCATTCAGCCCCGACACCGCCCAATACACCCTGCGCGAACACTTCCGGGTGGCCACCCTGGACGGGTTCGGCCTCAAAGGCCGCCCCCTGGCCACGGGCGCCGCCGGCGCCGTGATTCACTACCTCACCCACCATCTGCGACGCGACCTGCGGAACCTCACCCACCTCTCCTTCTACCAGCGGGGAGATTACCTCGCCCTGGACGCCACCACGCTGCGGCATCTGGAGGTCCTCGAACCGCTGCACAGGGACGCACCCCGCAACGCCTGTCTCTACGGTGCCCTCAACCGCACCGTCACGCCCATGGGCGCACGGCGCCTGCGCGACTGGCTTTCCCAACCGCTGGCCACGCTGGACCCCATCCACCGCAGACAGGACGCCATCCAGGCCTTCGTGGACCAGCCATCCCTGCTGGAACGGTTCCGGCAACAACTCGCCGAGGTACGCGACCTGGAACGCACCCTCGGCCGGCTCAGCTCCGGCAGCGCCAACGCGCGCGACCTGCTCGCCCTCCGACTGGCCCTGGAACAACTGCCCGCGCTGCGCGCTCTCCTGGAGCAGATCGCCACCGGCCCGCGCAGCAACTCCACCCTCCCCGCGTTCGAGGAAACGTCCGCCCCCCGCGCCGTCCTGCTTCAGGACCTGGCGGCCCACCTGGAACCGTTCCCCGACCTGGCGGAGCTCATCCAACGCGCCATCGTGGACGATCCGCCCCTCTCCGTCAAAGAAGGCGGTCTCATCCGCGACGGATACGATCCCACCCTCGACGAACTCCGCCGGGCCATGCGCGAGGGCAAGGATTGGATCGCCCGCTACCAGGCCGACGAAATCCAGCGCACCGGCATTGCCTCACTGAAGGTCCGCTACAATTCCGTCTTCGGTTACTACATCGAGGTCACACGCGCCAACCTCGATCGCGTCCCGGCCCACTACCAGCGCAAGCAAACCATCGCCAACGGCGAACGCTTCATCACGCCCGAACTCAAGGAGATCGAAACCAGGATCCTCGGCGCCGAGGAACGAAGCCTCAAACTCGAGTACGAAATCTTCCAACAGATCCGCGAGCAGGTCCTGGCCCGGTTGGCTCCCCTGCAGCGGGCCGCCGCCGCGCTGGCCCAGGCCGATGCCCTGGCGGCACTGGCCGAAACCGCCCGGCTCTTCCAGTACTGCCGCCCCGTCGTCCGCGACGAAGGCCTTCTGGAGATCCGCGACGGCCGGCACCCGGTCCTCGAACAAACCCTCTTGGAGGACCGGTTCGTCCCCAACGACGCCTGGCTGGCCAGCGGCCCCAGCGCAGCAACGTCCGAAGCCGGACCCGAAACCTCCGCCGACCCGCATCCACGCCCCCCGCAAATCGCCCTCATCACCGGCCCCAACATGGCCGGCAAAAGCACCTACATCCGGCAGGTGGCCCTGCTGGTCCTCCTGGCCCATGTGGGGTCCTTCGTCCCGGCCCGTGCTGCCCGCATCGATCTGGTGGACCGGCTCTTCACCCGCATCGGCGCCTCCGACGACCTCGCCCGCGGCCAGAGCACCTTCATGGTCGAGATGACCGAAACGGCGCACATCCTCCACCACGCCACCGCCCGCAGCCTGATCGTGCTGGACGAGGTCGGCCGCGGCACCAGCACCTTCGACGGACTCAGCCTGGCCTGGAGCATCGTCGAGTACATCCACAACCAGATCGGCGCCAAGACGCTCTTCGCCACCCACTATCATGAGCTGACCGAACTGGCCGCCCGGCTGCCACGCCTGAAGAACTACAACGTCGCCGTCCGCGAGTGGCGTGACCAGATCGTTTTCCTCCACAAAATCGTCGAGGGCGCCACCGACAAAAGCTACGGCATCCACGTCGCCCGACTGGCCGGTGTGCCCGGACCGGTCATCGAACGCGCGCGCGTCATCCTCGCCAACTTGGAAGAAGCCGAACTCAATCCCGACGGCACTCCAAAAACCAGCACCCGACCGCACCGCGAACGGGACAAACTTCGCCAGCTCGCTCCCTCAGCCCAGCTGGACCTGTTCAGCCACACCTGAACCGCCACCAACGCCGCGGCCGGACGGACGAGGCTCATTCGCCTCCCACCGCGCGCGCTGCTCCACCGGCACCGCCGCCTGCAACAGCACCGGACGCAACCGCGCCCCGCCCCAGAACCGAACCGGACCAAACAACCACAGGCCCTTGATCCGAAACCGGTAAGCCGGTTGCACCCGGCGCAGGTACGCCCAAATCTCGCGCGCGTGGCTCTCCACGTGATAGGTCGTCACCGCCACCTGCGGGGCGCCCTCCTGCAGAAGCCGTTCCGCTCCCCTCAACACATCCAGATCCGCCCCCTCCGCATCAATCTTGATCAGATCCCACGGACCCAACCGAACCCCCCGCTCCTCACAGTAGGCGTCCAGACTCACCCCCTCCACCATGGAAGCCGCCACGTCCCCGGAAACCGCGCCGATGCGGTTCGCCTCCGGCGCCTCGCCCTCCACCCAGGGAACCGGGCCCGGACGGGCGGTCACCGCCTTCACTTCCACCGTCAGCCGCCCCGCCAGGCCGTTCTCCTCCGCCGCCCGCCGCAAACAGGCCGCCGTACGGGCCGAAGGTTCAAACGCAATCACCCGCGCCGCCAGCCCCTGCTTCAACACCCGACACGCAAACAGCCCCTCGCACGCCCCCACGTCCACCACCACACTCCGGCCGTCGAGCTCGATCGGCGGCGTGGTGTAATGATGCGGATGAGCCGGATCACACTCCTGCGCCAGCGCATGGTACACATTCGCGTTCCATTGCCCCGGCCAGTAAACCGTCACACCCAACGGTTCCACCCGCACGCGGTGCACGCCCTCCTCCAACTCCTCCGCCCGGGCCCACGCCGGCAGTTCACGGGCAGCGTGCCGCATCATCCATCGGCCGGGCCACAACCAGTGGCGCCAGTTCATCCAGGCGTCCCCCGGGGAAAAAGCGCCGGTATCCCGCAGCGACCACCAGCATCGCAGCGCTTGACCCAGCAGCCGCACCGGGTTTTTCTTGCCGGCCAGTATCATGTGGACCTTCTATTCCACAGACCCAACCCCGGCAAGGAAAACGCTGCCCATCCACCCGGCCACCGGCACGACTGATCGTCCCGGGTTGCGCCTCTCGTCCTCCCCATGCCCGCGCGCCCGCTGAAAGTCGCCTGGATCACCTACTTCCCGGTGGAATGGTTGCCGGAAGCACCGCCGGACTTCCAAAGCATGCCCCGGCATCACCCGGCCTCGTGGCAACGCGTGCTGTTCCGTGCCTGGCAGGAACAGAATCCGGGGCTCGAACTCCACATCGTCGCCCTCCGCAAACAGTTTCCCCGCACCTGCTCGTTCCGGATCGGTTCCACCACTCTCCACTGCGTCCGAACCTGGGGCGGCCTCCGTGCCCCCTCGCTCTTCTGGTACGACACTTGGCTGATCCGGAAACGCCTCCGCCAGATCCGGCCCGATCTGGTCCACGCTTGGGGAACCGAAAACGGAGCTGCTCTGGTGGCCGGTCGCCTGCCGTACCCGTATCTGGTCACCGTCCAGGGCCTCATGACATGGTACTGCCAGGTGGTGCCGCGGCCGCCACTTTACAATCGCGTCGCCGCCCGGCTCGAACGGCACAGCCTCCCGCGCGCACCGCTCGTCACCACCGAGTCCCGGTTCGCCGTCGAGTTCGTCCGGCGCCACTTCGCCCCGCGCAGGGTCGTGCAGATCGAGCACGCACCCAACCCGCTCTTCCACCGCTTGGACCGGCGCCCGCCCGCACACTCCGTGCGGTTCGTGGTCAACGGTCGCTTCCACTACGCCAAGGGCACCGACCTCCTGTTTCAGGCGCTCAACCGGCTCCCGGCGGAATTCCCATGGGAACTCATCCATATTGGCGCCCCCGCCGGTCCCTGGGCCGACCAGCTCCGGGCAAGGTTCCCGCACCGCTTCTGGCAACGGGTCAGGTTCCTTTCCCACCTCGACCTGCAGGAAGTGGCGGCCGAACTTGCGCAAGCCACCCTGCTGATCTGCCCCACACGCGTGGACGTCAGCCCCAACTCGGTCAAAGAAGCCGTGGTGGCCGGTGTGCCCGTGGTGGGCGCCCGGGTCGGCGGCATACCAGATTACGTCCTACCCGGCCAAAACGGGGTCTTGTTCGAGCCGGGTGACCTGGAGGACCTGGTGCGCGCGTTGCATCAGGCACTGGCCCACCCCCTCTTCTCCAAGGGCGAGGTTGACCCGGACACGCTCCGCCGCATGCGGGAATATCTCGCACCGGCCACCATGGCACGGAGGTTCTTCGAAGCCTACCAACTCCTCCTCGCGGCCAACTGAGTGGTTCCGCTCCAACAGGCCGTCCGGGCGCTCTGCAACAGGGCCACCGCTTTCGGCGTCTGGCCACGCGCGTGAGGCATGCGTATCCTGTCGCCATGGTTCATCAGGAGGAAATCCGCCTGCACACCACCCGCGCCGGACAAATGCACGATTTGACGGATCAGGTGGCCGGTATCGTTGCCCGGTCCGGAGTCCAAACCGGCCTCGTCCACATCTTCAACGTCGGCAGCACCGCGGCCGTCGGCACCATCGAATTCGAACCCGGCCTGCAGGCCGACCTGCCACGTGAACTCAACCGCCTGCTGCCACCCGGCCGCCACTACGACCACGAACAGACCTGGCACGACGGCAACGCCCATTCACACCTGCAAGCCACGTTGCTCGGACCGGCCCTCACGGTGCCGGTCCGCAACGGCCGGCCCCTCCTGGGCACCTGGCAGCAAATCTTCCACCTGGAATGCGACATCAAACCACGCGAGCGCCGTGTCGTCGTGACCGTCATGGGCGAGCCCGGACCCGCCAAACCGTAGCCACTCCGCCTCCCCGAACCTCCCCGTTTCACGCGGGAGGGCTTGTCCCAGAGCTCCGCACAGGGCAGCCGCGGATCCGCCCCGTCCCGGCAGCCGGCTCTACACAACCGCTCCGCCTATCCGCGCCGGCCTGGAGCGGGGCTGCGCCTGATGCCCATCCGCACCGGCGGCCGCTCCGCCACGAATACAAACGCATCCCGCGTGATCCCCTCCCACAGGCCGTTGACATAGGCCCGCCATGCACCCCCGCTCCAGGAAGGTGTCCCCAGCAAACGAAGCCCTGCGGCACGGAAAAACGCCTCGTACTCCGCACGAGTATAGGGTCTCAACCGGCGTGCCACACCACCGGATGAAGACCGGTCCACCCTTTCACGGGACCACCGGCCCGGACGCGGCTCGCGCACCGCCACCAGCCGCCCGCCGGGTTTGAGGACCCGCCGTACCTCGCGCAACACGCCGACCACGTCCACCGCCTCGTGCAGCGCGGCGGAGCATACGACGAAATCGAACGATTCATCGGGGAACCCGAGCCGGTGATAGTCGGCAGGCACACGCACGATCTTGTCCGCCCGGGCGCCCAGCCCGGCAAAGACGCGCGGCGCCAACTCCTCCAACAAGCGGCGGGACACATCCGTGGCCACCACTTCCACCACCTGCGGCAGCTTCGACAGTTCCGCGCTGAACGCGCACGCACCCGCGCCGATCTCCAAGACCCGGCCGCGAAACTCCACTCCCCGGTGCTTCCGCAGGTACGCAACGATGCGCGGAAATTCCGTGCGCAACTTCTCCAGCCACGCCTGCTCATCCCCGGTGGCCTCCGCCAGCATGCGCACCGCCCGTGCCTCGGCCAGTTGGTGGCGCAACCGGCCGGCCGGGGTATCGTCCGGCGGTCGCAGCTCTACCGGTCTGGCGGGCCCGTTCTGCATGGCACCGCCGGCACCATAAGCCCCCTCCATCCACCGCGCAATGCCCGATGCTCGGATGTTTCGCAACTGCAACCTCACCGCCACCTGCCCGCCGCCCATGCCCCGCGAGCCCCTCCCCGGCACCCCGCCCGCCGGCAAAACGGGCCCCGCCTCACAACCGGCGGCGAAAGTCCGCAATGGTCCGCCTGAGCCCCTCCTCCAGTGGAACCTGCGGGCTCCAGCCCAGCAACTCCCGCGCCCGGGTGATGTCGGGCCGGCGCTGTCGCGGATCGTCCTGCGGCAAGGGCTTGAAAACGATGCGGCTCCTGGAGCCCGTCAGACGCAGAATCTCCCGCGCGAACTCGAGAACCGTCAGTTCGGTGGGATTGCCAATGTTCACCGGCAACCCGTAATCGCTCATCATCAGGCGGTACACACCCTCGATGAGATCCGATACATAGCAGAAACTGCGGGTCTGGGATCCGTCCCCATACACCGTCAACGGCCGGCCTTTCAGTGCCTGGGCGATGAAATTGGGCACCACCCGACCGTCGTTGAGCCGCATGCGCGGCCCGTAGGTGTTGAAGATCCGCACGATGCGTGTCTCCAGACCGTGTTCGCGCTGGTAGGCCATCGTCAGGGCCTCCGCAAACCGCTTGGACTCGTCATAACAACCGCGGGGGCCGATCGGATTGACGTGTCCCCAGTAATCTTCCGACTGCGGATGGACCTCCGGATCGCCGTACACCTCCGAGGTGGACGCCAGCAAGAAGCGCGCCCCTTTGTGTCGCGCCAGGCCCAGGGCCTTGTGCGTGCCCAGCGAGCCCACCTTCAACGTCTGGATCGGATAGTTCAAGTAGTCGGCCGGACTGGCGGGCGACGCGAAGTGCCAGACGTAATCCACCGGCCCGTCCAGGAAGAGATACTCCGTGACGTCCTGCCGGATGAACCGAAAACGCGGCTCGCCCGCCAGATGCTCGATGTTGGCCACGTTGCCGGTGATGAGGTTGTCAATCCCGATCACCCGGTGACCCCGGGCCAGCAGATAATCCGTCAGATGCGACCCCAGAAAACCCGCCGCACCGGTCACCACCGACACAGGTTCCCTGCCGGCCCGACGCTTCCCACGGGCGGAGGCGGCCCCCCGGCCGGCGCGTATCGTTTCCGTTTCACCCTTCTTCATGTCCGCGGTCTGCCAAAATGCAGTTCCACTGGTCGCCTTCGCTTCGTGCCCGCCACGGATCCGTCATTTGGCCCCCTTGGCCGTAAGAACCACCGGAATCGTGCGCAGGAGGATCTTGAAATCCAGCCAGAGCGACCAGTGGTCGATGTATTCCAGGTCGAGCCGGACCCACTCCTTGAAATCGCGCAGTTCGCTCCGCCCGCTGATCTGCCACAGACAGGTCAGCCCCGGTTTGACACTCAGCCGGCGCCGATGCGCCACATCGTCGAACCGCGCCACCTCGTCCACCGGCAGCGGCCGCGGCCCCACCAGACTCATCTCGCCGCGCAGCACGTTGATCAGTTGCGGCAGCTCGTCAATGCTGTAGCGGCGCAGAAACCGGCCGATCGGCGTCACCCGCGGGTCATTGCTCAACTTGAAAACCGGACCGGACATCTCGTTGAGCTGCTCCAGCTCGTGTTTGAGCTGCTCGGCGTTGGTCACCATCGTGCGGAATTTGTACATGGTGAACGGCCGGCCGTTCAGACCCGCCCGCTGCTGGCGGAACAGCACCGGGCCCGGCGAGGTCAACCGGATCAACAGCGCCACCACCAGCATCGGAATCGCCAGCACGACCAGCAACACCACCGAACCCACCACGTCCACCGCGCGCTTGATCATCAACTGAATCGGCTTGTCCGGCGTGGCTCGGAACACCAGCACCGGCCGGCCGTAAAAATCGTCCAGCGTCGTGCGCGAAATCTCCGTGCGGAAGAACTCCGCCATCAGCCAGGCCTCCACCCCCTCGGTTTCACACGCCCGGATCACCCGTTGCACGTGACCAAAGTGCGTGTGCTCGGCACTGATCAACACCCCGTTGACCGAGTGCTCGTGCAGCAGGTCGGTGATCCGGCCCGGGTCTTCCCGCGTCAGATCCAGCTCCGCCACCACGTCCATCCCCTCGTCCGGATGCGACTCCACCTGGCGGCGCAGCCGTTCCAACTCGGAGGGGACCCCGACCAGCACCACCCGGCGCCGGAACTGCGGCTGGGTCAGCCGCCGCCGGTACATCCAGCGCAGCACCTCCTGCCGAGCATACACCAGACCAAAGGCCAGCGCGCCGAACCACACCACCATCCAGCGGGGCGTCACCAACTGCGTGAAAAACAGCAGCAGCGTCAGCCCCATGCACAGCAGCACCACGCCCCGCAGCAAACAAAGGGTGCTCTGCCAGCGCGGGCCCAGCACCGGCCGCCGGTAAAACCCGCTCGCCTCCAGCGTCAGCGGCCCCGCCGGAATCAACAGCAGGTAAACCCACAGATAGGCATCGAACGGAACCGGGAAAGGCGGCAGATCCAGCCAGTCGCACACCCGCGGATGGGTCCGGAGCGCGTAGGCCAGCCAGAAAGCCAAGCCGAAGAGGCACGCGTCCACCCACTGGTTCAACAGCAACCGGATCTGTCGCTCGCGCGTCGCCATGCGCTCAAACCCTCACCGGACCGCCCCCGGCCCGGCAACCGATCCGATTGTCCATGCCCCGGCGCTTCATTGCGCCCCTTCCTGATTCCCCGCCGCAACCGGCGCAGGCGGGCCCGGCACCGTCTGGAACTCGGGCACCGCCTCCGCCAGAAAGGCCTTCATCCGTTCGTAGGTCGCTTCCTCGCGCCCCGGCGCACAAACCGCAAAACAGGTCACATAAGCCCATCGCTGCAACACCCCGCGCGTCACCAATTCCCGCGCCATCCACCACATCCGCTCCCAGCCGGTCGGTTCCCCGCTCAGCCCGTCCCCGCACACAAACCAGTACACATACACCCCGCGCACCGGCACCGCCCGGCCCTGAACCGTCATCTCCCGGCTCGTCAACAGCTTCACCACCGGCAGATCATACGGATGCGGCCGCGGAATCCGTATCCGATCCGTCACCGTCTCGTCAATGCGCCAGCCCGCCCCCACCAGGCAAAACTGCGGCTTGTGAATGCTGGTCCGGTCCGTGCCCATCAAAACCACGTTCAACAAAAGTTCAAAACCGTCCTCCCCACGGTAGATCCGCTGACCGAAACTGGTGTCCGCTGGCAACGCCTCCACCACCTCCTGCTGCACCGCCACCGGCTCGGATCGGTACCCCGGCACCACCTCCGGCAGTTCCACCTCCACACGAAGGGTTTCCCCGGGAATCGGCCGTGTCCGAACCCCGGACTCACCCAATCGCTGGCGTCCCCTCAACTCCGCCAACAAAAAGGCCGTGCCCGCCATCAGCAGGGCCGTCACGACCGACCAGATCCAAACCCTCCGGTTCATGCCTCCGTCCCCGCCCGCGCCGGAGCCGACCGAACCGCCTCCGGCTCGCGCAACCACTGTTCCAACAACAACAGACAACCGATCGCCACCGCGAACGTCACGAAACCGAACCGCTGTTCCACGCTCACGCCGTACGACTGCCCGAACACCTCCGTCACCAGAATCGTGAAGGTGATCCGCGCCACGTTGCCCAACACCGCCAGCGGCACCGCCGCCAGCACCATCACCCACCGGCGCCACGCCGTCCGAAAAGCCGTCATGCCGAAAATCACCGTCAGCGCCAGCAGGCTCATCAGGCTGCGGATCCCGCTGCAGGCCGGGGCCACGTCATACCGGTAGGTCCGTTGCGCATCGTAAATGAGCGAGCCCTCCCGCAACACGTCGAACCCCAGCGCCTGCGCAATGCCCACCGAGATGTACGTCACCACCATCCGCAAGGGGAACGTCACGATCTCCGCCAGCGAACCCAGCGGGATGCAAAACACCAGCAGCACATACGGAAACCAACAGGCACGCAAAAACCGCGGCCCCCACGCCAGCCCCATCAGGCCGTAAAGGCCCAGAAACATCGCCACAATCGAGATCCGCGGCTGCTGAATCAGATAACCCAGCAGGTGCAATCCCGCCGCCACCCCCACAATCGCCAGAGCCGGCGGCCAAAGCTCCAGCGGCCCGCCCCACAGCTCCTTCCGCTTCCACCACATCAGCCCCGCCACGATCAGCGGCACCACCAGCCCGTGTCCCTCATCCCAGTCGTTGGCCCGGTAGGCATTGACCATCCATTCCAGCAGCGAGGCGGTCTTGACGTAGCCGAAGGTCGAATTCCCCAGGAAATGAAACAACATCAACCAGAGCGCGCACAGCGCGAACAACATCCCCTTGTTCGGCACCCGCGGCCAGATCGCCTGGAACTCGAGCCGGAACTCTTCCAGGATCCCGAGCTGTTTGACTTCGTTCATGGGCTCCGCAGCAGGATCCATCCGATACCCCATCCCAACCGCCGGCTCAAACACAAATCTGACCGGCCGCAACCCCCGCCGCCCGCCCCTTCCCCCCCCGCAGGAACGCGTCCCGGGCTTCGATCCCGACCGGCGGGGCGTCTCCCCCCCGTCGGGCCGCTCCCAGCCACCGGTCCCGCAGTTGTACCCGCACCCGGCCCCGCCCTGCCTGCACGGGACACAAAAGCCGCGGGGCAACCGGCACCGGTTGCCCCGAACGTTCGCCGGGCCCGAAAGGTTCAACGACGACTGCCGGCCCCCCGGCGTCCGCCGGTCCTCCTACGGAGCACGTTCCACCTCGCAGTCCACCAAGCGGACATCCCCGCCGTCCACCCGATCCGGCTGCGTCACCCCGCGAACCCGACACCGGATCAACCGCACGTCCGTAATCTCGGCCCCCTCAAAGGTCCGGATATCGAGCACCCGCCGTGCCTGCGCCACCTCCACATTCTCCATGCGCACGTGCCGCAACACCGGCCGGTGCGGCCCGTTGGCACCTTCCTCGTACAGAAAATCAATCTGCAAAACCGCATCCGCCACCCGCCCCACCTTCACGTTCCGCATCCGGACATTCTCGATGTGACCGCCCCGGACGGCGTTGGACTTGAACCGCAGCACGCGGTCCAGATTCGGACTGTCCATCTGACAATCCTCCACGAACACGTTCCGGCATCCCCCGGAAATCTCGCTCCCCATCACCACGCCGCCGTGCCCGTCCCGCATCACACAACGGCGCACCACGATGTTGGCCGACGGCACGCCAATCCGGCGCCCGTCATCGTTCCGGCCCGACTTGATCGCAATGCAATCATCCCCCGTGTCGAAGACGCAGTCCTCGATCACCACGTCCGTGCACGACTCCGGATTGCACCCGTCATTGTTGGGACCGTGCGAGATCACCTCCACCCCCTGCACCAGCACGTTGGTGCACAGCACCGGATGAATGTTCCACATCGGAGATCGCCGGATCCGAACCCCCTGGATCCACACGTTCCGGCAGCGATAGAACTGGATGAAGCTTGGCCGCAGGTAACCGCCGGATCCGTAGCGTCTCTCCCCCACCGGCACCCCGGCCGCCACCTGCGCCACCAACCGATTGCGCGCCGCCACCTGGTTCGGCCCCCCCACCGGCTGGTTGCGCCCGCCCTTCCAAGCCCACCAATTGTCATCACCGGCCTGCCCGTCCAGCACACCCCGCCCCGTCACCGCGACGTTCTGCTGATCCACCGCATAAATCAGGGGCGAATAGTTGTAGCACTCCATGCCCTCAAACCGCGTCAGCACCGGCGGCAGATAGGCATCCGGATCCGTTTTGAAGCGCAAAACCGCCCCCTCCGCCACATGCAGGTTCACCCCGCTCCGCAGATGAATCGGCCCGGTCAGGTACTCGCCCGCCGGAACCAGCACCCGACCGCCGCCCGCCGCCGCACAGGCTTCCACCGCCCGGCGGATCGCCTCCGTCGCATCCGACCGCCCGTCAGCCACCGCCCCGTAGTCCGTAATGTCAAACGTCCGATCCGGAAACCGCGGCGGCCGCACCCGCTCCACAATCGCCGCAGCCTCCCGCCACGGTCCCGCCGCCTCCCCGACAGCCGGCACCGCCAGCGGCCGCTGGCAGCCGCTCCACACACACACCCAGCCCAGCCCGACCACCAGTCGGACCGCCGCTGCAACCAATCGTTTCGACATGTTGCCTTCCGGATTGTTCCTTGCCTGGGTCTCGTTCACCGGCCACCCCATCCCCCGGCGCCCTGCCGGCAGCATGCCGGCCGCAAAAACCGGGAGGGCCGGAGCCAATCTGCGCCCCAACCTAGCACGACCCACCCCGGACCGCGCCTCCGCGCTTCTGCAATTCGCTTTGAATTTTTGGCATCGCACCCGATACCCTCGGGCCGTGCAATTTTCTCAGACTGCCATGCACAAATTCGCACGCCCGGGCACGGGTCGAATCCGGTAGTCTCGTGCCGTGCCGGGTCGGAGAGGCACGGCGGGAGGTACGGACGTCACAAACGAATGCAAAACACTCTGCAACTTGCCAAGTACTCGGTCGGTGTGGGCGATCGCTTCGCCCACGAAGCCGGTGCCCAACTGGCTGCCTGCCAGAAACTCCTCCGGGCAGGCCGGGAGGTCATCCCTGTCTGGAACAAATCCCATCGTGAACATCAGATCATCGGGTCCTCACCCGAAAGCGTCCGCACCGCCGCCGAGGCCGCCGTGCGTGCCGCGGGTTGGGCCCTCCCCTGGCACGTGGATGCCGACCACGTCCGGCGTGACATCCTCGGACCCTACCTCTCCTGCTGCGACTATTTCACCCTCGACGTCGCCGAAGCCATCGGCCAACCCGCACCACCCGCCCGGGTGGAGGCCTTTCTCCAAAAACACCCGGAACTCCTCGGCCGTCTCGACCTGCCCGACCTCACCGAGCCAATTCAAACCGACCACGCCACGCTCAGCCGCGCGGCCGGTCACTACCTCAAAGCCGTGGACGAGGCCGCCGCAGCCTACCAGACCATCGCTGCCGCCAGGAAACCCGGCACCTTCATCACCGAGGTTTCCATGGACGAGACCGACCACCCCCAGTCGCCCTTGGAACTGCTGGTCATCCTGGCCGCACTGGCCGATGCGGGCGTGCCCGTCCAAACCATCGCACCCCGGTTCGTCGGCCGGTTCAACAAGGGCGTGGACTACGTCGGAGACCCGGAGGCTTTCGAACGACAGCTGCTCGACTTCCTGACCGTCCTTCGCTTTGCCCGGCAGCAATACGGTCTGCCCGCCAACCTCAAACTCAGCGTCCACTCGGGCAGCGACAAGTTCTCGCTTTACCCCATCCTCCACCGCACCCTGCGTCGGACCGGCGAGGGACTTCACATCAAAACCGCCGGGACCACCTGGCTGGAAGAACTCCTCGGACTGATCGAATCCGGCGGAGCCGGCCTCCAGTTCGCCCAAAACCTCTACACCGAGGCCCTCGAACACATGGACGAACTGTGCGCCCCCTACGCCACGGTCATCGACATTGACCGTCGCCGACTGCCCTCGCCCGACGAGGTCCACCGCTGGAGTCCCGAACGATTCGCCGCCGCCCTCCGGCACGATCCCGCCTGCCCCGACTTCAACCCCCACCTCCGCCAGCTTTTCCACGTGGCCTACAAACTGGCCGCTCGACGCGGAGCGGAATTCCTGGGCCTGCTCGAACAGGCCCACGACATCATCGCCCGCCTCGTGACAAACAACCTGTACGAACGCCATCTCCGGCCCGTTTTCCTGGGCAACGGCAACCTCTGAACCCGACTTTATGAGCAACTACGGACTGAACATTCCCTCGCAAGGTTCACTGGACTTCCTGGCCCTGGGCGCGCTGGTCCACCGACTGGACCCCGGCGTGGTCCCCTTCCGCAAGGCCACGGAATGCCGCATCCACGTCAGCGGCGGGGAATACAACGTCGCTGCCAACCTCGCCGACTGCTTCCGCCTCCAGACCGGTATCGCCACCGCCCTGGTCGAGTACCCCATCGGCGATCTGATCGCCGAGCGGGTCCGCGCCATGGGCGTCAAACCATTCTACAAACGTTTCAAACACGACGGCGTCCGCGGGCCCAACCACGCCATCGTCTACAGCGACCGCGGCTTCGGCGTACGCCCACCCGTCGTCTTCTACAACCGCAGCAACGAAGCCGGCGCCCTGCTCAAACCGGGCGACTTCGACTGGAAGGCCATCTTCAGCCAGGGCGTCCGCTGGTTCCACAGCGGCGGCATCTTCGCCGCGCTCTCCGAAACCACCGGCCCCCTCATCATTGAGGCCATGCAGGCCGCCAAGGCCGCCGGCGCCGTAACCTCGTTCGACCTGAACTTCCGCCAGAAACTCTGGGACGTCTGGGGCGGTCAGGACCGCGCCGTCACCGTCATGCGCCAGATCGTCCAACACGTGGACGTGCTCGTCGGCAACGAGGAAGACCTCCAAAAAGGTCTCGGCCTGAAAGGACCCGACGTCCACGCCACCTCCAAACTCGACCCGGCCGCCTTCGTCGGCATGATGGACACCGTGGTCAAGACCTACCCGCAAATCCGGGTCGTCGCCACCACCCTCCGCGAGGTCCTCTCCACCAACCGCCATCGCTGGAGCGCCGTCGCCTGGATCAACGGCCAGGTCCACCAGGCGCCCACATGCGAACTGGACGTCTACGATCGCGTCGGAGGCGGCGACGGATTCGCCGCCGGCCTGTTCTACGGCATGTTGACCGGCCGGTCGCCCGAGGACTGTGTCCGGCTCGGTTGGGCCCACGGCGCCCTGCTCACCACCACGCCCGGCGACACCACCATGGTCACCGTCGAACAGGTCGAAGCCTTCGCACGCGGAGGCTCCGCACGCATCCAACGTTGAGACCCTCGACCGGACAACCCAACCCACGCAAACCCCTGTTGCCTTCCCATGGAACCGAAAGCTGACATCGCCGTCATCGGTCTGGCCGTCATGGGCCAGAACCTCATCCTCAACATGAACGACCACGGCTTCACCGTCGTGGCCTACAACCGCACCACCTCCAAGGTGGACGAGTTCCTCGCCAACGAAGCCAGGGGCACGCGCGTCATCGGCGCCCACTCCCTCCAGGAAATGGCCGCCCTCCTCAAGAAACCGCGCCGCGTCATGCTCATGGTCAAGGCCGGCCCGCCCGTGGACGAGTTCATCGAACAGCTCCTGACCGTGCTCGAGCCCGGCGACATCATCATTGACGGGGGCAACTCGAACTTCGAAGACACCATCCGCCGCACCAAATACGTGGAAAGCAAGGGCCTCCTCTACATCGGCACCGGCGTCAGCGGCGGCGAGGAGGGCGCCCGCCACGGCCCCTCCATCATGCCCGGCGGCAGCCCAGCCGCCTGGCCCCACGTCAAACCCATCTTCCAAGCCATCGCCGCCAAGGTCACCGACCCCACCACCGGTCGCACCGAGCCCTGCTGCGAGTGGGTGGGAGAAAACGGCGCCGGCCACTACGTCAAGATGGTCCACAACGGCATCGAATACGGCGACATGCAGCTCATCGCCGAGACCTACCACATCATGAAAGACGCCCTGGGCATGACCCCGGACGAAATGAGCCGCGTCTTCGGCGAATGGAACGAGGCTGAACTCAAATCCTACCTCATCGAAATCACCCGCGACATCCTCGCCTTCAAGGACGAAGACGGCCAGCCCCTGGTCGACAAAATCCTCGACACCGCCGGCCAGAAGGGCACCGGCAAATGGACGGTCATCTCCTCGGCCGAACTCGGCATCCCCGTCACCCTCATCGCCGAGGCCGTCTATGCCCGCTGCGTCTCCGCCTTCAAGGAACAGCGCGTCGAGGCCGCGAAGGTCTTCCCCGTGCCCGAACCCCGGTTCGAAGGCGACCGTAACCAGTGGCTCCAGGACCTCCGCCGCGCCCTCTATGCCTCCAAAATCGTCAGCTACGCCCAGGGCTTCATGCTCATGCGCGCCGCCGCCCAACAATACGGCTGGAACCTGAACTATGGCAGCATCGCCCTGCTCTGGCGCGGGGGCTGCATCATCCGCAGCGTCTTCCTCGGCGAAATCAAAAAGGCCTTCGACAAAAATCCCAATCTCGAAAACCTCCTGCTGGACCCGTTCTTCGCCAACGCCATCCGCGAGGCCACACCCTCCTGGCGGCGCGTCGTGGCCCACGCCGCCCGGCACGGCATCCCCGTGCCCGCCTTCGCCACCGCCCTGGCCTTCTTCGACGGCATCCGCAGTGAACGACTCCCGGCCAACCTCATCCAGGCCCAGCGCGATTACTTCGGCGCCCACACCTACGAGCGGGTGGACCGGCCCCGCGGCCAGTTCTTCCACACCAACTGGACCGGCCACGGCGGCCGCGTGGCCAGCGGCTCCTATACCGTTTGACCCGCACAACACCGCAACACCACCCACACAAAAGCGCCCACCCGGTTCCCGCCCATCCTCGACCGGGTGGGCGCTCCGTTTTCCTCAGGTCCGATCCTCCACCAACCACCCCCTTGCCCATGCGACACCCGCCCCACCCGGGATGGACCCGGGACGGCTTGTCGGGCGAAATACGGAAGTGCCCCAGATATTCTCCGGGATCACAACTAGGCGCCCCCCGGATTGTCTGTTCCCGCAATTCCGGTAGCGTGGTTCCCAGCTTCCGAGCCAACCGGGCGGGACCGCACCATGCAACCGTACATCGCCAATCCAGTAGCCAACAGGCCAAGGCGGCAAAAGCCGGTTGAAAGCGAACTGGCCGCGCCCATCCCGGTCCAAAAACCGGCAGGACCCCACCCTCCACCACACAATGACGAGCCTCGCCAGCAATCTCCTTGCAAAGGCAACCAAGCATGACGCGTCTTTCCCCACCTGCGAACGCCCACACCCGCGGGATCACCCGCCGGCAACCGGAACGCTGTCAGCAGACCGCCCGCACACAGAATCGGCTCAACCCACTTCCCCGCTCATGACGCCCGCCCCCATACGCGTGCTGTTGGTGGATGACCACCCCGTGGTCCGCCGGGGGATCCGGGCTTGGTTGCAGAGGAACCCCTCCATCGAGGTGGTCGGAGAAGCCGCCGACGGCATTGAGGCTCTCGACCTCTGCCGGACCCTTCACCCGGATGTCGTGCTGACCGACCTCGACATGCCGCGCATGGATGGACTGGCCCTGACCGAGGCCATTCGGCGGGAGCTACCTGACGTCAAGGTCCTCATCCTCTCCATGCACGCCAATACCGACTACATCCTCCGCATCCTCCAGGCGGGCGCCCAAGGCTACGTCTCAAAAGAGGCCGATCCAGGCATGCTCGTTCAAGCGGTGGAAGCCGTCTCCCGCGGCGAGTCCTTCTTCAGCGCAGACGTGGCCCGCGTGGTCCTCAACCAACTCGTCCTGGCCGAACAGGCGCCCTCACCCCAGACACCCGAACTCACCCCCCGCGAACGTCAGGTCCTCATCGGGATCGCCGAAGGCCTGACCAACAAGGAAATCGCCGACCGCCTCGGCGTCAGCATCCGCACCGTCGAAACGCATCGCGAACATCTGATGCAGAAGCTCGGCATCCACACCGTGGCCGGCCTCACGCGGTACGCCGTCGCCAGGGGTCTGGTCTCGCCGGACCGCCCGCCCGGACAACAACCCTGACGGGCGGCGGCAAACCGGCCTGCCGGCCAGAACGAAGGACCTTCGCCACCGCCAAGGGTCAGGAGGTCCGTGCCCCCTCCCACCACCCGCGCAGCACGTCCAGGCTCCGTCGCACGGCGGTTTCCAATTCCGATCGCGTCCGCCTGCCCTCGCGACCCCAGTCATATTCGATGTGCAACGAGAACGGGCCGCCGTAGCCCAGCCGTCGCAGGCGATCGAAAAACCCCATCCGACCCAGCTCACCCTCGCCGAAGGGAACGAAGCGGCGCCGGCGGTCCGTGTCCTTCACGTACACCACGCCCAGATGCTCGCGAACCCGCTCGAACCCCTCCAACCAGCCCTCCCCGTGCACCAGCAGCGCGTGCCCGGGGTCGAACGCCACCGCCACCTCGGTTGGTGAGAACCCCTCCACCAACGCCGCCAGCTCACCCAGGTCCCCTCCGAGGTACCGGGTCCGCCCGGTCGGTGAATGATTCTGCACCAGCGCACACAGCCCCAGCTCCCGATTCCACTCGGCCAGCCGGGCCAGGGATTCACGGACGCGCCGGAGCTGCTCGTCCACCGCCGCATCCGGCCCCACCCGCAAGAAGCCCACCCGATAGAATCTCACCCCAAGCTCGCGTACTGTTTCCAGGATCGCCCGCGCATGCGGGCTGTCCGTGTCCAGAATCGCCGTGGTCACCAGGCCCACCCGCGCGCCACGATCGCGCAACAACCGGTCATACCGCACCAGGTCCTCACGCACGCGGGCCGGCTCGATCCGATCACCGGGTCGAACCGCACAATCCACGCCGTCCAGACCCGTGGCCTCCACCAGGGCAGCGGTTTCGTCGAGGCTCAGCCCGGCCTGTACACAGACCTTGTCGAACAGGTACACCGGGGCCTTTTCCGATCTCCCGCCGAACAGCCGGCTCCGGACTGCCACCCCGGCCCATGACGCCACAAGTGCCGTCACCACCAGGAACCGGCGCCGTGACAAACCGATCCCCTCGCGCATGCCAGCCACGCTGGACCAATCCCATCGGAAGCTCAAGGACGGAGAACCGCCCCCACATGGCGCCGCAGCACCGCAGGGCAGGGACCGGCAAGGCCCGAAACCGGCCTTTGCACCAAAGGGTCGAAAGACCAATCGCGGGCCGGACGAAGCGGATGAGGCAGGAAGCCTACGCCTGCGAGGACGGCGTCGGCATGGGACAGACTTTCTCGATGGCCCGGCGCAGCGTGTCCAGCATGAAAGGCTTGCTCAACACCATCGCCACCCCGGGCAACGGCACCCGATTGGCCGCCAGAACCTCGGCGTGGGCGGTGACCATCAGAATGGGCAGGGTCGGCCACCGGGCGGAGACGTGCTGCACCAGCTCGTCGCCCCGCATCTCCGGCATGGCATAATCCGTGATCACCAGGTCGAACGGCTGCTTCTCCAACAAAGCCAGGGCCTCCGCCCCGTTTTGGGCCATCTGAACCTGATGTCCGTCGAACGACAGCATCATGGCCATCGCTTCACACACCAGAGGTTCGTCGTCCACGACGAGGATCCGGCGCCTGGCTGTATGGGTCTTTTTCACCGTGTCGAGCCGCTCAGCCGTCGGCCCCATGCTGGCACAAACTGCGCGCATGCAAAATGCGAATTCGAACAAACGACCTTACCCGCCCGGCTTGCAGGGGGTCCCCGGTCAGCCGGCCAGGCAGAAGCCGCCTCGGTGGGTTCCTGCCAGCAGAATCCCACTGCCCACGGAAAGCACCCGGGAATGAAACCAGGGACCGCCGACCCCGCCGCCACGCCGGGCGCGGCCGGTCGCGGAGCGACCCGGCCGCGCAACTCGCAACCCGGCCCGCTTCAGCTCAGCCGGGCCAGCACCTGCTTGATGGCTTCGAAATTGGGCAACTCTTTCGGAGTGGGCGTCTGCTCGCTGTACCGGATGATCCCCTCCTTGTCGATCACGAACGCCGCCCGGGCACTGACCGACCCCAAGCCCAGCAGGTCATCCAGCAACACATCGTACGCCCTGGCCACGGTCTTGTTCAGATCGCTGGCGAGCGTGATGCCGATCTTCTCCTTCTGCGCCCAAGCCTCCTGCGCAAACGGACTGTCCACGCTGATGGCGATCACATCCGCGTTCAGCTCCCGGTAAGCGTTCAACCCCGCCGTCACGTCGCACATCTCCTTTGTGCAGACGCCGGTGAAGGCCAGCGGGAAGAACAGCAGGACCGTGTTGCGTTTGCCGAAGTTGTTGCTCAGCGTCACGTCCTGCAACCCGGACGGGGTCTTGGTCTTCAACGTGAAATCCGGTGCCTTGCTTCCAACGGGCAATGCCATATCTCGTTTCTCCTCTCGAAATGAAGTGATTGGATTCCTTCAGGTTCCTTCGATGGACCCAACATTTGTGCAACTGGCCGGTACTGTCAATCCCGCCCGCCCTTTTTACCGCCACAACTCTCTCCCGGGCAGCGCATGATGTATTCCGACTGCACCCGCGTCGGCAGCCCTGCCCCAGCCTGCCCGCGGCATCAGCGGTCTTCAGATTCCACTGAAAGAACCACGATCCAGATTTCCGCCTTGACTGGACCGGGCCACGGACTAGGAAGGGGCCTTGAAGAGCAGGGCCCCCAGATGGCCCCGCTCGCGGATAGAACCCGCAACCGCTACACCGCCCGAGAAACTCATGAAACGCGCCATCGCAACCCTCATCCTGGCAGCACTCATCGGTCTGCTCACCCGGCCCACCGCGCCAGCCGCCGAGCCGGACAAGCCGGTGGCAGGCAGCCCGTCCGACCCCGCGCCCGTTCCCAAGCCCAAGCCCGGCGCAAGGCACCGGCCCCTTGCCGGACGCATCACCGAGGTGGATCAGGTCCACAAAACCCTGAAGGTCGGCAAAACCGTCGTGTACATCACTTCGGAAACCCGCATCACCAAGGACGGCAAACCCGCTGTCCTGGCCGATGCCAGGCCCGGAGAAGAGGTGGGCATCAGCTACGTGCCCAGCGAAGACGGCCGCTACGTTGCCCTCTCGGTACGAATCGGACCCAGACCGGGCGCGGCCGGCA
This sequence comes from Limisphaera sp. 4302-co, assembly GCF_049537155.1. Taxonomy (NCBI): domain Bacteria; kingdom Pseudomonadati; phylum Verrucomicrobiota; class Verrucomicrobiia; order Limisphaerales; family Limisphaeraceae; genus Limisphaera; species Limisphaera sp. 4302-co. The sequence goes on from NZ_JBMVQZ010000001.1 coordinate 579,997, forward strand.
AACCGCCGAAACAGGGGGCCTCGAAGAATGCCTCCGCCGAGAACCGGTAGGTCATCCAAACCCCATCCCGCACTGACCAATCCGGCAGACGAACGCGTGCCGAATCCCGCGAAGGCCCCGGGGAAGCTCCGCCGCCCACGCCCTGAGCCCACTGCCCTGGACGAGCGGCCGCCGCCTCGAGTCTCTCCATCGGTTCCAGCTTTGCTCTTGCTGCGCACGACCAGTGCCCGTATGGTGAGCGGTGGTCGGACGATCCGACCCCGGTCTTCACCATCCGCGGGGCCGGCCGGTTGCCGACGCAAAGTGTCGCTTGCGGAGAGATGGCCGAGTGGCTGAAGGCGACGGTTTGCTAAACCGTTATACGGGCTAAAACCCGTATCGGGGGTTCGAATCCCCCTCTCTCCGCCATTTCACTTTCGCCCGACTGCGTCGGCCGCCTGCCCACGCACCTTGCTTCGCGAGACGGCGCCCGCCCCCGGTTGCGCACAGCGACCGCAACACGGCCAGATTCTCGCGGTCCTCGTGCAAATCCTCCGATTTCGGCGTTTCCAGACAGCCCGGCAGCCGGTCGAACCGCGGATCCGAAACCAGCAGTCGAAACGCCTCCCGGCCAAGCCGGCCCCGACCAATGTGCTCGTGTCGGTCCCGGCGCGACCCCAACGCAGCTTTCGAGTCGTTCAAGTGAAACGCCACCACCTGGTCCAGCCCCACCCATCGCTCGAGCTCTTCCCAGACGCGATCCCACCCCGCCGGCACGCGAATGTCGTACCCGGCGCCCCACAAATGCGCCGTGTCCAGGCAGATCGCCAGCCGGTCCGCGCAGCCCACCCGTTGGTACACCTCTGCCAGGTGCCACAGCTCGCCCCCCAGACACGTCCCCTGACCCGCCGTGTTCTCCAGCGCGATGCGTACACCCAGCCCGCGCGTGGCGGTCACCACTTCCTCGATGGCCTCGCTTACCCGGCGCAGACCCGCCTCCACTCCCGCCCCGAGATGGGCCCCGGGATGCACCACCAGAAACGGCAGTTCCAACTGGGCCGCCCGCCCGATTTCCTCCACCAGCGAACGCACGGACTTGTCGCGATTCGACGAGGGCGGCGCCGCCAGGTTGATCAGGTATCCGGCATGCCCGAACACACACGCGAGCCCCGCCCTCTGCCGCACCTCGTGAAATGCTTGGAGCTCCTCTTCACGAAAGGGCCGGGCGAACCATTGCATGTTGTTCTTCACAAACAACTGGCAACAATCCGCCCCGATCCGCACCGCCCGCTCCAGTGCCGAGGCCACGCCACCTGCCGTCGAACAATGCGCCCCAAAAAGCATGCGCGATCCTAACGCGATGGCCGACCGGCTGTCCATGGGCCCGCGCGAAGCAAGCGGCATCGCCCCGCTGCAAAACGAAACCCGACCTTTGCACAATCGGAACCCCGCTCCCGAGGCATTCCGTGCGCCCTTCACCAGCCGGTCCGCCACCCCCTGCCCCTGATCCATCCCGGCTCAAGCAGCTCATTCGTCCAGCATCTGGGCACCATTCCGTTGCCCCGGGCACGTTCACCCGGTTGCTCCCCCGCCATCCCGGCAGGGCGTGCGCGTCCCGGACCGGATTCACTTGCGACCATGCAACCAAGGTAGAACACTGAACAGTGCTTATGGAATGGGACGTGGTCACACTCTCGCGCATCCAGTTCGCCGCCACGGTGGCCTTTCATTACCTCTATCCGCCACTGAGCATCGGGCTGGGCGTCATGCTGGTGCTTTTTGAGTCGCTCTGGCTGCGCACGAACAACCCCCTGTACCACCAGTTGGCCCGGTTTTGGACCCGCATCTTCGCCCTGACCTTCGCCCTCGGCGTCGCCACCGGCATCGTCATGGAGTTCGAGTTCGGCACCAACTGGGCCAACTACTCCCGATTCGTCGGTGATGTCTTCGGCAGTGCCCTGGCCGCCGAGGGGATCTTCGCCTTCTTCCTGGAGTCCGGGTTCCTGGCCGTGCTGTTGTTCGGATGGGACAAGGTCAAACGAACCACCCACTTTTTCGCCACCTGCATGGTCTGCCTCGGCGCCCATTTCAGCGCCATCTGGATCGTCGTGGCCAATTCCTGGATGCAAACACCAGCGGGATTCCACATCGTGGAGACGCCCATGGGGCCCAGGGCGGAAATCACGGATTTTTGGGCCATGGTCTTCAATCCCTCCTCGGTTCACCGTTTGTCACACGTCATCTGCGGCTGCTGGCAGGCCGGCGCGTTTCTGGTCGTCAGTGTCGGTGCCTGGTACCTGCTGAAGCGGGTCCACCTCGACTTCGCACGCGCCTGTGTGAAGGCCGGGCTGGCCGTCGGCCTGGCAGCCTCCCTCCTGCAGGTGGTGACCGGCCACATCAGCGCAGAAGGCGTCGCCCGGAATCAACCCGCCAAACTCGCCGCCTTCGAAGGACTTTTCGAAACCCGGCCGCGCGCACCCCTCTACCTGTTCGGCTGGGTCAACGAGAATGAAAGGAAGGTGCACGGACTGGCCATTCCCGGGCTGCTGAGCTGGCTGGTGCACGGCGATGTGGATCAGCCGGTCACCGGCCTGGACCAGTTTCCGCAGGAGGATTGGCCGCCAGTCAATCGCTCGTTCCAGTTCTACCACCTCATGGTCGCCGTCGGCTTCGCCATGATTGCCCTGGCCGTGCTCGGCGCCTGGCACGCCTGGCGGGGCACACTCCCGCAGCGGCGGTGGCTGTTGTGGTTGCTCGTGCTCTCGGTCCTCGGCCCCCAGATCGCCAATCAGGCCGGCTGGTTCGCCGCTGAAACCGGCCGCCAGCCTTGGATCGTTTACGGTCTGATGCGCACCGCCGAGGGCGTCTCCCCCACCCTGAAAGCCGAAACCGTGCTGGCCTCCCTGATCCTTTTCACGGTCATTTACCTCCTGCTCTTTGCAGTTTTCCTCTACCTGCTGAACGAGAAGATCCAGAAAGGCCCCGACGCCGAAGACCTGATTCCCTCCGGCAAGCTGGCCCTCCCGGTCCGCCCCGCCGAATCGTAGAAGGCCGGCACCTGGACCGCACACAGCCGCACACGGCGACCGACCGGCCCGGTCTTTCCACCCCCGGTTTTTGCTCTCGCCACCCGCGCCTCGTGTCGTTTTAATGTGCCGCTCCATGAAACGGAGCGCATACGCACGTGCGGGCGTGGACATTGACCTGGGCAACCGACTCAAGGCCCGCCTGCCCCGCTGGCTGGCCCGGGCGCAGCGACCCGAGGTCCTTGGAAAGATCGGCAGCTTCGGCGGCCTGTTCGCACTCGACATCCGCAAATACCGCCGGCCCGTGCTGGTCTCTTCCATTGACGGCGTGGGCACCAAGCTCAAGGTCGCCTTCGCCATGGACCGCCACGACACCGTCGGCCAGGACCTCGTCAACCATTGTGTGAACGACATCGCCGTGCTCGGCGCCGAACCGCTCTTCTTTCTCGACTACATCGGCACCAGCCGGCTCGAACCCCGCGTGTTTGAACAACTCGTCCGCGGCCTCGCCCAAGCCTGCGCCGAAAACCACTGCGCCCTCATCGGAGGTGAAACCGCCCAGATGCCCGGCTTCTATGCCCCCGGCGAGTACGACCTCTGCGGCTCCATCGTCGGCGTGGTCGAACGGGAAGCGATCCTGGACGGCCCCCGGCAGGTCCGCGCAGGCGATGCCGTCATCGGACTGGCCTCCAGTGGACTCCACACCAACGGATATTCCCTGGCCCGGCGCATCCTGTTCGAGCAGCTCAAACTCAAACCCTCCACGCGCGTGCCCGAGCTCGGCACCACCATCGGAGAGGAACTCCTGAAGGTGCACCGCAGCTACGGGCCCGTCCTCCGCGCCCTGTTGCAGCACTTTCAGCCCCTCAGCCGCACAAACGGACCGGCCCGCCGTTCCTCCGGGCCCATCCACGCCCTCGCCCACATCACCGGCGGCGGGTTCCTCGACAACATCCCCCGCGTCCTGCCCCCACGGTGCGACGTGGTCATCCAAAAAGGGTCCTGGGAAATCCCACCCATCTTCACCTATCTCCAAACCCGCGGCCGGATCGAGGAAACCGAGATGTTCCACGTGTTCAACATGGGCATCGGCATGGTCGCCATCGTGGAGGCCGGACAGGCCGACGCCGTGGTCCGGTTCCTCCGCCACCGGCGGCATCCGGCCTGGATCATCGGCGAGGTCGTGCGCGGCCGCGGTCAAACCCGCATCGTCTGAGTCCAACCCCGCCGCCCCGCTGCATCGCCCCGACAACCCCCGGCGCCTCTCCCGACCTCACGGCCCCTTGTCCGCAGGCACCTCCGGGGAAGGGTGAGCCTCCGGAACAGGCGCCGTCGCCCCGCCCGCTCCGTCCCCGTGCCGATCCGGGTGCACGTGACCCGGCCCGTGGGCATGCCCGCCGATCCACACCGCCAACATCACCCCCACCACCAGCGACAGCGAAAGCTTCACCCGATCATGCGCATGGAACTGCAGCTCCGGCAGCAAATCCGCGCATGCAATGCAGAGAAACGTCCCTGCACAAAACGCCAGCGCATACCCCAGCCACACCGGATGAGCCTCCCACAGGGGACGTCCCGCCCAGAAACACGCCACCGCCGCCAGCGGCGTCACCAGCGCAAAAGCCAGGTTCACCGGAAAATACCAACGCCGCGCCGTCCCGGAAGCCACCATCAACGTCGTAACCGACAGGGCGCAAAACGGCTTGTGCAGGATCACCGCCAGTGAGGTGCCCAGCCCCAGCCCGTGCCCGTGCCCGTGATCCACGGCCGCCACGGCCGATGCCAGCGCCAGCCCGTCCAGCACCGAATGCAGAGACAGGCCCAGCGCCACACCCACCCACCCCAACGGACCGCTCCGCAGCAACGCCGGCGCATGCGCATGCCCGCAAGCCGACTTCGGCTGCCCCTCCACCACGTCGTGCTCGTGAAACGGCAAAAACCGCTGCAGCACAAACATCCCCACAAACCCAGCCACCATCCACAGGGCCGCACCGTGGGCCGAGCCCACCGCCTCCACCGAATGAGGAAACAACTGCAACAGCGCCAGCCCAAACATCAGACCCGCCACCAGACTCACCGCCACCTGCAATCGCGTGTGCGTCAGCGCCAAATAACACGGTACCGCACCCCCGGCCAACGAGGCCAAAAGCACCACCCCGGCATACAGCACCAACGTCCCCCACACGCCACCAACTGCCTCGTTCATGCTCGACCCTCTCCAGACACCTTCACCATGCCTCTTGCCAACCCGGCCTGGCGTGCGGTCAGCCCGCACCAGCCGGAGTTGCCCCACCCCGGCCGGCGGACGCCCCGACCGGACCCGGCGCATCATAAACGGCTCCCCACAAGTGTAACAGGGTTTTTCGACAAACCCTTTCGGCCTCTTCGCCCGGCCGGGCCCGCCATCCCGCAGCCGCCCATCCTCTTTTCCGGTTGCCGCCGGGCTCCACGCCGGTCACATTGAATACCGGTGCGGATCTCCATCGTCATCCCCGCGTACAACGAAGAACAGTGGCTGGGCAGCACCTTGGAGGCCGTCCGGCAAGCTTCCCGCGCCCTGACCCGACGCGCCTGGGAGGTCGAATGCATCGTCTGCGACAACCATTCCACCGACGCCACCCCCCGCATCGCCGCTGCTGCAGGCGCCACGGTGGTCTTCGAGCCCGTCCGCCAGATCGCTCGCGCCCGAAACTGCGGTGCACGGCTCGCCACAGGCAACTGGATCCTCTTCCTCGACGCCGACAGCCACCCTTGCCCGGCGTTGTTCGAAGACATGGCCCGGCAGATGAGCAACCCCCGCGTTCTGGCCGGCGGCTCCACCCTGCGCATGGACGCCCCCCACTGGCTCGGACGTTTCGCCATCACCGCCTGGAACCTGGCCAGCCGCTGCGGCAAATGGCTGGCCGGCGCTTTCATCTTCGTCCGCACGGAAGCCTTTCGAACTGTCGGAGGATTCAACGAGACCCTCTACGCCGCCGAGGAAATCGATCTCACCTGCCGGCTCCGCGCCCTCGCGCGCGCCCGAAGGCAAAAAATCGTCATCCTCCACCGACACCCCCTCCTCACCTCCGCACGCAAGTTATACCTCTACCGCCCTTCCGAACTCATCCATTTCTGGGCCCGCGCAGCCTGGCGCCACCGGCAAACCGTCACCAGCCGCGAGGCCTGTTTCGTCTGGTATGACGGCCGACGCTGATTTCACCCACGCCGCTGAACGCGCCCTCCTCCGCCAGGTGGCGGCCAACGTCCGGTCCCACAACCTCTTGCAGCCGGAACAGAAGGTCCTCGTGGCCGTCTCCGGCGGCTGCGATTCCATGGTCCTGCTCGACCTCCTCCACCGGCTGACCCCGCGCCACCACTGGATCCTGGGCGTCGCCCACTTTAATCACCAGCTCCGCGGCCCGGAAGCCGATGCCGACGAAGCCTTCGTCCGTGATCACGCCGCCCGGTTGGGCCTCCCCTTCTTCGCCGGACGCGGCGACGTCCGGGCCCTGGCCCGGCAGCACGGATGGTCGCTCGAAATGGCCGCACGCACCCTGCGCCTGGACTTTCTGATCCGCACCGCCAGTGAATGGGGCAGCCCGACCATCGCCCTCGGACATCATGCAGACGATCAGGTGGAGCTCTTCTTCCTGCGCATCCTCCGCGGAGCCGGCGGGGAAGGCCTCGAAGGCATGCACTGGAAATCCCCCGCCCCAGCCGGACGAGACCCTCGCCGCTCCACCGAAACAGTCCCGGCGTTGATCCGACCCTTGTTGAACCTGCCCAAGGCCACGCTCCGCGCTTACGCCGCATGGCGAAAGCTGCCCTTCCGCGAGGACCGTTCCAACCTCGCACCCGACATCCTCCGCAACCGTATCCGCAACGAACTGCTCCCCCTCCTCGAATCCGCCTACCAGCCCGGGCTCCGCCAGACCATCCCGCGAGTCATGGAAATCGTGGGCGCCGAAGCCGCCGCGGTCCGACTCTGGGCCCAACAGTGGTGCGCATCGCCCTCCCCACCCTTCCATCAATTGCCCGAGGCCGTCCAACGAGCCGTCATCCGCCTCCAATTGCGCCGGCTCGGTCGCGAACCCTCCTTCACCCTGGTCGAACAACTCCGCCTCCGACCCGGCCGCCGCATCCACGCCGGACCCAACCTTTGGTTCATCCGGGACAAATCGGGTCAAGTCCACGTTGCCCCGCCTGCCGACCTGAACTTTCGCACAGCACAGCACACGCTCGACCTCCAACAGCCCGGCCGGACCGCCTTCGGCGGTGCGGAACTCTCCTGGCGCATCACCCCCACCCGCGGTCCCCGGATCGGCACGCCCCGGCCCGGCGTGGAGTTCTTCGACGCTGACAAGGTCGGTCCCTCGGTCCGACTCCGCTTCTGGCAGCCCGGCGACCGTTTCCAGCCCCTCGGCTTCACCCGCCCCGCCAAGCTCCAGGACCTTTTCACCGCCGCCGGCGTCCCCGCGCCCGAGCGACGGCTGCGCCTCGTCGCAGAAACCTCCTCCGGCACCATCTTCTGGGTCGAAGGCCTCCAGCCGGGTGAACTCTTCAAGCTCACGCCGGAAACCCGACGACGCCTCCGCTGGGAATGCCGGCGGGCAAACCCAGGTTGCGACACCGCACCAGCCGTGTTAGCTTCGCACGGAATTAACGATTTCGAGCATGGCTGAATCCAATCCAAATCGCAGCAATCCCGGCGGATCTCACCGGCCGCCGGAGTTTCGCATGCAACCCCGCACCTGGGTCGTATGGGTGATGATCGTCGCCGGGGTCATCGTCCTGATGTCCCTGCGCAACCGCACCCAACAGGAAGCCGTCCAGATCTCCCAGGCGCGTTTCCTCCAACTGGTCGAATCCAATCTCATCGCCAAGGCGCGCATCATTTACAGTGCCCAATCCCCGTTCCTGACCGAGATCATCGGCACCTATTACGCCACGGACGCCTCCGGCCGCCGAATCCAGGAGAACGGCCACGACAAGGAGGTGCCGTTCCGCGCCCGGGCCCGCCTCACCGAGGCCATGGAAGACCGGCTGCTGCGCCTGCCCAATTTCGAGCCCCAGGAACAAAACATGGTGCTGATGAACGTCCTGCTCAGCATCCTGCCCATCCTGCTCATCGCCGCCCTCATCTGGTTCTTCTTCATCCGCCAGATCAAAATGGCCGGCAAAGGCGCCCTCTCCTTCGGCAAAAGCCGGGCCCGCCTCCTCACCAAGGAACGCAACAAAACCACCTTCAAAGACGTCGCCGGCATCGACGAGGCCATCGAAGAGGTGGCCGAGCTGGTCGAATTCCTCCGCGACCCGAAAAAATTCCAGCGCCTCGGCGGTCGCATCCCCAAGGGCGTGCTGATGGTCGGCCCGCCAGGCACGGGCAAGACCCTGCTGGCCAAGGCCATCGCCGGCGAGGCCGACGCCGCGTTCTTCAGCATCAGCGGTTCGGACTTCGTCGAAATGTTCGTCGGCGTCGGCGCCAGCCGCGTCCGCGACATGTTCGAACAAGCACGCAAACACACCCCGTGCCTGATCTTCATTGACGAAATCGACGCCGTGGGCCGCAGCCGCGGCCACGGCCTCGGCGGCGGCAACGACGAACGCGAGCAAACCCTCAACGCGCTCCTCGTCGAGATGGACGGTTTCGACACCACCGAGGGCATCATCATCATCGCCGCCACCAACCGGCCCGACGTGCTCGACCCCGCCCTGCTCCGCCCGGGCCGGTTCGATCGCCAGGTGGTCGTCAACCTCCCCGATGTCCGCGGCCGGGAGGCCATCCTCAAGGTCCACGCGCGCAACATCAAACTCGCGCCGGATGTGGACCTGTCCGTCATCGCCCGCAGCACCCCGGGCTTCTCCGGCGCCGAACTGGCCAACCTGCTCAACGAAGCCGCCCTCCTGGCCGCCCGCGCCGGCAAGAAGGCCGTCGGCATGCAAGAACTCGAAGAAGCACGCGACAAGGTCCGCTGGGGCCGCGAACGTCGCAGCCTGGCCATGACCCCGGAGGAAAAACGCTGCACCGCCTGGCACGAGGCCGGCCACGCATTGGTCAACGTGCTCCTCCCCAACGCCCAGCCCCTTCACAAGGTCACCATCATCCCGCGCGGCCAGGCCCTCGGTGCCACCATGTCGCTCCCGCGCGGCGACGTCCTCAACCGCCGCCGCAAGGAAATGCTCGATACTGTGGCCGTCATGATGGCAGGCCGGATCGCCGAGGAAATGGTCTCCGGGGACATCTCCACCGGCGCCGCCGGAGACATCCAGCAGGCCACCAACATCGTCCGGGCCATGGTCACCCAGTGGGGCATGAGCGAACGCATCGGCATGATCCACTACGGCCGCGACGACGAATACGTCTTCCTCGGCCGCGAAATCGCCAGTCACCGCCCCTACAGCGAGCGCACCGCCGAGGAAATCGACGCGGAAGTCAAGCGCATCATCGACGAACAATACCAGGTGGCCAAGCAGCTCCTGGAAGCCAACCGCGACAAACTCGAAGCCCTCGCCAACGCCTTGCTCGAATACGAGACCCTGGACGCCAGTCAGGTGGAGGAAATCGTCCGGACCGGCCGCCTCACCGTCCGGCCACCCACCCCCAAGGGCGAGCCACCCATGGGGGCCCCCGCCGGCACACCGGTGCCCGAAATCCCGCCCAAACCGGCCAGCCCCACCCTGCCCGGACTCGGCAGCCCCGCCCCGGCCACAGCCTGAGCCGGACGTGCCGGGCCCCTGGCCCTGCCTTCACACGCAGACTCCGCGCCGGCAACCGTCCGGCACCGGCCACGCTGCAAACCTGCCCGCCCGACAGCGACGCGCGCGACCGCGCAGCCGGCCCTTTATTCAAGCGAAAAGAGCACCCGCAACAACCGCTCCGGAACACGGAACACCGTCCCGTGTTTGTGCCCCGGAGGAAACCGCATTTCCCCCGAAACATCCTCCCACCGGCGCAAATCACGCGACCGTAATGCACCGTAATACCGCCGGCGCGAATACCGGTCGTAGTAAATCAGATACTCCGAACCCAACCGGATCGCCGACGGACCCTCCGCCCAATCAACTGAAATGGGATCCGACACCGGGCCGAAGGGCCCTTCTGGATCGGTCGAAAACGCCACGCGCAACCGCTTCTGCAACGGACGCAACCGCTCGTCCTTGAACACCAACACGTATCCGCCCGGCACCTCCAGCAGCGTCGCATCAATCACATTGAAACCGGGATCGAAAAACAACCGCGTCGGACTGAACCGCACAAAATCCCGCGTTGTCGCGTAATAAATACGATGATTGTACCCGTCGTCCCCCGTGCCGTCCGTCTCCGGAAAACGCCCGGGGATGGTGCTCGACCAAAACACCAGCCACCGGCCCCGGCGCCGGTCGTAGAACAGTTCCGGCGCCCACAAATTCCGCGTCGCCGGCTCGTGCGCCATCAGAGGCAACGCCCGCTGCGGCGACCAGTGAACCAAATCCCGCGAACAAGCATACCCGATTTCCGCCCCGCGATCCGTCGTCCATGCCGTCGTCCAGACCATGTGAAACGTCCCGTCCGGCCCCTGCGCAATGCACGGATCCCGCATCAATCGGTATCCGCCCACCTCCGGGCGCAGAAACGAACGGTCGCCCCGCAACGCCGCCCAATGATAACCGTTGGTGCTCCACAGAAGGTGCAGACCGTCCTCGCCGTTCCCCCGAAACGAAGTAAAAAGCAGCGCCTCGCCGGCACGCGCTCCTCCCGCGCCGAACAGGCCCGTCACCAACCCGGCGCACAGCCAACCGACCCATCCCACGATCCCCGTCCGCATCAGCAAGCTTTTCACATCCCCATTCATCCCGCCCCCACCGACAGCGTCAAGCCCGGCGCCTCCGCCGGGCGATTCCAGACCGAAAGGTGCCCGAACCCACCTCACCCATACATGACACTTCTCCGGATGGCAGCGCGTCCACCGACCCGCTACCATGGCCGCCATGCGCACCTACATCTAACAATTCTGGATCCATCTCGAGAAGGTTGTCCGTTTCCCCTGATCCAAACCGGTGAGCAATCGCTGACCGTGGGCCGTGTCCTGTTTCTGATCCTCCTCATCCTGCTGGTCTTTGCCGCCGAGGCCCTCCTGCGCCGGCAATTGATCCGGCGGATCCTCTCCCGCACGCATCTCCCCGTCGCTCCAGTACGCCGTGGCACGATTCACCGGCTACGACATCGTCGCCCTGGGCCTGTACATCTCCCTGAAAATGGTCGGGATTGACCTCAGCTCCCTCGCCTTGGTGGCCGGGGCCGTCAGCGTGGGGATCGGCTTCGGCCTCCAAAACATCATCCACAACTTCGTGAGCGGTCTGATCAGCCTCGCCGAGCGCCCCATCGCCATCGGTGACCGCATGGAAGTGGAGGGCGTGGCCGGACGCGTCAGCGAAATCAACCTGCGCAGCACCACCGCGGTCAGCAACGACAACATCTCCATCATCGTGCCCAACTCGGCCTTCATCAGCGGCAAGGTCATCAACTGGAGCCACGGTGATCCCGAGGTGCGCATCCGCATCCCGGTCGGCGTGGCCTACGGCAGCGATCCGGATCATGTCAGGCGCGTTCTTCTGCGGGTGGCCGCCGGGCACCCGGCCGTACTGCGCGATCCCGCGCCCCAGGTCTTCTTCGACAGTTTCGGCGACAGCGCGCCAAACTTCGAGCTGGCCGTCTGGAGCGCGGAGATGGTCACGGCGCCGCGCCGGTTTCGCAGCGACCTGAACTTCGCCCTCGCCCGCGCCCTTCGCGAGGAAGGCATCGAAATCCCCTTCCCCCAACGCGATCTCCACCTGCGCTCCGGGGCCCTCACCCTCTCCGGCCCGGGCGGCTCCACCCAGGTCTGGATCGGTCCGGTGACCGATCCACAGCCCACCGGCAGCGCACCGGGCTGAGCCCCGGCCTGACCGGCTCCTCCAGCCGCTCTTTCCCTGCCGCAACCGCGGCCGTCCCGCATCGCCACGCCAAACGACCGCCCATTCGCAATCAGGCTGAGAAACCTTCAACCGCCACCCAGCGGTGCTCACCCGTCACGCACCCGACATCCACGCTCCCGTTCACAGGCCGGCACCCGACACCGGCCCCACGTACCGCACCCGCGGCGGGACCACCAGCCGGCCCCCGCGCCCGACCCGGTAAGCGTAAGCCCCGATGTCCCATGCGCCCGTCCTGGAGGTTCCCAGGATGTCCGTCCCAAACAGCGTCCCCAGATTCAACCCCCGCCCGATGAGCGGGCTACCCTCCCGCAACCGAAAATCCAACTTCTCCACATCCACAAAACCCGGATCCCCGCCGTTGATCCCGTGCGGCTCCCACCACTTGCCCCACGTCGCCCAACCACCCGGATTCCCCACCGGCCGCCGCAGCGGATCCTCCTCCACCGGCCCGTAACCCGCCTTGCCCACGTAGTTGTGGTCCGCCACCACGTTCGTCAGCTCCTGCCCAAACCCGTACCACCCCACCGTGTTCCTGGAGTCTCCACAATCGAGGAAGATGTTGTTGATGACCTGACACCCGTGCGCATGGTTCGTCCCCGACCGTCCACCATACGTGCTGCTGTAATACCGCGACCCAAAATACAACGCGTGCCCCCCGTTGGTCTTGTTGCACCGGTAAAACACGTTGTTGAAATACTTCACCTCCGGAATCGTGCAACTGGCCTGCAACGCAATGTCCACAAAAACATTGTTCCGAAACGTCCAGTCCCGAATCTCCGGCACCAGATTCCCCTCCAACTGCGTCAGCTGCCCGCCCCACACCCCCACCACCCGGTTGCCCTCGATCACCTGACCCAGACTCCCGTCCCCGTTGTTCCCAAACGTCTGAATGAAATCCGGATGATTCCCCACCCCCTCCACCACGTAGTTGTTCGAACACACGTTGTATCCAATGTAATTGTCCCGCCCAAACAGACGGAAAAAGTCCACTGCACCCCCATCCCGCAGAAAATTGCCCACCACCTGATTGGAATTTCCCATGACCGAGGCCATGGTAATGCCGATGACGTTGCGGATCTCGTTGCTGATGACCACGCAGGCACTCGCCACCTCACCCGTTCCAAACGGCTTGACTCGCGGCGCCTGCCATTCGATCCCGTACACCTTCGGCGCACCCGCCACGTCCAGCACACAGTTCGACAACACCCCGTAATGCCCCCCGTGCCCAAAGTACACCAAACGCGAGTAAGCCTGTGTCACGCCGGTAAACCGCAGGTTCTGCACCGTCACCCAAGGATGCCGGAAGATGAACTGCCGCAGCGTGGCCACACCCTGCCCGTCCAGCACAATCCGCCGATCCGGCTCCCCACCCCGCACCGTCGCCACCGATTCGTCATACACCCCCGCCGACAACAACACCACGTCCCCCGGCTGCGCCGCGTTCATCGCCGACCGAACCGTGGCATAATCCGCCGGCACACGCAGGACGGCGGCTTCTCCACGGACCACCCCCATGCAGAGCCACCACACCGATGCCAGACCGACACCCATCCATCCAAAAACCGGGCATCGGCCTGTCCAAGGTCGAGGCAAACTCCCGCACCCCATACGTCCGCACCCTGCCCAAGCACCTTCCATGCCCGCGCAGACTGCGCAGGAATCGGCCCACCGCCCCGACCGCCCGGTTCCGTCAAAGGCCCTGTTGGCCGGTCCGGGCAGGCTCGAAATGCCGCCTCTGGCACCTTCACGAACCCTCCGCCGGGGACGTCGAAAACATCGAACAATCTCCGATCTCAAGCGCTGTCGGAAAGACACCCCAAGACTGCACAGCCCAAACCCCACGCGTGCGCCCCAGGATGACGCCCCCACAAACGGCTCCCAGGGCGTCGTCCTTCATCCGCCACCTCCCTGGTGAATGCCCCTCTCTTCTGCTTCTCGCAGTAGCCGCCCCGGTGCCTGACGCGTTGACCCGACGCTGTCGGATAATCGGACGCCTTCGTGGGGCCCGGCCTCATGGCATCCCCGACCTGGTGGCCGACGGCTGCAAACGCCCACCGACAATTGCCAACTCCCATGCCCGGCCCCCGCGCAGTGCGACGGGCCCTTTCACGCCCGGTCGAATCCACTTGGCGCGACCGGGCCGCTTCCATTAAACCGTGGGGCCGTGGCGGAACCGCACACCAACCTCAACCCCGAGGCGAACCGTTTTCCGCGACAGGCCCGGTACATCCTGGGCAACGAGGCCGCGGAACGCTACAGCTACTACGGCATGAAGGGCATCCTCGCCCTGTACATCACCAACGTGCTGTTGATGTCCAGGGACGAGGCCACCCAGATCATCCACATCTTCAGTTTCGTCAACTACTTCATGCCCGTGCTCGGCGCCTACGTCTCGGACCGCTGGTGGGGCCGGTACAAAACCATCCTGTACATCTCGCTCTTTTACTGCCTCGGCCACGGCATCCTGGCCCTCAGCGACGCGTTCGAGAGCGTGGACGCCAAAACACTCTGCCTGTATGCAGGGCTGGCGCTGATTGCCTTCGGTTCCGGCGGAATCAAACCGTGCGTGTCGGCCTTCATGGGGGACCAGTTCAAACCCGAACAACGCCACCTCCTGCCCCGCGCCTACGCCGCCTTCTACTGGTCCATCAATCTCGGTTCGACAGCGGCGTTTCTTACCATTCCCTACGTCCGCAAAGAATGGGGCTACAGCTGGGCGTTCGGCATCCCGGGCATCGCCATGGCCGTGGCCACCTTCGTGTTCTGGCTCGGCACCAAATACTACGTCATGGTTCCCCCGGCCCGTGAAACGAAGTCCGCCGGGTTCTTCCGCGTCTTTTTCCATGCCTTCATGCACCGGCGCGAACGGCGTCCCGGGGAAGGCTTCTGGGCACCGGCCCTGAAACGGTTCAAGCCGGAGGAGGTGGACGCCGCCGCCTCGGTCGGGCCCATCCTCATGATCTTCGCACTGGCGCCGATCTTCTGGGCGTTGTTCGATCAAACCTTCTCCACCTGGGTCCTTCAAGGCGAACAGATGCGGCCGGTCCACTTGTCCAAGCCGGGTTTTCATCCGGCAGGCGTATCCGATCCGATCCGGCTCCTCTCGGACCTCCGCAACCCAACCAACCGGGTGGGACAATGGCTCTGGCAGAAGCTCCCGCATGAAACCCGGGACGAGCTCGCCCGGGCCAACCCCTCTTCCCCGGAGATCAAGACCCTCCTCAGCCAGGCCCTCAACCTCCTGGTGGCCGGTCCGGCGCTATACGATCCGGGGATCTTCGATTCCAACCGGTTCAGTGCGGAACTGCGCCTGGCACTCCGGCACGCGAACGAACCCGGGGACATCCCGCACCTCAACCGCCTGCTCTTGGAAGAGTCGTTCCCGGAGTCCCTCGTCAAGGCCTACCGAATCGGCCCCGAAGAAATGCTCTCCGCAAATCCGATCCTGGTCATGATTCTGGTCCCGATCATGACCCTCGGTGTGTACCCGTTGCTGGGGCGGCTGGCCACACCCCTGCGGCGCATGTCCATGGGCATGTTCCTGGCCGCCGGGTCGTTCGTCATCGTGGCCTGGCTCCAAAAGCGAATCGACAGCGGCGAGGAACTCAGCATCCTCTGGCAACTGCTGCCCTACACCGTCCTGACCATCGCCGAGGTGCTGTTCTCCACCACGGGGCTCGAGTTCGCCTTCCGCGAAGCCGCGCCCTCCATGAAGAGCATCATCATGGGCTTCTGGACCCTTACCGTCGCCGTCGGGAATCTCTTCGTCACTGTCGTCACCGCCCTCGCCGGCAAGGTCCTGGGCCAGGGCGGCGCCAATCATGAAGTGGCCGTCACCCCGCAAATGTTCCTGTTCTACGCAGGCCTCACCTTCCTGGTCGCCATCCTCTTCAGCGTGGTGGCCTCCTTCTACAAATACCGCGATCCCCAGGCCGCCCTCGGTCGTTGAACCCAACCCGGCGGCCGGGATCCCCGGCAACCCTCACACTGGCGCAATCGGCCTTCCGCCCTTCTCGGCAGGCCCGCACCGCGCCCCGGATCAGCCAAGCCCGGTCCTGCAGGTCGTTCCGCACTCGGATCCCCACCCGCAAACGAACCTGCACCTCTCCGAACGAACCACCCACACTTGTCAGAACGCCGGACAGGCGGGACACTGCAGGGCGCCGTGCAGGTCGAACAAGGTCCATGGGCCGCGCCCGCACCGCGGCAGGCCCCGCCGCTGTGGCACCGGCTGTTGCTGGGCAGGAACCCGCGCCGGACACTGTTCCGGGCGGTGTTGCTGGCCGCACTGGCCTTCCTGACGTTGCGGTACGTCGTCACGCCGGTGCGGGTGCAGGGGATCAGCATGTGGCCCACCTGCCGGGATGGCCAGTGGGCTTGGGTCTATCGCCTGGCGTACGTCTTTTCCGAACCCCGCCGCGGCGACATCGTGGCCGTGCGGTTCACCGCCGGCGAACATGTCATGCTGCTGAAACGTGTGGTCGGACTGCCGGGAGAGACGGTCTCGTTCCATGGCGGCCGACTCCATGTCAACGGCCGGCCGTTGGACGAGCCGTATGTCCGGTCTCCCTGTGACTGGGAGGAGCCCGAGCGACTCCTCGGCCCGGACGAGTACTACGTGGTGGGCGACAACCGCGCCATGCCGCGCGAGGACCACGTTCACGGCATCGCGGAGCGGTGGCGCATCGTGGGAAGGTTGATCCAATGAGGATCTCGTGGCCCGTGTGGGGTGTTCTGGTGGCCTTGGCCGGTGCGATGGTCTGGTGGGCGTGGCCCTCACCCGAAAAGGCCATCCGCAGGGAGTTGTCCGCCCTCGCGGATGCCTTCACCTACCCGCCCAACGAACCCCCGCTCAACGCATGGAGCGAAGTGAACCAGATCTGCCTTCGTCTCACCCCGGACGTCGAGATCCACCTCGACGCGCCCGGCCTGGGACGCCGAACCGTGCACGGCCGCGAAGAAGTCCGCCAGGGCCTTCTGGCCTGGCGACAACGCGTCAACGGCGCACGGGTGGAGTTTCCCGACATCAGGGTGCTCGTCGGGCCGGACCGCACATCGGCAGTGGTCTATGTCACCGTGCAGGCGCAGGTGGGGGGCGAACCGGACCTGGGCGTTCAGGAGTTCAAACTCCTCTTTCAAAAAGACGACGGGCGCTGGCGCATCGCCCGCGCGGAAAGTGTCCAACCGCTGCGCTGAAGACGGTGTGCCCGGTTCACACCGGCGTCTGCTCTCCCCGGACGGCCGCTTTTGCCGGCCCGTTCCGCCGCCTGCACACGCCCTCGCGCCCCCCGCCTTGAGATTGGAACGCTGGCGTCCCCACCCGTACGCTACGGCCATGCGCATCGTCACGTTGCTCACCGATTTCGGCTCACGGGACGGGTTCGTCGGCGTGATGAAAGGGATCCTCTGGTCGCGAGCCCCGCACTGTCAGGTGGTGGACCTGACCCACGAAATCGAACCCGGCGACATCCGGTCGGCCGCCTTCGTCCTCTTCAATGCCCACCGCTGGTTTCCGCCCGGAACCGTCCACGTGGTGGTGGTGGACCCCGGGGTGGGCAGCCCCCGCCCCGCACTGGCGGTGCGCACCGCGCGCGCGTGGTACGTGGGCCCGGACAACGGCGTGCTGAGTTGGGCCCTGCGCGGGCAAAAGCTCTGGACCATCCGCCGGATCGAGAACAAAGCCCTCTTCCTGCACCCCGTCAGCCAGACCTTCCACGGCCGCGATGTCTTCGCACCCGTGGCCGCATACCTGGCCGGAGGGGGCCACGCCGAAAAACTCGGCCCCGTCGTGCGCGAATGGCAGCAGATTCCATGGCCGGAACCCATCCAGCACGACAATACCTGGCGCGGCGAAATCCTCTATGTGGACCGCTTCGGCAACGCCCTCACCAACCTGCCCCACTCCTTGCCGGGCTGGAACAGACCGTTCCTGTTCCTCGTCCGCGGAAAAACGACGGTCCGGTTTCCTGCCGGGCGGTTCTACGCCGAAGTCCCGCGCGGCAAACCCATCGCCGTGCCGGGGTCCAGTGGCTTCTGGGAACTGGCCCTGCATGGCGACTCCGCCGCCCGCCGTTTCGGCCTCGCACCCGGCGATCCCGTCCGCCTCGTACCCGCACACAAGGGCATGTGAACCGACGGCCCACCGGCCCGCGAGCCCGCCCTCAGGCCACGCCGTACGGACAGCCCGGCCAGTGCGGCTCAGCCGGCCGCAGCGCGGCCTGCTGTGCCGCCTGCTGTTCCTCCCGTAGAAAGATGCTCCCGCATCCGGCAGCCATCTCCTTGAGCCGTTTTTCGCCCGGCTCGTCCAACGGTCGGAACCGTCGTGCAGCCTCGATGGAACGGTCCAGAAGATCGAGAAATGCGGGCGGAAACGCGGCCACCACACCGGGTTGCGACAAGGCAAACCGCAGGGCCAGCTCGATGTCTTCCGGCGTTTCCACGGACCGATACCACCACCGGCGCGAGCGTTCCATCCCGGCCGGCCAGGCCCCGTGAGAAAGCGCCTTGATGGCCAGCACCGCCGCTCCGCGCTCGGCAGCCAGCGCCAGCACCTCGCGCCCGAACCCGCGCGTGTAGAACTCCACGAAATTGATCGGGAACATCACCGTGTCGAAAGCAAAACCACGCAGCGCCTCCACCGCCGCACGGGTCGTGTGCGCCGAAAAGCCGATCCACCGAACCTTCCCCTCCTCCCGTGCCTTCAGGATCGTTTCCATGGCACCACCGGGCCCCAGGGCCTGTTTCACCTCCTCCGTCCGCACCAGGTGATGGAGCTGGTACAGGTCGAAATGGTCCGTCTTCAAAGCGCGCAGCGAATTCTCCAGTTCCTCGCGTGCGCCGGCTGCATCCCGTTTCTTGGTTTTGCACGCCAGAAAGTATCCGTTGCGCGGGATCCCTTGGAGTGCGATCCCCAATTTGCGCTCGCACTCGCCGTTTCCGTAGGCGGGCGCCACGTCGAAGTAGTTCACGCCCCGTTCCCAAGCGTTGCGCACGCCGGCGGTGCATCGTTCCTGGTCATGGTGAACCAGGGCCAGTCCGGGAAAACCCACCACCGAGAGGTTCACCCCGGCACGGCCCAGAGGCCGGCGGGGCAGTCCGTCAACGGTCTCGGCAGCCTGCAAAGCGCGGTGTGGTCCGGCCAGGGCAAGCCATCCGGCCGCACCGCCCAAGGTCCTCAGAAAATCACGACGTTTCATCGGCAGGTCGAATTTGGAGGTCGAGGTTTCTCTGGTTTGCAGGGCCCAATCTGGCCCCGAAACCGGGTGGTCGCAAGTGGGATCTCTACCAGCAGGTTGTTGCTCTCCCTCCTTGCCCCGACCCGTCATCCCTTCCCTGCAAGAGGTCTCTGGGGCCGTAGCCCCACCTCGAGGGCGGGGTTGCCAGACTCCCCGGGTTGGGGCAGTCTGGCTGCGGTCGCCCGAAACGTCCGAGCGGAGCTGCAAGTCCGGATGAGCTGGTTTGCTCCCATTCACATTGCGGCTGCAGCCGCAGCGCTGGCCCTGGCGGTCGGGGCGTGGTGGGTGCGGCCCCGACACCCCGCCCAGGGCTGGCTGGCCGGCGGACTCGTGCTCCTGGCGCTGGAAACCCTCTGTGAGTGGGCCAGCTTCCGAACCGACACGCGCGAGGCCATGCTGGCGTGGCAACGGGCCGCGTTTCTCTTGAATGCGCTCAACCCGGCCGTGTGGCTGGCATTCAGCCTGACCTTTGCGCGGGGCGATCCGGGCCGGTTCCTGTACCGATGGCGGTGGATCCTGCTGGGCCTGGGGCTCGGGCTCCCGGCACTGGTCCTGGCCTTCTATCCGGTGCTGATCGTGGATACAGGTCCGCTGCCCCCACCGGGCAATTGGTACTTTCGCGGGCACCCGGTGGTCCGCGTGTTGTACACGGGCGTCGTGGTCGGAGCCGTTCTGGTCCTCACCCAACTGGAATCCACCTACCGGGCCGCCGTGGGCACCGGCCGCTGGCGCATCAAATATGCCGTGGTGGGGCTGGCCCTGCTGTTCGGCACCCGGATCTACACCGCCAGCCAGGCGCTGCTCTACGCCGGGCCCAACTTCCAACTGGCGCTCATCAATGCCGCCGCCCTCCTGCTGGCCTGCGGACTGATCGGACTGGCGCTGTACCGTTCGCGCCTGATCGTCCTGGACCTCTATCCCTCCGCAATCGCCATCCACCGGTCCCTGACCATTCTGTTATCCGGCTTGTACCTCGTAGTGGTGGGTCTCCTGGCCACCTGGGTCACCCGTGTCGGAGGGGAATCGGCATTCCCACTGGTGGCCTTCGTCCTCCTCGTGGGTGCGGTGGGCCTGAGTGTCCTGTGGATGTCCGACCGCGTCCGGCAACGGCTGCGGCTCTTCGTCAGCCGCCACTTTCGCCGGCCCTTCCACGATTACCGGCTGGTCTGGTCCCGCTTCACGGAACGCACATCAGCGCGTCTGGACCGTCACGAACTCTGCCGCGAGGTCGCCCGCCTGATCTCCGAAACCTTCGAGGCGCTGTCCGTCAGCATCTGGCTCCTGGAACTGAGCCGCAGCCGGCTCGTCCTGGCTGCATCCACCTCCCTGCCCGCCGGCGAAACCCGCGCCGTGGACGTCAATCATCTGCTGCCGGAACTCTCCCGCCTGGCCACCGAAAAACCCCAGCCGGTGGAGCTGGAACGTTCCCGCGCCGGCTGGTGCGAACTGTTGCGACAGGTCAACCCGGCCTTCTTCCAGGAGGGCGGTTCGCGATGGGGCATCCCGCTCGTGGCCGGCCAGGAACTGGTCGGCTTCCTCGTCGTGGGCGACCGCGTGGCCGGCATGGCCTATCTGCCGGAGGACCTCGAACTGCTCACCTGCCTGGCCGAACAACTGGCCAGCGCACTCCGCACCCTGCTGCTGTCCGAACAGCTGGTCCAGGCACGAGAATGGGAGGCCTTCCAAACCATGTCGGCCTTCCTCGTGCACGACCTCAAAAACACCGCCTCCACCCTCGGCCTGATGCTCCGCAACCTGCCGCTGCACTTCGACAAACCCGAGTTCCGTGAAGACGCCATCCGCGGCCTCGGCCGCTGCGCCCGCCACATCAACGAACTGATCGAACGCCTCACCACCCTCCGGCACAAACCTCAGATCCAGAAAAAACCCGTGCGGCTCGACCAGGTGTTGCACGCCGCCCTCGAGACGCTGGGCAAGCCCGAAGGCATCGAAATCGAGACGCACTGCCCCGAACTGCCACCGCTGCTGCTGGACCCCGCAGCCGTCCGGAGCGTGCTCACCAACCTCCTCCTGAACGCCCGCGACGCCATCACGCCACCGGGGCGCATCACCCTGGACGTCTCCGTCCACGGAGGCTGGCTCTGCCTGCGCGTGGCCGACACCGGCTGCGGCATGACCCCGGAATTCATCGCCCAAAAACTCTTTCGCCCCTTCCAGACCACCAAAAAAAACGGGCTCGGCATCGGTATGTTTCAGGTCCGCACCCTCGTGGAGTTGCACGGCGGACGTTTGGAAGTGCAAAGTCAACCCGGTCAGGGCACTGTATTCACCGTCTGGCTGCCGATGACCGTGGCCGATCCTGTAGCGCATGAAGCCGAATCTGCTCATCGTGGACGATGACGAGGAGATCCGTTCCCAGCTCCGCTGGGCGCTGGCGGATCATTACAACGTCTTCTCCGCCGGGGACCGTCTGCTGGCACTCGAACTCTGGCATCAACACCATTTCCCGGTGGTCATCCTGGACCTGGGCCTGCCGCCCCGCCCCGCCGATCCCGACGAAGGCCTCGCCACACTCACCGCCCTCCTGGAACAGGACCGCCACGTCAAGGTCATCATCGTCTCCGGTCAGGGCGAAAAGGCCAACGCACTCCGCGCCGTGGCCGAAGGCGCCTACGATTTCCTCACCAAACCGGTGGACCCGGACGAACTCCGCGTCATCCTCCGCCGCGCCTTCTACCTCGCCGAGCTGGAGCGCGAATTGCGCCAGCTCCAGGAACTGTGGGGCGGCGACGGTTTCGAAGGCATGGTCGGTGACTGCCCCGCCATGCAGGCCGTCTTCCAAACCATCCGGCGCGTGGCCCCGTCGGACGCGCCCGTCCTCATCCTCGGCGAAAGCGGCACCGGCAAGGAAATGGTCGCCCGGGCCATCCACCGGCGCAGCCCGCGCCGGGACGGCCCCTTCGTCGCCATCAACTGCGGCGCCATACCCGAAAACCTCCTGGAAAGCGAGCTGTTCGGCCACGAACGCGGCGCCTTCACCGGCGCCGTCACCCAGCGCAAGGGGCGGTTCGAAATGGCCGAGGGAGGCACGCTGTTCCTGGACGAACTCGGCGAGCTGCCGCTCCCCCTCCAAGTGAAGCTCCTGCGCTTTCTGCAGGAACAAACCATCGAGCGCGTCGGCGGCCGCGAGCTCATCCCCGTCAACACCCGCATCATCGCCGCCACCAACACCGACCTCAAACAGGCCCTCCAGACCGGTCGCTTCCGCGAGGACCTCTATTACCGCGTCGCCGTCGTGGTCATCCAACTGCCGCCCCTGCGCGATCGCGGGGACGACGTCGTCCTCCTGGCACGCACCTTCCTCCGCCGATTCGCCACCGAAGCGCGCCGCTCGCCCATGCCCCACTTCAGCGCCGCCGCACTCCGCGCCCTGCAACGCCACGACTGGCCCGGCAACGTCCGGGAACTCGAGAACCGCATCCGGCGCGCCGTCATCATGGCCGAGGGCAAAACCATCAGTCCCACGGACCTCGAACTGGTGGACCCCGGCGAGGGCGCCATGCCGCGCACCCTGCGGGAAATCCGCGACGCCGCCGAGCGCTCCGCCATCCTCAGCGCCCTCCGCCGCCATCAGTGGCGCATCGCACCCGCAGCCGAAGAACTCGGGGTCAGCCGGCCCACCCTCTACGAACTCATGAACCGCCTCGGCATTCAGCGGCCCCCCTCGGCTGATTGAGGCCCCGACAGGGTCCCGCTCCTTCCCCCGCCGCCCTTCCCACCCGTCACCACAAACCGAAACCGAAGCGCCTCGGTGTCCCTCTCAAAAGCGTACCAACCACCCCCCACGTACGGCGCCCACGCCTCCCAGGAAGGCAACAACGCCGGCTCCAACCACGGCCGCCACTGCTCCGGCGCCATCTGCAACTGAAGCCGGAAACCCAGAGGCCCCGGCAACCGCGCCTGGCCAAGATGCTCCGGATCACTCTTCACAGCCGCCAACAAGCCCCGCAACATCGCCGCGTAATCTTCATACCCCACCCAGCCCCTGCCACCACCCATCCCCGCCACCTGCGCCCGCCAACCGGGACGACTGCCCAATGAGTCGGCCCCCAACCCCTGCAACGACCGCAGCCAGTTCTCCAAGACCGCCGGATCCAACGCAAACCCCACGTGCCGCTCCGAAGCCGCCATGTGCAGCCGCCCCACCTCTCCACCGGGCTCCCCCGGCGGTCCCGCCAAAGGAATCGGCACCGAGTACACCGTCCGCCCCAGGAAATCCCGTTCCTCCCATGCGTCCGGCCTCAGGGCCGCCCCGGCCAGCATCTCCGCAACCGACCGTGCCAACTGCGCCGCTTCCCCCGACCCCACCAACCAAATGCCGGCCGCCCCCTCCCACGCCTCCCAACCAGACCCCCGCGGCACACCCTGCCAGTACAACCAGTCGTTCCCCAACCGGTTCACCACGTCCCGGTACAGATCGAAATCGTCCCGGCGCTGCCGCCCGGCCTGCTGCGCCGTCTCCACCAAAAACCTCCAAACCCGTTGCCAAACCGGTCCCATGCCCGCCAGCGCCTGTTCTAACTCCGACCACGCCCGCCGACCGGAAAACCGGAACCGATAAAACCGCGTTACACCCCCCGGGACCCACTCCGGCGGCATCGCATCCAAGTCATCAAAGTCCAGCAACGCCATCAACCGACGGCGCCCCTCCTCCGGCACCCTCACTACGCACTCCCATCGCGAACCCTCTTCCACCAGATCCCAACGGAACGTCACCGATCGCACCTCCGAAAGCCCGACCGCCCACGCCAGCCTCCAAAGCTGCGCCGAAACATCCTCCCTCCCATCGCCCTCCGGTGCACTCGCCCGGCCGGCCGCCCCCAACCAACGCACCGGCGCGGCCCACGCAAACACCATCGAATCCGACAACCCCGCCCACTCGCCCGGATCCACCCGCTGACTCTCCCCCAGAGCCAACCCCGGCCCGCCATCCAACCCGGCAAATACCCGCTCCAGCAACTCCGGCGAATCGCTCAACCACATCGCCCCCCGGTGCACGCACAGCACCAGCCGGAAGGAATCCTGACCTGCCCCATCCCCACCCAACACCGAAACGTCCGCCGAACCCGCATCCGGACCAGGCTCCCCACGCGCCCGCAGCGCTTGCACAATCGTCTCGAACCATCCCCCGCCGGGTACGCTCAACACCAGGACCGGAACCCCACGGACCTGTTCCGACCGGACCGACCGCCCCGCCGTCACCCAACGCTCCTGCAACCGCGTCATCTGCGTCCGTACCTGCTCCACCCGGTCGCCCAACTCCATCACCATGAGCGCCGCCAAGGTCCGACCCTTCCCATCCAGGCCGGACTGCTCCACCACCGCCCACGTCCACTGCCCCTGCAACCACCCCGCCACCTCGCCCCACGACACCGCCCATCGCTCCCGGGCCGGTCGCTGGACCCGTTCCTCCCACGCCGCCTCAGCCTGACGTCGCAAAGGAGCCATCACAGGATCCCGCCACAACCGCACCACGCCGAGCCGTTCCCAGTCCGACCGAAACTTCCGGCAATCCGGCACGCTTGCCCACGCAACCGTCTCCTCCGGAAGCCAGACAGGCGCTGGCGGCAAACCGGCGAACGCGAACCCCCCGAACCCCAGCAAAATACAAGCCCAAACACACGCCCGCCAGCCCGTCAACCGGCCCGGCCACCCATGGCAACAGCGTCTTGAACCGGCCCCGACCGGCTCCGCGTACCGCCCCGCATGCCTCCTCTCTCCCGGCCTCATCCCCGCCACCCAGGTCCACCCCTCACTCGGCCGTCTCCGCAACAGACCCGGCCCCGCGCCGCGGTGGAGGCAGGTACCGGTAGGGACTGTTGGGATTGCTGTTGTCGTAGGCAAACGCCTCCCGATTCTCCAAAAACTCCTTCACCCGCTCCACCGGAATCGCAAATCCCAGCCCCTCACCGAATGTGATCTTCATGTTGGTCACCCCCACCACCAAACCGCGCATGTCGAACAAAGGTCCCCCGCTGTTCCCGGGGTTGATCGGCGCCGTCGTCTGCAAATACAGTACACCCTGCAGTTCCCGCGTCTTCGTGCTCACAATCCCCTCCGTCACCGTCCGTTCCAAACCCAAGGGACTCCCCACCGCAAAAACCCGCTCCCCCACAGCCAACCGCCGCGAACTGCCCAGCCGCACATGCCGAAACGGACCCGCCCCAGCATCCTCGATCTTCAACAAAGCCAGGTCGAAAAACTTGTTCAATGCCACAATCCGCACCGACCGATAAGTCGTCCGTTCCAACTGACCCCCGCTCCTGCGAAACACCTCCACCCGAATGTCGTTTTCCCCCTCGATCACGTGAAAGTTCGTCAGCAGATAACCTTCCTCGTTCAGCACGAACCCCGACCCCAGCCCCGAAGGAGTCCGAACCTGCACCACCGACTCACCCACCTCCTCCGCCAGCTCCCGCACGTTCCGAACCGGCAAACCATCCGGCCCCTCCACATAAAACCCTTCACCCCCGCTCTTCCCACCCTCCCGAACCTCCGGCACCGACCCGCCCCCTCGCACACTCGCCCCCGACTCACCCTCGGACGGCACCACCTCCGGCCTCTCCTCCCCTTCACCACCGCCCCGCTGCCACGCCCGCACCTCCCGGCGGGGCACCACCAAAACCGTGTACCCCAGATCCACCACCAGCGAATCCGTCTTCTCCGCCAGTACACGACCCCGGATTTCGCCGCCACCGCGCAGCTCCAGCACGTCCGTGGAGCCCCTGTGCGCCGCCTCCAGCGCCAACCCCGCACCCGCCGCCATCACCGCCATGAGCAGCCACCGAACAGTCCTCATAACACCCCCAACCTTAGGGCCTCCAACGCCACCGAGCAACGCCAGCCACGCAACGCCACCGCGCCCGACGCCCTTTGGGGTTTGCCATCCGGCCCCGCTTCCTCTATACATGGACCAACCGGAAAGAAAGGCGAACCGCTATGGCAGACAAAGCAAACAAGTATCCTGACAACGTCCCGGGCAAATACTACGTGGACAATCAGTGCATCGACTGCGACCTCTGTCGCGAAACCGCACCCAACAATTTCCGCCGCAACGATGAGGGCGGCTATTCCTACGTCTACAAACAACCATCCACACCGGAGGAAGAGGCCCAATGCAAAGAGGCCAAGGAAGGCTGCCCCGTGGAAGCCATCGGCGACGACGGCGATCAACCTTGACCGCTTCGCCTTTCCCCCACCCCGCGGCGGGTTGTCCCTGACCTCACCGCGGGGTTTTTATTTACCGGAATGCCCGCCGGGTGTCCCCGCCCGCTCAGGTCACCGGCTTCCCCCTCAGCTCACCGCCTTCCCCGATCCATCAGCACCCGCCGCAAGAGGTCCAACGCAAACGTCGCCGTCACCTCCTTGAACGTCAGGCGATCGCCCGGATGAAACCGGCGAACCACATCCGTCCCCTCCGGCCCCGCACACGCCACAAATACCGTCCCCACCGGTTTCTCCGCCGTACCTCCGGTGGGACCCGCAATCCCCGTGATCGCCAGCGCGTACGTGCTGCCCGCCGCCCGCCGGGCGCCCTCGGCCATCTGCCGGGCCACCGGTTCGCTCACCGCCCCGTGCGCCGCCAAATCCGACGCGTCCACACCGAGGCTCTTCACCTTCGCCTCGTTGCTGTACGTGATCCAGCCACCCCAAAACACTTCCGAGGCACCCGGCACGTTCGTCAGCCGATGCGCCAAACAGCCGCCCGTGCACGACTCCGCCACCGCCAGCGTCGCACCGCGCTCCCTCAACAATCGCAACACCACCGCCTCGAGCAGCTCCCCGCCCCGCCCGAACACCGCCCCGCCCAGCAACGCCAAAACTGCTGCCTCCGCCTTCCGAATCCGCGCATGTGCACCAGGCCCCCGCGCGCTCAAACGCACGTCCACCTGCCCGAAATGCACACACGTGCCCAGCTCGACCGCGGGCGCCACCCCTTCCAACACGCCCGCTACCTCCCGTTCCACCTGCGACTCCGGCAACCCCACCGTGCGAAGCGTCACACTCGCCCATTCCTCTTCCACCGGCATCAGCCGGGCCAACAGCGGCATCACCTCTTCTTCAAACATCGGATGAAGCTCCCGCGCCGGCCCCGGCAACATGATCAACCAGCCGCTCCCCTCCGAAAACGTACCGGCCTTCCCCCGCCCCCATGCCGACCGAAGCTCTTCACTCACCTCAATCGCCAACCCAGGGGCCGTCCCCCACCGGTTCTCCAAAACCACGGCGCCAGCCGGCACCAGCGCCTGTACCCGCGCCCGTTCCGGCATCGGCCGGCCCCGCGCAGCATAAAACGACTCCAACCGCTTCAAAACGCGCTCATCCAGCTTCAACCCCAACCCCAGCAACCCGGCAATCTCCTCGCGCGTCCGGTCATCCGATGTCGGGCCCAACCCGCCCGTCACCAACACCAAACGCACCCGGCCCAACGCCTCCGCCACTGCCGCCCGGATCGCCCCCGCCTCGTCCGCCACCGCCACCTGCCGCGACACCTCGTACCCCAGCAGGCTCAATCGCTCACTCAGCCACTGCGCGTGGACGTTCAAACGCGCGCCCGTCAGCAACTCCGTACCCGTGTGTATGAGCTCGACCCTGACCATGCGAAACCCTCTCCGGACTCTCCATCCCCGACCCTTCCCTCACCTCCCAGCCGGACATCCGGTCACCCTCCGGCGCCCGTTGCCCGACAAACCCGGGACCCGCCCCGCACCGGGGATGACCGCCGCTCCGAACCCCGCGTCCCGGTCCCGCCGACCGGGCCACCCCGGCTGCTCTTCACAGCTCGCGAAACCCGCCCCGCCTCGCCACCGGCACCGATCCTCTCCGACCGCAACACCCCCACAAACGGCAGGTGCCGGTACCGCTCCGCGTAGTCCAGGCCGTACCCTACCACGAAAACATCCGGAATCTCGAAACCCACGTAATCCGCCCGCACCGGTTCCTCCCGCCTCGCCTTCTTCTCCAACAGCACGCAAACACGCAAACTCCGCGGACCCAGCCTGCGCAGCCGCTCCAACACCCGCGACAACGTGCGGCCCGTGTCCAGGATGTCGTCCACCACCAACACCTCCCGGCCCCGCACG
Source organism: Limisphaera sp. 4302-co (assembly GCF_049537155.1). Taxonomy (NCBI): domain Bacteria; kingdom Pseudomonadati; phylum Verrucomicrobiota; class Verrucomicrobiia; order Limisphaerales; family Limisphaeraceae; genus Limisphaera; species Limisphaera sp. 4302-co. Next base: position 608,278 of record NZ_JBMVQZ010000001.1, read on the forward strand.
TCCAACCCCAGCTCCTTCGTAAATACCAGCCGCCCCGGCCGCGTCCCCTGACCGTAGCTCGACACCCCGATGAAATCCAAACGCAGCGGCAGCGTCAGATGCCGGATCAAATCCGCCAGAAAGACCAGCGTCCCGTTCAACAGCGCCACCAGAACAAGTTCACGCCCCCGATGGTCCTCCTGTATCTGCCGCGCCATCGCCCGAACCCGACGCGCCAACCGGTCCGCCGGAATCAGCACCCGCTCCACATCCTGCCGCCAAACCCGGGGCACCTTCGCGCCCGAACCCGTCGCGTCCACCCTCGGCACCGTTCTCATCGAACCCGCAGCCTAATCCAGGTCCACCCCACCCAAAAGCCCATTTCCGCCACCCCGCCAAGCGCAGCCCTGTCCGAACCCACCCGGAAAGCCGCCCCCACATGGACGCCGCCCGGTCCGTCACGTATCCTCCATCCATGGCGGGAAACCTGCCCCACATGCGCACGAATGCTTGAGGGAACCGGTGTTGCCACCGGCCCAACCGTACCTATGACCGAACGGGACGCCTTTCTCGAAGCGCTGCATCAGCCCACGCCGGAGGCCCGAGCCGCCTACCTGGAACGCATCGGCTCGCTCAATCCCGCCCTCCGTGCCGCCGTCGAAACCCTCCTCCAACACCACCGCGACGATGCCTTCCTCGAAACCCCGGCCCTCCAACTCCTGAACTCCGATTTCTCCCCCGCCACACCAGGGCCCGAGCCCCCGCTCCCCCCGGTCGAAAAACCCGGCGACCGCATCGGCCCCTACAAGTTGCTCGAAAAAATCGGCGAGGGCGGCGTCGGCATCGTCTTCTTGGCCGAGCAACTCACCCCCATCCGCCGCCGCGTCGCTCTCAAAATCCTCAAACCCGGCATGGACAGCCGGGCCGTCATCGCTCGATTCGAGTCCGAGCGCCAGGCGCTGGCCCTCATGGACCACCCGCACATCGCCCGCGTCCTCGACGCCGGCACCACCCCCACCGGCCGGCCCTTCTTCGTCATGGAGCTGGTCGCCGGCCTGCGCATCACCGAATACTGCGACCGCAACCGTCTCACCGTGCCCGAACGTCTCCGACTCTTCCTCCAAGTCTGCCACGCCGTCCAACACGCCCACCAAAAAGGCATCATCCACCGCGACATCAAACCCTCCAACGTCCTCGTCACCCTTCACGAGGGCGCCCCACGCGCCAAGGTCATCGACTTCGGCATCGCCAAGGCCCTCGATCACCCGCTCACCGACAAAACCCTCCACACCGAACTCCGCTCCTTCCTCGGCACACCGGCCTACATGAGCCCGGAACAGGCCGACCTCGGCACCGCCGACCTCGACACCCGCACAGACATCTACAGCCTCGGCGTCCTCCTCTACGAACTTCTCATCGGCCACACACCCTTCGACGAAAAAGAACTCACACGCGCAGGCCTGGACAGCCTCCGCCGCATCCTTCGTGAACAAGATCCGCTCCCCCCTTCCCGCCGCTTTCGCAACCTCCCTCCCGAAACCCAGACCGGGATCGCCGCACGCCGCCGCACCGACCCCTCCCGCCTCGCCCATCTCCTCCAGGGCGACCTCGACTGGATCACCCTCAAGGCCCTCGAAAAAGATCGCGCCCGCCGCTACGCCACCGCCCACGACCTCGCATGCGACATCGAACGCCACCTCGACAACGAACCTGTCTTGGCACGCCCGCCCGGCACCCTGTACCGCCTCGGAAAACTCGTACGCCGTCACCGCGTCGCTTCCCTCACCTCAGCCATCGCCCTGGTCGCCCTCCTCTCCGGCCTCGCCCTCGCCACCTGGCAATACACCGAGAAAAGTCACGCCTACCAACGCGCCCTCCGCGCCGAACGCGAACAAGCCCGCCTCCGCCAGGAGGCCGAAACCGCACGCCGCCTCGCCGAACAACGCGCCCACCTCGCCAGACTCCGTGCCTACGCGGCCGACATGAACCTCGTCCAGCAGGCCCTGGCCGCCAACAACCTCGGCCGCGCACGCGAATTGCTCGACCGACACCGACCCGGCCAGCCCTCTCCCGGCCCGACACCAACCAGCCCCGACTCCCCCGCACCCTCCCCCACACCCGACCTCCGTGGCTGGGAATGGCGGTACCTCTGGCGCCTCTGCCAAAGCGATGCCCTCTTCACCCTCTGCCAGCTCCCCCACGAAATCCAACACCTCGCCGTCTCCCACGACGGCCGACTCGTCGCCATCGCACAACCCGGCAACCACGGTCTCACCATCTGGGACCTCCGTTCCCGCTCCGAACACCTCCGACTCCCACCCGACCTCGCCCGCCCGCCGTTCGCATTCTCCCCGGCAGGTCCGCTCCTGGCCTTCCTCGCCGGAGAAAAAGCGCCAGACAAACCCGACCACGAACCTCCCGACTCCGCCACACCACCCGGCACCCAAACACCAACCGAACGCGTCTGCATCTGGAACTGGGAAACCCGGTCTTTCCAAGCCCGGATCCCCTTCCCCGACCGGATCTCCGCCCTGGCATTCTCCGGCGACGGCCAACGGCTCCTCGTCACCGTGGGTGACACCCTCTTCACCCTCTGGAGTCTCCCCAACGCCACGCCCCTGGGCTCCATTTCCTTCCCCTGGCCCGAAGACGCCGGCCGCGCCATCCTCGGCAGCCGCACCACCTTCACACCGGACCTCCGCCTCGCCGCCCAAGCCCTCGGCAACGGCAGAGTTCGCGTCCTGGACCTCGAACAACAACGTCTCCTCTGGTCCGACCGCGTCGCCGAGGAAAACGTCATCGCACTCGCCCTCTCCCCCGATGGCCACTTCCTCGCCACCGCAGGCGGCTTCGTCGAACCCACCGTGCGCATCTGGAACGCCCGCTCCGGCCGGCCCGTGGCTCGCCTCGAAGGACACCGCACGTACTGCCGCGACCTCCTCTTCTGGCCCGACAGCCGCACCCTGGCTTCCGCCAGCGGCGACCAAACCATCCACCTCTGGAACCTCGCCTCCCTCCGAACCAACCAACAGCACCCTTCCCAGACCGACGCCCCCACGCCGGCACCGGAACACGACCCGGAAAACCCAACCATCCCGCAGGCGCCCACCGTAATCCATCCCATCCGCACCCTCCGCGGACACCGCCTCGAAGTCTGGAGCCTGGCACTCTGCCCCGACCAAACCACCCTCCTCAGCGGAGCCAAGGACGGTCAGGTCTGCGCGTGGGATACCGCCCGCACCCATCCCCACCAGGCGCTCCAGATCCTCCCCGTCCGCGTCCGCTCCTGGACCTTACTCACCAACAACTCCGACCTCCTCACACTCGATCACCAGGCACAGGTCACACGCTGGACCGGCCCCGACTTCGAACTGGCCACACCCATCCTCCAGCTCCCCTCCAACGACCTGATGGACGCCTGCTTCTCACCGGACGGACAGTGGATCGCCTTCGTCACCCGCACCGGCGATCTGTACGTCCGCTCCCTCACACAACCCGGCAACGACTTCAACCTGCCCGGCTCATCCGGTCGCCTCCGATTGGTCGGTTTCCTCCCAGGCACACTGCGACTCCTTACCTACGACCCGCGCACCGACACCCTCCGCTGTTGGGACCTCCCCACCAGCCGACCCGTCTGGGAATGGGATGCCGCACCCCTCCTGCCACCAGCAAAGCCCGCCCTGGCTCCGGACGGCTCCTGGCTCGTCGCCCCCGCGCCAAGCGATGAAATCAGGCTCCTCCACATCCCCTCCCGCCGGACGGAAACCATCCCGCTGCCCATCCGCCAGATCACCGCCGCAGCCCTCTCCCCGGACGCGCGCTGGCTCGCCGCCGTCACCCTCCAAGGCACGGGCCTGCTCTGGGACCGACACCAACACGCCCCCGGATCGTCCTTCCACGGCTTCCTCCAAGGCGCCCATTCCGTGACGTTCTCACCAGACGGACGCCGCATCGCCATCGGTAGCAACGGAACCGAGGCGGTCAAACTCTGGGACACCGAAAGCCTCCAGGAACTGCTCACCCTCCCCGGACGCGGGTCCATGTTCCACGCCACGGCCTTCTCGCCGGACGGCAACGTCCTGGCCTCCTGCAGCAGCCGGGGCGAACTCCACCTCTGGCGCGCACCATCTTTCGAGGAAATCGCCCGCATCGAAACCACACCCCGCTAACCCTCCCCCGCCCGCACGCCCACCTCCCTCACGCACCGGGCCGAATCCGACGGCGCAGCCACGCCCGCGCATAAGCCCACCGCCGCTCCGCGGTCCGCAACGGCAAACCCAACACCGCAGCCGCCTCTTCCATCGTCAGCCCGCCAAAATAACGCAACTTGACCAGCTCCGCCGCCGACGCATCCTCCCGTGCCAGCTCCTCCAACGCCTCGTGAACCGCCAGCACCTCATCCGATGGACCCGCCTCCACGACCAGATCCTCCCGCAGCTCCACACGCTCCGCCCCGCCACCGCGCTTTTGTGCCCTCCGCCGCCGCGCCGACTCCACCAGGATCCGCCGCATCGCCTCCGCCGCAGCCGCAAAAAAATGCGCCCGGCCCGCCCAGCCTTCCTGACCCCGCGAGGTCAGGCGCAGCCAGGCCTCGTGCACCAGCGCGGTCGGTTGCAACGTGTGCCCCGGGGCCTCCCGCATCATCATGCCCGCCGCCATCCGCCGCAGCTCCTCGTACACCGCCGCCAGCAACTCCTCCCCGGCACGAGGATCCCCACGCTGCACCGCCTCCAGAAGCTCCGTCACCCGGCCCACGGACCGCAACATGCTCCCACCCGAACAAGCCGTCAAGAAACCTGCCCCTCCCTGTAACAAGTGGCGGTTTTCTTCCGCAACCTGCGCATGACAGGGCAGAGAAAAAATGGACCCAACCATGTCCAGAAACAGGCTTTCCGTTCCGGGCCGGAAAAATCGCGGGCCCGCCACCAGCCGCCGCGACCTCCGATGCCCGGCCGCAGCACTGCTGGCAGCCTGCCTCGGCTTTGCCCTCGGCAGCCTGCGAGACGTCCGCGCACACCGCCCGGACCCGCTCAGCCACCTCATGCTCGATCCCCGCCTCCAATGGCGCTCCTTCTCCGAGGTCCAACTCGCCCGCGCAGCCCTCCGCATGTACGCCGAAGAGTACGTGCGCGAAGCCCAGCAAAGAATCGCCCAAACCCTCCGGCAGGAACCATCCCGCACCACGCCCGAGACCGGCCCCCGCCAGCACTCCCTCCAACCTGTCATCCACCTCCTCGAAGACGCCCTCGACGAGTTCCGCGGAACCGGTCTCGAGTCCGAAATCCTCAGACCTCTCCTCTTCGCCCTCAAACACGAGGGCCATTACGACCGCTGGCTGGATCTCTACCTCGACGCTCTGCGACGCTACCCCACCGATCCCATCGTCACCGACTTTTTCCGCGACGCCCAAACCCTGGCCCGTAAAACCGGCAGAGAATCCGAATGGATCGCCGCTCTCACACTCCCGCCCAACCTGTCACCACTCCTGTCCGCCGCGCTCACCTCCGAGGACGCGGCCCCGCCCCTCTGCGCACATACCACCCCAAACCACACCGCGGACCATGAGCCCCATCCCTGAACCAAACAACCTCACCATCCGCAGCAGCCGCAGAAGCCTCTGGATCCTTCCGGCGGCCGTCACCTGCCTCATCCTGGCACTCCTGCGCCTCCACTGGACCCCCTGCCTCGTCGCAGGACACAGCATGGAACCCACCCTCGCACCCGGCGACCTTGTCCTGCTCGACCATCATGCCTACACCCACACACCCCCACGCCGGGGCGACATCGTCGTCGCACAAATCGGATCCGAACGCCTCATCAAACGTATCGTCGGCCTGCCCGGCGAAACCGTCGAGATTCGAGACGGACAACTCTTCGTCAACGGCAGACACGTACCCGAACCTCACCCGCTCCAGCCCGGCCCGCTCCAACTCGGCAAAGGCAACCTCCGCCCCGACCACTACGCGCTCCTCGGCGACAACCGCACCGTGTCGGACATGCTCCCGGTTCACCTCGTCGTCCACCGCAACCAGATCCTCGGTAAGGTCACCGCCATCCTCCGGACCGGCACCCCCCTCGCGCCTTTCCGCACCCCAACCCACGCCGCCCTCCCCCATGCCCCGACCGTTTGAAACCACATCACCACACCCTCGCCCGGACGGCTTTCTCCTGCCAGCCCTCACGGGCGCGATCTTCCTCTTCGCCATCTGGCTCGCCACAGCAGCACTCAGCCGGCTCACCCAGGCCGGGCCCGACACCGCGCCGCTCGACGCCGATCACCTCTATCAAACCACCCGGATCTGGAACCTGCACCTGCACGTCGCACCCGACCAATGGGAGGCCATGCAGCCACCCGGACGCGACAATCCATTCGGACCCGGCCCGCGCCCTCCCGGCCGACCCGGCAATGGCGTGAACGAACGCGCCCTCGCCTCCATCTGGATGCGCGAAGCCGATGCCAACCGCGATGGATCCCTAACCCTATCCGAATGGACAACCTACGCACGCGCCACCTTCGACCTCTGGCGCACCCACGCCGCCACCACGCTCGACGCGGACCGCATCCGCGAAGCACTGGACGCCATCCCGAACCCCGTCGCCGAAGGCATCACCGCCCTGCTCATCGGACCCGAAGGCAAACCCAACGGCATCGGCACCACCTTCGGCCTCGAATTCGCATACGTCCACGCCGACCTCGAAATCAACGGCCACCGCTTCCCCAACGTCGGCCTCCGCTACAAGGGTAACGGCACCTTCCTCGAGGCCCGCGATTCACCCAAGAAGTCCTTCAAGATCCAGCTCGACCACTTCGTCCCCTCCCGGCGACTGCGCGATGTCGAAACACTCAACCTCCAAAACCAGATCACCGACGCCAGCTACATGAACGAAGTGCTGGCTTACCGCCTCTACCGCGACGCCGGCGTGCCCGCCCCGCGCACCACCTACGCCCGGGTCCACCTCACCGTCCCCGGCCGCTTCAACCACACCTTCCTCGGCCTCTACACCCTCACCGAAGCCGTGGACCAACATTTCCTCCTCCGCCACTTCGCCACCAAACGAGGCGCCCTCTTCAAACCCGTCACCTCTTCACTCTTCGCCGACCTCGGCGCCGACTGGGACGCCTACCGCCAGATCTACGATCCCAAACCCCCCCTCTTCCCCGAACAAAAAAGGCGCCTCATCCAACTCTGTCACCTCGTCACCCACGCAGACGACCCCACCCTCGCCGCCCGCATCCATCACTACATCGACCTGCCCCAATTCGCCCGCTTCCTCGCCGTCATGGTCTATCTCTCCGACATAGACGGCCTCCTCGGCCCGGGCCAGAACTTCTATCTCCACCTCCACCCCAAATCCCAACTGTTCCAGTTCATCCCATGGGACCAGGACCGCTCCTGGGGCCAGTTCGATCGCGCTTCCCAACAACAACGCGACGAACTCAGCATCCATCAGCCCTGGCAGGGCCGAAACCCCTTCCTCGAACGCATGTTCCGCGTCCAGAAATTCAAACAGCTCTACCTCCGGGAACTCGACCGCCTCTCCCAAACCCTCTGCAACCCCGACCGCATCGCGGCACAGGTGGACGAAATCGCCGCTGCCATCCGACCCGCCGTCCGCGAGGAATCGGAGCAAAAACTGGCCACCTTCGACCGCATCGTCGCCGGTGAACTCATCCCGCGGCCCTCCTTCGGCCCCTTCAACCGCGAACCTCTCAAGCCCATCAAACCTTTTGTACGCGACCGAACCGAATCCATCCGCAAACAATTGGCCGGACTCTCCCCGGGACTCCAGCCCGGCGAGGGGTTCTCCTTCGGTCCACCCGGCCGCCGCCGCGGTTCCGGCCTCGGCAGCTTCGCGGAGCCCCTGTTCAGCCGCTGCGACCAGGATGCCAACCAGCAACTCACTGCACAGGAATTCGTCTCCGGCATGGCAAACCTCTTCCATCATTGGGACACCAACCGCGACGATCGCCTCCGTTTCCTCGAACTCTATGCCGGCATCCAAACAGACCTACAACCCGAACCTCCCCGCTTTGCTCCCTTCGGCGGCCCGCCCCCGGCTTCACGACGCAACCCGCCCGCGTCCCCTCCGGGCGCCTCGCCCACGCCCGATTCTCCACCTCCGCCCCAAAACAGCCCGTCACGCCCAGACCCGCCACAGTCCGACACGCCACCCCGCCCATGACCCCGATCCTCGCCAACCGGATCGCGCGCCCGACCGCGCCATGCTCGGCCGGAACCTCCTCCATGAACTGCACTCAGCCCCTTTCCCGAGAACTTCCACGCCAGGAATCGCACTCTCCAAAACCCGTGCATCTCACAACTCAACCCAAAATTGACCTGTCATGAACACCATGCACATCGAAGAATCGCTCCGTAACCTCTTCTGGAACCCCGAAATGCGGGCCGCCCTGCCGGACGTCGTCCTCAGTCTGGCCCTCGCCGCCATGCTCGGCGTCATCCTCGGCCAGGTCTACATTCGCTTCGGCCAGTCACTGTCCAACCGCCGACTCTTCGCTCGCAACTTCCTCCTGCTCGTCGTCACCACCACGCTCGTCATCAGCATCGTCAAATCCTCGCTCGCCCTTTCCCTCGGCCTCGTCGGCGCACTTTCCATCGTGCGCTTCCGCACACCGATCAAGGAACCCGAGGAGCTCGCTTATCTTTTCCTGGCCATCGGAATCGGCTTGGGTCTCGGCGCCGGTCAGGCCCTCGTCACCCTCGTCGCCCTCATCATCATCCTCGGCCTCATTGTCATCAGGGGCCTCACCCGCCGGCCACCTCCGCAGGGCAACCTCTACCTCACCGTGGACGCCCCGGCATCCACGGGACTCAACCTCCAACAGCTCCTTCAACTCTTCGCGGAAACCGGCGCCGTCGCCGCCCTCAAACGCTACGACCTCGCCGCCGACCGTCTCGAAGCCGCATTCCACGTGGATTTCCCCACGCCCCAAACCCTCGAGCAATTCACTCAAAAGCTCCGCACCCTCGCACCCGACGCTCGCGTCACTTGCGTGGACGACCGGGCCCTGGCCATCTGAACCCGCCAACCCAACCAACCATGTCCCCGCCACAGGAATCCGTTCGCTACGAAAGAAAGCTCCTGCCGCTCGGGATCCCTCCCGATCAGGTCCTCGTCCTCATCCAACAGCACCCAGCCGGCTTCCGCGAGGCCTACCCGCCCCGCTACGTCAACAGCGTCTATCTCGACACCCCCGCCCTCGGCGATTTCCACGACCACGTCGCCGGCCTCCCCCGCCGCAGCAAGACCCGCATCCGATGGTACGGCCCGCTGCTCGCGGCCATACCCACACCCTCGCTCGAACGCAAACAAAAAGCCGGCCACGTCGCATGGAAAGAGTCTCACCCCGTCCCGCCACTCACCATCAACGGACCCGGGTGGGCTACTTCCATCCGCACCTACATCGGGCAAGCCCATCTGCCGGAGCCCATCCGGCCGGCCGTCCGGTTGCGGCAGCCGGTGCTGCTGACCAGATACCTCCGCCGCTACTTCATCAGCAGCGATCGCCGCTTCCGACTCACCATGGATACCGACCTGAAATTCGACACCGTGACGCGCAGATCCAACCATGCCGGCCTGATCCCCTCTCCCATCCCCGTCATCCTCGAGCTCAAGTTCCCTCCCGCCGCCGCACCCGACGCCGACCGCATCACCAACGCCTTTCCCTTTCGCATCGCACGCTGCTCCAAATACATCCTCGGCCTGAAACTCGCCTTCTTCGACTCCGACTGACCACCCCGCCACCCGCGCAGCAGGAGCGCTCCACCCCCGGATCGCCCCTCGATCCCCGCCATCACCAACCATCCGAAAAGCCCGCGGGGCTGGAGAAATCACGCCACCTTCGTGGCCCGCTGCAGCACGGCCGCATACCGACCGCCCCGATCATCACCTCCTCAACGCAGCGGCAACACCACCACGTCACGCGCCCGTTCAGGTGGCTCGACCTTCAAACGCACCAACCGTCCCTCCCGCAGTTCACCCTCCACCGTCGTTCGAAAGGGCGCATGCAGCCTGAAACTCACGTCCCAGTCGCGCGGCCACGCCGGAAACAGGTAGATGGCCCGCCCGTCGGTCTGCATCACCATCGCCTGCAACGTCCGCATGAACACCCCGCCGTGACACTGGTCCGGCGTCCAGTCAAAGTTGGGCCCCCAAAAGGCCGGAAACCGTTCATTCGGATCCCGCCGCCAGGACCGCTCCACCACAGCACGCTGCACATCCCGGGTCAGGCCCAAATACGCCATGAACAGATCGTCCTGTCGCCAGCCGAAGTGCCCGCGATCCAGCCGGTGCTCCAACGCCGCCAGCGCCCACTCCGCATGCGGCCGGTTGAAAGCAAACAGCCGAAACGGAAACACCGGATACAACTCCGGATTCTCACTGTTCCGCTTCTCCCCAAAGACCGCCGCAGGCGCCAGCGCCGTTTTCCCCTCCACCGTGTGCACCGGCACCGGCGGCAGTTTCCCCAACAACCGCGCCGCAAGCTCGCGATCCCGGGCCGGCACGACCTCCGCAGGCAATGACAACAACCGCTGCGCCACCGCACGGCAACCGGCCACCTCCGGCGTCGCGTTCGTACAAACCCACCACGTCTCCAGCGCCTGCGAAGGGTAAAACACCAGTTGCCCCCCGGCATTCGTCGGATAATGCACCTCGAAAAACCGCAGGACCTCGCGCGTCACCGGCAGAACCCGCCGCTCCAGAAATCCGCGGTCGCCCGTGTGCTCATAATACTCCAGCGCCAGCCACGCCAGCTCCAACCCGCTCACCCATTCGTACTTGTGCCAGCGACTCTGCTGCAGTTTGTCCTCGCGCTGATCGAACGGCGTCCAACCATAGGTTTCGCTGAAGATCGCCCCCCAAAACATCATGCACTCCGGATAAAACGCACCCTCATGCCCCATGTAAACCCGGGTCCGATGCCGACACAGCGGCAACAATTCGTCCACGTACATCCGGAACAGCGGCTCCATCAGATCATAATCCCCCGCCGCACACATCGCGTAATACGGCAGCCGTGTGTTCTGCCACCAGTAGCCCGGCCCCCACCGCCGATAATCCGGATCCGCCTCCGTCGGCCCGGGCGGCACCGTGAACAACGAACCGTTGAACTTGATCGGATACCGACCCCGGCCCGCCGCCGCCGTCACGAACCGTTGCAAATGGTACATCTGGCTCACCCGCGCCGCCTCATCGTAATCCGCCGTCGGTATCCCCTGGGTCTCCGCCTCCACACGCCCGTTCACATACAGACGGCACCGCCCCGACTCCGGATCCGCCACCGCCGCCACGTGCGTCCACTCCCCCGCAGGCGCCCCCCGCGGCACCCGCAACGTGTGCGTCCCACAAATGAACCGCAGACTGTTCCCCGGCCACGTGTCCAGCAAAAACCCGTCATCCACACCGGGCGTCACCTCGTCCACGATCCGCGCACCCCCCACTCCAAACTTCTCCGGCCGAATCCACGCCTCCACCGTCAGCCCCTTGGAGAAGCCCCAGTCCTCCGAACCGGTCAACACCTGCACCTTCACATCCCGCAGCGACACCAACGGCGCCGGCACACCCTCCACCCACTTGCCTGACGGTGTCCGGAATAAACGGCCCACCGTCTCCTCGTCCAACGGCCGGTTCCAGATCGTCAGACGCCCAATCTCACCCGCCCATCGGTTGCCCCCGTCACGGTCCATCCCCACCCGCACCGGATGCCGATTCGGCGGCACCAGCGGCGGCGTCACGGGCACCGCACCCGCACCCCGCACCGCCCGAATCCAGCTCCGATCCCAAAACGCCAGCCACCATGACTCCTGCAACCAGCGCCGTCGCTCCACCCCTTCCGACCGCACCCGCGCCAGAAGCGATTCCGACCGGGCCCGCCACTCCTCAGGCGTCCCCGGATGCAAGGACGTCACCGCCACACGAAAATAATGCCGCCGCGCCGGACCCGACCGCAGCCGCCGGTCATCCAACCGCTCCCCGCCATCCGCCTCCATCAACACCCCGAACACCCGATGCAACAGCGGATCCTCCTGCCGAAAACCCGACAAACCCTGGATCCGCGCCATCATCGCCGGACCCACCGACTTTTCGTTGAAATGATACCACCCCACCCTCCCCTCCAACCCCGTCAGCCACCGGTCCGGCTCCAACACCATCGCCCCCTCGCCGCCCTCCCCATCCGGATGCCCCCAAAGCACGTCACTCAACTCCAGCTCACGCCTCACCTGCCGGTTCGTCCGCCACAACTCCCCCACGGCCGTCACCGTGACCGGTCGCTCCGATTCCACCGTCAAATGCACCACCGGCAAATACGCGTCCACCCACAACTCCAGCCGCACAGAACCCGATCCACGGCCCGACCGAACCTCCATCGAGCCCGCTTCCAACCGCAGTTCCTGCCGAAAAGGCTCCCCCTCCCGCACCGGATTCGGCTCGATCACCCACCGGATCTTGCCCACCTTCACCAGCCGGCCGTACTCATCCCATGCATCCGACCGCGCCACGTAACACTGCAACTGCCCGTCCGCCGTCATCCACGCATTCAGCGCCACCTCCCCGTTTCCCAACGGCATGGACCCGTGATGGTTCGTGCTCGGACTCTCCCACATCACGTTGTACTGACTCACCGCCGGCTCCGCGCCTGTTCCACACACCCAGGCGACCACAATGCCCCAAATGACCCACCAACTGCTCCGCAGCCCACACACGCGCATCCCCGGCTGAATGGACCGCCCGCCTCCCATGGGCAACACCCCCGATCCGCACCCGCCCCAAGCCGCCACTCCCACTCTCATCCCCGAACTCCATCGGTTCCACCAACTCGCTTCCATGCCACGCATGGTCGCCAAACCCCCACCCCCCGCAAGCCAAACCGAAGGTCCTCAGGCCCATCGCCACCCCGACATTACGCACAAGAATGATCAGCCGTTTCCCTCCTCCCAACCCAGCGCGTCCGCCAACCGTCCCGCCCTTCTCTCCTCATCCTCCCAGCCCCACCCCACGAAGCCCGCCCACCCTAACCGGTGCTCGTCACCACCACACGCCGCCACCGCCCCCATAAGGGGACCGTTCGATCCCTCACCGCCACACCAAGATGCCCAGCCAATGCTCCAAGGCCAGGCCCCTGCCACTCAATTGCCGCATCCGCTCACCACCGATCTGCACGTGAGGCCGATCTCCCCGCATCCACGCAGTCGCCCGTGGCACAATCGCCAGCAGGCCGGTCGCACACTCCGGCCATATCATCGACGCTCCGTGCTGCAGCGCGCGGCGCCCTGCCTGTCCCATCTCCGGCGGCAGTGCATCCGGTCAGACAAGTCGAGCCGGGCGTTTGAGGCGTACCCGCGCATCAATTGCGCATTCCTGCCCTTCAGGCAGGGGTCGGGCAGAGCCTGAAATGCCGCCTTTCCACACTTCCATCGATCGAGCCCTCCCCTTGCCTGCAACCGTCTCACGGCGGCCCCTTTCGCTCCCGCAGTAATTGCTGGCGCCAAGAGCTGTTCTCTCTCCGCTGCAACGGTCTCCAGAGTCTCGTGCGCGCCTTCTCATCGGGAGCCAACCCGTTCCCACCGCACCCTGAAACACCCTCCAACACAGGTTTACAGATAGGCTCCAGCAGTACGTTCACGCCTTCATCTGTTGACATCGCCTGCACGCGCCGGAGCCACCTTGTCAACAATCCGATCGCACTGACACGCAGCTAATGCCCGCCCCCGCCCCATCACTTGGGACGCACCAGCGTGAAGGCAACCTCGTCCTCCGCGCTGTGGTAACTTATCTCTACTATGAGCCTGTATCCGGTCGCTGTGTTTGTAAGCCATACATTCAGTGTGGGCATCTGAGGCGGAACAGTATTCGTGTTATAGGACGATGCGCCTTCATCTCGCACCTGCATCAGTAGCTTGTCTATGCGAGGGAGGATCACCTCTTCATTTACCATGCGCCATTCCCCGGTCTTCATGCCGTAATGGTCCAGTGCCATCCACATGCCATTCAATACATCAGCCACATTCGGTGCATTCCTGTCGTGTTGAGGCAGGTATATCCGATAGCTGCCGACAATGAATGCCTTGCGAAGCCTGTACTCCACGTAGCGCAGCGCGGCCACAAAAAGCGCGGCGACCACAGCGCCGTACGCGAGAACCCTGCATGCCGTGCGCATCCCCGCTTTCATTCGTACCCTCCCGGGATAAGTCTGTCTGCCTTTACACGCCGCCACTCGTACCCGCAATCGGGTCCGCACTCTTTGCCGGCTCCCACCGCCCTTCGGTTGCAGTTGTTAAAAAGCCCGTCATAATCCCCTTTGATGGGCCTGTTCTTGAGGCACTGTGTTATTTCCTCCTCCGTTGCATCCAGGCCTTTTTTACCCTTCCCCGGACCGTGCTGGAGGCGTTCGCTTGTCCCGTAGCATTTACAGCAATACCTCGCCCGTTCCGGCTTGTCCGGCTCTGGTAACGCTCCATCTTTCGCGTTTGCATCAAGAAAACCTACAGATTCCCAGCCGCCGCGCCCATCAGGCCACCGATACAAGTCGTGGCCTCTGAGGTTCGCACAGCCGATAATAAAATCGTTGCACGCATTCTCGATTTTCCGGTTGCACAGCTCGATGGAGGTCAGGCGATTTTCGTTCGCTCGTGGCCGTGATGGAGGGTGCCAACGACCATCTGGCCCGGGTATCCAAAGCCCCTTGACATCGACCCGCGAAGTGGCGGCGTTGAACACAAAGGCAGAGAGATTGCTTCCACCCGCCTCGTCCAACGGATCCCTGCTCAGCCAGCGGCCCAAGGTTGGACTGTATGCGCGGTATTCGTACAGGACCAGACCGCTGAAGTCTTCGGTGCGTTTGGTGCCGAAGCGCAAGGGATTGTACCGCGCCGCAGGGCAGCTCAGGCGGAGTGGTTCCCCAAAGGGACCGTATTCGTACCGGGCGGTTTCAGAGCCCGTGGACGCCGAAACCAGGTTCCACACGTTCCCGTTGCCGTCGTAGCACACAAAATGCGTGCCCGTGGCTGGGCCGGTGTTCATCCGAACCCACAACAGCCCACCCACACCACCGGCGCCCTCGAGGGTCTCCGACAGATCCAAGCCCCACACGTACGCACGCACCGGTGCGTTGTTCGTCGCGTTCAGTTCGGCGATGTGACGGCCGAAAGGCAAAGGATCACTGACGAGCTTGAGGTCCTCCACCACCTGCCAGACTCCGCTCGTGTACACGTACGACGTCTGCCTTGTCCGCCGACCCCGGGCGTCGTACTTCCAGTCCACCCGACGAAAGCTGGACGATGGGCCCGCCACGGTGATCACCCTCGTCAGCCGGTTCTCTGCGTCACAGATTTACATCCGGCGACCCTCTGCTACAACGTTCTCCTTCGCTGTCGAAGGCGCTTTTTCGCGGTCCTCAACGCATGCACCCGCACCACTGCCCGGTGAATGGTATAACACCCACCCAACATCGCTCTACTGGTTCCCACAAAGACCTGTGCCTAGCCGACAGGGTCAACGCCAGCCTGCGTTGAAGCATAGTGGCCGTACTCAGTGGTTTGTACCCTACCTACCGTCACGCTTGCCTCCACGCCGCGAGCCTTGATCCACCCGGCGAGCCTCTTTTTGCGGTTGCTCCACGCTATTTGTCTCCCTATCGCCTTCCTTCGCAGCCAGTTGTCTCAGCGCTTCTACCAGCACTTTGTCTGCCGCTTCCTTCTTCGCCTTGATTTCCTCTATCTTCTCCGTGGAAACGGGACGCACCGTTCCATTAGTGCTCCGCAAGAACATTTCGAACTTTTCGCCATCGTCAGACCAAATCGCAAATCCCTCATAAAAGTCATCCTTGTCTTCATCAATCTCCGTAGCCACGATCCGTCCGTTCAACATGTACGCCCTGCTTTTTCCGCGTTCGTACTCCAGCTCATAAAGTATCCGCTGCTTTCCCCGATATGTGCTTCTGATCTTCAGGTTCCTTTCCGGGTAGTATGACTCCCTCACCTCTAGGCCACCGGCTTCGTCACTGTGTCCGGTCGACAGCCCAACCATACAGGCACACAGAATAAATGCGCGTACATTCATGGGATGTGGTTCCGATTGTCCTTCTTCTTTTCCGAGGATTTGCTGCTCCGTTTACCTGGTGGATGCCTCCAGGTAAACTTTCCCAGCTCGCAGTCCCCACAACTAAGTATGCAGCTCGTCACGAGATGAACGCTTACGTTGCCGTAAAGCACATCGCATATTGTGTGACAGTCGAACGTAGATGGACTGTCTCCACATCTGCACGCCCGATAATACCTTTCAACAGCCCTCTTAAACTCGTCCGTCTGAGGGATGGTAGGTGGGATATTAATTCCTTGGCCCGGTGGAACTCCGCGCAGTCCGAGCAGGTCCACTCCATTGGCAGGCTGATTTCCAACAAATGGATACGCTGTTCCGACGCCATCAAGGAGTCCTAACGTATCCCCCATGGATCTTGAGTTATCTACTTCACCTGTCCAGTACGATTCCAAATGCAGGACACATCCAATGCTGTCTCCTGTCAGAATTCGCGTATCTGGATCATGCAGCAATTGCTTGAGACGGGCCTTATGCATGTTCCAGTCCGCGCACCCGAGCACATACATTCCTAACGCATCAACTACGTCGCAAGGATCTGCATGCAAGCAGTCCATCTCTTGCCCAATCGGATCCCGGCTCAACCAACGGCCCAAGGTTGGACTGTATGCGCGGTATTCGTACAGGACCAGACCGCTGAAGTCTTCGGTGCGTTTGGTGCCGAAGCGCAAGGGATTGTACCGCGCCGCAGGGCCGCTCAGGCGGAGTGGTTCCCCAAAGGGACCGTATTCGTACCGGGCGGTTTCAGAGCCGGTGGACGCCGAGACCAGGTTCCACACGTTGCCATTGCCGTCGTAGCGGACGAAGTGGTTGCCCGCAGCAGGGCCGGTGGCCAGCCGAACCCACAGCAAACCACCCACACCACCGGCGCCGCCGAGGGTTTCGGACAGGTCCAAGCCCCAGATGTACGCACGCACCAAGCTGTTGTTGGTGGCGCTCAACTCCGCCACATGCCGGCCGAACAGCTCAGGATCGCTCACGAACTTCACATCCTCCACCACCTGCCACACCCCGTTGCTCAAGACGTACGACGTCTGCCGCACGCGCCGACCCAAAGCGTCGTACTTCCAGTCCACCCGTCGCCAACTGCCCCGGTCTGTCGCTCCGTAGCTCATGACCCTCGTCAGCCGGTTCTCTCCGTCCCAATAGTACATCCACCTCCCGTCCCGGACAAGGTTCCCGTCCAGATCGTGGATCAGCAGCTCCGGTGTCTGCGGCACAAAGGCCGAACGGGTCTCCGACTGCACCCGGTCCGGCTCGCCCCGCACCACGCCCAGGTTCGTGATCACCACCCAGACCGAGCCCGTCGCGTTGTTCACCTGGGCTTCCCCGTACCAGTACCGCCCCTGCTCGATCGCCCGCGCCCATTCGTTGCTCCCCCACCACAACGTCACCGTCGCCGCCTCGGCAGCCTCCCCGGACACCCCCACATATCCAGGCACCGTCCCGCCGGCGTATTGGTTGAAGCTGTTCACCGTCTGAAGGCACTCCCGGATAGAAAGCCCTACCCCTTTGCCCCCAAACCCGTTGGTCCGCCGATTCCCAATGTCGTCAAAGGCACACTCGAACTGTTGCCCAGCCACTGCCATCCCGTCGCTCCAGTATTTCTTGACCGAGATCACCTGCCCGAGGCCGTCATAGGCATAAACCAAGCGTGAGCCGTCCACGTTGGTCACGGTGCTTCTTTGGTTCCCCGGTTTGTCCACGTAGCGATAGCCGACACCCGATGAGCCGACCGGTTCGTTCCTAATCCTCGTCAGCCGGTTGAGCGCGTCATAGCGCTTGCCAGTCGTCATCCGCGTCACCCCGTTTTGCTCGAACACAATCTTGTCCACCATCCCCGAGTTTTCAAGATATTCGTAGCGGCCGCCATGGGCGCCGTCGGAGAAGCCGGCCAGCCTCCCGGTGGCCTCGTAGGCGTAGGCGGTGGAGGCCAGCACACTGCGGAAGAGGCCTTCAGCCTTTACTTGTCGCGCCTCTCCCGGATAGCGCGACGAACGACGCTACGGGCAGACTGACGTTGCGGGAGCGAGCACGCCCGTGATGGCAGGACGGCTGGCTTTCAAATTCGCAGCCGGCATGACGGCGCGGGGCTGCGAGCGCTCGGGCAGGCGGTTGGGTTCCCTCCGTCAGCGCCCTTTCGTTTTGACCAGTTGCTTCGCCTGCTCAACACTGATCGGAGTCGCATTGCTGAAGCCGCCCCACTTCTTAACGAAATACGGATTGTCGCCGATGTCGCGACACCAATCCAAGAAAGCACCGGTCTCGTCGAAAATGTAAGCTGGCGAACCGGAAGGCGGACTCAATGGCGATCCGCTGGGCTTGCCAATTACTGCAACATGCACTTTCCCGTTGTGAACGAAGCTGCGGATTTGATTCGGCTGTGGCCCAATCTCTAAGAACGCGACGAGGTTTGTTCCGCCAGCAGGTGGGCAAACGGCCGTTGCGCTTTTCTTCTCCGCATACATCCACACTGCAAGCAAGCAGACAAGCAGTGCCGCGACCGTGACGATTTTCTTAGTCATGGCTCACCCGTGTGGTAGCCAACTTTCGCTTTGCAGCAGTCTTCACAGCTTCGCCGGCACAGCGCACCGATCCATCCGCCAACTGGCCCGGCAACTATAGATTCCCAACCGATGCACTGCTGATTTGCCTGCAAGTCCTGGATGGAGTCCCAAAAATCTCCGTGAGCCCCTTGGCAGATTTCACTGTTCGGGAAGTAGTCACAATAAACCGCGACCGCACGGTCACGCACCTCCTTCCCAAGGCCGGCAAGTTCGGCAATCGACCCGCCGCAAGTTTTCGAGATTCGGCACGACACCCAGCAGTGTTTGAACTTGTCTCCTGAGTCTGGATACCTGTTGAACGCTGCCTTGTATTGCGGCCAAACAGAGGCTTCCGTTGCTGCCAGAACGGCCAGCGCCGCTACAACAGCAGGAGGAATAGCGCGGCCGTCAGCGTCCACCAGCGAGACCGGGTTGTTGTGGACGAAGCCGAAAAGATTCGGCCCTTCTGGCAGAAGTTCGGCAAAGCCACGACGAGCCATCCGCGCAGAACTGGCTTTACGTTGTAACAGCGCCTCAGCACCGAGTTCCCCGATGGGATCCCGGCTGAACCAGCGGCCGGAGGTGGGCCTGTACGCACGGTATTCGTAAGGCACCAGCCCGGCGAAGTCTTCGGCGCGTTTGGTGCTGAAGCGGAAGGGATTGGTTCGGGCGGCAACGCCGCTTAGGCGGAGGGGCTCACCGAAGGGACCGTACTCGTACCGGGCGGTTTCAGTGCCGGTGGACGCCGAGACCAGGTTCCACACATTCCCGTTGCCGTCGTAGCACACAAAATGCGTGCCCGTGGCTGGGCCGGTGTTCATCCGAACCCACAACAGCCCACCCACACCACCGGCGCCGTCGAGGGTCTCCGACAGATCCAGGCCCCACACGTAGGCGCGCACCAGTGCGTTGTTCGTCGCATTCAGTTCGGCGATGTGACGGCCGAACAACTCAGGATCGCTCGCCAATTTCAGGTCCTCCACCACCTGCCAGACTCCGTTGGTCAAGACGTACGATGTCTGCCGCACCCGCCGACCCAAAGCGTCGTACTTCCATTCCACCCGTCGCCAGCTCCCCCGGTCCGTCGCACCGTACCTCATCACCTTGGTCAGCCGCTTGTCAGCATCCTAACTATACAGCCACCGTCAGTGGCCCGCAAGGCTCTGCCACCCCCTCCGGCAAGCACAGGGCAGAAAAAGCCGTACCCGCGCCTTCACAGGCTCCCAGCCTGTCCCCACCTCTGTGACACCTCTGTGTTCTCCGTGCCTCGGTGGTGTTCTTTGAGTCATTTCCCCTGCATCTCTCACTGCTACCACTGATATTCCTCAATGGACCACCACCACCGCCTCCCCCACCCGAGTCTCACAATCGACCGTCGCCACCTCGGCCACCTCGCCCGACACCCCCACGTACCCCGGCACCGTCCGACTCGTGTACCGGTTCAGCCGGTTGACCGTGTTGGTGCTCCAGCGCAGGCTCTGGCCGAGTTCGTCCTCGCCCCAACAACCGGCGGACCCTGCATCATGTCGTCGGCATTACAGCTGATTCCACACCATTCTCTCCGACCCCTGCGCGAAAGGCTTGCGTCTAAGAGTCCGGCAGGCGCCGAGTGTGGCAACGTGCGTGATTGGCGACCAGTCGACGCACATCGCACCAAGGGCTGGCTCAATCAAGACTAACAGCGCTTCGTAGGGAAGACAAAGCGTCCGAGGATGCAAGGCAGACGTGGGTACCTGTCCTTCCCTCCGCGCGTCCTGAGTGCGCTTACATCGTTTCCACATAGTATGCGTGACACTACGACTCTGTCATTGAGTTCCCGCTAATCCATCGCGCAGAAGGAAGACAGCCCCCAATGCAAGTATCTCAAGAGGGATGGCTACAAGGGCCATGAGAACAAGCACCCACTTTTTCCAGGTCGTGGTCGGCTGGAGGACAGCACCAGTGACACATGCTCCGACGCTCAGTACCACAATGAGGCCAGCACCCATGCCGAGATGGAGCCCCGCACGTTCAAGAAGAGTCAGCCCAGCCACAAGGAGACCCGGCCCTGCGAGGCCAAGCGCATACACGGCCGTCGCGACATTAGTTCGCAACAAATCCACTTTTGCACCCTTTGTGATGACATGCCTTCCATCCACATTGACTAACCTTGTCTGCAACCCAGACCAAAATCGTTTTTATCTCTGCTGTGACTTCCCTGCCGCCCAAAAACCAAGTTGGATCGAAGTCGTATTTGTCAAAGATGCATGCTTCCCACGTCAGGGTTCGACATGCGCAGGATGTCGTCAATGTGATGGTCACCCGTCCAAGCGATGCAGACCAATGAGGCCCAATGGTATCTGCGAGTTGTGTTGTTCGGTTAAACCAATAAAACGGGTTCGCCTTGCAGTCTTCAGCTTGCTTCTTAAGTTCAGCTTGAAAAGCTGGCGCTGCTACCAGCGCCGACCCCATCTCAGACTCGGTCAGTTCAATGTCAATGCCTGTGCCACTGACGAATCTATTCCAAGCTCGAATGTCCTCGCTGCTACTCAAGAAGCTTCGAATCTTCCCCTCAAGCCAGGCGCAAAGGTCCTTGTCAATGTCCGGCAGTGGATTCTTGAGGCCGGGCAAAGCCACCGCCGATGCGGCTCTGAACCAAGCAGCGCAAAGCCCAACCGAATCGGATGCGCTTACTCCATCGTTTGCAACATACACGTAGAGGTTTTCCCCGCCCAGGTCCCCGACAGGATCCCTGCTCAACCAACGGCCCAAGGTTGGACTGTATGCGCGGTATTCGTACACGACCAGACCGCTGAAGTCTTCGGTGCGTTTGGTGCTGAAGCGGAAGGGATTTGCCTTGGCCGCAGGACCGCTCAGGCGGAGGGCCTCGCCAAAAGGACCGTATTCGTACCGGGCGGTTTCGGTGCCGGTGGAGCCAGACACCAAGTTCCACACGTTCCCGTTGCCGTCGTAGCACACAAAATGCGTGCCCGCCGCAGGGCCGGTGGCCATCCGAACACACAACAGCCCAGCCACACCACCGGCGCCGTCGAGAGTTTCCGACAAGTCCAAGCCCCAGATGTACCCACGCAGGAGGTTGTGGTTCGTGGCATTCAACTCCGCCACGTGCCGGTCGAAGCGCAAAGGCTCACGGATCATTTCAGCACTGCTGGCAACTGCCACGCCATTGGCACCTGCGGTTGATTCCTTTTCCGCAACCTGGTCCATCGCTCATCATACGCACATCGGCCCGTGCATGCTTCCTCGACGGCTCCTTCGCTTGCCACGACCTCTACAGGCGCCCCCTCCATGCAACTTTGGTCCCTACCTTCCCGCTCGTCGCGTGAGAATCCACGACCATATCGTAATCGGCAGCAAGGCAACGGCGATCCCGAACACTGTATCGGCGGCAACCGCGCCATACTGTACAATCGTTGGCGGTACAAAATCGGTCCACTGATTGCCCTCACGCACAAAAACTACCACCGGCACAGGCCATCCAACGGCTCTGGCGCGCGTGCACACCTCATATTCCAAATACATGGTAGTCCAGATTCCACCTATAGCCCCCAACACGGTCAGGAGGCCAGCAGCTACCCACCACTTTGCGCAAAACCGGTGTCGCCTGAGCCGTAGCATGGTCGCAATCACCGACCAGCCCGCCACAGATGCGATTAGGATGACAATGAACAGACCTCTGATGACGCGCATGATGGTAAGTATCAGTTACATGTCAGCCCGCAGCTAGTGGCAGCCTCCCATGCCCAGTCTTTGCAGTTGTAGCGTCCCTTGCCCCACGCTTTGTAGGGCTTGCGTGGGGGGTAATTCTTTATGCAATCCTGCACCTCAGCATCGGTGGCGGTGGTGCCAACCTTATCCTTTCCCTTTCCGTGTTTTAAAGGCGTGTTGGCTTTTTCACACGTCACGCAACTGTTTGGCCGAAAATGCATTTCTTCAATGGTCCCCTTTCCCCCAAACCCCCAGCCCCACTTGTTCCCTTCGCTGTCCACATACTGCACGTAGCAGTGTTCTCCACCAGCCATGTTGCCAAGTATTCCGGGATAATCACAGATACCATCTACCGCAATATCCCGCTGGCAAATCGCAAAACCCCTAGGATATTGGGGCGGCTTTGGAAGCTCAGGCATCGGTCGAGGGAATGGTCGGCTAGGATCGGTAGGCCACGGCCAACCGGGCGGGGCCATTTGCAAGCCGAGACTATCCGCGCTCCTCACGGGAGCGTTGACGATAAAGACAAACAGACCAAGCCCTCCCACCTCCTCGATCGGATCTCTACTCAACCAGCGGCCGGAGGTGGGGCTGTAGGGCCGGTATTCGTAGAGCACCAGCCCGGTAAAGCCTTCAGTGCGTTTGGTACTGAAACCGAAGGGATTTGCCTTGACCGCAGGACCGCTCAGGCGGAGTGGTTCCCCAAAGGGACCGTATTCGTACCGGGCGGTTTCAGTGCCGGTGGTGGCCGACACCAGGTTCCATACGTTCCCGTTGCCGTCGTAGGTGACGAAGTGGGTGCCTGCGGCAGGGCCGGTGGCCATCCGAACCCACAACAGCCCACCCACACCACCCGCGCCGTCAAGGGTTTCGGACAGGTCCAAGCCCCAGGTGTACGCGCGCACCGGGGCGTTGTTCGTCGCATTCAGTTCGGCGATGTGACGGCCGAAGAGGACGGGATCACTGACGAACTTCAAGTCCTCCACCACCTGCCACACCCCGTTGCTCAAGACGTACGAAGTCTGCCGCACCCGCCGACCCAAAGTGTCGTACTTCCAGTCCACCCGTCGCCAACTGCCCCGGTCTGTCGCTCCGTAGCTCATCACCCTCGTCAGCCGGTTCTCTGCGTCCCAACTGTACATCCACCTCCCGTCCCGCACAAGGTTCCCGTCCAGGTCGTGGATCAGCAGTTCGGGTGTCTGCGCGACGAAGGCCGACCGCGTCTCCGACTGCACCCGGTCCGGCTGGCTCCGCACCATCCCTAGGTTGGTGATGACGGCCCCCGTCCGCCCAGGTGAACGTGTCCGCTTCCGCCTCCCTTCTCAACCACGCTGCTCCGCACTGCCCACATCGCCGCATCAAGGAAACCATCCCAAACCCGCAGCCGCCGCTGCTCCCCCAGATGTCCACCTGCAATGATCGCTGGGCCCACTGCTGAGCCGCCTCTTCGAACCCTACGCTCGCGGCACGACCTTCCTATCGGCGCCGGTGGCCAAAAGCCGGAACAAGCCGCAGCGTTTCCGCCTTGGTCAGTTCTCCTTCGAACCAGTCCCACATCTCTTGGCAGACTCGGGATGGCCGGTACAAAACCTATCGGATCACGCATGACCGCGGTAATTCCAATGTCGTCATAGACACTCAGGCAGCTTGGTGAATATGTTTCGCGATAGGTTGTATTCCGGCTTACCTAAGAGCGCTTATCTATGCAGACCTTTTGCACTACAGGCCCTAGGTTGGGTACTCGCTTGGCCAACCTTTTCGCCCATTGCACACTGGAGCCGGTGTCATACGAGCTTGTATGTTGCATGCCGACACTGTCCCGCTACTCTCTCACCACATGCTGCTCACACGCAGGTTGGCTACGATGGCGTTCGTGTTCGCAATTGTTCTGATATGCTCCAAAACCATGGCCGCACTGGCATGAGGACCCGGCCCACGCATCTGCACAACCTCAGTCCCGCCACTGCGGCGCACAACAACCAGAAAAGCTTCACCTGCTGCACGCGAATAATGTCGACCCCGGATACGCACGGCGTCCCGCCACCGGTCGAGGTCGATAGCCACCTTCATCCAATTTGTGGCTGCTTTGACGTACACAGCCCATGTTGTGTATCTCCATCCCCACGCGAATTCCGTAAATGAGCAGTCATCCGCGTCAGGGCATAGAATCAACAGGTAGAGCAAAGCACCCTCGTTTCCCCTTTCGTTCGGATCACCGACAACGGAGCCGTCAAGTCTCACCAGGTGACCTTTGATGGGAACCGTCGCAACCTCGCGGGCACCCGAGCAGACCACTTTTTGGGGCCACCATCCAAGCCCACCAAGGAGGGCCATCACCACAAAGTAGATCCACCCACACATGGCGAGAAAGCAAATCCACACACCGATGCGCCACATCAAGGCAATCCTTTTCGTGGTTGCGCTGGCTATAGACGTCACCATGTGAAGCGCCTCAGTGCCCTCACATCCATCGGAGGAAGCAGCTTCAAAATGCCCAGGTTCAATCCCCCGACTGAAGGTATCGTCGACTGGTGGTGGTCGTACACCGTCCTACCGTTCACCTGTACCGTGTATGAGGGATAGCCGTCATGGACTCCCATTACCCAGCCTGTCCGCGTACACCAGTTCAACCCCACGACAAGCGCGTAATCAATGTGCAGCCACGTTTGCGGCACACGCAGGCCCAGAGCAATCTCTGCCGCCAGGATGTAGAAGGAAGCAGCATGACCTATGAAGCCAAGCCTGCAGATGGGCGGTGAGCCGCTGGGAAAAGCTCTGAGCAGGCCAATTCCTTGTGTCGGAAACGGTTCTTCCGTGATGCCAGTAAACCACGTCTGGTAGTCGATGGTGCATGCGTCCGTCAGCTCAACCGCGTGCCACGTCTTTTTTCCGGGTTCCGGATCCGGACCTCTGATTTCTGTCTGGACGACTACAAAGACGGATCGAAGGCCGAGAAGGTCGACAGCATGTGCGGGATTGTTCAACGTCAATACGTATCCACTACACCAGCGGCGACACTCTTTGAGCACCATGTTTTCCATCACAGTGAAGGCCTCCTCTTCCAACGGATCCCTGCTCAACCACCGGCCCAAGCTGGGACTATACGCCCGGTATTCGTAAAGCACCAGCCCCGTGAAATCTTCGGTGCGTTTGGTACTGAAACCGAAGGGATTTGCCTTGACCGCAGGGCCGCTCAGGCGGAGGGGCTCGCCAAAGGGACCGTATTCGTACCGGGCGGTTTCAGTGCCGGTGGTGGCCGACACCAAGTTCCACACGTTCCCGTTGCCGTCGTAGCAGACGAAATGCGTGCCGGCGGCAGGGCCGGTGGCGGCCCGAACCCAGAGAAGACCACCCACACCACCGGCGCCGCCGAGGGTCTCGGACAGGTCCAGGCCCCAGATGTACGCACGCACCGGGGCGTTGTTCGTGGCATTCAACTCCGCCACATGCCGGCCGAACAGCTCAGGATCGCTCACGAACTTCACATCCTCCACCACCTGCCACACCCCGTTGCTCAAGACGTACGAAGTCTGCCGCACCCGCCCACCCAAAGCATCGTACTTCCAGTCCACCCGTCGCCAACTGCCCCGGTCTGTCGCACCGTAGCTCATGACCCTCGTCAGCCGGTTCTCTGCATCCCAATAGTACATCCACCTCCCGTCCCGCACAAGGTTCCCGTCCAAGTCGTGGATCAGCAGCTCCC